>NZ_JBCGFD010000001.1:0-887683 GCF_038739755.1 Aeromonas sp. SE22
AGGCAGAGCCGTCAGATTTACAGTCTGATCCCTTTGGCCGCTCGGGAACCCCTCCCCAAGTGCGAGGCGCATACTAACAGATCTTCCGCTTTTGTGAACCCCTGAAGCGGATTTTTCCATTAAAAGAATTGGATATGTGGCCGATAAGAGATGAAATCACCATTTCCAAGAGTTATCCCATGCTACCCAGTTCAATCCGTAATCAGCTGCTCGTCGATGAAGGCCAGTTGGGGCAACGTCTCAACCTGGATCTTCAGCATGGCGATCGGGCTGATTTCCGATTGCAGCTGGCGCTGCTGACCGATGCGGTTGAAGAGCAGCCCTGGTTCGATGCCAAGCCGGCGGCAAGCCCGGACAAGCGGGACTGGCGAGCGTACTTTGAGCTGCGAGAGGCTCAGGTGCTGATGGCCGAGGGGGCGGGGAGTGACTGCAGTGCCATCAATGAGCGGTTGCAGCAGGGGGGGAGCATGGTTGATGTACGGCTCTGGCTGGCACTGCAAACGCCGCCACTGGTAGCCAGACAGCCGCTGATCGATGAGGCGGTGTTTGACAATCTGACGCTGCTGGGGCGCGAAAAGCTGCAACACAAGGTAGCCAGTGTGCCGCGCGAGGAGGATCCGCTGGTGCTGTTGCCGGTGCTCGACCGGTTGCAGCAGGGGGTCGATACCCGTCTTCACTGGCTCAGCTAGGGGCTGCTGCTTTTGTTCAGACAGCTGAAAATCAGGCAAACAAAAAGGCGGGATAACCCGCCTTTATGCTCTTTGTGATCCGCGATGCCTTATGCGTCAGCTTCGTCCGTTTCAACCTGCTCCTTCAACGCGGCATTGGCGCGACGGGCAATGGGTTTTTCGGTATGGCGATTGAGTTGACGCTCCAGTTTTTGTCCCAATTCGTTGATGGCGGCGTAGAGATCCTCATGCTCTGCCTGGGCAAACAGTTTGCCGTTGGGGATGCCAGCACTGGCTTCGACAATGAACATCAGACGCTCTTTGGAGACAATCACATGGGGTGTGATGAGAGGCACCTGAAGACGTTCGAGCTTTTCAAAACGGGATTCGATACGCTCGCGAATAGCCGGGGTGATGTCGATGATTTTGCTGGTAATTTCGATTTTCATATAGGCCCCCTTCGGGTCGTCTTGCTTGTGTCTTCACCTTCAGATTACTGATTGGTGGCACTTAAAATGTGATAAGGATCACAAAATGCGGTCATCATTATTCAGCAACTTATAAATTGTGATCTTTTCCGGTTTCGTGCCAAAAATCGCTTGAGCTCCTTGAAACTGGCAGGCAGTATGACCGGAATAGGATCGTTTCTGTCCCCTCTTGGCAGCACCCTGTGTCGACCTCATATCCGGTTCCCACTGCTTGATATCGCATGTTTGCACTTTGCCCCTCCTGTCTTCGACCTCATGAGCGGATCCGGAGCGGTTGCTGCTGCCTGTTGCTGGACATCAAACGTGGTCGGTTGTTGTGTTGGAGTCATAAATGAAGCATCAAGCCACGCAGGTCATGTGGTTTTTTGATCGGCAGCATGATCAGTGGAGTCTCTCTGATCAGGGCACCTGCCAGCAGTGGCAAGGAAAGGGGGTCCATCCATGGGCCGATCAGCTGCTGCCGGAAGATGAAGCGGGCTTTGCCGACTTCCTCATCCGCCTTCATGAATCACACCTGCCGGAACAGTTTATCGGCCACCTCAGAGATAAAGAGGGGGCCCTCAACCATGTGCTCTGGAGCGGCCAGTTTGTGCCCAACCAGGAGGTCTGCTGTGGTTGGCTGATCCCGCTTGCCGCAACGTCTCTCAAGCTCTCTCTGCCTTTGCTGCAGACCAGTCTGCTCACCCAGCTGGCGCAGGCGCTTTCTGCCCGCACCGGGCTCGACTTCTTCAACACCCTGGTCAAACAGCTCTCCCACATTCTGCAAGTCGATGCGGTCTGGGTCGGTGAGCTGAGCTCGGCGGATCGGGTGCGGGTGCTGGCCGCCGACGGGTTGGCGCTCAAGGATTACCCGCTGGCGGGGACCCCCTGCCAGCAGCTCTATCGACAGGGCGCGGTCTGCCTGGAGGTGCTCTCCGAGCAGGAGGAGTACCAGCCGTGGCTGGCTGCCGGTCAGACCTATTACGGTCAGCCGCTGTTTGATGGCCGGGGGCAACTGCTGGGCCATCTGGCGCTGCTCAGCTCGGCGCCGGCAGACATGGCGAACCTCAACTCGGTGCTCAACACCTTCACTGTGCGGATGGTTGCCGAGCTGGAACGGCTGCAATCAGATGCCCAGATGCGCCTCTCTGCAGTAGCTTTTGAAACCCATGAGGGGATCATCATCACCGACCCGGGATTCAAGATCCTGCGGGTCAACAACGCCTTTAGCCAGATCACCGGATTCGACAGTCAGGCCGTGCTCGGTCTGCAGCTGGAACAGGATCTCTGGCCCAATCTGGGGGGGCTCGGTTATGAGCTCAATCCCCTGAGCCGCTGGCAGGGTGAGACCCAGCGTCTGCACGCCGATGGTCATACCTATCCCCAGTGGGAAATCGTGACGCCGGTGCAGGATGAGAAGGGAGGCATAAGCCACTTCGTCATCTGCTTCGAGGATATCTCCGAGCGCAAGGCCGCCGAACGGCGGATCCAGGATCTCGCCTATTACGACGAGTTGACCGGTCTGCCCAACCGCCGCCAGCTGCATGAAACCCTGGTTCAGACCTTCAACGAGGCGACCCACAGCTGCCTGATCGGCGCGCTGCTCTTTATCGATCTCGATCACTTCAAGACCATCAACGACTCCCTTGGCCACGCTACCGGCGACTGGCTCCTCAAAGAGGTCGCGACCCGGCTCAAGCGGCTGGTGCGTCAGGGCGATTGTCTGGCTCGCCTCGGCGGGGATGAATTCGTTCTGCTGCTGCCGTCGCTGTCGGCCAGCCCGCCCCAGGCGGAGATGCAGGCCGACATCATTGCCGAGCGGCTCATCACCGAGATTGCCGCGCCCTACACCTATGCGGGGCAGGTGCTGCACATCGGTGCCAGTGTCGGCATCACCCTGTTTCCGGATCGGGAGCAGGGTGTGGATGATCTGCTCAAGCAGGCGGATACCGCCATGTATCAGGCCAAGTCGGCCGGTCGCAAGACTCGCCGCTTCTTTGACGCCTCCATGCAGCAGCAGGCGGATCGTCGCCTGCACATCCACAACGAGCTGCGCAACGCCCTCAACCAGCAGGAGCTGACGCTCTACTATCAGCCCCAGCATCTGGTGGATGGCGGTGACATCATCGGCGTCGAGGCGCTGATCCGCTGGCAGCCGGCTGGGCGCGCACTGGTTTCGCCGGCCGAGTTTATCCCCATCGCCGAGGAGAGCGATCTCATCGTCGATATCGGCAACTGGGTGCTCCACGAAGCCTGTGCCCAGTATGTGCTGTGGGAGGAGAACGGAATCCATATCCCGCAGATCTCGGTCAACGTCAGTGCCAAGCAGTTCCATGCCACCGACTTTGTCGAGCGGATCCACGACGTGCTGGCGCAAACCGGCATGGATCCGGCCTGCCTCAATCTGGAGATCACCGAATCCGTGGTGCTGGGCCATGCCGAGGACACCATCAGCAAGATGACGGATCTCAAATCTCTTGGCATCAGCTTTGCCATCGACGATTTCGGTGCCGGCTACTCCTCCCTGAGCTATCTCAAGCGACTGCCCGCCGACGAGCTCAAGATCGACCGCTCCTTCATTCAGGACATCCCCAAGGATGGCGACAACATGGCCATCGTCGAGGCGGTGATCGCCATGGCGCGCCACATGGGGTTCAACGTTACCGCCGAAGGGGTGGAGTCACGCCAGCAGCTGGAGTTTCTCAAGGCGCAGGGGTGCAGCTTCTATCAGGGCTACCTCGCCTCCAAGCCGTTGCCGGTGCCCTATCTGGAGAAATATGTGCAGCGCCTCGCAAGACAAGAGTACCCGCGCGAAATCCAGCTGAGCGGCGTAGAAAAATAGTCTCCTCTCCCCGCTGTCGCCTTGGCTGGCAACGGGTAGAATGGGAGGCAGTAGACCCACCGCCCGCGGGCGGTGTTCTTGCCTCGCAATGGAGATGTTCAGTGAAAGCTGTATGGGGAATTGTTTTGTCGGCGCTGTTTGCGCCGGGTCTGATGGCACAAACAGCGGAGCAGTCGCTGTACCGTCAGGCCTACGATGCGGTAAAGGCCGATGATCAGGCCCGTTTCCAGCAAATTCGAGCCCGTTTGGCTCATTATCCCCTGTTGCCCTACCTCGATTACTACCAGCTCGCCTTTCGGCCCGGGGCGGCCGACTACAACGATGTGACCCGCTTTATCCGCGAGCATGGCGACACCCCCCAGTCGAACCGGCTGGAACGCAGTTACCTTACCTATCTGGCCCAGAGCGAGCAGTGGTCGCAATTCCTGCGCTTCTATCCAGCCAAGCCGAGCTCCACCGATCTGCTCTGCATGCACTATCAGGCGCTCTACAACACCGGCAAACAGGGTGAAGCATTGCAGGGGGCTGGCAAACTCTGGATGAGCGGTCAATCCCGCCCTGACGCCTGCTCGCCGCTCTTCAAGCTGTGGCAAGCATCCGGTCAGCGTACCCAGGATAAAATCTGGCAGCGGATGACCCTGGCTTTCGAAGCGGAGAACCCCAACCTGATCCGTCATCTGGGGGCCAACCTGTCGGGTAGCCTGCAAAGCTATGGCGATCAGATGGTGACCCTGTTCGAACAGCCCGCCAAGGCGATGAATCCCGCCTATTTCAGTAGCAATCCCTACTCAAGGAAGCTGCTCTCGCTCGGTTTGGCCCGTTATGCCAATCAGGAGCCGGAAGCGGTACTGCGCCAGCTGGCGCTCTTTCGCAGCCGCTTTGGCCTGACTCAGGCCGAGGTCAAACCGGTTGAGCGTGCCATTGCCCGTCGTCTGTTGCTGGATCGCTCACTGGCCCAGCGCAGCTGGCTCGACAATACCGTGGCGAGGCTGGCCGACCCCGATATTACCGAGCTGCGGGCCCGTCTCGCGATTTGGGAACAGGATTGGCGCGGCCTTTCCGACTGGGTGAAAAAGATGCCGATGGCGCGTCAGAAAGAGGATCGCTGGCGCTACTGGATGGCGCGCTCTCTCGAGGTGCAGGGGCAGAAGAAACCGGCTCAGGATCTCTATCTGGAGACCGCCAACCTGCGCGGTTTCTACGGGTTCATGGCGGCCCAGCGTACCGGCGTGCCCTACCGCATGGTCAATCAGGGGGTGAAGCATGTACCGGACTGGCGAACAGCCAGCCAGCGCTGGCCCTTCCTGCTGCGGGTGCGCGAGCTGCTGTCGATGAACGAAATCACGGCGGCACGGGCCGAGTGGATCCACAACATGGATCGCAACCCGGTGGCCCAGCGCATCGAGTTTGGTCATATCGCCCTCAATCAGGGGTGGCATGAGCTGGCCATTCTCTCCAGCATCCGCGCTGAGGCGTGGGATGCACTGGAGCTGCGCTTCCCCAAACCCTACACCCAGACCTTCAGTCAGGTGGCGCGGGAGCGGGCGGTCAACATGAGCCTGCTCTACGCTATCTCCCGTCAGGAGAGTGCGCTCTATCCGATGGCCCAGTCACCTGTGGGCGCGCGCGGCCTGATGCAGCTGATGCCCTCGACAGCCAAAGAGACTGCCGGCAAGCTCGGTGTTCCCTATCGCAGCGAACAGCAGCTGTTTGATCCGGCGATGAACGTCCGGCTGGGGAGCGCCTACCTCAAGCGCTTGCTTGATCTCTACGATGGCAACCGGATCCTGGCGGCGGCGGCCTACAACGCCGGGCCCGGTCGGGTGAAGCGCTGGCGCGATCAGAGTGAAAACAAGCCGATGGATGTCTGGGTCGAGAGCATTCCCTACAAGGAGACGCGCAACTACGTGCAGAACGTGTTGTCGTTTGACCTCATCTATCAGCACAAGCTGCAGCAGCCGCTGCGCTTCATGTCGGATCGGGAGCTCAACCACGCCTATTGAGCACGGGGCCGCCAGTCGGCCCCGTTTTCAAATCCCGCAGGCAGCGGGTATCATCAGCAACGCTCTGTTACAAAAGGAAACATGAGTGGTGATCGGGCTCCGGGAAATATTCCAGGGAGCGGGATATACTCGGCCGTCGGCACCAGCAGGTTCCCCTCACAATAAAGGAATGGATAGTGGCAACGATAAAAGACGTTTCTCAGCTGGCAAATGTGTCTATTTCCACCGTATCGCGCGTGATCAACAACACGGCGCAGGTCGCCCAGGAAAAGCGCGAGGCCGTACTGGCGGCCATGAAGGAACTCAATTTTCGGCCCAACAGTTTTGCCCAGGCTCTGGTCAGCAAGCGTTCCAACTGCATCGGCGTGCTGGTCGGCGACCTCTGCGGTGGCCCCTTCTTCGCCCAGATGATGCGGGGCATTGAAACCATGGTCGATCGGGCAAACAAGTTCACCATTGTGATGTCGGGCAACCATGACATTACCCGCGAACGCCATGCCATCCAGGCTCTGCTGCAGCGTCAGTGCGATGCCCTGATCCTGCACAGCAAGGCGCTGCCTGACGAGGAGCTGAGCGAGCTGGCGGCGGGCACCACTCCCATCGTCTTTATCAACCGTCAGGTGCCGGGTGCCGAAGATCGCTGCGTCTGGCTCGACAACAAAGCCGGGATCACCACGGCTTGCCAGCATCTGCTCGATGCCGGTCATCGCAAGATTGCCTTTATCACCTCCGATGACGAGGAGTTCGTCGATGGTCAGCAACGGATGGCAGGCTATTCCCAGACGCTGGGGCGGGCTGGTATCGCCCTTGATCCTGCCCTGATCAGCCGCGGCTTTGCCGACGAGAACGGTGGTTATGTGGCGATGAGCGAACTGCTGGCGCGCGGTGTCGAGTTCACCGCCGTGCTCGGTTTCAACGATGGCATGGTGGCCGGAGCCATCTCCTGTCTGCTGGAGCGTGGTTACAAGATCCCGCAACAGGTGTCGGTGGTGGGGTTCGACGATATTCCCTATGCCCGCTACATCTATCCCAAGCTCACCACGGTGCGTTACCCCATCGAGGAGATGGGCAGCCGAGCCGCCGAGCTGGCGCTGCGTCTGCTCGATCACAAGCCGGTAGAGGGGTTGCCGCTCAAATTCGAAGCCCAACTGGTGGAGCGTGAATCGGTCGCCTGATCTGCGGCGAGAAGTCCTGAGCAATATGGCCCCATCGGGGCCATATCTTTATCTGCCACATGCGTTCCGGTTTTACCCCGCCAGGGCAATACGCTGCTGGCGGCGCGCTTCCACCCCTTCTGCAAGGGTATCGAGCACCACCCGCGTCTGCTCCCAGCCGATGCAGCCATCGGTGACCGACTGGCCGTAGCACAGCGGCTGGCTGGCTATATCCTGGCGTCCCTCCTTGAGAAAACTCTCCACCATGACGGCAGCGATGGTGTGGCAGCCGTTGCCCAGCTGGGCAGCCAGATCCCGGGCCACGAGTAGCTGGCGGGCGTGCTGTTTCTGGCTGTTGCCGTGGCTGCAATCGACCATCAGGCGAGGGGAGAGATGGTGCTGGCGCAGCTGCTCGCCAGCCTCTGCCACATGATTGCTCTGATAGTTGGGCAGGCGGCCACCGCGCAGGATCAGGTGACCATCGGGGTTGCCATGACTGCGCACCAGTGCCAGCCGCCCGTCACCGGAAGGCTGCGGATAGAGGTGCGCAGCCCGGCTGGCAAGGATCGCCTCGACCGCGATCCGGATGTTGCCATCGGTGCCGTTTTTAAAACCGATGGGGCAGGGGAGGGCGGAGGCCAGCTGGCGGTGGAGCTGGGATTCGGTGGTGCGGGCACCGATGGCGCCCCAGCTGATGAGATCCCCCAGATAGAGCATGCTGGTGAGATCGAGAAATTCAGTGGCACAGGCGAGCCCCTCTTGCCCGAGTGCCAGCAGCAGCTCGCGCGCCTGGCGCAATCCCTCTGCCAGCCGATCGCTGCCATCCAGATGCGGATCGAAGATAAATCCCTTCCAGCCGAGCGTCGTGCGCGGCTTTTCGAAGTAGGTGCGCATCACCAGTTGCAGCTGATCCCCGTATTGGCCCTGCAGTTCGGCCAGCCGGCCACCATAGTCGCGGGCGGCGACGGGATCGTGGATGGAGCAGGGACCGATCACCAGCAGCAAGCGGTCGTCCTCTCCATGCAGAATATGGCGGGCTTGCTGGCGGCTGCGCGCTATCTGACGAGCGAGTCGGGGAGGGGCGGGGTGATCTTGCAGCAACTCATCCGGGGTGGGCAGGGTGGCAAGGGGTGATGCGTTCAGTAGTGAGGTGAACATGAGCGATCCTTATGGCAATGGAAACCTGCATGCTCATTGCTGTCCAGTGGGGATCTTCCCCTTATTGTGTCGGGCAACGCAGCGCGGGCATGGGCCCGCGCTGTTGGCTTGATGAGCTTTAGAAGCGGGCCGAGCCACTGATGTAGTAGCTGCGACCCGGCTCCACGTTCTGGAAGGTGGGGTCTTTCTCCTGCAGGCGCACATCGGTCAGGTTGGTGATACCGACCCGCAGATCAAAGTTCTCGGTGACCTTGAAGCCGGTGCCCAGATCGAAAGTCTGATAGCTGGGCAGCTTGTGCAGCACCACGGCCTTGTTGACAGTCTGCTCCGCATATTGGGTGCCGGTATAGGTGGTGCCAACGAAGGCGTTGACCCGCTCGGTGGCCTGCCAGGTCAGCTTGGCGTTGGCCTTGTGCTCCGGCCGTTCGGGCAGGGCCTGACCCTGATCGCCTTCCGCTTTCAGGTAGGTGTAGTTGGCACCCAGATTGATGTCGTCGGTCAGATCGAGCCTACCGGTCAGCTCCAGCCCTTTGGTGGTGGCCTTCTCCAGGTTGTACCAGGTGCGGTCAGTGGAGTTCGGCAGCTGTTTGAAGGTGAGCATGTCGTCGATATCGGAGTAGAAGAGGGTGGCGCTGGTTTCCCAGATCCCTTGCCCTGCGATAACGCCCAGCTCGTAGTTGGTGCTGGTTTCCGGCTTGACCTTGTCACTGCCATAGATGCGGCAACTGCCGCCGCAACTCTCGATGCTGTAGCCATTGGAGTACTGGTGCGGTGCCGGCGCCTTGAAGGCCTGGCTGACACCGCCTTTGACGGTCACCACATCGTTCAGCTCGTACACCAGATAGCCGCGTGGGGTGAAGTGGCTGCCGTAGATCTCGTGGTGATCGTAACGACCGCCCAGAGTCAGGGTCAGGCTGTCGGTCAGGCCGATCTCGTCCTGAGCAAACAGTGCCTCCTGGGAGTGACTCTCCTTGCCGCCGATATCCTTGTAGCTCACCGCATCCACCAGCTCCCGATCCAGATATTCACCACCCAGGGTCAGGTAGTGGTTGGCCAGCGCCAGGTTGGTGTAGCCCTTGAGGGTGAAGGTGTTCTCCTCCAGTTCGCGCTGCTGCGGGGCCGAGTAGCTGGTATTGAAATCATCGATCTGGGAGCTTTCATAGTTGGCCATGACGGTGGTGTCACCCCAGCTCCAGTTCCCCTTGTGAGTCAGGCCAAACAGGTTGCGATCGTTCTGCTGCTGGCGGCTGTGCACCTTGTTGCCGGTCTTGCGGAAGATATCGAGGGGGCGCTCATCCTGGTTGTAGAGATAGTCAAACTCGAAGCGCTGCTGCTCATCCACCAGCCAGCTCAGGGTGGAGGCAAAGTTGCGGGTCTGCTTGGCTTCGATAAGGGGGATGCCATCGGCCGCTTCCGGCGGAGTCCAGGCCTGACGGTCGTACACTTCGCCATTCATCCGGATCAGCAGGTTATCGGTCAGCGGGCCGGTAAAGCCCAGGTTGGTTCTGTGCTGATCGCCGCCATCCTTGCCCTCGATGGCCTTGAAGTCGGCATCGGCTGCCCCTTGCCAGGTTTTGCCCGGCTGCTTGGTGATGATGTTGATGACACCGCCGATGGCATCGGAGCCGTAAAGTGCCGACATGGGGCCGCGGATCACCTCGACCCGCTCGATCATGCCAAGGGGCACCGGAGTGTTGTCGAAGTTGCCACCGCGCCACAGGGCATTGGAGGAGGAGAGGCGTTTGCCATCCACCAGCACCAGGGTGTATTTGCCCGACATGCCGCGAATACCGATGTCGCTGCGGCCATTGGTGTCGGTCTCGGCCTGGATGCCTACCTCGTGGCGCAGCAGGTCGGCAAGGTCATTGACCGGTGCGGCCTTGATCTGTTCGGCACTGATAACCGAGATGGAGGCGGGGGCCGAGCGGGTATTGTGCGCCGTGGTGGTGACGGTGATCACCTCGTCGGCTTGAGGGGCGTTGCTGGCGGCGATGGCTTGCTGGGTCAGCAGGGTGACTATGGTAGTGGCCAGCAGGCTGGGGGCAATAAAACGGGAGGTTGAGGATTTCATTATTTACATCTTCCATAACATTCAAATGATAAGCGTTATCATTATCAAGTTGAATTTGCTCCGATCGCAACTCTTTTTTATCGGCGATGTTCGGTTTCGTTCGCCCCTCTCTTTTGACTAAAAAGAAGTTAATGAAATTGATTCTCATTTGTGTTGATCGTTTTTTCACTCCTTGTTAGGATGCCGCTCACCCTGCGATGGCGTGAGTCAAATGACTCACACTTTGTCGTTTCAGGTAGTGATTCATTCCAAGGAGTAGCACCGTCATGTGTGACCATGCACTGGAAGGAGAGTGGCCCGCCACAGCGGCCGGGCTGGATAAAGTGTGCTGTTTTGCCAGCGGTGACAGGGTACTGGTTGCTTCCGGTATCCACGACAGTTTTACCGGCATTCCACCGGAAAAACTGCTCGCCCATCTGCGTCAGTTGCGCCAGCAGGGGATGGATAATCCCATCGCCATCGGCGCCATTCCGTTTGATACCCAATCCCCCTGGCATCTGGTGATCCCGGCGCAATCGCAGTGGGTCGCAAGGGATGCTCTGTTGCCCGCCCGCTGTTGTCAGCTTCGTGGCGAGGTGAGTGAAGTGACCGGCTCTGCCCACTATCAGGGGGCTGTGCGGGCGGCACTGCAGCAGTTCAGTGAGGGCCAGCTTGAGAAGGTGGTGCTGTCACGCGCCATCGACGTGCGGAGCGCAGAGCAGACCTCCCCCGCACACGCCTTTGGCTCTCTGCTGGCCCAGAATCCGGGCGCCTATGTGTTCCAGATCCCGCTGCCTGAGGGAGAGACCCTGCTTGGCGCCAGCCCCGAGCTGCTGGTATCGCGCAGCGAGATGGCGGTGGTGAGCAATCCGTTGGCGGGCTCCCGTCCGCGCCACGCGTTTTCCGATCAACAGACGGCCAGTGCCGAACTGCTGGGGGCGCAAAAAGATCGCTATGAACATGCGCTGGTGGCCGATGCGGTCGCTGCGGCCCTCTCTCCCTTCTGCCGCGAGCTGGATGTCCCTCTGGAGCCGCAGGTGATCGCCACTCCTACCATGTGGCACCTCTCGACCCGCATCGCCGGGCGGCTCCATGAACCCTCTCCCGTGCTGGCACTGGCGTTGGCGCTACACCCGACACCGGCGGTATGCGGCACGCCGCTCTCGGCTGCGCGTCAGGCCATCTCCCGGCTTGAGGGGTACGATCGCCGTTTCTATTGTGGCGCTGTCGGCTGGATGGATGCCGATGGCAATGGCGAGTGGGTAGTCACCATCCGCTGTGGCGTGCTTGCCGGTAAGCAGCTGCGGCTCTATGCCGGCGCCGGGGTAGTGGTGGGCTCTTCGCCGGAAGCCGAGTGGCAGGAGACCGCCGCCAAGCTCGGCACCATGCTGCGGGCGTTTGGCCTCGAAAGCCGGGAGCCGGAGGTAACTGCATGAAGCCGCTGGTGCCCTTTACCCCCTGGCCCGCCGAGCTGGCAGCCCACTACCGTGCGCAAGGGTGGTGGCGCGGGCAACCGCTCACCGCCCTGCTCGATGACTCCGCCGAACGTTACCCCGAGCGCACGGCCCTGATCTGCGGCGAGCGTACCCTCAGTTATGGCCAGTTAAAGCGTGAGGTCGATGCGCTGGCGGCGCGGCTGGCAGCACGCGGGTTGGGCCATGGCGATACCGCGCTGGTGCAGTTGCCCAACTGCGCCGAGTTCTATATCTGCTGGTTTGCCCTGATCCGCTGCGGCGTGGTGGCTGTGCACGCCCTCTACAGCCATCAGCGGCGCGAGCTGGTGGCCTTTGCCCGCCAGATTGAGCCTGCCTTGCTGGTACTCAGCCCCTCTCACCCCGGCTATGCCGGTGAAACGGGAAGCCTTGTGGCCCTTGACGAGCTGGTGGCGCCTTCCTGTCAGACACTGCTTTTCGAGCCGGCAGAAGGGGGCGATCTTCAGTCAGGATTTGCATGGCGTCAGCCTGAAACCGTGGCTCGTGCTGATGGTTCGCCGCTGACGGCTATCGCGCCAACTCCTACTCCGGCCGATCAGGTCGCCTTTTTCCAGCTCTCCGGCGGCAGTACCGGCACTCCCAAACTGATCCCCCGTACCCACGATGACTATGGCTACAGCGTGCGCCAGAGCGTGGCGGTGTGTGGTTGGGATGCGCGGGTGAGCTATCTCTGCGCCCTGCCGGCGCCCCACAACTTTCCCCTGAGCTCCCCCGGGGCACTCGGAGTGTTTTATGCCGGTGGCTGCGTGGTGCTGGCAAAGGATCCCTCTGCAGCAACCTGTCTGCCGCTGGTGCAGCGCCATCAGATCAACTGGGCGGCGCTGGTGCCACCGGCTCTGGCGCTCTGGCTGGAGGCGGCCAGCCAATATCCGCAGACCTCTCTGGAGTGTGTGCAGGTGGGCGGCGCGCGCCTCAGCCCGGCTCATGCCGAGATGGTAGCGAGCCGCCTTGGTTGCCGCTTGCAGCAGGTGTTCGGCATGGCCGAGGGGCTGGTCAACTACACCCGCATCGAGGATGACCAGTGGCACATCGTCAATACCCAGGGTCGCCCGATGAGCCCGGGTGACGAGGTGGAGGTACGGGATAGCGACGGACGCCCCTTGCCCGATGGTGAGTGCGGTGAGCTCTGGACGCGTGGCCCCTACACCTTTCGCGGCTATTTCAAGGCTGATGCCCACAATCAGCGGGCTTTCGACCGGGACGGTTTCTACTGTACCGGCGATCTGGTCTGCCGCTTGCCCGGCGGCCATCTGATGGTGGTGGGGCGCAACAAGGACCAGATCAACCGGGGCGGGGAGAAGATCGACGCCCTCGAGATTGAAGAGTTGCTGATTACCCATCCAGATGTGCGGCAGGCGGCGCTGGTCGCCATGCCCGATCCCATGCTCGGGGAGCGCAGCTGCGCCTTTCTGATGTGCCGCGAGCCCCTCAATCTGCCCCGCTTGCGCCGTTTCCTGCGCGAGCAGGGGGTGGCCGATTACAAATTGCCCGATCGCCTGGTGCTGGTGGAGCAACTGCCCCACACCCCGGTCGGCAAGATAGACAAACAGAGGCTGCGCGAGCAGCTCGCCAAGGAGTGTGCATGACCATTCAATCCCTCGCCGCCTATCCGCTGCCTACCGCTGAGGAGCTGCCCACCGGGCGGGTGAACTGGCCTTTCGAACCGGGCCGGGCAGCCTTGCTGGTCCACGATATGCAGCACTATTTCGTCGATTTCTACGGGGCGGACAATCCGCTGATCAATCAGGTCATCGACCATATCGCCATCCTGATCCGTCAGGCGCGTGCTCTCGGCATGCCGGTGGTCTATACCGCCCAGCCCGCCGAACAGAGTCAGGCCGATCGGGCGTTGCTCAATGACATGTGGGGGCCCGGATTGACCCGAGCGCCGGAGCGTCAGCCGATTGTTTCGGCGCTGGCCCCCGAGCCGCAGGATACGGTGCTGACCAAGTGGCGCTACAGCGCGTTTTGCCGCTCACCGCTGGCCGAGCTGATGGCCGAATGGGGGCGGGATCAGCTGGTGATCTGCGGCATCTACGGCCATATCGGGGTGATGCAGACGGCGGTCGATGCTTTTATGCGCGATATCCGCCCCTTCCTGGTGGCAGATGCCATCGCCGACTTCTCCCGCGAGGATCATCTGCTGGCGCTCTCCTATGTCAGCCGCAATGCCGGTCGGGTAATTACCGTGGCCGAGGTGATGGCGGCCAGCAAACGTCCCCTGAGTCGAGAGTCACTGCGTGATCTGGTGTTGGCGCGGCTGCCCGCCGAGATGCAGCATGAGCAACCCACTGAGGATGACAACCTGCTCGACTACGGTCTCGACTCGCTGGCGGTGATGGGGCTGGTGGAAGAGTGGCGTCAGCAGGGGCTGGTGGTGGAGCTGTCCGAGCTGGCCCGCACGCCGACCCTGGCTCAGTGGTGGGAGCTTCTCTCCAGTCAGCACAATGTCAGCCAGCTCAATGTCAGTCAGGATACGGCTTATCAGGTCAACGAAGATCACGTCAGCGAACCGGAGTGCACCCCATGAGCGAGTGGCAAGGTAGAACCGTCTGGGTGACCGGCGCGGCGCAGGGAATTGGCCATGCGGTGGCGCGCACCTTTGCCGAGGCGGGGGCCTGCGTGGTGGCGTTCGATCTGCAACTGGCCGAGGCGCTGCCCGGCAACGTGAAGAGGGTGGTGATTGATGTCAGCGACAGCGAGGCCGTGACCCGCTGCTGCGAACAGCTGCTGGATGAGGGGCTGGGGCCCGATGTGCTGGTCAATGTCGCCGGCGTACTGGCGACCGGCAGGCTCGATGAGGTGGATGACGCCCTTTTGCAGCGCACCTTTGCCATCAACACCTTCGCCCCCTTCTACCTGATGCGGGCCCTGACCCCCTGGTTTCAGGGGCGGCGCAGGGGAGCCATCGTCAATGTCTCCTCCAATGCCGGTCGGGTGCCGCGAGTGGGGATGGGCATCTATGGCGCCTCCAAGGCGGCGCTGACCAGCCTCACCCAAACGGCAGGGCTGGAACTCGCCCCCTATGGGGTGCGCTGCAATCTGGTGTCGCCGGGCTCGACCCGCACCCCCATGCTGTATGGCATGTGGCAGGAGGGGGAGGTGGAGCAGCAGGAAGGAGAGCTGCGCACCATCGCGGGCCTGCCCGGGCAGTTCAAGCTGGGGATCCCCCTTGGCAAATTGGGAACACCCGACGAGGTGGCTGCCTGCGTGCTGTTTCTCGCCTCCGATGCCGCCAGCCATATCACCTTGCAGGATCTGGTGGTCGATGGCGGTGCCACCCTGGGGGTCTAGCCCGCGCGCTGCCGATCTGGCAGGCGTGACACTCTCTTTATGGAGGAGGCCTTGCCTCCTCGCTTTTCAGCCATGCGGGCAGGGGCAAGCCGCTGCCCGCTCGATGTTTGCGCAAGGACATTCCCATGGAACAGACAATGGCGATGCGCGCCACCCATCAGCGTGGGGAGCACCCGCGCTGGCCGCTTACCACTGCTCAGGCGGGCATCTGGTTTGCCCAGCAAAAATACCCGCAGAGCCCCGCCTGCAATACCGGCGAGTACTGGCTGCTGGAGGGGGCGCTGGCTCCCCATCACTTCACCCGAGCGGTGCGTCAGACCATCGACGAGATCCCCGGTCTGCACTGCGCTTTTGTGGCCACTGCCGATGGCCCGCAGATGGTGGCCAATCCCGCTTGCTGGCAGCTGGCAGAGCGGGATCTGCGCAGCGAAGCCGACCCGCTTGCAGCCGCGCAGGCCGAGATGCGTGCGCAGCTGGCCGTCCCCTTCAATCTGGCCGGGGGGCCACTGTTTGCCACTACCCTCTATCGCCTTGGTGAGGGGCGGTGGGCCTGGTTTATTGCCGTGCACCATATTGCCATCGACGGCTTTGGCCTGAGTTTGCTCTGCCAGCGGGTGGTGAGCTGGTATGAGGCGCTTTGTGCGGGTGAGCAGCCTGCTCCCTGTCGTTATGCGACCCAGCAGGAGTTGTTGGCCGAGGAGGCGGCCTATCAGGACTCACCGCGTGCCGCGCGGGATCGCGATTTCTTCGTGCAGCAGCTGGCCGGGGTGGAGAACCCGGCGTCGCTCTCCCGCCGTCCGGCGCAAGGGCCGGGCTCCACTTATCGGCTTGAACAGCGACTGGCTGGCCGCCAGTGGCAGGCATTGGTGGCGCGGGCGAGCCGCTCGGCCTGTCACCCCTACAGCCTGCTGCTGGCGGCGGTGGCCAGCTATGTGCAACGGATGAGCGGCGCTGGCGAGGTGGTGCTGGGTATTCCGCTGATGGGGCGGCTGGGCTCAGCGGCGGCCGATACTCCCTGCATGAAGGTCAATGTGGTGCCTCTGCGCATTGAACTGAGCGGCACCAGCCGGGTAGGGGAGTTGCTGGCACAGGTCGAGCGGCAATTTGTCGCCCTGCGCCGTCATCAGGGCTGCCGTCAGGAGTGGTTGCAACAGCGTCAGCCGGGCCAGCCGTTGTTTGGCCCTCAGGTCAATCTGATGCCCTTTGCCCGAACCCTCAGCTTTGGTGAAGGGCACAACCAGGTTCGTGGCGAGGTGCAGGTGCTGGCGGCGGGGCCGGTGGAGGAGTGTGCCTTCTATTTTGCCGAGGAGGCAGGCGCGATGACCCTGATCCTCGAAGCACATCAGGGGCGCTTCAGCCAACAGGAGAGTGAACGTCATCTGGCCCGGCTGGTAGCTTATCTCGCCGCCTGGAGTGAGGCGGATGACGAGGTCCTGGCAGTGCGCTTGCCGCTGCTGCTGCCTTGCGAGCAGGCTGAGCTGGCGCGCTGGAACCAAACCGACCATCCGCTGCCGACTACCACCCTGAGCGCACTGCTGGCCGAAGGGCTGGCGGCGGCGGATCAGAGCGCCATCGCGCTGGAGTGTGGCGCCGAGCGCTGGCGTGTGGCCGAGCTGCGCCAGCGTACCCGCCAGCTGGCCAGCTATCTGGCGGGGAGGGGCGTGGGCCCCGGTTGCCGGGTGGCGGTGGTGATCCCGCGCTCTCCCGAGCTTATTCTCGCCCAGCAGGCCATCATGGCGGTGGGGGCCGTCTATGTACCCGTTGATCCGGACTATCCGGCGGAGCGGATCGGCTACATTCTCGCCAGCAGCGACCCTGCGCTGGTGCTGACCAGTCGCACCTTGCGGATGCCGCTCGATGTGGCCGCGCCACTTGTCTGCCTCGATGCCCCCGGTGTGGCAGAGCAGCTGGCGGCGGTAGAGTTGGCAACGACAGCACCTTGTGAGCTGCCAGCCCCCAAGCCGGAAGATGCGGCTTACATCATCTACACCTCCGGTTCGACCGGTCGGCCCAAAGGGGTGGTGGTGAGCCACGGCGCCATCGTCAACCGGCTGCTCTGGATGCAGCACATGTATCCCATCGGGCCGGCGGATCGGGTGCTGCAAAAGACCCCGGCCGGTTTCGATGTCTCCATCTGGGAGTTTTTCTGGCCCTTTATGACCGGGGCGCGGCTGGTGCTCGCCAAACCGGGCGGCCACAAGGATCCCGCCTACCTTGCCGAGCTGATTGAGCAGGCCGGGATCTCCACCTTGCACTTTGTCCCCTCCATGCTGCAGATCTTCGTCGCACAAGCCGAGCCTGCGCGTTGCCGCGCCCTGCGCCAGGTATTCTGCTCCGGCGAGGCGCTGCCCGCGGATCTGGTGCAGCGTTGGTATGGGGCATTTTCAGCACCCCTGCACAACCTCTATGGCCCGACCGAGGCGGCGGTGGATGTCACCTGGTACCCCTGCCGGGCAGACGAGGCGGTGACCAGCGTGCCCATCGGCTATCCGGTCTGGAATACCAGCATCCACATTCTCGACCCCTTGTTGCAGCCGGTGCCGCCCGGTGTGGCAGGCGAGCTCTGGATCGGCGGCGTACAGGTGGCGGAGGGCTACTTTGGTCAGCCCGAGATCACTGCCGAGCGCTTTATTGCCAACCCCTTCGGGACGGGACGGCTCTATCGCAGCGGCGATCTGGCTGCCTGGCGCGAGGATGGCGCCATTGAGTATCTGGGGCGCCTCGATTTTCAGGTGAAGATCCGTGGCCAGCGCATCGAGCTGGAGGAGATCGAGCAGGTACTGCTGCGCCATCCCCGGGTGGCGCAGGCGGTGGTGCTGGCTCCCGAATTTGCCCCCGGCGATCGCCGTCTGGTGGCCTATGTGGTGGCCGCAGATAGTAGCGAGTTGACGCTGGCCGAGTTGGCACCCGCCCTTGGCGCCGCCTTGCCCGACTACATGGTGCCGGGGCTCCTGGTCACTCTGGCCGAGCTGCCGCTCACCCCCAATGGCAAGCTGGATCGCAAGGGGTTGCCGCTGCCCGACATGGCGTCGGCGGTCGGTCAGGCGTTGCCGAAAACCCTGCTGGAGGAGCGGCTCTGTCGCCTCTTCGCCGAGGTACTGGGGCTGGCGCGAGTCGGCGCCGACGATAACTTCTTTGCCCTCGGCGGCCACTCCCTGCTGGCGGCGCAGCTGGTGGTGCGTATTGAAGAGTCGCTCGGACAGACGCTCACTCTGGCCAGCCTGTTCGAAGCACCGAATCCCGCCCAGCTGGCGCGCCGTCTTGGCGGCGAGCGGGAGGCCATGCCCATGCTGTTGCCCTTGCGGGCGCCCGGTGCCCAGTCCGGCGTATCAGGCCGCACCCTCTTTTGCGTCCATCCCGCAGGGGGGCTCGGCTGGTGTTATGCGCCGCTGGTGCCCCATCTGCCGACCGATATGGCGGTCTATGCCCTGCAGGCAAGGGCGCTCTGCCAGCCGGATGCCCCGCTGCCCGCCAGCTTCGACGAGCTGGCACTCGACTATGTGACCGAGCTGCGTCGTCAGCAGAGCGAGGGCCCCTACTGGCTGCTCGGCTGGTCGCTGGGGGGCATGCTGGTGCACCGGATGGCCGCCATGCTGCAAGAGCAGGGACAGGAGGTTGCCATGGTGCTGCTGCTCGATGCCTACCCCTGTCAGCAGTGGCAGACCCAGCCGTTGCCCGACGAGCAGCGGATGCTCGATGCGTTGCTGCGGATGGGAGGCATTGCGGTTGCGGACGATGCGCTCGATTCCCTTACTCGGGGCGACGTGGTGGCCCGACTGGGTGCAGAGGGGAGTGCGCTGGCCATGCTCGACGAGCAGGTGGTGAGCGCCATGATTGAGCTGGTGGGCCACAACAACCGGCTGATCCGTCAGCCGGTCGACTACTGCTACCACGGGGAGGTGATCTTTATCGAGGCGTCAGCCTCCCGCCAGCCCTGGCTGGATGGACGCGGCTGGGAGCCGCTGACAGAAGGCAAAATCCGCTATGAGCGCTTCCCCTGCCTGCATCAGGAGATGGTCCATCCCGACTGGCTGGCGCAGGTCGGCGCCCTTATTGGTGAGCGGGTCGATGGGGTCGGGCAACAACCGCACATCCGGCAGGAGGGGGGCGCATGACCCCGGTTGCCGCCATCCGGGAAGCCTTGCTGGCGGGCAAGCTGGTGGGACTGGGGGAGCCGCACTGGCACCCGGATTTTATCCGGCGCCAGCACGCCTGGCTCTGGGATCCGGCGCTCTGGGGAGTCATGACCGATCTGGTGCTGGAGTGTGGCAACCGACGCCATCAGGGCTTGCTCGATGCCTGGCTGACGGGGGAGGATAGCTGGCAGGGGGAGCCGCTGACACTGGCGCGGCTCTATCCGGTCTGGCTCGACTCCTGCGCCTTCCCCGCCTGGATGGCCCCCGAGTTTCCGGCCCTATTCGCAGCCCTGCGCCAGAGCAATCTGGCGCGCCCTGAACATATGCGGCTGCGGGTGCATCTCTGCGAGCCCTTATTCGAGTGGCAGGAGATGAGCCCGGAGCGGTGGCAGCAGCACAACAGGGGGCGGGATCAGGCGCTGGCCGACTATCTTCTTGCACTTCCCGCGCGCGGCGTGGTGCTGCTGGCGGGGGCGCGCCATCTGCTCAAAGCCGCAGGGGATCCCCACTTTGCTCAGCCGACGCTGGGCCAGTTGCTGGAGGCTGCACGGCCGGGCTGGCTGCAGGTGCTTCACCCCTGGCCATTAGTTGATGGGAAGGGAGATAGGGAAGAGGAGCGGGTGTGCGAGCTGGCCGGGATTGCGACCGCCGATCTCTATCCTCACTGGCCGGTGCATCCGCCGCTGGAAACTCTTATCGACAGGTTGGTGCGCGTGGCTGACAGGGGGCGGGAGATGCGAATTTGCCCCACCTTGCTGGCCGAGCCTTGGCGCAGCCGCTTGCTAAGTCGCGCTCACTTGCTGCCAGCTGGTATGGCCCGCCAGCTGCAACAGTGGCTTGCGTAACTACTGGCTGGCGTAACCGCTGACTTGAGTAACAGAAGGGGGGGCAAGGCTCCCCTTTTCAATATTTGGCATCCTGCATTCAGCACGGCAAAGTTGCACCATTTACGGCATACCTTGCCGCTCATCGCCGAAAATTCAGCACCTTCGCTACTTTAAAGAAGTTTCTACTGGTCTTACCTGAGTAAATCCCTTTGCTTTTTATTTAACAAGGTATTTACATCTAAGTGTCACCAGCATCGGTGACGCCTACAACGGCAAGGAGCCAGTTATGACCCATGTCGACATCCCTTTCCTTCGTTACCTCGATGCGGAAGGGTGCCCGGTCGCCACCTTACCGACCTGGCTGGACAAGGCGATACTGCACACCTTCTACCGCAATATGGTGATGGTGCGCAGCTATGACAAAAAAGCGATAGCGCTGCAACGAACCGGCAAACTCGGTACTTTTCCCTCCCATCTCGGCGCAGAAGCCGTGGGGATTGGCATTGGTCTGGCCATGCAGCCGCAGGATGTCTACGTTCCCTACTATCGGGACATGCCCACCCTCTATGTGCGGGGCGTGCCGATGGAGAAGAACCTGCAATATTGGGGTGGTGACGAGCGGGGCAGTTATTTGCTCAAACCCGATGGGACTCCCTCTGAAGATCTCCCCATCTGCGTCCCCATCGCCACCCAGATCACCCATGCCTGCGGTATTGCCTCGGCCTTCAAACTGCGTAATCAACCGCGCGTCGCCGTGGTCACCATCGGCGATGGCGGCACCTCCAAGGGGGATTTTCTGGAGGGGCTCAACTGCGCCGGTGTCTGGCACCTGCCGATGGTGATCATCGTTAACAACAACCAGTGGGCTATCTCGGTGCCACGCAAGCTGCAATCGAGCGCTCCTACGCTGGCTCAGAAGGGAATTGGCGCAGGGGTACGCAGCCTACAAGTGGATGGCAACGATGTGGTCGCGGTCTACGATGCCGCCCGCAGTGCCGTCGAACGGGCCCGCAGTGGCAAGGGGCCGACTTTGATCGAGGCGGTCAGTTATCGCCTCGGCGATCACACCACGGCCGACGATGCCACTCGCTATCGCGATGGGGCCGAGGTCGAGGCCGCCTGGGCGAAAGAGCCGGTCAAGCGGCTGCGCCAGTTTATGCACAGCCAGGGGTGGTGGGATGAGGAGCAGGAGCAGAGCCTGCTGGCGGACGCCACCCGGGAGGTAGAACAGGCGGTTGCCCGTTATGAGGCGATGGCGCCCCAGCCACCGGAGGCGATGCTCGATTATCACTACGCCAGCCTGCCCGCCGAACTCTTGCCCCAGCGCGAGCGAGTGATTGCCAAGGGGATGAAGCAGGAGGTTGGCCATGAGTGAGATCAGTCTGCTGGAAGCGGTCAACATGGCCCTTCACTACGAGATGGAACACGACCCGGATGTGGTGGTGTTGGGCGAGGATGTGGGGGTCAACGGCGGGGTGTTTCGCGCCACGGTTGGCCTGCGCGACAAGTTCGGTTTCAAGCGGGTGATCGACACGCCGCTGGCCGAAGGATTGATCGCCGGGGTAGCGGTCGGCATGGCCACTCAGGGGCTCAAGCCGGTGGCTGAGTTCCAGTTTCAGGGCTTCATCTTCCCCGGGATGGAGCAGATCATCTGTCAGGCGGCGCGGATGCGAAACCGCACCCGTGGCCGCCTCTCCTGTCCCCTTGTCTATCGCTCCCCGTATGGCGCTGGCATTCATTCGCCTGAACATCACAGCGAGAGTATCGAGGCGCTGTTTGCCCATATCCCTGGGCTGCGGGTGGTGATCCCCTCCAGCCCGAGACGCGCCTATGGCCTGCTCCTGTCGGCCATTCGCGATCCGGATCCCGTGATGTTTTTTGAACCGGACCGCATCTATCGCTCGATGAAATCCGAGGTGGTGGATGACGGTGTCGGCTTGCCGCTGGATGTCTGTTTCACCCTGCGTCCGGGTCGGGATATCACGGTAGTGGCCTGGGGAGCCTGCATTCAGGAGGTGATGCGGGCGGCGAACCTGCTGGCCGAGCAGGATATCCAGTGCGAGGTGCTGGATCTGGCCACCATCAAGCCGCTGGATATGGAGACCATCCTCACCTCGGTGCGCAAGACCGGCCGTTTGCTGGTGGTGCATGAGGCGTGTGGCAGCTTCGGGGTCGGGGCAGAAATTGTGGCGCGGGTGACCGAGCAGGCACTTCCCAGCCTCAAGGCGCCGCCCAAACGGCTGACCGGCGTGGATGCAGCCGTTCCCTACTATCGCAACGAAGCGTATTACCTCATCACCGAGCAGGATATCGCCGATGCCGCTCACCAGCTGATGGAGAACCAGTGGCTATGAAATTTTTCAAATTACCGGATTTGGGGGAAGGGTTGGCCGAAGCCGAGATCGTCGAGTGGAAGGTGAGTGCTGGTGATACCGTCGAGGTCGATCAGGTGCTGTTGTCGGTGGAAACGGCCAAGGCGCTGGTGGATGTCCCCTCTCCGGTGGCCGGGGTGATCGCCCGTCTCTGCGGCGCCGAAGGGGATATCCTCCATATCGGTGCGCCACTGGTGGAATTCGAGGGGGGTGAGGATGATGGCACTGTGGTGGGCAAGGTGAGTGCCCATCAGCAGCATATCGAGGATCATTTTGTGGTGGGGGCCATTGCCCCGGGGGGGGCGCTGGTGCAAGCCATGCCTGCGGTGCGACTGCTGGCACAAAAACTGGGTCTGGATATCGAACGGATCAAGGGAAGTGGCAGTGGCGGTATGGTGACCGAGCTGGATGTGCAGCAGGCGTTTGAGGCTCAGCAGAGCAGTGGCAACGAATTCCTCAAAGGGTCACGGCGGGCCATGGCCAAGGCGATGGAGCTCTCTCATCAGACGGTAGTGCCGGTCAGCATCACCGACGAGGTGGATTTGCGTCACTGGCGGCCTGATGAGGATGTGACGGTGCGCCTGATCAAGGCCATTGGCGTGGCGTGCCGCGCCGAGCCCTCGATGAACGCCTGGTTTGATGGTGAAACTCTGTCAAGACGGCTGTTCAAAGAGGTCAATGTAGCCATCGCGGTGGATTCAAAGCATGGCCTCTATGTGCCGGTGATGGAGAACGTGGCTGAGCGGGAGGAGGCCGATCTGCGGCAGGGATTGGATAGGATGATCGCCGATGTGAAGGCGCGCGCCGTGCCCCGCGAGATGTTGCAGGGGGCGACTATTACGCTCACCAACTTCGGCGCCATTGCAGGCCGTTATGCCAGCCCTATCGTGACGCCGCCGCAGGTGGCCATCATAGGGGCGGGCAAGTTGTTCGAGAAAGTGGTGTTCATCCATGGGGAGGCTCGCCCGGTGAGGGCGTTGCCGCTGTCGATGACATTTGACCACAGAGCCTGTACTGGCGGCGAGGCGGCACGCTTCCTCAAGGCACTGGTACAAGCGCTGGAAGCGCCGACCCTGTAACGGTAGTGCCCTGCCGTTGGCAGGGCACAAATTTGTTTGCGTAATCTACAAAGCCACGTATAATCCTAGGCAGCTTGAAAGGGCGATAGTTATGTCAATGAATTTGATGTTTTACATCTTTTCCTGTTGTTCATAAATTAATCCCGTTTTTTGAGCTTTACCCGCTGAAAAGCATAAGTAATTATTTTGAATACAGGTTTAAAGATATGTCTAACATGATCACCGGTACCGTTAAGTTTTTCAACGAAACCAAAGGTTTTGGCTTCATCCAGCAAGAAAACGGCCCGGACGTTTTCGTTCACTTCAGCGCCATTCAAGGTAACGGTTTCCGTACCCTGGCTGAAGGTCAGCGCGTACAGTTCTCTGTGACCCAAGGTCAGAAAGGCCCGCAGGCTGAGAACGTAACTGCTCTGTAATTCTTACAGAATTTAAGAAAGCCGTGGTGCCTCTGGTACCACGGCTTTTTGTTTATATGGCCTTTGTTCCTGACTCATACGGTGTGTGAATCATGTTCCAGACCCTGTTGCTCCTGACAGCATTGACCCCGATTGTGGATGAGCCCGTGCCGGTACAGGCAGCTATGGAGGCAGAGAGGGTTTGCCAGCAGTTTGTCCATGTGCGGCTAGGTGAAGAGCGGCAACCGGACGAAATTGAGGCCCGCCTGATCCCCGACAGGGAGTCAGAGTGGCTGGTCGATGGCAAAGTAAAAGGACCCGAAGGTCCTTTGCTGTTTGCCTGTCATCTCCATCAGGGAGAGCGCTGGGAGCTGCTCAATTTTTCGCTGTGGGCTCCCCAGCCGGTCAAAGCGGTTTGAGTGCGACCAGCAGGTGCTGCAGATGCTCTACCATGGTCATGCCAAACGGGGTGAGGTAGCCGCCATCTTCGGCACTGATGAGCCCCTGCTGATGCAGGCGAACCGCTGCCTGGCACAGCTCTTCAGACATGTCGCTGCGTAATTTGATGCCCAGGCTCATGTTGGCCGGATCAAAGCATGCCAGTATCTTCAACTGGTTTATTACGTCATCAGAAATCTGATCGATACCAATCATGGATCTACTCCTTACGCTAAAGATGTATGCAAACTAGCACTCCCGGATCCACTTTAGTGGGCGCTGGTTCAAACTATTGGTCTTTGTCTCTGCCATACCCTACCGAGTGCTGTTTTTTTGGGCGTAATCAGATGGTTGCCACTTCTCCCTACAAGCCCCTCACCATGCCAAACGTGATAGGATAGAGCCCTCCTGTTAACCGGACGGTTCGCTTGCGACTGTTCGCCCAGTTCAAGGTATTGCTCATGGTCAAGATCACTCTGGTATCCCTGCTGCATTCACACTCTGCCGGTTTTCCGGTCTACCCCGTCTCGCTGTTGACCTCCTTGCTGGAGAGTCATGAGGGTGATCTGTGGTTGCCTGC
The DNA here is from genome assembly GCF_038739755.1 of Aeromonas sp. SE22. NCBI lineage: Bacteria > Pseudomonadati > Pseudomonadota > Gammaproteobacteria > Aeromonadales > Aeromonadaceae > Aeromonas > Aeromonas sp. SE22. The sequence goes on from NZ_JBCGFD010000001.1 coordinate 24,957, forward strand.
CCGCAAGGGGAGCGATATTGCCCAACTACGCAAGCATGCCAAAGGGGCTCAGGCCCGTGAACTGGCAAGTCTCGATGCCGGCTGGTGCGACTTTGCCACCGGTAAGGAGGGGGCGACTGCCGAGCTTGATGCCCTGGCCAACTACGATGCCGAGATGATGGAGAATCTGCAGATGTATTGGCACAGTGCGGCCAAGATCAACAGTCCCATCAGTGACAACCTGTTCGAGCTGCGTCGCGAAGTGGTCGATGAAGCGCACGGTACCAAACTGGCGACAGCCTGGCTGGCGCAGCAGCAACTTCGCTTCGAGCAGTTGATGAGCTTGGCGGCGAGTGGTCGGGATCAGCTCTGCTTTGTCGAGGTCGAGTCAGCCTACTGGCTGCGGCAAAAACTGAGTGAAACAGCGGATGTGGAGCTGATCACCCCGGCGTTTTAATCCGGCCAATGTGGCGAGCCTGGCTTTTTTATCCGGCTCCCTGCTCTATCCTTATGGGCGTTTCGCTTCCCCCGTCTGGCGTCAGGGGGCGGCAGGCTGGACAAGCTGACCACAAGATGTGAACATGGCGCCCTTTATCGATTGAGAGAGACTTGGCCAATGAGCTATGAACTGAGCGACACCGAGCGCAATGCCGCGCTGCAACTGAACGCTGACTACCGTTACGATCACTTCATCAGCAAGCTGGTCGAGCATGAAGAGCTGTTTGTGCTGACTGACGAGCACGGCGTCATGATGCTGACTACCGACGATGAAGATTGCATCCCAGTATGGCCGCATCCGGAATACGCCAAGGCGTGGGCCGAAGGGGAGTGGGCCGAGTGCAAGCCGCAGTCCATCACTCTCAAGGTGTGGCTGGAGCGCTGGATCGACGGCATGGAGCAGGACGAACTGTGCGTCGCCGTGTTCCCGACTCCGGATCAGGAAGGCATTGTGCTGGAGCCGGCCGACATCGCTGACGCTATTGCCCAGAAGCAGGCCAAGCGTGGCTAATCGCCCCCAGCTCGACGCGAGCAACTGAGGTTGCAAAAAAACCGGTTGCAAAAGAAGACCCCGCCAGTGTGCGGGGTCTTTTTGTATCTGCCGCTGGTTCAGGACTGCTTGAAGCGGGTATCGACCTGAGTTACGGGAGGGAAGCTCTGGCCGCTCTTGATGGCCTCCTGCGTTTCACTTTTTACCTGTTCGTCGATCCAGAACAGACCGCCATAGCTGTAACCACTGTTGCCGCCATCGAGGGGCCAGTGGAGCAACTCGCTCTTGGGTGTAGCGGGCACCTTGGGCAGTTTTATCCAGCGCCAGGCCCCATCACGGGTGTAGGGCACCTGATAGGTGGGCACGAAGCTGGCCAGCTCATAGAGCCTCTGCTGGATCTGGCGCGACAGCTCGGCCTTTTTGCCAAAATCGAAAGCCTTGTCGTACTGCTCTACCAGGGCGGTCATCGCCTCGTCATCGATGTTCATGATGTTGTTGGTTTGCGGTTTGTGGGCGTTGATCTTGTGAAAGTGCTCCCAGTAGGCAGGGTAGCGACCAGAACTCCAGGCCATCCAGGCACTCTGGTGCTTTTTCTCCAGCATCGACTTGAAACCGGCCGAGGCGTCCATCAGGTTGAGCTCCAAATTGAGTCCCGCCTTCTTGGCCTCTTCCCGCAGCAGGGTCAGACGCTGGGCGTGCTCTGCCGTGGTGTAGGTGATGGTCAGGGTAAGCGGCTCCCCCTTGCCGTTTTGCAAAATACCGTCAGGGCCGGCGGAGGTGAAACCCGCCTTGGCAAAGTAGGAGCGTGCCAGTTTCGGATCGAAGGAGCGGGCCTTGAGCTCGGTGTTGGTAAAATCTCCCTGACCCGCGCCGTAGCTGTTGAGGCGCTGATAATCCCCCCGCAGCAGGGAGGTGAGCATCTTGTCGATGTTGAGAGCGTGCTGGATGCCGAGCCGCACATCGAGATTGCTCAGCAGCGGATCGGCGGTGTTGAGATAGAGGCCCGTGGGGGATTGCGGGGTCTGGTTGTAGAACCAGAGCCGCTCGATATAGCCCTTCTCGAACTCCGGAGTTTTGCTCTTGTCATGCCACCAGTTGGGCATCACCAGTGGGAAGGTATCGAGCTCGCCGCGCAGGAAGTACTGCCAGGCGATGTTCTGATCCCTGATCACCTTGATCTCGAGTCGTTCGGGATTGAAGCGGTGCTGGAAGTAGCGCTCGTCATTGCCCCACCAATCATTGACCCGCTTGAAAGTGACCGACTTGCCCTTCTTCACCTCGTCGATCTGGTAGGGGCCGGTGACCGGCAGCACCTTCCAGTTGTACTCCTTGACCCAATTGCTGGTGAGCTTGATGGCATGGCTTGGCTCCGGGCTGATGGGCAGTGACTCCAGCAGATCCTGGCGACTCTTTGCAATGCCGCTGGTGATGGAGAGGGTGTGGTCGTCAAAGCGGGTCACATCGACAATCTGGGTACTGTAGTAGTTGTTGTACCAGGGATCGTTTATCTCCTTGCTGCGCATCATCTTGAGGGTAAACACCCAGTCATCGGCGGTAACCGGTTGGCCGTCCGACCAGCGAGCCTTGGGGTTGATGCGAAAATAGAGGGTCTTGTTGTCGGAGCCGAAAGCCCATTCACTCGCCAGCATCGGCATGGGGTTGCCGGTAATTGGGTGAGTGGCCAGCAGCGGCAGGTTGGTCTCCCTGACATAGGCGGCAAACGCCCCGTTGGAGTCGGGCCCGAACTTGCGCAGGGTGAGGGGGAAACTGGTGACGAAGTCGCGGAATGTCCCCCCCCGTTTGGCAGCAGGATCCGCGTAAACGGGATCCGTGTTGTTGCTCTCCCACTTCAAATCGGCTGGCAGGGTGGCGCTCCAGCCGTAGTGACTCAAACAGAGGGTCAGGGTGATGGCACTGGTGCGAAGAAGGCGCGGGATGATCCGGGATCCGGCGGTGAATGTCGATGGCATATCCTTGCTCTCCTGATAGCTGCGTCCTGCAGGTCACCTGATGGTGGCTTCAGCCCCGTTGGGGGCTGGCTCATGATGGAAATTTTCCTCGCCCCGGTCAATGGCGGCGGGCAAATAACGGATCAGGCGGCGGCCTGCGGTTTGAACCAGCGCAGCCGGCCGCCCAGCAGATGCACCACAAAGCCGAGTAGCACCAGCGCAGAGCCCAGCCACTGCAACGCAGTGGGATGCTCGTCCAGCAGCAGGGCTGCCGCTACCATACCGACACAGGGCACCAGCAGGGAGAGGGGAGCCACCTGTGCTACCGGATAGCGCATCAGCAGCCGCCCCCACAGGCCGTAGCCGAGCCAGGTGGCGACAAAGGAGAGATAGAGCACGCACAGGAAACCCTGCCAGCTGATATTGAGCAGGCTGCTGGTCATCAGTTCCGGCCCCTCGAACAGCCAGGAGAGTGCGAAGAAGGGGAGGATGGGCACCACTCCGCCCCAGGCGATAAGGCTGGGCAGCGTGGTTTGGTAGTGCAGCCCGATCTGGCGATTGATGACGTTGCCAAGGCCCCAGCAGGCGGCCGCGCAGAGGGTCAGCACGAAGCCGAGCAGGGTGAGATTGCCTTCGCCATGGGTGGCGATGAGATAGAGGCCGGCCCCTGCCAGCGGCAGGGCTATCCAGTGGTGGGGTTGCCAGCGTTCACCCAGCCAGATCATGGCGAACAGCAGGGTGAAGACTACCTGGGATTGCAGTACCAGTGAAGCCATGCCCGCCGGCATGCCGAACTTCATGGCGCAGAATAGAAAGGAGAACTGGCCCAGACTGATGGCACCGCCATAGGCCAACAGCCAGCGCCAGGGCATGGCGGGTCTGGGGACCAGCAAGATGGCGGGAAAGACCACACCGACAAAGCGCAGCGCCCCCAGCAGCAACGGGGGAATGCCCTCCAACCCCCATTTGATGGCGACGAAGTTGAGCCCCCAGCAGAGAATGACCAGTGCGGCCAGAAACTTGTCCTTGATGTGCATGCGGCGTCCTTCGGTTCGTGGCCCGGGAGAGGCCAAAAGAGGACGAGCATACCCCAGCCTCGGTGGGCGCCGTCAAGCCGGCAGGCGGTGGAGCAACCTAGCAACGGGGGGCAAGGTGCGATTCAGGCGGCGACGCAGTGCACTGTGATGCCACGCGCGGCCAGGGTGGCCCGCATGGGGGCGGGCAGGGCGTCGTCGGTGACCAACACGCCGATCTGGCCCGGCATACCGAGCGGGCTCGGGTGGATGGCGCCGAACTTGCTGCTGTCGGTGATGACCACATTGGTCACCCCCTTGGCCAGCACGCTGTTGACCACGTCTGCCCGCATCATGTCGCGGCCGGTGAAGCCCATCTCGGGATGAAAGCCGTCCACCCCGATGAAGGCCTTGGAGAAGTGCACCTGCTCGATGCACAGTCGGGTCAGCGGCCCCACGACGCTCTCGCTCTGATGCTGGAACAGGCCACCGAGCAGCACTACCTGAGCCTGGGTGTCGCGCAGCAGGTGGGCGATGTAACTACTGATGGTGATGATGGTGACCCGCTTGTGCAGGGCCAGATGGCGGGCCAGCAGGGCGTTGGCGCTGCCCCCCTCGATAAAGACCGTCTCGCCATCCTCCACCAGCTGGGCGGCCCGCTCGGCGAGGCGCTCCTTGAGCAGGTAGTTGATGTTCATCCGGGCATCGGGGTCGTCGCTCTCCAGCGCCATGGCCGAGCCGTGCACCCGCTTGAGCAGCCCCTGCTTTTCGAGAGCGGTCAGGTCGTTGCGCACCGTCACCTCCGAGACCCCGGTACGTTGGGATAGCTCGCTCACGCTCATCTTGCGGGCCTGATGGACCAGGGTGAGGATCAGTTGGTGGCGTGGGTTCATGGGACCTCGCTGGTTGACAGTGGATAGCGGCAAGCCACCCCGCGGGTGGCTTGCCGGTCATATAAGGGGCACAGCTGCCCCTGGTGGGGCCCGTCAGAGACTGTGCTCGGTTCGGGCGATGATATCATCTTGCGCATCGGGGGATAAGGCGGTGAAGAAGGCCGAGTAACCCGCCACCCGCACCACCAGATCCCGGTACTGATCGGGATGGGCCTTGGCCGCCAGCAGGGTTTCCCGCGAGACGATGTTGTACTGCACGTGCCACCCCTTGTGTACCTCGAAGAAGGTGCGCAGCAGGCTCATCAGCTTGGCCTTGTCCCGCTCGTTTTCAAGGCTGGCCGGGCTCAGCTTCTGGTTGAGCAGAACGCCGCCGAGAATGGCCGCCGTGGGCAGCTTGCCAAGGGAGTTGAACACCGCCGTGGGGCCGAGGCGATCCGAACCCGACGAGGGGCTGGCCCCTTCCGCCAGCGGGGTGCGGGCGTGGCGGCCATCAGGGGTGGCCATGGTGGCCGCCCCGAAGGGTACGTTGGCCGAGATGGAGGAGGTGCCCGCATAGTAGGTGCCGCCGATGGGGCCGCGCCCGAAACGGGTGTTGTGCAGCCCCTTGAGTTCGTCGATGTAGCTCTGGTAGGCCTGTACCAGCAGCATGTCTACCTCGTCCAGATCGTTGCCATATTTGGGGGCGGCATTGGTGAGGCGCATGCGCAGTTGCTCGCCTTTGACCCCGGCAAAATCCTGCTCGAGTGCTTCGGCCAGTTCACTCTGATCTACCACCCCCTGTTCGAACACCAGTTTCTTCAGCGCCGCCAGACTGTTGCCCAGGTTGGCGATCCCCACTTGCAAGCCGGAGACCCAGTCATAGACGGCGCCCCCCTGCTTGATGGTCTTGCCGCGCTCGATGCAGTCATCCACCAGGGCGCTGCAGAGAATGTCGTGGGCCTGAGCCTCCAGCACGCTGTCGACCACGCAGTCGATCTCGATGGATTTTCGGGTGAAGTAGCGCACCTGCTCGTCCCAGCGGGCCATCACCTCGTCGAAGTGGCCGAACGTGCCATCCCGCAGCGACTGGGGCTGAGGCAAAAAGACCTTGCCGGTGGTGGCATCGCAGCCACCATCGAGCGCCGCCAGCAGGATGCGGGCGAAGTTGATAAAGCTCATGCCGGTGCAGCGATAGCCCCACTTGCCGGGCACTGCGGTCTCGATGCAGCCGATGGCGGCGTAGTGGTGGGCATCCTCCTCACTTACCCCGAGCTTGATGAACTCGGGGATCACCACCTCGTCGTTGTTGAAGGCGGGCATGCCAAAGCCGCAGCGGATCACCTGAATGCAGGCGTCGAGAAAATCTTCGCTCATGCCGGCGTGGTAGCGCACCGAGAGGTTGGGCTGGGTCGAGCGCAACTGGCCACAGGACTCCAGAATCGCGTAGGAGAGACCGTTGACCGCGTCATGGGCTTTACCCCCCTGCCAGTTCTGGCCGCCGATGGTGACGTTCTGATAGAGCGGGCTGCCGGCGGATGCCTTGGAGTGGGTGCCGGAGCGGATCTTGTTCACCTCCAGCAACTTGAGCCAGCACCCTTGCAACAGCTCGATGGCGCGTGTCCGTGGCAGGGATTCCGACAATTCCACCTCGCGGCGATACCAGGGATAGAGGTACTGATCCATCCGGCCAAACGACACCGAGTGGCCGTTAGACTCGATCTGCAGGATGAGCTGGATGAAGTAGCAGAGCTGCAGCGCCTGCCAGAAGGTCTCGGGGGGCCGGTGGGCGATGTGAGCGCAGTTGAGGGCGATGGTCTCAAGTTCACTGCGGCGCTCGGGGCGCGATTCCTGTGCTGCCATGTCGCGGGCCAGCGCGGCGTAGCGTTCGATGTGCAGGCTGACGGCATCGAAGGTGATGGCGACGGCCTGTAAAAACTGCTCGCGTTGCAGATCGGCCCAGTCAGCCAGATCGAGCCGGCTGCGACGCTCGGCTACCTTGGCCTTGAGGCCATCGAGACCGAGGGCAAGCAGCTGCTCGTAATTGACCGCGAGGTGGGCATCCCCCGAGGTCATGTTGCCCTCGGCCTTGATGATGCCGCTCTCAAGCAGTCCCTTCTGTTCATCGGTAAAGAGGCCGTAGCAGCGATCCTGCACCGTCTGGCCGCGCCAGAAGGGGGTGAGGGTGTGGATGATCTGCTTGTCTCTCATGCTCACCGCAAAGCCGGCACCGGGGCGGTCGGCCAGCTCGTCGATCTCCTTCTCGATCCAGCCCACCGTGTATTCGGGAAAGAGCGGCGCCGCCCGCACCTGACTGGCCTGGTTGCCGACGATGAGCTCGTCGTGCTTGATCCAGATGGTGCGCTCCTTGAGGTGGTGGGCCAGCGCCAGGGCGCGGCGCACCGGCAGCGGCCGGGCCAGATGGGCCTGATAGGCCTCGGTGTAGTGACGGGCGCGCTCGGTGCAGACCGGCGGTTGGACGATGTGGATCAGGCTCTCCTTGTGGGCACGGATCCGCGGGGGCAGGGTAGTGAGGTCGAGCTGGGTCATGGTCTTATCCTCTGGTCATTGGGCAGTGAGTGGCTGATGTCATGGGGTGTTGCTAGCCCCGGGTGAGTGGGGTCAGCCCTTGCGCACGGGCACACTCATGGGCAAAGGCGAGCAGTGCCGGGTCATCGAGTGGCTGCAGGGGGGCCTGATAGGGTTGGTCGAGCAGGGCGTATTTGCCTGCGCCCAGGGTGTGGTAGGGGAGAAAGTGGATCTCCTGCACAGTGCCAAGGCTGGCGGCAGCTTGGGTGATGGCCTCTATGGATGCGTGGTCAGCATTGAAGCCGGGGATGAGCGGCACCCGGATCTGCATGGCCACGCCGCGCTCGGCCAGACGCTTGAGGTTGGCCAGGGGCAGGGCGACCTTGCCGCGAGTCCAGTCGAAGAAGCGCTCCTCATCCACATGCTTGAGATCCGCCAGCAGCAGGTCGAGGTGGGGGAGGCTAGGTTCAATCTGGTGCCAGGGCACGTGCAGGCAACTTTCCACTGCGGTATGCAGTCCCTCGGCCTTGCAGCGGGCCAGCAGATCGGCAGCAAATTCGGGCTGCATAAACGGCTCGCCACCGGAGAGGGTCACTCCGCCGCCGCTGCGCTCGAAGAAAGGGCGGTCCCGCAAGATGGTGGCCATCAGGGTGTCCAGGCTCTCCTCTTGGCCGCACACCTGCAGCGCTTCGCTGGGGCAGAGGCCGCGCAGCCGTTCCACATCCTGATTGCCGAGGGCTGAGCGGACGAGCTGGACACCCTGGCTGTCACGCAAGATTGCCGGACAGGCATCGCTGCAGAGCCGGCATCCCTCGATGCATTGGCGCCGGTCGAGTAGTATGTCCGGCTTGGGAGAGCGGCTTTCCGGGTTTTGACACCAGCGACAGGCCAGCGAGCACCCCTTGAGAAATACCAAGGTGCGAATGCCGGGGCCATCGTGAGTTGAATATCGTTGCAGGTCAAAAATCATACCGCCTCCTTTTGTATTTGCATTCTATTTGCTTTCGTTCGAAAGTTGATTTGATTTTGATCAACTAAATTGCAGATGTTATCTGGCTAAAATGGCGACAGATTGAACATCCCTTTAAGGAGTCAGAGATGGAGCTTTATCTCGATACTGCCGATGTGGCTGCGGTGCGCCGCTGGTCACGGATCCTGCCGCTGGCTGGCGTCACCACCAATCCGTCCATTACCGCGGCAGGCGGCATGCCGCTGACCGAGTTGCTGCCCGCCCTGCGGGAGGTGCTTGGGCCCAAGGCACGCCTGTTTGCCCAGGTGATGACCAAGACCGAGACCGAGATGGTGCGCGAGGCGTTTGCCCTGCGTGAACTGGACCGCGATCTGGTGATCAAGATCCCGGTATGTGAAGAGGGATTGGCGGCCATCAAGACCCTGACTGCCAACGGGGTGCCGACGCTGGGGACGGCGGTCTATACCCCGCTGCAGGGCTGGCTGGCGGCGGTAGCGGGGGCAGAATACGTAGCGCCTTACGTCAACCGGCTGGATGCGCAGGGGGGCGACGGCATCGCCACCGTGCAGGAGCTGCAGCAACTGCTGGCGCTGCATGTTCCGGGCAGCAAGGTGCTGGCGGCGTCGTTCCGCACGCCGCGCCAGGCGCTCGACTGCCTGCTGGCGGGCTGCCAGTCCATCACTCTGCCGCTCGACGTGGCCGAGCAGCTGCTGAGAGTACCGGCGGTGGATGCGGCGCTGGCAAAATTCGATCAGGATTGGCAGCAGGCATTTGCCTGAACCTGATTGAAGGCAAGATGACGGGGTGGCAGAGGGCTAAGCTATAAGGGAGAGCCCGACGTGACGGGCTGGTGTCGATGGCTAATCGGAGGTGCCCCATGAGCGACCATACCCTGCTGCCCCATGGTGAAGATCTGCGCCGCGCCGTGCGCTGGCTCAGCGAGCACCATCAACACGACATCCGGGCCATCGAAGAGGCGTGCATCCGCTTTGATCTGTCGCCGCTGGATGAGGAGTTTCTCATCCAGCATTGCGCCGAGCGGCGGCGAGAAGGCGAGTCGGGCTAGACGGAGCGGATTTAGACGAAGTTGGCCAGATTGATGCCAAACTCCTTGGGATCAACCGTGTTCTCGATGGTTTCCTGAACCCCGTTTTTGGCGAGATCCAGCCACTGCACATCAAGGTAGTGGCGCTGGGTCGCGTGATAGATCACCTTGACCACCGGCTTGAGCGGCTCCTGCTGATTGCGCTGCATGACAATGGCCAGCCGCTGGTTTGACAGCTGCACCAGCGTACCCACTGGATAGACCCCCATGCATTTGATGAACTTGGTGACCAGCTCGGCATCGAAGTGACTGTGCAGTCCCTTGAGCAGGATGCGAAACGCCTGGGTCGGTTGCATCCCCGCCTTGTAGACCCGATCTGCAGTGATGGCATCATAGACATCAACAATGCCGCTCATGCGGGTATAGAGCGAGAGCTGATCGCCTTTGAGCCGCTGTGGATAACCGGTGCCATCGAGCCGCTCGTGGTGATTGGCCGCCACTTCCAGCATGGTGGGGGTGATGCCGGGAGTGTTGCTCAAGATCTCGTAGCTGTGCACCACATGCTGGCGCATGATGGCGAACTCCTCGTCGGTCAGCTTGCCCGGTTTGTTGAGCACCTCGTCGGGCGTCATGATCTTGCCCACATCGTGCAGCAAGCCCCCGAGCGTCAGCTCCTTGAGCACGCTGCGCTCCAGCCCCAGATAGCGGCCAAAGTTGGCCAGCAGGATGGCGACGTTCATGGAGTGCTCCATCAGGTAGGCATCCTTGGCGCGGATGCGAGCCAGACAGAGCATGGCGTCGCCGTGGGTAAACATGGTGTCTACCATCTCTTCGGCGACTTCGGCCAGCGGGGTGATATCGATGGGTTCGCCTGCCTTGAGATGGCTGATGAACTTGCCTTGCAGCTCGCGAGCTTCCTGATAGAGGCGGCGGATCTTGAGCTCCTTGCCCTCACCGTTGGCACTGACCCGGCGTCTGGCCTGATCGCTGCCGTTGCCAAGTTCGGGCGACGCGACCGCTTCGCTCTCGGCATGACCCAGCTTGCTGCGGGAGAGATCGATCCGCACCGTGAGAACACCCTGACGAACCAGATTGGCAATTTGTCCCTGAGTGGTGACCAACCCCATCTGGGCAATTTCCATTCCGCCTGTCTGACTGGCAATAGCGATGACATACATGCCGGGTTTTAGCTGATTGACGGGGATGACAGGATAGGATGCTTGAGACTTCATGGCGGCTTCCCGAGGTTTATTATTATGAGTATCGCCCGTGATGGGCCATAGCGCAGTGTAACATCGGATGGCCACTTCGTCACAATTGGCCGCCCGTTAACAGTGGCGTTGTCGCCCCCGCCAGATATAATGTTGCCCCTTTACTTTTTGGACTCCGAGGTTGTGAATGCGGCTTGATAAATTTCTGTGCGACTGTTCCGATTTGACCCGTTCGCTCGCTGGCAAACTGATCCGTCAGGGTGAGGTCATGGTGGATGGCATCGTGGTCAAGCAGCCGGCGTTTCACATCAATGAAGAGAGCCAGATCGAGTTCGACGGCGTCACTCTCACTCTGGATCGCCGCAATCGCTACTTCATGCTGCACAAACCCGAGGGATATGTCTGCTCCAACGAGGATCCCGATCATCCGACCGTCTTCTTCCTGATGGATGAACCCTCCATGGGCAAGCTGCACGTGGTGGGGCGCCTTGACCTCGACACCACCGGACTGGTGCTGGTGACCGATGATGGTCAGTGGTCCCATCGCATCACTTCTCCCCGCCACGAGTGTGCCAAGACCTATCACGTCTGGCTGGCCGATCCGGTGAGCCCGGATGCCATCGCCCTCTTTGCCGAAGGTGTGCTGCTGCGCAGTGAAACCGAGAAGACTCGCCCTGCCCAGCTGGAGTTACTGGGGGAGTGCGAGGCGCGTCTCACCATTCATGAGGGCAAGTACCATCAGGTGAAGCGGATGTTTGCCGCCATCGGCAACAAGGTGGTGGGTCTGCACCGCGAGCAGGTCGGTGGCTTGGCGCTGGATGAAGATCTGGCACCCGGCGAGTACCGTGAACTCACCGCAGACGAGATTGCTCTCTTCTAAATCCTCCCGGGTGTCAGTGGCCGCTGGCACCCAGTACCAGCACTGTGCCCAGCGTGGCGAGCAGGGTTCCGCACCATGCCGCCGCCGAAGGCCGTTCCCCCGAGTGCCACCACAAGAGCGGCAGCAGGATCACCGGCGTGGTGGAGGAGAGGATCGCCACCATTCCCACGTCGCCGTGTCGCAATGCGAGCAGGATCAGCGTCATCCCGAGTGCCATGGCCAGAAAGCCGTTGATGGCAATCATGCCGAAGATTTGACGGTTGATGGGACGAAATGCTCGGGTCAGCGGCAATCCGGTCAGCCGCAATGCGCAGTGGGCCAGCAGGGCACTGACCATCCTGACTCCCGATGCACTCACCGCATCGACGTTGCCGCTCATCATGACCGGCTTGGCGATGATGGCGCCCAGACTCTGACAGAGGGCGGCGGTGAGGCCCAGCGCTACACCGATGGTCAAACTTCCCCGTATCCGCTCCCATTCGCTGCCACTGCTGCGTCGACCAAACAGAATGGCCAGCATGACGCCGGCAAAGACCAGCAGGGCACCAGTCAGTCGCGAGCCGGTCAACTGTTCGTTGAAGATCCAGAGTCCGAGCAGGGCAGAGAAGAGGGCATGGCAGGAGAAGAGCAAACCGCTGCGCCGCGGGCCGAGCCGGTTCATGCAGGCGTAGAGCGCGGTGTCGCCGATAAAGATGCCGATCAGGCCGGACAGGGCGAGCAGGGGAAGGGTGCTACCGGAGAGGGTGTGCCAGCCGCCTGTCAGCAGACTGATGCTGCCAAGCATCAGGCTGACCAGAAACATCCGCCAGCGGCTATAGGCAAACGGGCCCAGATGGCGGGCTGGTTTGACCGAAATCAGGGCGGCAACTGCCCATAAACTGGCCGATGCGAGAGCCAGCCACTCATAACCCATAAAAACTCCCGAAAAAATTAACCCTAAAGACTCCATCTCCGGGGCAAGCCCGATACAATACGGGGCGTTTTCGGGGATAACAAGGGCGGCATCAGGCATTCATCAGGCGCGCCGTCGGCCTTCCCCTCCTGCAGTGGTTTTATTCGAGGTTTTGTCATGAGGTATGGTCTCTTCCCCCGGCTGGCGCAACGCTGGCTTTCCCCGCTTTTACTCGGTGTGCTGGCGTTGCCGCCGGTATACGCCACTACGGTGGAGATGGCGCCCCGCTTGTCGGATCGGCAGGTGCTGGTCAAGGGTAATGGCGGTGAACCCGACTCTCTGGATCCGGCGCTGATGCGCAGCGGTTTTCCCGGGGAGGAGGTGTTGGTGGATCTCTTTGAAGGTCTGGTTAGCGAGGATGGCCAGGGACGCATTGTTCCTGCCCAGGCTGCGCGTTGGGAAGTGAGCGAAGATGGCCTCGAGTGGCGGTTTTTCCTGCGCCCCCAGTTGAAGTGGTCCAATGGTGATCCGCTGGTTGCCGATGACTTTGTCTACGCCTGGCGCCGGCTGCTTGATCCTGCCCTCGGTTCCCCCTCGGCGACCTTGCTGCTGACTGCCGGGATCAACAATGCCCAGTCCATCTATGCCGGTGCGCTGGAGCCCGCCAATCTCGGGGTCGAGGCGCAGAGCGCCCAGATCCTGAAGGTTACTCTGGAACGACCGGTGCCCTATTTCCTGCAGCTCATCAGCCAGCTGCCATTCGTGCCGGTCAATCAGCAGGCGATCGCCCGTTTTGGCAAACAGTGGACCGAGCCCGGCAAGCTGGTGAGCAATGGCGCTTACCGCTTGGCAAACCGGGTGACCAACGAGCGGCTTGAAGCGGAGCGCAACAGCAATTACTGGAATGATCGCCATACCCGCATTCAGCGAGTCACCTATCTGCCCATTGCCTCACAACATGCCGAGCGCTTGCGTTATGAGGCGGGGGAGATACAGCTGACCAACCGGGTGTCGCCCGACTATTACCAGAAGATGAAGCAGAGCGATCCGTTGCGAGTCTGGGGATCGCCGTTGCTGGGCACCTATCTCTACACCTTCAATATGCGCCGCCCCGAGTTGCAGGATGTGCGGGTGCGCCAGGCGCTCTCCATTGCCATCGACCGCTATCAGTTGGCCAAGTCGGTGATCGGTCAGGAGGATCTGGCGGCCTGGTCTCTGGTGCCTGATATGCCGGGTTACTCCCACCTCTCTCTCCCTGTGGCACTGGAGGACCAGATGACCCGCCAGGCCAGGGCCGTTGCATTGCTGACCGCTGCCGGTTACAGCAGTGCTCATCCACTCAGGCTTAGCATTACCTACAACACGGCTGATACCCACAAGAAGATTGCCACCTTGATTGCCGGTATGTGGCGTCAGTTGGGGGTTGAGGTCACGCTCAACAATCTGGAGTGGAACAACTATCAGGTCGCCAAGGATAGCGGTGATTTTCTGGTGGCAAGAAGCTTTCTGTTCGGTGATTACGTCGAGCCCTCGGCCATGCTGAACAGTTTCCGCTGCCAGGATCTGCGCAACGAAAGCGGTTACTGCAATCCCGATTTTGATCTGTTGCTGGAACAGGCTACCAGCACTCTGGATGAGAAGAGCAGGGTTGCACTCTATCAGCATGCCGAACAGCTGCTGATGGAAGAGGCGCCCATCATCCCCGTGTATCATTACAACCAGATGCGATTGGTTGATCCCACTTTGCACGGGCTGCCCAGCCAGAATCTGAAAGGGACGATTGCCACCAAGGATCTCTATTTCGGCCCGCTGTAAGGAGCACCTAATGAAACTTGCCATTATTTCCGACATTCACGGCAGCATCACTGCACTGGGTCAGGTGCTGTCACGGCTGGACACCTGGCAGCCCGACCACTACCTGTTGCTCGGCGATCTGCTCAACCACGGCCCTCGCAATCCCGTGCCTGAAGGATACAACCCGGCTGCAGTTGCCGAGCGGCTCAACGAGCTGGCCCCCTATATCATGGCGGTGCGGGGAAATTGCGATTCCGAAGTGGATCAGATGCTGCTCGCGTTTCCCATCACAGCCCCTTACAACCAGCTACTGGTTGATGGGCGCCGCTGGTTTATGAGTCACGGTCATCTCTACCGCCCCGATGAGGTACAACTGCCTGCGGACAGTGTATTTTTGAGCGGCCATAGCCATGTTCCGGTACTGGAGCGGCAGGGAGACCAGATCTTGATGAATCCGGGCTCCATCTGTTTTCCACGCGGTGAACTGCCGGCCAGTTATGGCTGCTATGAGGCGGGAGTCCTGAGCGTCAAGAGTTGTGTCGACGGGCGAGAATTACTGCGACTGGCGCTGTAGGTCTTATTGATTGTAGAAAGTGGCAAGGCCCGACTCGTCGAGAGTCAGGCCTTGATACCGAAGGAGCGGGTACCTGAGCGGGTATTGCCCTTGGCATCGTAGGTGAGGCTGTTGCGATCGCGCAGCTGGCTCAGAAAGCTCGCCAGACGGCGATTGGAGACAATACTGAGCTCCAGCAGTCGACCGTTGAGGTCATTTTGTTCCTGACAGGCATCCAGTTTTTCCCGGATCCGGGTCATCTCGTCAGGATAAGCCGCCAGTTGCTGAGCCAACTCAGGCAATTGGGCCAGCTGTTTATCCAGACTCTCTATTTCAGCAAGCAGCAGCTGTTTTCGCTCGGTGAGCTCGGGCAGGGCCAGTGCCTGATGCTTTTCGAGCAAGGAGAACTCCTCTTCCAGAATGCTTTGCATCTGGCTGAGGTGTTCATCCTGGGTGTGCAGTAACGAAGGCAGATCCATCATCCGAGAACTTTGTCCAGATTGGTCTCAAAGCTGAACATCTTCTTGGCCACAGCTTCGCTGTTCACCTGATATTCGCCACTGGCAACGGCTTTTTTGAGCCGCTCGACCTTGCTTTCGTTGCCGGTAGAGGCCGTATTGAGATTCTGCTGCATCTTTTGCAATTGTTGGGCCTCACTGGTCAAGGAGACGGAGTCCAGCTTGACTGCAGCCGCTTTATTTTCGGGCTCTGGCGAAGAAGAGGTGACTGACTTGTTGCCTGTCCCCTGGCTGCTAACGGTGTTTTGCAACCGATTATTCGCCAAGTTGTTGATATTGTTGATGGCCATTTGAGTTACCTTCGTCTGCTTTAAGGTTTGCTTACCTGTTTATCGGTGCGGCAGGTCAAAACTTTAGAAAAAAGTTGGTGATAAACCCGACATTTAAAAAGCGACCGTTACGGCACCGACTGCACTGACTTTTCCTTCGACAGTTTTTCCGGAGCGAATATTAACAAGCTTGATGATCTCTCCGAAGCTGCCATCTTGCAAGGCTCGGGCCATGGTTTTGATCTGGAAGCTGCTATTTTCGGCTGTCAGAGTGACCTGATCTCCTTTGCATACTACACACACCTGACTCAAACGGATTGGTTGCCCCGGTTTGATTTCTCGTTTGCTGCGTACGCCGACCAGCATGCTCATGTCGGTCAGGTAGTCGCCGCGGATCAGCGTCTGATCCTGATAACCCAGTTGCAGCTGGCTTTCACTCAATAGGTCGCCTTTGGCAATCGGAGCGTTGACCGTTACATAGGGCTTCTGGATGCTCACTCGAACCGGAAGATAGACATCCCAGGGTTTGTCTTCCTCACATTTCAGGTAAACTGTTGTATTACGGCGAATTTCCATTTTTCCAGGTAAGCTGATGGTCAATAGATCGTCGCAGCGGGTCAATGGAAGTCGGTCATCAAGGGTTGCCGCCGTTACTTCAGCCCTGGCATCTAATGGCACCTCGAGCTGGTTAAACACGAACTCTTGTGCTTTTTCTTGCAAATAGGTGGTGACGTCCGAGGCGTGGCTGGAAGAGATGCTGCCAAAAAAGAGGCTGATGAGTAAAAGTCGGTTAATCATTTTTGCTCGTTGGTCGATAAGTTGTTCACGCATATCACCATATTTAACTATGATTGCTTCAGAATCTGTTCGTTGTCACATCGATAGTCTGACGCAATCCATCACGCATGCATGATTAATGCCAAGCGTTTTTAGGGAGTGTTTATGGCCAGTATCCTGGACTCGGTCAACCAACGTACCCAGCTAGTGGGGCAAAACCGGCTGGAGTTGTTGTTGTTTCGTCTCAATGGACGTCAAAGATTTGGCATCAACGTATTCAAAGTGCGTGAAGTGTTGCAGTGTCCTCCCTTGACCGTGATGCCCAAGCTGAACTCCTGCATTCGCGGGGTAGCGCATATTCGGGGTCAGACTATTTCGGTTATTGACCTGAGCATGGCGATGGGCAAACGTCCCATTGAAGACCTGAGCAAGTGCTTCATTATTATCTCCGAGTACAACCGCTCCATTCAGGGATTTTTGGTTCACTCGGTCGAGCGCATCATCAACATGAACTGGGAATCAATTCTACCGCCGCCGAAGGGGGCAGGCCGTATCAACTACATGACGGCTGTTACCGAAGTGGACGGTGAGTTGGTTGAAATTCTCGACGTTGAACGCATCCTCAACGAGATCTCTCCGGTCTCCACCGAGGTTAGTCAGGAGCTGGTTGAAGCGAGTGTTGAACACCCCACTCTCGGACGCCCTGTGCTGGTAGCTGATGACTCATCTGTTGCTCGTAAACAGGTTCAACGTGCACTTGAGGCGATCGGGGTTGAGTGTGTATTGGCAAAAGATGGCCGTGAAGCATTGAACATGCTGCTCGAAATGACCAAAAATGGACCGATCAAAGAGCAGATTGCCCTCGTCATTTCGGATATCGAGATGCCGGAGATGGATGGTTACACCTTCACTGCCGAGATCCGCAATAATCCCAACCTCAAAGATTTGCATGTTATTCTGCACACATCCCTCAGTGGAGTATTCAACCAGGCAATGGTGCAGAAAGTGGGGGCCAACAATTTTATCGCCAAGTTCCAACCGGATGAATTGGCCAAGGCCGTACAAAACGCACTCTAATAAAGAAGAACAGCTGCATGAAGACACTTTCGGACGACTTATACAAACAGTTCAGCAATTTTCTGGCAGTACAGAGCGGAATCGTGCTGGGTGATAACAAACAGTATCTGGTGAAGAGCCGTCTTTCACCTTTGATGGCTCAGTTTGGCATCGAGAGTCTGTCTGACCTGGTTACCCGTGCAATGAGTGTGCGAGAGCGTGACCTGAAAATGGCAGTGGTAGATGCCATGACTACCAACGAGACTCTCTGGTTTCGTGACACCTATCCGTTCCAGTTGCTGACTGACAAGATTTTCCCTGAACTGGGTAAAAGTGGCCGCCCCGTCAAAATTTGGTCTGCGGCGTCATCATCTGGTCAGGAGCCATACTCCATTGCCATGACGGCGCTGGAACAGCAGATGAAAAAACCTGGCACCCTGCCTGGTGGTGTACAGATCGTGGGAACGGATATTTCGACTACCATGCTCAACCAGTGCAAAGAGGGTGTCTACGACAGCCTTGCATTGGCGCGGGGCTTGTCACCTGAGCGCAAGAAGATGTTCTTTGAACCCTACGGTGACAATAAAATGCGGGTGGTGGAACGAGTCAGAAAATTGACCACGTTCCGTCCCTTGAATCTGCTGGAAAGCTATAGCTTGCTCGGTAAATTTGACATTATTTTCTGTCGTAACGTGCTAATTTATTTTGCCCCGGAAGTTAAGTCAAAGATCCTCAACCAGTTTGCTGCAAGCCTCAATCCGGGAGGATATCTGATGCTGGGGGCATCAGAGTCACTGGCCGGTTTGACTGACCGATTCGAGATGATCCGTTGCAATCCAGGGATTGTTTACAAGGTGAAATAGGCCTTCAATCCGCACTCCTGCAGGATTGACAGAATAGCGGCAATCTCACCCCAAAGGGAGGCACAATGCCTCCCTCTTTATTTATGCCAGAAGCCCTCTGTGCGTGGATCTTCCATCGTCAGCCTGTTTATTGGCGTGTTCCGTGCTTTCTGATGATGCAACCCCTTCCTTGCTTACCTTTCATTACCAGTTGTTTGTGGCATAGCTCTTGCTTGGAAACAGTATCAAGCAGGAGGTGAGCTATGGCTCTTTCATTCGACAAGGCATTTGGTGTTCATCAATACACGCTGGGGGTCCGTGCCAAGCGTGCAGAAGTGCTATCCAGCAATATTGCCAATGCCGATACCCCAGGCTACAAGGCCAGAGATATCGACTTTGCACAGGCATTGCAGGATGCACAGCACCAACAACAGGGGTTTGGTCTGGCGACCACCAGCGAAAAACACTTTGCCTTGAATATGGATGCCCCCGGTTCGGTTCAATATCGCAACCCGTTGCAGCCCGATACTGGAGACGGCAATACGGTGGATGTGCAGCAGGAGCGCACAGAGTTTCTGCGTAACAGCCTTGAGTATCAGACCTCCCTTGAATTCATGAATAGCAAGATCAGCGGCCTGCTCAAGGCGCTGAAAGGAGAACAGTGATGAGTTTGTTCAAGGTTTTTGACATCGCAGGCTCTGCCATGAGCGCGCAGACCGTGCGGCTCAACACTGTTGCCAGCAACATGGCCAACGCAGATAGCGTCAGCTCCAGTGTGGAAAAAACTTACCATGCCCGGCGGCCAATCTTTGCCGCTCAGCTCGATCAGGCTATGTCTGATAATCAGGGCTCGGTTGGGGTAGAGGTGAAAGGGATTGTGGAGAGCAAGGCTCCATTGCTCAAGGAGTACAACCCCAATCATCCGATGGCAGACAAGGATGGCTTCATTTTCAAGCCGAACGTCAACATGGTTGAAGAGATGGCGGACATGATCAATGCCTCGCGCAGCTATCAAACGAACGTTCAGGTTGCAGACTCGGCCAAGAAAATGCTTCAGCAGACGCTGAATCTTGGCAAGTCCTGATAGGGGGAATGCAACATGGCCAATACAAATGGTGTGAGTGGCGTTAACTATGCGTCCACTCAGACAAATGGTACGACAACAGCGCCAAAGAAGGAGCTGGATCAGGCTTCATTTCTAAAATTGCTTACGATGCAGCTCTCGTATCAGGATCCCTTCAAGCCTGTTGATAATGCCCAGATGCTTTCTCAGATGGCGTCCATGTCCACCTCGGAGGGGATTAGCAGCTTATCTACTCAGATGGGCAAGCTTAATGAACAGATGGTCTCCAGCCAAGCTCTGCAAGCCTCTTCCCTGGTTGGACAGAATGTGTTGCTGCAAAGCAGTACCGGATTTTTGGATAAGGAAGGTTCTTTAACTGGTGTCGTTGCGGTTGGTACGACGAACAAGTATGCCAGTGTCAAAATTACCGTCGAAGATGAGAAGGGGCAGGTTATCAAAGAGTTTCCCCTTGAAGGTGATCAGATGGGTAACGTCGAGATTGCCTGGGATGGAACAGATAAAGATGGTAAGCGTGCTCCATCAGGGAAATATGTGCTTAAGGCCAGTGGCAATCTTGATGGCAAGTCGGAGAGTATTACTACTTTTGCTTATGGCAAGGTGGAGAGTGTTGCCTTGGGAACAGCAACAAGCCCGACCCGTCTCAATTTGAAGGGGCTAGGTGGAGAGTATTTAAACAACATCCTGCAGGTGTCAGGAATTAATTCAAATCAGACGACAACGTCATCAAAGACAACGTCATCCAAGACCACGTCGACATCATCGATCTAAGGAGCTGGATATGTCATTTAACAATGCTTTAAGCGGTGTCAACGCGGCACAAAAAGACTTGAACGTCACTGCTAACAACATTGCCAACGTCAATACTATGGGCTTTAAAGAGTCTCGAGCCGAGTTTGCGGATGTTTATGCCAACTCCATTTTTGTCAATGGCAAGACTCAGGTCGGTAATGGTGTCGCGACAGGCGCTGTTGCCCAGCAGTTCCATCAGGGGGCACTGCAATTTACTAATAACGCGCTGGATTTGGCGATCCAGGGTAACGGTTTCTTTGTTACTTCCGATGGTCTGACCAATCTGGATCGCACCTATACCCGTGCAGGTGCTTTCAAGCTCAATGAAAACAGCTATATGGTCAACAACCAAGGTTCATATCTGCAAGGTTATGAGATAAATGCGGATGGTACCCCGAAGGCAGTCAGTATCAATGCAACCAAGCCGATCCAGATTCCGGATCGCGCTGGTGAGCCTGTGAAGACAACCAAAATAGAAGCAAGTTTTAACTTACCGTCAACGTCAACGACTAAACCGCAACCATTTAATCCTTCAACCTTTGACCCCAAAGATTCAAAAACGTACTCGTCATCCACTTCAGTGGTTATTTATGATTCTCTGGGAGAACCTCATACTATTACTCAATATTTTGTCAGGGATGCAGATACTATCGATCCGACTAAACCTGCAGATCCTCCGGCTTGGCGCATGTATCTTTATCAGGGTGACAAGCCTATTGATATCGAAAATGGAACCGCACCAACGATGGCTGCTGGCCTCAATCAAGCACCAAAAGCGGCTAAAATTACATTTGGCTCTGATGGTAAAATGACGGGAATTATTCCAACCTCACTCAAAACTGAACCACTTGGCACTGTTGGTGCAACTGGTGCAGGCATTATTACTAATGGCGCTGATCCAACTCAGCAGATTGATATCAGTCTTGATTCGGTGACTCAATATGCTTCACCTTTTGAAGTCAGCAAATTGACACAGGATGGCTCTACTGTTGGCCGTTTGACTAAGGTTGAGATAACACCGGACGGAATAGTCTCCGCAACTTATAGTAATGCCACCACCATCAAAGTCGCCATGGTCGCTATGGCCAAGTTTGCCAACTCGCAAGGGTTGACTCAGGTGGGCGATACTTCCTGGCGGCAATCACTGCTCTCTGGCGATGCCTTACCGGGTACCCCCAACTCGGGCACATTCGGTACCATCAAGTCCTCGGCACTTGAACAATCCAACGTGGATTTGACCTCAGAGCTGGTGGATTTGATCACTGCCCAGCGTAACTTCCAGGCCAACTCCCGTTCCCTGGAGGTCAACAGCTCGCTGCAACAGACCATCCTGCAGATCCGTTAATTGATCTACTGGCTATTTTAAGAGGGGGACTGATGTCCCCCTCTGTATTTCTGAGTCCAGGCTCCCCTCAATATCCCTCCAATTTTTCCTGTTGGCACTCAAATTGCAGTTCCCTCATCAGAGTCATCTGTTTGACGGAGAATCCCATGGATCACCTGCTTTACATCGCCATGTCCGGGGCCAAAGCCAACATGAATAGCCTTGCTATTCGCAGCAATAACCTCGCCAACGCCAATACCACCGGCTTCAAGTCCGACTTCGAGCAGGCGCGTAGTATGCAAAGTTTTGGGGAGGGCTTGCCCAGTCGGGTATTTGCCATGACGGAGCGTCCCGGTCAGAACTTGCAGCATGGCATGTTGATGACAACGGGTCGGGATCTTGACGTGGCTGTTGATGGGCCGGGCTGGATTGCAGTGCAGGACCCCAAAGGGGGTGAGGCCTATACCCGCATGGGGAACTTGCAGGTGAGTGCCACAGGTAATCTGCAGACCTCAACCGGTCTGAACATCGTAGATGATGGTGGCCAGCCCATCGTGCTGCCGATGCCGATGGAGAAGCTTGAGATCAACCGTGATGGCACCATTACCGGTCGGCCCGAAGGTGCGGCGGCTAACCTGTCTGAGGATTTTCAGCGGATCAAGCTGGTTAACCCGGCTGCCAATGCGGTAGAGAAGGGTACTGATGGCCTGTTTCGTCGCAAGGACGGCCAAAATGAACCGGCCTCAGCTGCTGTCGGTCTGATTGCCGGCTCTCTGGAAGGTAGCAACGTCAATGTGGTGGATGAGATGACCAACCTCATTCAACTGCAGCGTCAGTTCGAAACCCAGATCAAATTAATGAAAACGGCCGAAGAGAATGATGAGGCCCAAACCCAGTTGCTGCGTATCAGCTAACCAAGGAGTTACACCATGAATCCTGCACTCTGGATCAGCAAGACCGGGTTGGATGCTCAGCAGACCAATATTTCGGTCACCTCGAACAACCTGGCGAACGCCAGCACCGTGGGCTTCAAAAAGTCGCGGGCCATCTTTGAAGATCTGCTTTATCAGAACATCAACCAGCCAGGCGGACGTTCCTCGGCGAATACCGAGCGCCCGTCCGGCCTGATGCTGGGTGCCGGTGCCAAGGTGGTGGCGACCCAGAAAGATCACAGCCAGGGTAACGTGCAAACCACAGATAACTCCCTCGACCTGATGATCAGTGGCCGCGGCTACTTTGAAGTGCAGTTGCCGGATGGCAGCTCAGCCTATACTCGCAACGGTCAATTCACCCTGAACAGCGAAGGGACCATTGTCACGCCCGGCAATGGGTATCCTCTGCAACCGGAGATCCAGATCCCGGAAAACGCACAGAGCGTGACGGTTGGCGAAGATGGTCAGGTCTCCGTTCAGCTCAAGGGGGATGGCGCATCTCAGGTTGTCGGCCAGATCACTCTTTCTGATTTCGTCAACGCCAGCGGCCTGCAGCCGATGGGGGAGAACATGTTTGTGGAAACCCAGTCCAGTGGCGCGGCCATTCAGGGAACTGCGGGGGCCGATGGTATGGGCGTGGTGAAACAGGGGATGCTGGAGACCTCCAACGTCAATGTGACCGAGGAGCTGGTCAACCTGATCCAGGCCCAGCGGGTTTACGAGATGAACTCCAAGGTGCTCTCGGCGGTGGACGGCATGATGTCCTTCCTTGTACAGCGTACCTAAGTAGGAGGTGCATGATGAAAGCCGTATGGATGCTGGGCTTGCTGGTACTGGGTGGTTGTACCTCGACCCCCAATACCCCAAAACCCGATGATCCCGAGTTTTCTCCTGTTTACGGGGAGTCGGAGCCGGTCTCGGTGAGACCGACAGGGGCGATCTTTCAGCCGGAGCAGGTCAATGGCATCTATTCGGATATCAAGGCGCACAAGGTGGGTGACATCATCACCATTCAGCTGGCTGAATCGACCTCTGCCTCCAAAAAAGCCAACACCCAGAGTGGCAAGGACAACAAGTTCAAACTTGATCCGGTTAGTTTGGGCGGCGTGCCGGTGACGGCGGGGCCTTATGACCTCTCAGCCAGCATCGGCCAGACAGGTGCGTTCAAGGGACAAGCCAAGGCGGATCAGAGCAATAGCCTGCAGGGGAATATCTCGGTCAGCGTGGCCAAGGTACTGCCCAACGGCAACCTGATGGTGCGTGGCGAGAAGTGGATCATGCTTAATAATGGCAACGAGTATATCCGTATTACCGGTCTTATCCGGCCAGAGGATGTGACCTCTGATAACAGCGTTTCATCCCAGAAAGTTGCCAATGCCCGAATCTACTACGGTGGTACCGGTGATCTGGCCAATACCCAGGAACAGGGATGGCTGACCAGCTTTTTCAATGGTCCCTGGTGGCCGCTCTAGGAGATGTTATGAAGTCACTCCGTCTTGCCGCACTCCTCTGCTGTCTGTTGCCGCTGGGTATGGCTCATGCCGCCCGGATCAAGGACATCAGCTCGGTTGAAGGGGTTCGCACCAACCAGTTGATTGGTTACGGGCTGGTGGTCGGTCTGCCCGGTACTGGCGAGAAGAACAACGCCTTCACCGAGCAGACTTTCCGCACCATGCTCAACAACTTTGGCATCAAGGTGCCGGACAATATCAAGCCCAAGATCAAGGATGTGGCGCCTGTGGCTATTCATGCCGACTTGCCGCCCTTCTCCAAACCGGGCCAGACCATTGATGTCACGGTTTCCGCGATTGGCGAGGCGAAAAGCCTGCGTGGCGGTACTCTGCTGCAGAGCTTCCTCAAGGGGCTGGATGGTCGGGTCTATGCGGTTGCCCAAGGCAGCCTGGTAGTTGGTGGTCTGGGCGCCGAAGGGGCGGATGGCTCCAAGGTGGTGATCAATACCCCGACCGTCGGACGCATTGCCAACGGGGCAACCGTCGAGCGGGAAGTACCCAATGCGTTCAGTCAGGGCGATACCATCACCTTCAACCTGAACCGCCCGGATTTTACTACTGCACGCCGACTGGCTGATGTGGTGAACGATCTGGTCGGCCCCAATACTGCGCAGGCACTCGATGCCACTTCGGTCAAGGTCTATGCGCCGCGTGATCCGGGTCAGCGGGTCTCCTATCTCGCGACCATCGAGAATCTGGAAGTGGACCCGGCCAATGAAGCGGCCAAGATCATCGTCAACTCCCGAACCGGCACTATCGTCATTGGCAGTGAAGTCAGGTTGAAACCAGCGGCTATCAGCCACGGCGGATTGACCGTCACCATCGCGGAAAATCAGCAGGTTTCCCAGCCCAATCCACTCTCTGGCGGGCAGACCACAACCACCAACAGTTCGACCATCAACGTCAAGCAGGAGCAGGGGCGGATGTTCAAGTTTGACACTGGCGCCACGCTTGATGAGCTGGTTCGGGCCGTCAACCAGGTCGGGGTTGCTCCCGGTGACCTGATGGCCATCCTCGAGGCGCTGCAGCAGGCAGGCGCCATCGAAGGACAGCTGATCATATTGTAACAAGCGGCAAGGGGTTGCCACGGGCGGCAAAGAGGTAAGCAAAATGGCGGAATTTGACACTAACAGCGGTATCAATCTCGGGGTCGTGCAGGACGTAAAGAACCTTGATCGCCTCCGTCAGATGAGCAACAGCAAAGAGGGGCAGGCGGAAGCGCTCCGGAGTGCATCGCGCCAGTTTGAGTCAATTTTCACCCAGATGATTTTTCAGGGGATGCGGCAGGCCAATCAGGTGTTGACCCAGGATAGCCCGTTCAACAGCAGCTATACCCAGTTTTATGAAGGGATGCTGGATGAGCAGCGTGTTTCCGATATGACCAATAAAGGTGGGTTAGGTCTGGCCGATATGGTGGCCAAGCAGCTCTCACCGGCCACCTTTACCCACAAGGATGGACGGGTGCTCAAGATGCCGCAGCGCACGGAGCGTGCCTACAAACCCTACGAACCGCCCACCGGGGCTGCCAATGATTTGATTGAAGCCTCTAAAGTTGGCAAAGATTTTGCTGAAAAGGGCATGGCAGAGGATAAACCTGCGCTCACAATGCCGGTACGCCTTCACCGTACCGTGCCGCCGATGGGCATTGCCGCCCAGGCTGGTAGCAGTGCCGATGGCAAAGAGTTTGATAGTCCGGAAGAGTTTGTGCAGCGCTTGATGCCACTTGCCAAGAAAGCGGCCGACAAGCTGGGACTAAGCCCTGCGGTACTGGTGGCTCAGGCCGCGCTGGAAAGTGGCTGGGGCAAGCGGGTGATCAAGGATGGCGAGGGGAACGTAACTCACAACCTGTTTGGCATTAAGGCTGATCCCCGTTGGGAGGGGCCCAAGGCAGTGGTGAGTACGCTCGAGTATGAGGAAGGGGTTGCATCACGCCAAAAAGCGGCCTTCCGCTCCTACGACTCTTTTGAAGAGAGCTTCAACGATTACGTGGATTTTCTCACCACCGGCTCCCGTTACAAGGGGGCGTTGGCCAAAGTGGACAGTCCGGATCACTACTTTGAAGCGCTGCAAAAAGCCGGTTATGCCACGGACCCTCACTACGCCAACAAACTGAAACAGGTATTGCGCAGCGATGCGATTGCGCAATACAACGAGATGGAGCTGTAACATATGGCAAGCGATCTGCTTGGAATTGGTTCATCAGGTGTGCTGGCACAGCAACGCCTGCTGCAGAGCACCAGTAACAACATAGTGAACGTCAATAGCCAGGGCTATGTGCGTGAGCGTACGCTGGTGTATACCAATTCTGTTGGTCTGGGTACTGGTGATATCAAGACCGAGCGGATCCTCAACAGCTATATGCAGGGGGAGGTGCGCCGTGATACTTCTGCCTACTATGCATCCTTGACTCATTATGATCAGCTTTCCTCTGTGGACAGGTTGCTGGGGGATACCAGCAACAGCGTAGGGGCTGCCATGACCTCGTATTTCAATGCTTTCCACTCTGCCAATGAGTCACCAGCCGGCATTGGTGGCCGCAAGGTTGCAATGACCGAACTGAGCGGCATGGTCAATCGGTTTCACACCCTCTCGGCCCAGCTCGACAAGCAGAGTGACACTATCAGCACCCGCATTGAGGACGAGACCAAGCAGGTTAATAGCCTGCTTACCAGCATCAATGACCTGAATCAGGCCATCATGCGTACTCAGGGCTCACCAGAAGAGAACCTGATGCTGTCTGACCAGCGTGATGAGGCGATTCGCCAGCTTTCAGAAAAGATGGATATTCGCACCATCCCTCAGGCCAATGGCAGTGTGCTGGTCAACATGAGTACCGGTCACTCTCTGGTTCTGGATGGTGGTGTGGCCCAGTTTAAGGTAGTGGCAGGGGACCCTGATTCGCGCAACCAAGAGCTGCAACTGACCCTGGGTGATAATCAGGCTCTTATCGATCACGATACCTTCGGGGGTACTGTGGGTGGGCTGTTCAAGGCTCGTACTGATCTGGAGCCGACCAAGCGCGAGTTGGGACAACTTTCTATTGCCATGGCCGATGCCATGAACCAGCAAAACCGGCTGGGGATGGATCTGGATAACGAGCTGGGTAGCGATATTTTCACCCTGCCCACCAGCAAGGGGTTGCCTTACAACTCCAACGGCGGTACTACAGGTGCTACGGTCAGTTTTGTACCCGGTAAGGGAACAGAAGTGACCCCCTTTGACTACGAGATCCGCTTTAGCAGCGCCACAGGTTATGAGGTCTTTTCACTGGACAAGGATGGCAATGCGACCTCGGTTGCGACAGGGACTACGCCACCTGCCACTTTCCAGATCCCGGGCCACGGTATTTCGGTGGATTTGACCGGCGCGCCAGTTGCCGGCGACAAGCTGCTGTTGCAACCAGCCAAGAGTGCCGCTGCTGGCATAACGCAAAATATTACCCGGCCGGAAGATTTGGCTTTGGCTTCTCCGCTCAAAGCACAAAAGGCCACAAATAATACAGGTAGCGCCGATATCAAGCTGGAGGGCGTATTCAACACCGGGACCGGTTCTGGGTTTGGTACCAACACGCTAAATGCGGCTTCCCCTCAGGCCGTCAAAATAAACGGCGTTGGCGACTATGAGGTCTATGACAAAGGGGGCACGCTGATTGGTGTGGCTCCGGCAGCCAGCAAGGGGAAAAATTTGATGGCTGCATTGCAACTGCCACCTCCCGCGGTGGGCTCTGTCTATGCCAATCCCAAACAGACCCCCGGCTACGAGTTCAGCATTAGCGGCACGGTCAGGGCTGGCGACACCTTTACGCTCAGCTATAACACCAATGGTTTTGCCGATAACAGTAATGGTCTCGCCTTGGCCGATTTACAGAATAAGGATCTGGTGCGCAAGAGCACCAATGGTGGTACCACCAACGATAAGATGACCTTCAATGAAGCCTATACCGGGCTGGTTATGTCGGTGGGTAACAATACCAGCCAGGCGAAGACTTTGCTCAAGGCCAATGAGTCCAAGCTGATCCAAAGTACCGGTATCTATGAAAGTGTCTCCGGGGTCAATCTGGAAGAGGAAGCTGCCAATCTGATCCGGTTCCAGCAATCCTACGCGGCATCGGCCCAGATCGTCAGTACCGCCAAAACCATTTTCGACACACTGCTTGCTTCCGTGAGGTAACGTCATGCGCATTACGACCAACATGATCTACGACCGGAATATCTATTCCCTTAACAGTGCCAATGAGCGGCTCAATACCGCTTATCAGCAGCTGCAGACCGGCAATAAGTTCCAGACGGCCGGTGAAGACCCAGCAGGCATGAGCCAAAAAATGGCGCTGACCAAGGAGATCGACCTCTTCAAGCAATATGGGGTCAACGGTAGTCTTCTGGAGAACAGCCTTGGTCATGAAGAGACGGTATTGACCTCCCTGAATACCGCCATGCTGAGTGCGCAAACCCTGATCCAGAAATCACACAATGGCTCCATCAGCATGGATGACCGCAAAGCCATCTCCAGTGAACTGGAAGGATTGCAGCAGCAGATGTTTGATCTGATGAACAGCAAGAACTCTCAGGGGGAATATATCTTCGGCGGCAACCAGAGCAAGACCCAGCCCTACGTGAGAGATACCAACGGCAAGTTCATCTATCAGGGGGATACCGGACAGCGCGAGATCCAGGTTTCGCCGACCGTCAAGATTGCCGCCAATGACTCGGGGCAGGATCTCTTCGAGATTGTGGCGACCAGGCGCACAGCCAGTGCAGGGACTGCCAATATCAAGGTGGGCATCGCGGATCAGGGCAACTTTGATAACTTTTTCCAGGCAAACTACAACTCGGCGCTAGCCAGCAATGACTACACCGTTTCCACCACAATAGGGCCTCCCGATACCTATCAGATCAAGGATTCCGGTGGTGCTACGTTGCAGACTGGAAATTACACGCCCGGTACCAAGATCCCGTTCAATGGCCTTGAATTGACGCTCGATTTGCCAGCTGGTGGAGCAGCACAGCAGTTTTCGCTCAATCCGCCAAAGAATGACAACATCCTCAATGGCATGTCCGACTTTATCAATACGCTGCGTGATCCGAGCGTATCTGCCGATACGTTTCAGAGCAAGGTGGCCGATGCAACCGTTCACATGAAGAACGCCCGCCTGAACATCGATCATGGGCTAGGTGAACTGGGCGGCCGGATGAACAGTCTGGAGCAGGTGATGGGTTCCAACGAGGGATTGAGTACTCTCAACGCCGAGGCGAGGGCCAAGGTTTCCGAGGCCGATCTCTACGAAGTAATATCCACGCTGGCGAAAGAGGATGCAGCGCTGAGTGCGTCACAACTTTCCTTCAGCAAGATAAGCAGGTTGACCCTGTTTGATTACATCCGCTGAATCTACAAAAGGCCCTATCAGGGCCTTTTTGCATATTGGGCAATCCCATCGTTGAGCCATGATTGGTCAGTAATTGTAACAAGCTGTTACCTATGGCGGTTTCTGGCTAAACCGGGGTTGACCTTGTTGTGTGATTGGACAATTATGCCGCCCGCACAACAGAGGGTTGTGCAAGTTTAATTGCAGCATCTCGTTAGGCGAGGCTCCTGTATAAACACAGGCCACTGATCTCACGACGTCCAGAGACGCCCAAGATCAGGACAGTTTTCATCGGATTAAGGTGTAAACCCAAGTGGCTTCCGGCATGCCGGATACGTTATGCAGTGCTAAAGCTGGTACGTGGGGATGATGACACGCCGAACGGCGTCATTTCCTGCCTATTACTCGTCAATCAAATTGCTGTTTTCTTTCAGATGGCGAACGGATCTCCGCTCGCGCTCAGGCTTGCCTGAAATCACATGGGATTATTTGTGATGAAGAAAACACACACCATTCTCAACCGTCATCAACTGCTCGATCTCGCCAGCCTGCAGGGTTGGCTGGAACACAATCTGGATCCGGTTCAGCGTGCCGATCAACTGCTGACCCTGCGTCCGGAAGAGCTCAACTGCATCTTTGATACCTTGCCTGTGCCGCAGGGGGCTGAACTTATCGCTTCTCTCTCGGCAGAAAGTGCGGGTCGCCTGTTGCAGCGTATGCATGGCAGCATAGTTACAGTCTTGCAAGAGGCCATTCCCCGTCGCGAGATGGTGGCTATCCTGCGCAAGCTCGGCCGTCAGGATCGCACCATGCTGTTGGCGCGTTTTCCGACCCAGGCTCAGGCCATGTACTACTCCCTGCTTGACTGGCCTACCGAGTCGGTCGGGGCCAACATGCGTCATGAATACCTGGCCGTGAGCGAACAGGACACCGTGGGCAAGGCCAAGCAGCTGATCCACGATGCCTGGGACAATGCCCAGCTGTTTCGCCACATCTATGTGGTCAACGCGGATGGGCGTCTGCAGGGGAGCATCTCGCTCAAGACTCTGCTGATCGCTGACCCGCTGGCCAGCGTCGCAACTCTGATGGACCGTGAAACGGTGCGGATCAATGCTCGGGCGGATCAGGAGCTGGCGGCACGCCTGCTGATTGACCGCGACTTGTCGGTGTTGCCGGTCGAGGATCAGGGACGGCTGGTCGGTATTTTCCACGTTGATGATGCCGCCGATATCCTGGAGCTCGAATCCACCGAGGATGCCGAGATGCAGGGTGGTTCATCGCCGCTGGATACCCCCTATCTGCAGGCAACGCCCTGGCAGTTGTGGCGCAAGCGGGTGGGCTGGTTGCTCATTCTGTTTGTGGCCGAAGCCTATACCGGCACCGTGCTGCGGGCTTTCGAGGAGCAGTTGGAAGCTGCCATTGCCCTGGCATTCTTTATCCCTCTGCTGATCGGTACCGGTGGTAACAGCGGCACCCAGATCACCACTACCATAGTGCGTGCCATGGCGGTCGGGGAGGTGAGTTTGCGCAACCTCGGCACTGTGCTGAAGAAGGAGCTCTCTACCGGTTTGCTCATTTCGGCGGCCATTGCGCTGGCGGCCTGGGTGCGGGCCTGGAGTCTGGGGGTGGGTCCCCAGATTGGCATGGTAGTTACTCTGACCATCATCGCCATCGTGCTCTGGAGCGCCACTGTGGCGTCGGTGATCCCCATGGTGTTGCGCCGCTTCCGTATCGACCCGGCGGTCGTATCGGCTCCCTTTATCGCGACGCTGGTGGATGGTACCGGTCTTATCATCTACTTCGAGATTGCCAAGTTGCTGCTGCCCGAACTGCAGTAAACCACAACCTGAGAATGCAAAAGGCAGCCCACGGGCTGCCTTTTTTACATCTCTCTTTGCGGTTCAGCCGAGCTGGAACAACAGTGGCCAGCCCTGCTCCTGGCAATAACGGTGCTCCTTCTCCAGATTCTGCATCAGGAGACGGTTCTCCTCGCACCAGTCGATCGGCAGGGTCACTACCAGCTGATCCCCTTGTACCGCAACTTTCCACTCAGGCAGCAGGTTGTCCTGGCGCTTGTGGTGCGCGGCTACCGCTAGGCGCAAAATGCGGATGCAGCGCAGCACCGTCTGCAGGTCGTGGTTGGGCAGGGGCGGTAGCTCGGCGAGTTTTAGCCCCTTGCGCTGGAAGCGTACCAGCGCGGCCAGCAATGCCTGATCGTCCTGGTTGAAGCCGGGCAGGTCGGTGTGTTGCAGGATATAGGCGGAGTGGCGGTGGATGCCGCTGTAGTTGATGGCAAGGCCAATTTCGTGCAGCCGCGCCGCCCAGCCGAGGATGGCGCGATAGGGCTCTATCTCCATCTGCCAAGGCTCTTGCAGGGCATCAAACAGGGTCAGCACGCTCTGCTCCACCCGGGCGGCTTGTTTGCGGTCCATCCGGTAGTGGGTGCCGAGGGCTTGCGCCGTCCGTTCGCGGATATCGTGGTGCTGCAAGCGCTCCTCGAACTCATACAGCAATCCTTCACGCAGGGCTCCGTCAGAGTAGTCGAGCCGCTCGATGGGCAGCGAGGTAAACAGGCCGAGCAGGATGGCGACCGCGGCGGCAAACACCTCCTGACGCTCCTCGGTGAGCCCGGCCAGTTTGAGGTTATCGACCCGCTTGTGTTCGATCATCAGCGCCTTGAGCCGCTCCAGCCCCTCCAGCGTAATGCTGCCGTCAGTCAGCCCCTCACCCTGTAGCACGTCGCGCACGGTGCGGATCGAACCTGAGCTGCCAAGACAGCTCTGCCAGCCCAGCTTGCGGTACTGGTTGACGATGGGGGCGAGCTGGTGCTGCGCCTCCAGCACGGCATTGGTGAAGTGCTTGTCGCTCAGTTTGCCGCTGGCAAAGAAGCTCTGGGTAAAGCTGACACAGCCCATCTTGCGGCTGGTGAGGGCCTTGTGTTCAAACCCTTCACCGATGATGAGCTCGGTGCTGCCGCCGCCGATATCGATGACCAGTACCTGGCCCTCGATATGCTGGGTATGGGCGACCCCCTGATAGATGAGCCGTGCTTCTTCTTGCCCGCTGATGATCTCGATGGGGTGGTTGAGCACCTTGGCCGCTTCGCTGACGAACTCGCGCGCGTTGCTGGCACGGCGCAATGTGTAGGTGCCGGCGATGCGGATCTGATCCGGTTTGATGTTGGTGAGCCGCTCGGCAAACAGCGACAGACAGGCGAGGCCGCGTTCCATCGCCTCCGGGCTCATGCGCTTTTGCTCATCCATCCCTTCCGCCAGTCGCACCCGCTCCTTGATTCGATCGACGATGCGAAAACGCCCTTCGCTCAGATGGGCGATCACCATATGAAAACTGTTGGAGCCGAGATCGACGGCGGCGTAGAGGCTATTGTCCATTGTTTGACTCGATACGTTTGAGATAGTCGTAAATCGCGACCTGAGAGCGGATTTTGCGGCGGTTGCCCCGCTTCACATATTCGTTCTGCTGGTCGGCATCGATCACCCGCGCCTTGCAGGTATCACTCAGTTGTAGCTCGAGAATATCCATGATGCGCTGCTTGAGCCGCTCGTCATAGATGGGAGTGCCCACCTCGATCCGGCCGTCAATATTGCGGCTCATCCAGTCGGCGCTGGAGATATAGAGCTGGGGGTTGCCCTTGTTGTGGAACACCATCACCCGCGGGTGCTCGAGGAAGCGGTCGATGATGCTGATCACCTTGATGTTGTCACTGAGGCCCGGCACGCCCGGACGCAGGGCGCACATGCCACGGATGATCATCTGGATCGGCACCCCGGCCTGACCGGCGGCATAGAGCCGGTTGATGAGATCCCGGTCCACCAGGTTGTTGATCTTGAGGGTGATGCCGCTCGGTTGCCCCGCCTTGGCGTTGGAGAGCTCGTTGTCGATGAGACGATAGAGCTGACGCCGGCTGTTGATGGGGGAGACCAGCAAGTGGTTGAACTTGTAGCGCCGGTAGGGGTATTCGATGTACTCGAACACGCTCTCCACCTCGGCGGTGATGTCAGGATGGCGAGTCAGCAGCGAGAAGTCAGTATAGATCTTGGCGGTCTTCTCGTTGAAGTTGCCGGTCCCGATATGGGCGTAGCGCACCGCCTCGCCGTTTTCGTGGCGAGTAATCAGGCAGAGCTTGGAGTGGATCTTGAGGCTCGGCACCCCGAACACCACCTTGACCCCTGCATCGGTCAGGATGTTGGCCCAGTCGATGTTGGCAGCTTCATCGAAGCGGGCGCGCAGTTCTACCACCACGGTCACCTTCTTGCCGTTGTTGGCGGCATCGATGAGGGAGTGGATGATCCGCGACTTCTTGGCGACCCGGTAGATATTGATGCGAATGGCGCTGACCGCCGGATCGAACGCCGCCTGACGCACCAGCTCGGTGAAGTGGTGGAACTTGTGGTACGGGTAGTAGAGCAGGATGTCCTGCTTGGTGATGGCATCGAAGGCATTGACGAAGCCGTCAAAGTCGCGGCAATCGATGGCTGGCAGCTTGGGGTTTTCCAGATAGTCGCGGCCCACGTTGGGGAAGCCGATGAAATCCTTGAAGTTGTGATAGCGCCCGCCCGGCATGATGGCGTCGTAGGAGCTGATCTGCAGCTTGAGCTTGAGGAAGCTTATCATCGCCGCCGGCATCTCCCGCTCGTAGACGAAACGCACCG
Organism: Aeromonas sp. SE22; assembly: GCF_038739755.1. Lineage (NCBI taxonomy): Bacteria > Pseudomonadati > Pseudomonadota > Gammaproteobacteria > Aeromonadales > Aeromonadaceae > Aeromonas > Aeromonas sp. SE22. The sequence goes on from NZ_JBCGFD010000001.1 coordinate 58,766, forward strand.
GCATGGCGGTGAGACGCTGCTTCAAGCCATCACTCATCTTGTCGACCAGGCTCAAGTCCAGCTGGTCGGAGAGGTCATATTCGGCATCCCGGGTCAGCTTCACCGCATAGGCGGCAATCTCGTCGTAGTCGAAGAAACCCTTGAAGATCTCGTCGAGACAGAAGCGGATGACATTGTCCAGAATGATGATCTGCTTCTTGCGGCGGGTCCCTTCCGGCGGCAGCTGGAAGAAACGGGGCAGGTCATCGGTCGGCACTTCCACCAGCGCGTACTGGATCACCTGGCCATTCTTTTTCATCTCGATGGCCAGATAGGTGTGCTCGTCTTTCAGGAACTTGACCGGGTTGACCTCCTTGTTGAGCAGGATCGGGATGATGTGGCGCAGCACCTTCTCCCGAAAGAACACCCGCAGCCACTTCTGGATGGCGTCGGAGAGCTGGTTTTCGTTGACCAGAAAGATGTTGTGGCGAGCCAGGGCGATCAGCAGCTCCTTGTAGGTGTTGTCGAATGCCTCGCCAAGTGCCATCACCTTCTGCTGGATGGCGCGCAGCAGCACCTTGGCTTCATCATCGCCGCCATGTACTTCGTTGATCAGAATGCGGCGCTTGACGTCCGACACCCGAACTTTAAAAAACTCATCCTGGTTGGAGGAGAAGATCCCCAAAAAGCGGACCCGCTCGATGAGGGGGACCGTCTTGTCCATCGCTTCTTGCAACACCCGTTCATTGAATGAGAGCCAGCTCAGCTCTTTCTCTTCATACAGCTTGTCGGTGCTCATGTTATGCCTCTGGTCTCTAATCAGTTCGCCTCTGCGCGGCAGGTATGACGTGAATATATGACAGAAAAGTGACAGCAATATTACTCGGGCATCGCCTCGTCAATATCGACCACCAGATCATCGGAGAGAGACTCCAGCGCAGAAACAAGGCTCTCCATCTCCAGCCCGTCTGGCAGAGCAACCAGTGCATGGGCATAGAAGAGTGATGCGCCAGAGTGGGGGGCCGGTTCACAGCCGGTGGTGAGATCGGCCACATTGATATCAAGTTGCCGCAGGATGCTTGCTACTTCGTGGACGATGCCGGGGCGATCATTGCCGGTGACCGTCATCATCACCTGATGGGCCGGCTCGGCGGTGGGGGTCCCTTCGGCAAAACTGATGGTGAGGCCGGGCAGCAGGGCCAGCGCTTCGCACAGGCTGCGGTAGTGCTCCTCGGGCACCGCCACATGGAGGATACCGGCAAACTGGCCTGCCAGCTCGCTCATGGCACTGCCCAGCCAGTTGCCCTGCTCGCGACTGATGACGGCAGCCAGACTCTCGACGATACCTGGTTTGTCTGCACCGATCACGGTGACCACCAATTGCTTTTGCATCCTGCTCTCCTTGGAATCGGGTTTCTCCAGCATTGTGCCTGCTGTGGCTGGTCATATGAAGCCCCGCCCGCTGGCAAATGGATAAAAAGCAGGGACTTTTACACTTTCCATACGCTTGCCTGCTGCCTTGCCTGACGCTGGCTGTGGTAAAGTGTTCCCCCTTTCGTGTTGTGAACTGGATTGTGCTCTCATGAATACCCTCGTCCTGTCGGGATTACTGCTGCTGGCCCTGCTGGTGCTGGCGATTTTCTGGAGCAGAAACAAGGAGCAGAAGCAGCTGCCCTACGATCTGCAGGAGACTCTCTTCACTCCGGCCGAGCGCTCTTTTCTCGGGGTTCTGGATCTGGCGGTAGGCGACAAGGCCAGAGTGCTTGCCAAGGTGCGGGTGGCCGATGTGCTGACTCCGCAAGCGGGGCTCGGCAAGAGCAAATGGCAGCAACACTTCAACAAGATCAGCGGCAAGCATTTTGACTATCTGCTCTGCCATCCGACCGACCTCTCGTTTGTCTGCGCCATCGAGCTGGATGACAGCTCTCACCGTCATCAGAAGCGTAAGGCGCGTGATCTCTTTCTGAAAACTGCCTGCGACAGCGCCGGTCTGCCCCTGCTGCAAATTCCGGCCAGCAGCGGTTATCAGGTGGAAGAGTTGCGCGAACAGATTCTGCCGTTGCTGGTCAAAACCAGCGAGCCGGTGGTCGATGATCTGCTGCCGGGCCAGCGGCGCGAACCTACCTTCAATCCTCTGTTGCTGGACGGGGTCGATCTTGGCACGCCGTTGCGCGGTGGCTCGCCACAGGCAACTGTTCGCCCGGTCGATGAAGAGCCGCTTCACTTCCCAAATCTGGAGCGCCCTGCGCCGAGCGTTGCAGTTCCCGCGATGGAGCCGGAGCTTGCCGACAACCTGTTTGCCGATCCGTCTGAAGACGAGGATGAAGAGGTGCACCACTGTCCTCGCTGCGATGCGCCGCTGGTGGAACGTGAAGCCAAGAAAGGGCCCCATGCCGGCCGCCTCTTTCTGGCCTGCAGCCGTTTCCCCGAGTGCCGCTACGCCACCCCGTGCCACCATATCCACCCTTGAACTGCTGCATCTGAGTGATACCGCCGCCGGCAAGGCGGTATCACCTGAATATTCCCTTCGAAAAAAATGCCGTAGCCATTTCGTTTATCCCCGTTTTATGTCGATACACTTAGCCTGAATACGACAATTTTTGACAAAGTGTCGGAATTTTGGCACTTTGTCTGTCAGAAATAAAATAAGTGATATATGTTTTATATCTATATAAAACAATGAATTATATTCGGTCGTCGCGAGGGATTGATATGGTGGAGATGGGCGTGTTGATTGTTGATGCCGATGCGCAGCGGCGTCAGCAGTTGGGAACAGTGCTCTCGTTTATGGGGATCCCGTGGCAAGAGGTAGCTGAAGGCGATCTGGATGTCGCCATCGACTCCTCCGGCCCCCTGCAAGGTGTACTGGCCGGAGAGCTCGGCACCCGTGTTCTGCCGGATCTGCTGGCTGCATTCCCCCGAACCCCCTTTATCTCTCTGGTCGAGGCCGACCTGCCCAACAGCAACTTCATCGGTGTTGCCGAGGCGCCGTTTACCTATGAGTCGCTGACTCGCCACCTGCACTTCTGTCAGGCGTTTGTTTCTCTGCATCCCCGTCAGCAGACCCATGACAAGGGGCAGGCTCTGCTGCGCCTGCTGGTGGGCAAGGGGAAGGGGATCCAGGAGGTGCGTCGCCTCATCAGCCAGGTTGCCGAGACCGATGCCAACGTGCTGATCCTCGGTGAGTCGGGTACCGGTAAAGAGGTGGTGGCGCGCGCCATTCACGAACTCTCTGGCCGCAGCCAGGGGCCGTTCGTGCCCATCAACTGCGGTGCCATTCCGGCGGAGCTCTTGGAGAGCGAGCTGTTCGGCCACGAGAAGGGGGCCTTTACCGGTGCTATCGCCGCGCGGCGTGGCCGCTTCGAGCTGGCGCAGGGGGGCACTCTGTTCCTCGACGAGATCGGCGACATGCCGATGCCGATGCAGGTCAAGCTGCTGCGGGTGTTGCAGGAACGGCTCTTTGATCGGGTGGGTGGTGGCAAGCCCATTCAGGCCGATGTGCGTATCATCGCCGCGACTCACCGGGATCTGGAGGCGTTGATCCGCACCCAGGGCTTCCGTGAAGATCTCTACTATCGCCTCAATGTCTTCCCCATCGAGACTCCGCCGCTTCGTGATCGCATCGACGATATCCCCCTGCTGCTGCAGGAGCTGCTCAACCGCCATGCCGAACAGCACCACAGCACCATCCGTCTGACCCAGCGGGCGATGGAGTCGCTGATGCAGTATCCCTGGCCGGGCAACGTGCGCGAGCTCTCCAACCTGCTGGAGCGGCTGCTCATTCTCTATCCGCAGCAGATTGTCGATGTGGCCGATCTGCCGAGCCGCTACCGCTTGCTGCCAAGCGAGCCGCGTGATGAGCGACTGACCGAGATGGATGAGCGGGATGCACTGGCCGCGGTGTTTCAGGATCCGCCGGAGATCGACCATCCGCTTTCCTCGCCTCGAACCATGCAGCTGCCGGAGGAGGGGGTCAATCTCAAGGAGATGCTGGCCGACCTCGAAGTGGAGCTGATCCGTCAGGCTCTGGAGTCGCAGGACGGGGTGGTGGCCCGCGCCGCCGATCTGCTCGGCATGCGTCGTACTACCTTGGTCGAGAAGATGAAAAAGTATGGGATGAGCAAGGACGTCTGAGGGTCAAAGCCTTGACGCAGAGCAGTAATCTATTGGTTTTAATAGATTAATTTAGTGGCATGGAAATTGAATAACCTGACCAGGTCGCCAGTTTGAGGTCAGGTTTATGACAGCCCAACAGCAGGATATCCCACTCCAGTCTCACGAAGTGAGCCAGCTTTACGCCATCTTCAAGGCGCTCCCGACCGGGGTGCTGTTGCTTGATGGCACTGGCATCATCACCCGTGCCAATCCGGCGGCGATAGACCTGCTAGGAGAGCCGCTGGAGGGGGAGCTCTGGCGTCACGTCATCACCCGCTGCTTCGAGCCGCGCGAGGATGATGGTCACGAGATCTCCCTGCGCGATGGTCGCCGGGTCCAGCTCTCGACCCAGCCGCTGCAGGATCAGGCGGGCCAGCTGGTCTTTATCAACGACTTGACCGAAACCCGTCAGCTGCAGGATCGCATCAACCACATGAAGCGGTTGTCGGCTCTTGGCAATATGGCCGCTTCGCTGGCCCATCAGATCCGCACCCCGCTCTCGGCCGCCATGCTCTATGCCGCCAACCTGGCGAACCGCACCCTCAAACCCGAATCCCGCACCCAGTTTCAGCAGAAGCTGATGGCCCGGCTGCAGGACTTGGAGAAGCAGATCAACGACATCCTGCTGTTTGCCCGCAATGGCGACAATCAGGTGGTCACCCCCGTCTCGGTACAGGGTCTGCTGGCTGAAGTGCAGGCGGGAGCTGAGGCCTTCTGCGCCCAGCAGGGTTGCGAGCTGCATATGGAGGCGCCGGAGCCCGATCTCTGCCTGCTGGCCAACAGCAGTGCACTCTCCGGAGCCATCAACAACCTCATCGCCAACGCCCAGCAGGCGGGGGCAACGTCACTTCTGGTGAGCGCGGTGCGCAGCGGTGCTCGGGTCGAGATGCGGGTGATCGACAATGGCAAGGGGATGCCGGCCCACCTGCTTAGCCAGATTTTCGAACCCTTCTTTACCACTCGCTCCCAGGGCACCGGCCTTGGACTGGCGGTGGTGCAATCCGTCGTGCGTGCTCATCAGGGCGAGGTCGGTGTGGCCTCGGTTCCCGGAGAGGGCACCTGTTTTACTCTGTCGTTCCCCCTGCATCAGCTGCAGGTACAACTTGGAGGTGCAGCATGAGCCTTGTTAAGGCGCTGCGCCAGCCGAGTGGGAGCCATATCAATGCGGCCAGGTTGGCTGTCGTGGGAGGTGTAGCATGACTCAGGCCCGGATCCTGGTAGTGGAAGATGACAATGGCCTGCGTGAGGCGCTGGTCGATACCCTGTTGCTTGGCGGCTATGAGTGCCGTGAAGTAGACAGCGGCGAGCGGGCCTTGCTGGCTCTCTCCCGTCAGCCGTTTGACATGGTGATCTCCGATATTCAGATGGGAGGAATGGATGGCCTGACCCTGTTGGCCACCATACGCCAGCAGTATCCACAGGTGCCGGTACTCCTGATGACTGCCTACGCCAACATCGACGGCGCGGTGCGCGCCATGCGTGAAGGGGCCATCGACTATCTGGCCAAACCCTTTTCGCCCGAGGTGTTGCTCAACCAGGTGAGCCGCTATGTGCCGGCCCAGAAGGTAGAAAAACGTGCCGTGGTCTATGGCGATCCCAAGAGCGCCGAGCTGTTTCAGCTGGCGACCCGGGTGGCCAGAAGCGAGGCCACCGTCATGGTGACCGGCCCGAGTGGTACGGGTAAAGAGGTACTGGCCCGCTACATCCACGACAACTCCAACCGCGCCGAGCAGCCCTTTATCGCCATCAACTGCGCCGCCATTCCGGAGAACATGCTGGAGGCGACCCTGTTTGGCTACGAGAAGGGGGCGTTTACCGGCGCGGTGCAGGGGTGCCCCGGCAAGTTCGAGCAGGCGCAGGGGGGGACTCTGCTGCTCGACGAGATCACCGAGATGGATCTGGGGCTGCAGGCCAAGTTGCTGCGGGTGCTGCAGGAGAAAGAGGTAGAGCGGCTCGGCAGCCGCAAGATGATCCCGCTGGATGTGCGGGTCATCGCCACCAGCAACCGGGATCTCAAGAAGGCGGTACAGGATGGCCTGTTTCGCGAAGATCTCTACTACCGTCTCAACGTTTTTCCGTTGCGCTGGTCTGCCCTGTGCGAGCGACCCGGAGACATCTTGCCGCTGGCTGAACATCTGCTGGCCCTGCATGCCAGCCAGCAGGGGCTGCCCACCCCGCAGCTGGAGCCGCAGGCGCGCGAGCGGCTGCTCTCTCATCCCTGGCCCGGCAACGTACGCGAGCTGGACAACGTGGTACAGCGGGCGTTGATCCTCAGTCCAGATGGAGTGATCGATTGCAGCCACCTCATTCTGGAAGAGGTGGACGAGCAGGAGATGGAGTTTGCCGTCGCAGAGCGCGCTTATGGCGGTGATCGCCTCGGTAGCGAACTCAAGCAGCAGGAGCACCAGATCATTCTCGACACCCTGCAAGAGTGCAACGGCAGTCGCAAGGATGTGGCCGACCGTCTCGGTATCAGCCCGCGTACTCTGCGCTACAAGCTGGCCCAGATGCGGGATGCCGGCATCGACTTGCCTGCCTGAATCAGGCTGGTGCCTCAATAGAGGGAAGTATCACTGTGTGGGAACCGTCATGGTCTTGATGGCGGCTCTCGATTATCATAGGGCCCTTGGCGTTTTGAGCCGGGGCCTTGTTTTTATTGGTAAAACAGGGAATCGCGCCGTTATAAAGGGACCCTTATGATCTCTCATCGAAAATTGGAAACCGTACTCAACCACCTGCTTGAGCCCCACGCCATCAAGGATTACTGCCCCAATGGTCTGCAAGTCGAGGGGCGCGATCGCATTCGCAAGGTGGTGACTGGCGTGACCGCCAGTCAGGCCCTCATAGATGCAGCCGTGGCTGCCGATGCCGATGCCATTCTGGTTCACCACGGCTACTTCTGGAGCGGTGAACCGGCCCAGATCACCGGTATGAAGCAGCGCCGTATCAAGACCCTGCTGGCCCACGATATCAATCTGTTTGCCTACCACCTGCCACTGGATGTCCATCCCGAGGTGGGCAATAACGCCCAGCTCGCCAAGCTGCTCGATATCAAGGTGCGTCGTGGTCTGGAGCCGTGGAACAGCAAGAGTGTCGCCATGGTGGGCAAGCTGGAAGAGCCGATGAGCGGCAGCGATTTTGCCAAGCTGATTGGCGAGCGTCTTGGTCGTGAGCCGCTCCATTGTGGCGACAGCGGCCCCGAGCTAATCCGCTCGGTGGCCTGGTGCACTGGCGGCGGCCAGAGCTACATCAATCTGGCGGCGGAGCAGGGCATCGACGCTTTTATCTCTGGCGAGGCTTCCGAGCAGACCATCCACACCGCTCGCGAGATGGGGATGCACTTCTACGCTGCCGGTCATCACGCTACAGAACGCTACGGCGTCAAGGCGCTGGGAGAGTGGCTGGCGACCGTGCACGGGTTGGATGTAACCTTTATCGATATCGACAATCCGGTCTGATTAGCCGCGTAGCGGCGTAATCGAAGATGAACGTGGTCATTGCGTTGATCTATGGAAATGACAAGGGAGGCCTGGGCCTCCCTTGTTACATTTTGCTTACTGTGGTTAGCGGTTACTCGCAGGCATAGCCTGCCGGGCCAAGTTGCTTGCCATCGAGAAAGGCAGATCCTTCTCGCATCTGCAAACGCCCTTCACAGAACCACTGCACCACCAGCGGGTAGATGCTGTGCTCCTGCACCTGTACCCGTGCTGCCACCTCGTCAGCATCATCGCCTTCGAAGATGGGCACACTGGCCTGCAGGATCACCGGGCCACCGTCGAGCTCTTCGGTCACGAAGTGGACGCTGGCGCCATGCTCGCTGTCACCAGCATCAATAGCGCGCTGGTGGGTGTGCAGCCCCTGATATTTCGGCAGCAGGGAGGGGTGGATATTGATCATCCGTCCGGCGAAGTGGCGCACCAGTTGCGGGCTCAATATGCGCATAAAGCCGGCCAGTACCACCAGATCCGGCTGATAGTCAGCCATCAGCGCCAGCAGGGCGGCGTCATACTCCTCCCGACTGGCAAACTGCTGCTGGCTGAGGGTGGCGGTAGCCACCCCTACCTCTTGTGCGCGGATCAGGCCATAGGCATCGGCCTTGTTGCTGATGACGCCGACCACCTCACCGGCAATCTTGCCGCTGGCGCAGTGGTCGAGGACTGCCTGCAGATTGCTGCCGTTGCCGGAGATAAGGACGAGGATCCGCATCATTTGATGACGACCTGCTCCTCACCATCGGCCGCCTTGGCCACATGACCGATGTGCCATGCGTTCTCACCCTCGGCTTTGAGCAGGGTCAGCGCCTTCTCCAGCTGATGGGCAGGCAGGGCGATGATCATGCCGACGCCGCAGTTGAAGGTGCGATACATCTCGTGGCGGGTGACGTTGCCAGCCTGCTGCAGCCAGCTGAACACTGCTGGCCACTGCCAGCTCTGCTCATCGATAACAGCCTGAGTGTTGGCGGGCAGCACGCGCGGGATATTCTCCCAGAAGCCGCCACCGGTGATGTGGGAGAGTGCGTGGATCTCGCACTCCTTGATGAGCTTGAGCACAGGTTTCACATAGATGCGGGTCGGCTCCAGCAGGGCGTTGGCCAGGGTGGTGTCACCCAACGGCTGATGAACATCTGCCTTGGAGACCTCGAGAATTTTGCGGATCAGGGAGAAACCGTTGGAGTGGGGGCCGCTGGCGGCCAGCGCGATCAGGGCGTCACCTTCAGCAACCTTGCTGCCGTCGATGATCTCGCTCTTTTCCACCACGCCGACGCAGAAACCGGCGATGTCGTAGTCTTCCCCTTCATACATGCCCGGCATCTCGGCGGTTTCGCCGCCCACCAGAGCGCAACCGGACTGCTCGCAACCGGCACCGATCCCGGTGACCACTGCGGCCGCGGTGTCCACATCCAGCTTGCCGGTAGCGTAGTAGTCGAGGAAGAAGAGGGGCTCGGCACCCTGTACAATCAGGTCGTTGACGCACATGGCCACCAGATCGATACCCACGGTGTCATGTTTTTTCAGATCGATGGCGAGGCGCAGCTTGGTGCCCACACCGTCGGTGCCGGAGACCAGCACCGGCTCCTTGTAGCCCGCAGGGATTTGACACAAGGCCCCAAAGCCGCCAAGACCACCAAGGACTTCAGGACGACGAGTGCGCTTTGACACGCCCTTGATACGTTCAACCAGTGCATTGCCGGCATCGATATCCACGCCAGCATCCTTGTAGCTCAGTGAGGTTTTGTCAGTCACGAGTAGTCCCCGTCATGTGAGAAGTGGAGGGTAAAATTCGGGGCGTATTCTAACAGTGGCGGTGAAAAACCAGAAAGGAAATCGTTTGCGCGTTTTTGCGCAAAACTGCTCTACAAGCGGCGGCTTTTATTGTATGATTCCGCGATTTTTTTTGCGGCAGGTTAGAGGAGATAATAATGAAAGTCGTTGAAGTCAAACACCCCTTGGTCAAACACAAGATCGGTCTGATGCGTGAAGGCGATATCAGCACCAAGCGTTTCCGTGAACTGGCCAAAGAAGTGGGCAGTTTGTTGACCTATGAAGCTACCTCTGACTTCGAAACCGAGAAGGTTATCATCGATGGCTGGAATGGGCCAGTAGAAGTTGACCAGATCAAGGGCAAGAAGGTAACCGTCGTACCGATCCTGCGTGCCGGTCTTGGCATGATGGATGGCGTACTGGAGCACATGCCGAGTGCCCGCGTCAGCGTGGTCGGTATCTACCGCGATGAAGAGACCCTGCAGCCGGTTCCCTACTTCGAGAAGATCGTCAGCAACATCGAAGAGCGTCTGGCGCTGGTCATCGACCCCATGCTGGCCACCGGTGGCTCCATGATCGCCACTATCGATCTGCTGAAAAAGAAAGGCTGCCAGTCCATCAAGGTGCTGGTGCTGGTTGCCGCGCCTGAAGGCATCAAGGCGCTGGAAGCCGCTCACCCGGATGTGGAGCTGTTCTGTGCCTCCATCGATCAGGGGCTGAACGAGAAAGGCTACATCGTGCCGGGTCTGGGCGATGCCGGCGACAAGATCTTCGGTACCAAGTAAGTTGCTGTGACACGCCGCCTCTGCCGAGGTGGCTGACGGAGCCGGCGTCCTGCCGGCTTCGCTGTTTATGGCTTTTGTCCCAGCCTTGCCGCAGGACGCGCCTTGCCGCTACCATAAGCACCATCTCCCATTTCGAGACTCTGTTCATGTTCAAACGTGTTGTGACCGCCCTCTGCTGCGGCTTGTCATTCATTGCCTCGGCCGCTCAGGTGACCGACCTCTATCAGGGCAAGGCCCCGACCACCGGCGACATGGTGGCTGCTCAGGGTCAGGCGCTGGGCGAGGTGTTGATCAAGGTGACCGGCAAGCGGGATATTCTGACCCAGCCTGCCGTGGTCAAGGCGCTGGCTGCGCCGGGCGACTATGTAAAGAGCTATGGCTATCAGGATGTGGATTCGGTCAAGTATCTGAAGGCCGAGTTCAAGAGCGACAAGGTCAACAGCCTGGTCTCCGAGAGCAAATTCGCCCTGCTTGGCCCGGCTCGTCCCCAGATGGCCCTCTGGCTGGTGGTGGATCAGGGTGAGCGCCATCTGCTGGCAGACCAGTCTACCGATGGCTGGGCACAGGCCTTGCGCGAACAGACCCTGGCGCTGGGGCTGCCGGTCAGCATTCCCCTGATGGATCTGGACGACAACATGGCGGTCAGCGCCACCGATGTGTGGGGCCGTTTTGCCGATCCCATCCTCAAGGCGAGCCAGCGCTATGGCGCCGAGATGGTGGTGCTGGGCAAGCTGACCCCGGAAGGGGACAAGTGGAGCATCGACTGGGGACTCTACGGTCCCAAGGCCGCTGGTGAAGTGGCCGAACTGACCCGAGGCAACACCACGGGTACCCAGGCCGAAGTGGCGCAAGGGCTTGCCGATACCTTGGCGACCTGGCTGGTGAAAAACTACGGCGCCCGCATCTCGGGGCCGGCAACCAGTCAGACCTTGGTGGTGGATGGTCTCTCCGATGTGGACAGCATGATCTCCGTGCAGAAGATGCTGCAGGGGATGGCCAACGTCAGCAAGGTCGAGATCGGCAAGCTGGAAGGCAATCAGGTCACCTTCAACTTTACCCTGCAGGGGGATCAGAGCGAGTTGGTACGCGCCCTGCAGCTGGAGAGCCGCTTGCACAAGGTTGACGATAATGGCAGCAATCTGCGTTACCAATGGTCGCAGCCCTGATTTCACAAGGCTTTTGTCTACCGCCCGGCTTGTCCGGGCGGTTCTCTATCTGCCATTGCGATGGTACACTTAGCCACAAATGTCACAGTCAAAGCCCAACGAGTGAAGCAACCGGCCCAACTGTCCCTAGCCGTACAACTACCGGATGATGAAACCTTCGTCAGTTTTTATCCCGGCACCAATGCTCATCTGATCACCGCCCTCAAGAATGCGGCTATCGGTCAGGGGTCACCTTTCCTCTATTTCTGGGGAGCCAAGGGCTCCGGGCGCTCCCATCTGCTCCATGCCACCTGTGCCGAGGTCAATGCCCGCGATGCAGCGGCGGCCTATCTTTCCCTCGATCAGTTTGAACAGCTCGATCCCAGCATGCTTGATGCCCTCGAAAGTCTGCCGCTGGTCTGCCTCGACAGCATTGAGGCCATCGCCGGAAATGCCGTTTGGGAGCGGGCGCTGTTTGATTTTTACAATCGCTGGCAGGAGAAAGGGGAAGGGACGCTGATCGTCACCGGTTGTAGCGCGCCGCGCAAGCTGGGGCTGCAGCTGCCGGATCTCGCCTCGCGCCTTGACTGGGGGGTGAGTTTCCATCTCGAAGAGCTGGATGATGAAGGCAAGCTCAGTGCCCTGCAGCTGCGTGCCGAGCTGCGGGGCTTCAAACTGCCCATCGATGTGGGCCGCTTCCTGCTCAACCGCCTCTCCCGCGACATGCGCACTCTGCTTACCACTCTCAATCAGCTCGACAACGCCTCATTTCGCGCCAAGCGCAAGCTCACTATTCCCTTTGTCAAAGAGATCCTCGAGCTCTGAGCCATTGGGTGTGCTTGAGTTTCCGTGGTGCTGATATAACGGGCAAAAGAAACCCCGGCCTGAAGCCGGGGTTTTGCTATCTCAAGGACTTTCTCAAACAGTTCTGCCTATCAGTGGAACTGATCTTCTTCGGTGGAACCGGTCAGCGCAGTGACCGAGGATTGGCCACCCTGAATGACGGTGGTCACTTTGTCGAAGTAACCGGTACCGACCTCCTGCTGATGGGCTACGAAGGTGTAGCCACGGCTGGCGGCTGCAAATTCCGGCTCCTGCACCATCTCGACGTAGTGCTTCATCCCTTCGCCACGGGCGTACTGGTAGGCCAGTTCGTACATGTGGAACCACATGTTGTGGATACCCGCGAGGGTGATGAACTGGTACTTGTAGCCCATGTCGGAGAGCTCCTGCTGGAAGCGGGCGATGGTGGCATCGTCCAGATTTTTCTTCCAGTTGAAGCTCGGTGAGCAGTTGTAGGCCAGTATGCGATCCGGGAACTTGGCCTTGATCGCTTCGGCAAACTTGCGCGCTTCGTCCAGATCCGGCTTGGCGGTTTCACACCACACCATGTCGGCATAAGGGGCGTAAGCTAGACCGCGAGCAATGGCCTGATCGATACCGGCACGAACCTTGTAGAACCCTTCAGCTGTGCGCTCGCCAGTCAGGAAGTCTGCATCGTACGGGTCAGCGTCGGTGGTCAACAGGTCAGCGGCGTTGGCGTCGGTACGGGCGATCACCAGGGTGGTGGTGCCGCACACATCGGCTGCCAGACGGGCGGCAACCAGCTTCTGCACCGCTTCCTGAGTGGGTACCAGTACCTTGCCGCCCATGTGGCCGCACTTCTTGACTGATGCCAGCTGATCTTCAAAGTGCACGCCAGCGGCACCCGCTTCAATCATCCCCTTCATCAGTTCGAAGGCGTTCAGCACGCCGCCGAAGCCAGCTTCCGCATCCGCCACGATGGGCAGGAAGTAGTCGATAAAGCCCTCATCCTGCGGCCCAACCTTGTTGGCCCACTGGATCTGGTCGGCACGGGCGAAGGAGTTGTTGATGCGCTCCACCACGGACGGCACCGAGTTGGCCGGGTAGAGGGACTGATCCGGATACATGGTGGAGGACAAGTTGTTGTCTGCCGCCACCTGCCAGCCGGAGAGGTAGATCGCTTCGATCCCCGCCTTGGCCTGCTGTACCGCCTGACCACCGGTCAGGGCGCCGAGGCAGTTGACGTAGCCCTTTTTGGCGTCGCCGTGGATCAGACCCCACAGCTTGTCGGCACCGCGCTGGGCCAGGGTGTGCACCGGCTGCAAGCTGCCGCGCAGGTTTACCACATCTTCGGCGCTGTAGCCGCGCTTGATCCCTTTCCAGCGGGGGTTTTCCGCCCAGTCTTTCTCGATAGCCTGGATCTGTTGCTCACGGGTCAGTGCCATATCAGTTCCCTCTTTCATTGATTTCACGTTTCCATTGACTTGTTATTGGCGAGCCCCGCCGGGGCCCGGAGTTCAGAGCCGCTCGTAACCGGGCAGCGTCAGAAAATCGATCAGAGTATCGGCGCAGGTGATCTCTTCCATCAGCTCGCTTGCTTCGGCAAAGCGACCCGCTTGCCAGCGCTCGGCACCCACTTCGGCTTTGACCACCTCCTGCTCCTCGGCCAGCATCTGGCGGAACAGATCCTTGGTCACCACCTTGCCGTTCGACAGGCTCTTGCCGTGGCGGATCCACTGCCAGATGGAGGTGCGGGAGATCTCGGCGGTGGCGGCATCTTCCATCAGACCGTAGATGGGCACGCAGCCGTTACCGTTGATCCAGGCCTCCAGATATTGCAGGGCAACCCGGATATTGGTGCGCATGCCTGCTTCGGTGCGCTCACCCTCACAGGGGGCCAGCAGGTCGGCGGCTGTGATGGGGGCATCCTGCTCGCGCAGCACGCCGATCTGGTTCTTGGCGCCAGCCGCAATGGTGGCGTTGAATACCGCCATGGCGGTATCGGCGAGGCCAGGGTGGGCCACCCAGGTGCCATCGTGGCCGTTATTGGCTTCGCGCTCCTTGTCCGCTTTGACCTTGGCGAATACTTGTTCGCTCACGGCCGCGTCCTTGGCCGGAATAAAGGCGGCCATGCCACCCATCGCCAGCGCACCGCGCTTGTGACAGGTCTTGATCAGCAGCCGCGAGTAGGCGGAGAGGAACGGCTTGTCCATGGTTACTACCTGGCGGTCCGGCAGGACGCGATCCGGATGGTTCTTCAAGGTCTTGATGTAGCTGAAGATGTAGTCCCAGCGGCCGCAGTTCAGCGCAACGATGTGATCCTTCATCTGATAGAGCAGCTCATCCATCTCGAATACAGCCGGCAGGGTTTCAATCAGCACGGTGGCCTTGATGGTGCCGCGGGGAAGGCCGAACTTGTCCTCGGTCCAAGCGAATACCTCGCTCCACCAGCGCCCTTCCAGATGGCTCTGCAGCTTGGGTACATAGAAGTAGGGGCCGGAGCCTTTGGCCAGCAGCGTCTGATAGTTGTGCAGGAAGTAGAGGGCAAAATCGAACAGGCCGCCGGGGATGGGCTCGCCATCGAAAGTGACATGTTTTTCCGGCAGGTGCAGACCGCGCACCCGGCAGATGAGCACCGCCGGATTGGGGTTCAGGGTGTAGGCCTTTCCTTCCGGACTGGTGTAGGAGACGGTACCGTTGACTGCATCGCGCAGGTTGATTTGACCCTCGATCACCTTGTTCCAGGCGGGGGCCAGTGAGTCCTCGAAGTCCGCCATAAACACTTTGACGTTGGCGTTGAGGGCGTTGATCACCATCTTGCGCTCGACCGGGCCGGTGATCTCCACACGGCGATCTTGCAGGTCGGCGGGAATGCCGCGAATGGTCCAGTCACCTTCACGGATGTGGGCGGTTTCCGGCAGGAAGTCCGGCAGCTCGCCACCATCGATACGGGCCTGACGTGCCACACGTTGTTTCAGCAATTCCCCTCTTTGGGGAGCAAAACGTTCCACCAGTTCGGAGACCAGCGCCACCGCGTCCGGCGTCAGAATTTGCGCGTATTCGGGCAGCATCTCGCCCTGGATGCGAAGGCGGGCGCTACAGTGGGTCTGAGCCGGTGCCGACATAAGGTTCACTCCTTTGAGAATTACATTTTGAACTAACTAACTACGACTAAAGTCGAATCCCTGTTCCTGAAACGTTCCCGCAACAACGGGGTAACACGATTGATAAGGTGCGAAATATTGTCGATTACGTCAACAGTTTTTTTAAAACGCCTGTTTAGGGTTGATATTTAAGTTGATGTTTTTAATTGATTTATTGGATTGGTATAAAAGCTCTATACAGATGGTTATGCTCCTGGTTTTTCTGTCCGGACGATGGCTCGTCCGGTCACCCTTCATATCATGCGATTCGTAACTTATTACGTAATAAAATTACAAATGCAAAAACAAATCCCGACCTTACTCCAGGCTTTTTAAAAACAGCTGTATGAAGTGCGTTTAAATATTTCAATCAATAGGCTGATGGCGTTGATGCTGGATAGTGAACGTTCGTTTAAAACCGTCAGGCTTTCGCAGGGCTCTGTTGGCGCTGACGGCTTGCCGCATTGAAAGTGGAGCGCAATAACGTAGGTTTGTATCAGCTGATGGGGATCAACCGGGCGGGGAGTGGTGGTTAAACAGCAGTCAATTACACTGTGTAATCATGTTTTAGTAGTGGTTTGTCGTTTTTTTAAGGCAGTACGTCTCAAGAGGCATAAGACGGGGAAAAGCAGGGAAAAAAGCAGGCAAAGAGAGGGGGAAATCGCCCGCAGGCGGGCTCAGTAGTCATCGTCAGGTTCGGCCAGATCGATGACATCCAGCTGGATAACCAACACTTCCTCTTCACCCTGCGGGGTGCAGGAGTTGTCGTGAGGAACAGGGTAGAGCGGAATGAGCGGGGTGAAATCGGTTGTCTGGTTCATGCTTGCTCCCGTGTTGAATGCAAGCCGGCCAGTGATCCCTTCACATGTGCCTCCACCTCCCTGTCTTGATACCGGCGGAAAGTTGCGCATATTAATGATCGCATCAAAAAGATTCAAGCGATTCTGTACGTTTTTTGTTCCTAACGATGATGGCGCGGGTTGAATCGGGCAAAAGGCCGGGAAAGGGAAGGCTGGTCAGAGCAAAAACGGGAGCAAAAAAATAGCCCAGTCGTTTGACTGGGCTATTTTCGGGGAATAATGGTCGGCGTGAGAGGATTTGAACCTCCGACCCCTGACACCCCATGACAGTGCGCTACCTGGCTGCGCTACACGCCGACAAGGTCAGTCTGAGCTGACGGGGAGGAAGTCTAATGATCTGCACTCATGGGTGCAACTCCTTTTTTATCATAGAGATGCCGACTGCTTCTTTATTGCGCAGCCAAGATGCGGCTTGGGCGGAGGAGGGAGTTTTGGCATAATCGCCGCCCCGCAGCAGCCACTATTCATGCAAGATATTCATGATGTCGGCTGAAAGGTGTGGAAGTATGGAATACCAATGCAGAGATTGAACAGACAGAGAGGCATGGCCGTGAAACCAGCAGAGGGGGCCGATGCGCCGGAACAGGCCGCAACGGATGAGAAGTGGATGCGTCACGCCATGGCACTGGCGGGCTGCGCCGAGGGGATCGGTGAGATCCCGGTTGGTGCCGTGCTGGTGCTGGGTGACGAGATCGTGGGGGAGGGGTGGAACCGCTCCATCAGCGAGCACGATGCCTGTGCCCATGCCGAAGTAATGGCCATCCGTGCGGCAGGTAGCCGGCTGGAGAACTACCGCCTGCTCGACACCACCCTCTATGTGACGCTGGAGCCCTGCTGCATGTGTGCCGGTGCCCTCATCCATAGCCGGGTCAAGCGGGTAGTCTTTGGCGCACGGGATCTCAAAACGGGTGCGGCGGGGTCGGTGTTCGAGATCTTGCAGGACCCGCGCCACAACCACAGAGTCGAGCTGACCGCAGGCGTGCTGGCCGAGGCCTGCTCGACCCAGCTCTCCGATTTCTTCAAGCGGCGCCGCGCCGAGAAAAAGGCGGCCAAACTGGCGCTGCAACAATCGGGTGAGGCTTCCGCCTGAGCCGGTCAGCGGCGGGATGTACTAACCCGCCGCTTGCCATTTTTATAACTACTTTAAAAACAATCAGTTATTAAGCATTCACTCCCTCTCTCCCCTGGTATTCCGTCCTCTGTTTATCCTGCTTATTTAAGGTGGCGGGTGTAACAAAACTGTCATGCAACCGCCATATAATGCCGCCAAGCCTAGCTTACATTGAGGTTTTGCATGTCATCGGAATCGTTACACCTGGGTATGGCGGGGAGTCGAAAACGCCGCATCAAGGACAAATTGGCCAAGTACGGCGTCACCACGGGTGGGGCGCTGGTGCTGGTGGCGCTCCTTCTTATCTTCTTTTACCTGCTCTATGTGGTGAAGCCCATTTTCAATGGCGCCACGATGGAGCCGACCGCCTCGTTTACCCTGCCGACAAGCGGCAAGACCGCCTGGCTCGGGGTGGAGGAGCAGAACGAGATCGGTTATCGCTTCAGCGACAACGGGCAGGTCAACTTCTTCGCCGTGCAGGGCGATGGCAAGATCAAGGTCGGTCAATCCCTCGGTCAGGCTGAGGTAGCCGGTGACGTCACTGCCGTGGCGCCGCCCGCGCCGGGTCAGAAGCTGATCGCCTACGGTTTTGCCGACGGCAAGGCGCAAGTGGTACAGCCCTCCTTCAAGGTCTCCTATCCCAACGATGTGCGCGTCATTGAGCCCAGCCTCCAGTACCCCTTCGGCGAAGAGCCGGTGGTCGTGGATCCCGAGGGCAAGGCGCTCAAGACCATGGTGTTTGAAGCCACCAAGGACAAGATGGCCGCTGCCGCCGTGACCGAAGATGGTCGCGGCGTGATGACGGTGATGAGCGGTGAGGAGAACTTCCTCTCCGGCGAGATCGAGTGGAGTGCCCAGAACTACACCATTCCCTCCCTGCCGCGCCATGTGGATCAGATGCTGCTCACCCCCAACCTGCGCATCCTGTTCGTGCGCGAGGGCAACCGCCTCTCTGTCTACGACATCCAGAACCTGAGCGATATCTCGGTGCGCAACGTGCTGGAGATCAACGCCCCGAATGCCAACGTGACCCGGGTCGAGCTGCTCTCCGGCGCCTCTTCCCTGCTGGTGGGCAATGACAATGGCGTCATCTCCCAGTGGTTTGAAGTGGCAAAGGATGGCAAACGCCAGTTCACCCAGATCCGTGACTTCAAGGGTGATGGCGCCGTGGCGCAGCTGACCCCGGAGCACTTTCGCAAGGGCTTTATCAGTGCCGACAAGGATGGCACCGTCAGCTTCTTCCACGCCACCGGCGAGACCAAGCTGCTGAGCGAGCATGTCGATGGTGGCGCCTTCTCTGCGCTGGCCATTTCGCCGCGTCACAACCTGCTGCTGACCCAGCAGGGCGATGCCTTCAAGCTGTTTGCGGTGGAGAACGAGCACCCCGAGGTGACTTGGTCTGCCCTGTGGCAACAGGTGTGGTATGAAGGGTATCCGGAGCCACAGTATGTGTGGCAATCCACCTCCGCCAGCAACGACTTTGAAGCCAAGCTGAGCCTGGTGCCGCTGGTATTCGGTACCCTGAAAGCTTCCTTCTATGCCATGGTGTTTGCGGTGCCGCTTGGTGTTGCGGGCGCCATCTACACCGCCTACTTCATGTCGGCGGGGCTGCGCAAATATGTCAAACCGACCGTCGAGATCATGGCGGCTCTGCCGACCGTTATCCTCGGTTTCCTGGCCGGCCTCTGGCTGGCGCCCATCATCGAGGGCTCTCTGCCTGGCGTGGTGCTGCTGCTGATCCTGCTGCCGGCTGGAATGCTGCTGACCGCGCTGGTGTGGAACTACCTGCCGGAGCGCAGCCGTACCTGGCTGCCGGAGGGGTGGCACGCCATCCTGCTGATCCCGGTGCTGCTCTTCATCGGTTGGGGGGCGTTCGCGCTGAGCCCGCTCATCGAGAATGCCTTTATGCACGGTGATTCGCGCATCTGGCTGACCCACGACATGGGTATCAAGTTCGACCAGCGCAACTCGCTGGTAGTTGGTATCGCCATGGGCTTTGCAGTTATTCCGACCATCTTCTCCATCGCTGAAGACGCGGTCTTCTCGGTGCCCAAGCACCTGACCCAGGGCTCGCTGGCCCTCGGTGCCACCCCGTGGCAGACCCTGAGCCGGGTGGTGATACTCACCGCCAGCCCGGGCATCTTCTCGGCGGTGATGATGGGCCTTGGCCGTGCCGTGGGCGAGACCATGATCGTGCTGATGGCCACCGGCAATACCCCCATCATGGACTTCTCCATGTTCCAGGGGCTGCGTACCCTCGCCGCCAACATTGCGGTAGAGATGCCGGAGTCGGAAGTGGGCAGCTCCCACTATCGGGTGCTGTTCCTCGCAGCCTTCGTCCTGTTCGTGTTCACCTTCTTGTTCAACACCCTGGCCGAGTTCATCCGTCAGCGGTTGCGTGAAAAATACAGCTCTCTGTAAGGACCAAGGAATGACAATGGGTAAGTGGTTTAAATCAGGGGCCCCGTGGATCTGGATGACCGGCGGCGCCGTCAGCTTGAGTCTGGTCGCGGTACTTGGGCTGTTGCTGCTCATCGGCTGGCGTGGTCTGGTCTACTTCTGGCCTCACCCTATCTATGAGTGGCAGCTGGAAGATGCGAGCGGCAACAAGAGCGTGCTGATCGGCGAGATCAACGATCGCGAGCTGGTGCCGGTGGAGCGCCTGCGCGCCGCAGGCCTGCCGCTCAAGGGGGAGGAGCGCGAGCTGCTGACCCGCTATCTGGTCAAGACCGGCAACCGCGAGTTTGTCGATCTGGACTTCCGCTGGGTGCTGGAGACCGACATCAAGTCACAGAGTCAGCCGGTCGAACTCGCCATGATTGAGCGCGCCACCAACGGCAACTTCTACGGCTACATCAGCTCGGTCAAAGAGGATGGGCGCGAGATCACCACGGATCTGCACGCCGCCCTGCAGCGGGTGCTGGCGCGGGCCAATGGCCTCTCCGAACAGGCGAACGACCTGCAAAAAGGGGACATCGGCAGCATCAACTATCAGCTGGAGCGGCTGCGCCTCAAGGAGCGCAAGGCCGAGCTTGAGAATAACCTGACCGATCAGCTCAAAGCCCAGCTGGCGAGCGAGCGTCAGGCTCTCAACGATCGCTATCAGGTGCTGGAGAAGGAGCTCTTCTCCCTGCGCAGTCAGGCTGACCGAGACAGCATCACCGTCAAGGATATGCGTGGTGAGCTGGTGACCATGCCGATGTCCAAGGTACTGGATGTGGTGTGGCCCAACGACATGAGCCTGCTGGCCAAGGTAGGTTACTGGTTCCACCAGATCGGCAAGTTTGTCTCCGACGATCCCCGTGAAGCCAACACCGAGGGCGGGGTATTCCCGGCCATCTTCGGCACCGTCTTCATGGTGTTCCTGATGGCGATCATCGTCACTCCGCTCGGTGTGATTGCGGCGGTCTACCTGCACGAGTATGCGGGCAAGAACAGCCTGACCAAGCTTATCCGCATCGCGGTGATCAACCTGGCGGGCGTGCCCTCCATTGTTTACGGCGTGTTTGGTCTGGGCTTCTTCGTCTATACCCTGGGGGGCAGCATCGACCGCCTCTTCTATCCGGAAGCGCTGCCGAGCCCGACCTTTGGCTCACCCGGCGTTATCTGGTCGGCGCTGACCCTGGCCATCCTGACCCTGCCGGTGGTGATCGTCTCCACCGAAGAGGGGCTGGCGCGGATCCCGAGCACCATTCGCCAGGGCTCGCTGGCACTGGGTGCCACCCAGGCCGAGACCCTGTGGCGCATCGTGTTGCCGATGGCGAGCCCGGCCATCATGACCGGCCTCATTCTGGCGATTGCCCGTGCGGCCGGTGAAGTGGCACCGCTGATGCTGGTGGGGGTGGTGAAACTGGCGCCGACCCTGCCGATGGATGGCAACTTCCCGTATCTGCATGTGGAGCGCAAGTTCATGCACCTGGGCTTCCACATCTATGACGTCGGCTTCCAGAGCCCCAACGTCGAGGCGGCGCGTCCTCTGGTCTACGCCACCTCCTTCCTGCTGGTGACGGTGATCGTCGGTCTCAACCTGACGGCTATCGGTATTCGCAACCACCTGCGCGAGAAATTCCGGTCGCTGGAACATTGATAGGCCAGCCACCACAGAGACGGGCAGGGGACAGGTTCCCTGCCAGCCAAGCGTTCCGGCCGCGGGCGATGAGATTGCCCGCCGCCACCGACAGATTTTGAGGTAACAGATGATCAACGTAACGACCGCCGCGACCCAGCATACCGCGACCGACCTGCTCAACCTGAGCCCGGAGCAGACCGCGCTGGAGGTGAAGGATCTCAACCTGTACTACGGCAGCAAACAGGCGCTGTTCAACGTCAACATGAAGATCCCCAAAGGTCAGGTGACCGCCTTTATCGGCCCCTCCGGTTGCGGTAAATCGACCCTGCTGCGCTGCATCAACCGGATGAACGATCTGGTGGAAATTTGCCGCATCGACGGCGAGATCCAGCTGCACGGTCAAAATATCTATGACAAGAGCGTCGATGTCTCCGCCCTGCGTCGTCGGGTGGGCATGGTGTTCCAGCGCCCCAACCCCTTCCCCAAGTCCATCTACGAGAACGTGGTCTATGGCCTGCGTCTGCAGGGGATCAACGATCGCCGCACCCTGGACGATGCCGCCGAGCGCTCCCTGCGCGGCGCGGCCCTGTGGGATGAGGTAAAGGATCGTCTGCACGACAACGCTTTCGGTCTCTCCGGTGGTCAGCAGCAGCGTCTGGTGATTGCCCGTGCCATCGCCATCGAGCCGGAAGTGCTGCTGCTCGATGAACCGACCTCGGCGCTCGACCCGATTTCAACCCTCACCATCGAGGAGTTGATCAACGAGCTCAAGAGCCAGTTCACCGTGGTGATCGTGACCCACAACATGCAGCAGGCGGCACGGGTATCGGATCAGACTGCCTTCATGTACATGGGCGAGCTGATCGAGTACTCGGATACCAACACCATCTTCACCACCCCGGCCAAGAAGAAGACCGAAGACTACATCACCGGTCGCTACGGTTAAGGAGAGGAGAGGATGAACCACCACAAACAGATTGGCAGTCAATTCAACGGCTAAGGCATAATCGGAGCATCAAGGACTATTTGTATGGACAATATGAACCTCAATAAACATATCTCCGGTCAGTTCAATGCCGAGCTCGAGAGTGTGCGCAACCAGGTGCTGGTGATGGGTGGCATGGTAGAGCAGCAGCTCACCGACGCCATCGCGGCGATCCACGATCAGGATCTGGAAGCGGCGCGCAAGATTGTGGCCAATGACCACAAGGTCAACGCCATGGAAGTGGCGATCGACGAGGAGTGCACCCGTATCATCGCCAAGCGCCAGCCGACCGCCTCCGACCTGCGACTGGTGATGGCCATCATCAAGACCATCACCGATCTGGAGCGCATTGGCGATGTGGCGGACAAGATCGCCCGCATGCTGACCGACAACGCCAACAAGCCGCAGCCGCCGCTGGTGTCGTTGGAGAACATGGGCCGCCGTACCATCAAGATGCTGCACGACGTGCTCGATGCCTTCGCCCGCATGGATTTGGACGCTGCACTGGCGGTCTACAAGGAAGATGACAAGGTGGATCGGGAGTACGAGTCCATCATCCGCGAGCTGATGACCTACATGATGGAAGATCCCCGCACCATACCGCAGGTGCTCAACGTGCTGTGGGCGGCGCGGGCCATCGAGCGGGTTGGCGATCGCTGCCAGCACATCTGCGAGTACATCGTCTACTACGTCAAGGGCAAGGACGTGCGCCACACCAAGGCGGATGATCTGGGCACCCTGCTGGGCAAGGGCTAATCGGAAAGTGAATAAAAAGGCGCGTCAGGCGCCTTTTTTGTTGCATAACTGGTCGGAGTAAGATAAAGCCCCCAACTGGCTGTTTTCTGATAGAATACTCCCCCTGTGTGAGTCCCGGATGGACTCACGGTCCGGTCTCCCGGGCCCAGTTTGCCGTCTTGTGCTAAGGCGGGCGTAGCAATTAGGTTAATCATGAGTTTTGCCGATAGTTTGTTCTTTCTGATGCTGCTGGTTGGCGGCAGTGTGTTCTTCTCCCTCTCCGAGATCTCCCTCGCGGCCTCCCGCAAAATCAAATTGCAGGTGATGGCTGACGAAGGCAATCGTCAGGCCGAAAAGGTGCTGGCACTGCAGGCCCAGCCGGGCAATTTCTTTACCGTGGTGCAGATTGGCCTCAATACCGTTGCCATTCTGGGCGGTATCCTGGGTGAGTCTGCCCTCAACCCCGCCATCAAGGGGATCGTCTCCGAGTTCTATCAGGGCCCCTGGCTTGGCGAAATCAGCTCCGGTGCATCCTTCGTGTTCGTCACCGGTATGTTTATCCTGATCGCCGACCTGATGCCCAAGCGCCTCGCCATGATCATGCCCGAGCAGATCGCCGTGGTGGTGGTGCGTCCCATGCTCTTCTTTGTCACCGTGCTGATGCCGCTGGTGTGGATCTTCAACGGACTGGCCAACGCCCTGTTCCGTCTGATGCGGGTCTCCACCGTGCGCAACGACGAGATCACCTCGGATGATATCTATGCAGTGATGGATGCCGGTGCCGAAGCGGGGGTCATCCAGCGTGAGGAGCATCAGCTCATCGAGAACGTGTTCGAGCTGCAGTCCCTTGGTGTGACCTCCGCCATGACCGCGCGCGAAAGCCTCATCTACTTCACCCTGCAAGAGGATGAGGAGAGCATCAAGGCCAAGATCGCCGAGCACCCGCACAACAAGTTTCTGGTCTGTGACCACAACCTTGACAGCATCAAGGGCTTTGTCGATGCCAAAGAGCTGCTGATCCGCGTCATCGGTGGCCAGAGCATCGATCTCAACAGCGGCTCGCTGGTGCAGAATGTCATCATCATTCCCGATACCCTCAACCTCTACGAGGCGATGGAGTACTTCAAGAACCACAGAGGCGACTTTGCCGTGGTGATGAACGAGTACGCGCTGGTGGTGGGTATCGTCACCATGAACGACCTGATGAGTACCGTCATGGGCGAGTGGGCTACCCACGTGGTGGAAGAGCAGATTGTGCAGCGGGACGAGAGCTCCTGGCTGGTGGACGGGGTCACCCCTATCTCCGACGTGATGCGTGCCTTCGATATTGAAGAGTTCCCTGACGATCAGAACTACGAGACCATCGCCGGCTTTATCATGTACATGCTGCGCAAGATCCCCAAACGGACCGATTCGGTCAAATATGCGGGTTACAAGTTCGAAGTGGTGGATATCGACAGCTACAAGATCGATCAGCTGCTGGTCACCCGGATTGAACCCGCCGTCGTTACCGACAAGCTTGCTCAGGATGCGTAAAAGGAGCTTTCAGGAGTCATGAAAATGCAGTCTCATTCCCGTGCGATCGCCTGTGTGGCGCTCGCTCTGGCACTCGGCGCCTGTAGCCAGAGTGCACCGCGCAAGGCAAGCGTTACTGCCAAACCGGTGGCGCCAAAGCCCGCCGTGGTTGTGCCGCAGCCGGATCCCGATGCGGTGGTGCAGAGCGCTGTGGCTGAGCCCAGCCCGGTGTTTGACGAGGAGTATCACGGGCCGGAGCAGGGATCGCTGGAGTCGGTGACCGCCCTGTTTGCCCGTGGCTACATCGAGTCGGCCATGCGTGAAACCATGCTGGCGGCGGTGAAGAATGACTATCCGCTGCTTGGTATGCGAGATGTGCGGCTGACCGATCCGGTCTACAAATTCCTCACCTCTGCCCATGCCACCACCACGGCGCACGACTACCTCTATGCCGGTGTGCAACGTCGTCTGGGCCGCCCGCTCAGCCCTGCCCAGTGGGAGCAGATCTGGCGCCGCTTGCCGCAGGATGGTCGGGTATCCGACTGGGTGAAACAGATCAAGCGGGTACTGGCCGGACATTAAGCGGCCAGCTCACCATATCGCCACAAAGGCCACCTTCGGGTGGCCTTTTGCATTTCTGCGTTTGTCTCGCCGTGTGCATGCTGATTTCTGCTGCGACGGATTGCCGTCAGTGGCACTTTGTTTTATCTTGTTTTGGACGTCTAAACATCTATATGTTTTTATGGCCATATCGTCGAGCACTTCACCCGGATGAAGCCGGACGATCTGCTGCGATTCTGCGTGAAACCGCAGTTCAGCAAGACACATACGCAAATAACAAAGAGACACGACAGATGGAAACCAGGGAATTGTGGGTGCTGGATGGGGGCATGGGGCGCGAGCTGGCACGGCGAGGGGCCCCGTTTCGTCAGCCGGAGTGGTCGGCGCTGGCCTTGATGGAGGCGCCAGAGACGGTGCGCGAGGTGCATCGGGCCTACGTGGCGAGCGGTGCCCGGGTCATCACCACCAACAGCTATGCGCTGGTGCCGTTTCATATCGGCGATGAGCGTTTCTTTGCCGACGGTGAGGGGTTGGCGGCGCTGGCTGGGCAACTGGCCCGCGAGGTGGCTGACGAGCAGAAGGGCTGCGTGCAGGTGGCGGGTTCCCTACCTCCGCTGTTTGGCTCTTACCGTGCCGATCTGTTCAAGGCGGACAAGGTGAGCGAGCTGGCTATCCCGCTTATCCGGGCGCTATCCCCTCATGTGGATATCTGGCTGGCCGAGACCATGAGCCTGATTGCCGAACCACTGGCCCTGAAAGCGCTGTTGCCTGACGATGGCAAGCCGTTCTGGGTCTCCTTCACCCTGGAAGATGAGGCGCCGGGCAACGAGCCGCGACTGCGCTCCGGCGAGCGGGTGGCTGATGCGGTTAGCGCGCTGGTGGCGGCCGGAGTGGACGCCATCCTGTTCAACTGCTGTCAGCCCGAGGTGATCGAGGGAGCCCTCGAGGTTGCCCGCACCCGATTGCAGGCGCTGGGTCGCATCGACATTCGCCTCGGTGCCTATGCCAACGCCTTCCCGCCGCAACCTAAAGAGGCCACCGCCAACGACGGGCTGGACGAGATCCGCAGCGACCTGGGGCCGCTGGATTACCTTGGCTGGGCCGAACGCTGGCGTGCGGCCGGGGCGAATCTTGTCGGCGGTTGCTGCGGTATCGGCCCCGAGCATATTCAGGCGCTGAGCAGCCGGTTGCGCTAAGGAGCCTCCATGAAAGAGAACAAGATTGGGCTCTGGTCTCTCACCGCGCTGGTGTTCAGCTCCATGGTGGGGGCGGGGATCTTCAGCCTGCCCCAGAACATGGCCGAGGTGGCCGGCGCGCGCGCCGTGCTGATCGGCTGGGGGGTGACGGGGGTGGGCATAGTGGCGCTCGCCATGAGCTTCCTTTACCTGTCGCGGTTAAGGCCGGATCTCGACGGCGGCATCTACAGCTATGCTCGCGCCGGTTTCGGCGATCTGGTGGGCTTCTTCTCCGCCTGGGGTTATTGGCTCTGCGCCACCATCGGTGTGGTGGGCTATCTGGTCATCGCCTTTGCGGCGCTGGGCAGTTTTATCGATACCCCCGAGCAGATCTGGTTTGGTGACGGCAATACTCTGGCGGCGTTTGTCGGCGAGTCCTGCATCCTCTGGGCTGTACACCTGCTGGTGGCCCGTGGCGTGCAGCAGGCGGCGCTGTTCAATCTGGTGGCGACTCTGGCCAAGAGCCTGCCGCTGCTGCTGTTTATCCTGTTCGCTTGCTACTGGTTCGACCCGGTCACCTTCGCGGCGGATCAGCAGGGCAGCACCCTGGCGGTGCCGGTCTCCGAGCAGGTGCGCAACACCATGTTGATTACCCTCTGGGTTTTTACCGGCATCGAGGGGGCGGCGGTGTTGTCGGCCCGCGCCAGAAACCGGCGGGATGTGGGCACGGCCACCGTGCTCGGCGTGGTGCTGGCGCTGCTGCTCTATGTGCTTATCTCGGTGCTGGCGCTGGGGATATTGAGCCGGCCTGAGTTAGCTGCGCTGCCCAACCCCTCCATGGCTGGGTTGATGGCCCAGATGACCGGCTCCTGGGGCAAGTTGCTCATCAGTGTCGGTCTTATCGTCTCGGTGCTCGCCTCCTATGTGAGCTGGACGCTGTTCTCGGCCGAGGTGCCCTTCAGCGCGGCCCGCCACGGCGCGTTTCCTGCCATCTTCCGGCGCCAGAACCGCAACGGCACTCCCATTGCATCGCTCTGGCTCACCAGCCTGACGGTGCAGACATGCCTGCTGCTGGTGTGGCTGCTCGGCAAGGGCTACACCAGTCTGCTGCTTATCTCCACCTCGATGATCCTGGTGCCCTACCTGCTGATAGGCCTGTTCTTGCTCAAGCTCTCGTTCAGCAGGAAGGGGGAAATCGGGCATGGCCGAAGCCTGATGCAGGCGGTGGCTCTGGTGGCGAGCGGTTACGGCTTCTGGCTGCTCTATGCCGCCGGGGTGGAGTATCTGCTGCTGTCGCTGTTGCTCTACGGGCCGGGCTTGCTGTTGTTTCTCTACAGCCGTCGTCAGCTGGGCGCAGGTCTTTGCCTGAGTGGCCGCGAGCGGCTGTTGGCCGGCGTGACCTTGCTGAGCCTGATCCCCGCCGTCTGGTCGTTCGCCCATCTCTGACACCGAAGAGGTGACTGACCATAAAAGAGAGCGCCACCGTGGCGCTCTTTTTGTTATCAGGGACTGGTTATCAGGGGCTTGCTATTCGGGAGTTGCTATTCGGGGTGAAGGCTCAGCGGCTGGCAGGCCCGGCCGGTTTGCCAAACAGCACGGCGAGTTTTTGTCGCCATGGCAGACCACGGGCGTCACGCAGCATGTCGCGCCACTCGTGGAAGGTGAGGGTGAGGGGGTTGAAGCTGTGGATCGGCTTGGTGATGCCAAAGCGGCACGGCTCGGCCGGATCTTCCTCGACAAAGGTGCCGAACAGTCGATCCCAGATAATCAGCACGCCGGCAAAGTTGCGATCTATGTATTTGGCGTTGCTGGCGTGGTGCACCCTGTGGTGGGAGGGGGTGTTGAAGATCCACTCCAGCCAGCCGAGTTTGCCCACCACCTGGGTGTGGACGAAAAACTGAAAACCCAGGCTGAGCAGCACGGTGGCCACTACCGCCTCGGGCGGGAAGCCGATGACAATCATCGGGATCCAGAACAGCCACATGCCGGAGATGGGATACATCAGGCTCTGGCGAAAGGCGGTGGAGAGGTTGAGCCGCTCCGAGCTGTGATGTACCACGTGGGAAGCCCACAGCCAGCGCACATGGTGGCTGGTGAAGTGGAACAGCCAGTAACAGAGATCCTGCAGCAGGAAGAGCAGCAATACGCTCCAGAAGTTCAGCTCGATATCGAACAGTCGCCAGCCCCAGAGGGTGTCATACAGATAAGCGATGGCGATGGCTGCCAGCGCATCGCCCCCCTGATGCATCAGGGCCAGCGCGGCGTTGGCCAGCAGGTCTTTCCACTGGTAGGTGGCGGTTGGAAAAGCTGCGCCATGTTTGCGCAGATAGGCCATCTCCCAGCCGATAAACACCAGAAAGAGGGGAGAGAGGTAGAGCAGGATCAGTTGCACATCCATGAGCAGGTATCCATTCAGAGCAATTGCTCTCCAGCATAAAGGATGAACGCAATATTTCATTAACATTTTCTAGCCTCTTGCCCAATGGCTCTGGTGGGTTTGCAGTGACGCCGCAATTCAATCCGATGGAGGGTGGCCGCTGACTATGCTTGATGCAGATTGAGCGTCAGAGGATAGGGCGATGCGTGTCTATGTTTATCTGTTGCTGGGATTCTGCCTGCTGGCACAGGCTAAAACCCGGGTGGAGATAGTGGCGGATGCCAGCTATCCCCCCTACTCCTGGCAGGAGGGCAAAGAGGTGCGGGGGATCTATGCCGATATCATCCGTGAGGTGACTTCCACCATGCCCGACTATGAGGTGGTGCTCAAACCGATGCCATGGCGCCGCGGTCTGAGCATGGTGGAGCAGGGCAGCGCATTTGCCATTTTCCCTCCCTACTATATGCCCGATACTCGCCCCTATATCTGGCCCTACTCCCAGCCGCTGCTTGATGAAGAGCTGGTAGTGATGTGCGGCGCCAGTGTGGCTGCCAATACCCCGCAGGCAAGGTTTCCGCTCGACTATCAAGGTTTGCGCTTTGGCATGAACGCCGGTTTTGCCGTCGGCGGCGATGCCTTTTGGCAGGCGGTGAAGGAGAAGAAAATCGATGTGGAGGAGGTGAAGAGCAACCGGGAGAACCTGCTCAAGATTGTGCGGGGGCGGGTGGATTGCACCATCAACGATCGCCTCTCTCTGCTCTATGAACTGCTCGCCATGATCAAGGGGGAGCAGCTGGCGGTGACCGATATCTCGTTGCTCAAACAGGGGCCCGTGCTCAGCCGGGAGCAGGGTTTTCTCGGTTACAGTCGTAAGGGGGATTTTCCCTACAAGGAGAGCTTTATCGAGCAGTTTGACAAGGGGCTCTATCAGCTCAAAAAGCGCGACGGGATCAAGCCCATCGTCGAGCGCTATCTGGGAAAGTCCCCGCGCTGAGCCGGTAACCGCGGGAGCGGCTTCAGCAGCGAGTAGTGTTGTGTCATCCGATCCGCCAAGAAAAAGAGAGAGGAACCATGGTTCCTCTCTCTTTTTTGACTGGCCCTTTTAACTGGTTGTGGGTCTGCGTTTACAGCACCTGGCTCAGGAACTGGCGCAGGCGCGGGGAGGGGGGATTGTCGAAAAACTCCGTTGGCTTCTCATCCACCAGCAGTTCGCCGCTCTCCATAAAGAGCACCCGATCTGCCACTTCCCGGGCAAAGCCCATCTCGTGGGTCACCACCACCATGGTCATCCCTTCGCGGGCGAGACCCTTCATGACATCCAGCACTTCGCCCACCATCTCGGGATCGAGCGCGCTAGTGGGCTCGTCGAAGAGCATGATGCGCGGCTGCATGGCGAGCGCCCGGGCGATGGCCACCCGCTGCTGTTGACCACCGGAGAGCTGGGAGGGGTAGCTGCCCGCCTTGGCCGAAAGCCCCACTTTCAGCAACAGGGCCTTGGCGCGATCTTCGGCCTCCTTGCGGGGCAGTTTGCGCACCTTTTGCGGGGCGAGGCAGATGTTCTCCAGCACCGTCAGGTGGGGAAAGAGGTTGAAGGACTGGAACACCATGCCCACCTCTTCCCGCAGCTTGTTGACATCGCCCGGCTGGGTCAGGCAGATGCCGTCCACCACGATATCGCCATCGTTGATGGTCTCCAGCTGGTTGAGGGTGCGCAGAAAGGTGGACTTGCCGGAGCCGCTGGGGCCGACGATCACGACCACTTCCCCTTCGGCGACCTCGGTGGTGACGTTTTTCAGGGCATGCACTTCACTGCCGTAGAACTTCTCTACACCGGTCGCCTTGATGATGGGATCAGTTGCTTTTCGCATATTTCACCTCGAGACGGCGCACCAGAAAGGAGAGAGTACCGGTCAGCACCAGATAGAGCAGCGCCACGGTGAACCAAACCTCGAACGGGCTGAAGGTAGAGCTGACCACCTCGCGTCCCGCCTTGGTCAGATCGGTGATGGAGATGACCGACACCAGCGAGGAGTCCTTGATCAGGTTGATGAACTGCCCCGCCAGTGGCGGCAGTACCCGCTTGAACGCCTGCGGCAGGATGACGTAGCGCATGGTCTGGGCCGAGGTGAGGCCCAGACTGCGACCCGCCTCCATCTGCCCCTTGTGAATGGAGCTGATGCCGGCGCGGACGATCTCCGCCACATAGGCACCAGTAAAGACGGCCAGTGCCGCGACTCCGGCTGTGAAGCGATCGAGGTTCAGCACGGTGCCGATAAAGAAGTAGACGATGAAGATCTGCACCAGCAGCGGGGTGCCGCGAATGAGCTCCACATAGGTGACGGCCAGATTGCGCAGGGCCGGGTTGGGGGATAGTCGGGCCAGCCCGGCCAGGGTGCCGAGCAAAATGGCGAAGATGCCCGCCACCAGCGAGAGCTTGATGGTCATCCAGACGCCCCAGGCGATGGGGCCGGCGGTCCAGCTCAGCTGGATATCGAGGGCATCGCCACGAAAGACGGTATCCCCTTCGCTGACCTGCACACCGCTGGTCGCGATGGGCTGGCGCTGGTTGGGGTCGAGATCGTTTTGCAGGAACAGTTTGCCTTTCTCTGTGGCCGTGGTGCCGGCCACCACGGTGCCGTCAAACTCGGCGTAATTCTTCTGTTCGGCCTGATAGGCGATGTACTGGGGAATGCGTTCCCAACGCCAGGTGTAGTCAACGGATTGCACCGCCTTGTAGATGCCAAACACGGCCACCAGCAGCATCAGCAAAAAGACGCCGTGCCAAAGCAGCGGGTTGGGCTGTTTTTCCATCTGTCTTGTCGGTTTGGGTGTGTGCACAGTCACAACCTCTTCTCGTTATTGTGTGGGGTGTTGCGAGAGGGGGCGGCAAGGCGCCCCCTTTTGAGGTTATTTGAGCTGACTCAGCCAGGCGTTGGATTCGAACCACTTCTTGTAGAGGCGGTCGTAGCTGCCATCGCCCTTGATTTGGCGCAGGTAGTTGTTGAACCAGTTGAGGGTGTCCTGATCCCCTTTGCGGATGGCCCAGGCCAGCGGCTCGAAGGTGAACGGCTTGTCGAGGTGTACCACGGCCCCCTTGTTCTGGGAGGCGAAGATGGCGTTGTAGGGCAGGTCGTAGACGAAGGCATCGACCTTGCCGTTGATCACTTCCAGCTTGGCGTCATCCTGGGTTTCAAACTGCAGCAGGGTGGCTTTCGGGATGAGGCGCTTGACCGCCTGCTCGCCGGTGGTGCCGAGCTTGACCGCAATCTTGTATTTCGGGTCGTTGAGGTCGGTGAAGGATTTGATCTCGGCAGCCTTGTCTTTGCGCACAACGATGGTCTGGCCGACCACGATGTAGGGATCGGCAAAGTTGACCCGCAGGTTGCGCTGCGGAGTGACGGTCATGCCGCCCATGATGACGTCGAACTTGTTGGTCAGGAGCGCGGGAATGATGCCGTCCCACGCGGTGTTGACGAACTCGACCTTCACGCCCATCTCCTTGGCGACCATCTTGGCGAGATCGACGTCAAAGCCGATGTACTGGCCCTGTTTGTTGGTCATCTCGAAAGGTTGATAGCCGGCGTCGAAGCCAACCCGCAGCACACCGCGCTCCAGCACGGCATCCAGGGTTGAGGTGGGGGTAGTGGCGGGGGCGGCGGTCGCCAGCCCGCAGAAGAGCAGGGTAGAAAGAATCAGTTTTTTGATCATGGGTGACGTCTCTGTCGATGTTGTGTTCGGCCTTGAACCTGATCCCGTGCGACTCCGTGGCACAAGAGACTGCTGCATCCGGCAACAGGCAAGACAGGATGAATGTCTTGGGTCGGGGGAAAGCCCCATATGGGATGCTATGAATCGAAATTGAGCGAAAAATGTACCAAAAACCAATTGTGTCAGAATACTCAATAGGTTAGAGACGCTTTTTGCTCACCGCTTCACTCATAAAATCACACGAAAACAACATATCTATCTAACGTGGCCGGTTCAAGCCCAAATTGTGTTCAATACCTTTTGTTACATATGATGGGGTTCGCTTGTGACTTGTTTTGTACTCTGACTTTTTCTGTACCTGCGGTGGTGCGATCCCGACAGGGAAAGCAGGCCAAAGAGACAGTAAACAATATGTTTTTATTGTGAAAATAGTCAGTCCCCTCTGGGTCTTGGCAAACGCTTCTCATATACTCAGTTACCTTCTGAAACTGGTTCTTGTATGGCGCTCTCACTGCTGCTGAAACTGGACGTTTTTACCCTGATGCTGATGGCGCTGGGTGGCTACAGTCTTGGCTTTATCACTCTCTCCATCATCTGGTCTACCCACAGGGAGATCCCCGGTATCGGTTACTGGTGGTGGTCTGCACTCTGTGCGCTGGTGGCCCAGACGCTCTTCTCGTTGCAGGCATTTTTCCCCAGCCCATCCGGCATCTGGCTGGCCAACACCCTGATCACGCTCTGCATTGCGCTGATGCCGCTGGCGCTGCAGCGCTTTTTCGGCCAGCCCCCGAACTGGCGTGCCGGTGTGCTCTTCATGCTGGTCTATCTGCTGATCCTGAGCTGGTGCATTGTGAAGGGGGGGATGGAGTCCCGGGTGATGCTGGCCTGCCTGAGCTACATGGTGCTGGGGGCGGTGATCGTCTATCTGGTCTGGCGTCACGGCTACCCCGACTATTTGCCGGCGGTGATGGTCTTTACCGTGGTCAACATCCTGCTCTACGCCTTCTACCTGATGCGGCTCTGGTTCCTGTGGCAGGACAACGTGCAGATGCTGATGGATAAGAGCGGGGTCAATGTGTTGCCCTTCCTCTCCATGCTGATGGGGAGCTATCTCTCCACTTTCGGGGTGCTGCTGCTCTGTACCCAGTACCGGGCGCTGGCGCTGCACCAGCAGGCGAGCCACGACCCTCTCACCGGCCTGCTCAACCGGCGCGGCTTTATGGAGCAGCTGAAGCAGCAGAAGTTGGGTGACGGCGGCGCGCTGGCCGTACTCGACATCGATGATTTCAAGCAGATCAATGACCAGTATGGCCACGAGGTGGGTGATCGGGTACTGGCCGAGCTCGGCGCCTATCTGGGTAGCCAGCCCGATTTGGTGTGCAGCCGTTTCGGTGGCGAGGAGTTTGTGCTGCTCTTCTCGCAGCCCGGTGTGCTGGCGCTGCAGCGCTGCGAGGGATTGCTGGAGGCGGTCGCAAACCGCAACATGGGCGGCCTCTCCATCACGGTCAGCATGGGGCTCTCCCACTGGCACGGGGAGTGGCACTTTGATCCTCTGTTCACTCAGGCCGACCATGCGCTCTATTGCGCCAAGCGGCAGGGCAAGAACCGGGTCTGTCAGGCTGGTCGGGAGGCGTAACTTCTGCTCAGTCCGATATCACATAGTGTCGGCAGGTTGGGGGCGCGGTGCCTGTGCCTTGAGGAAGGGGAGCAGCAGCAGGGCCGAGACGCCCGCCGCCACCGAGATCACCACGAAAAAGCCGTTCCAGTGCCAGATCTCCATTACCTTGGCCAGCGGATAGCCCGACAGCGCCGCCCCCATGTAGGCAAACAGGCCGACAAAGCCGGTTGCCGCTCCCGCCGAGTTTTTGTGGGAGCACTCCGCCGCCGCCATGCCGATCAGCATCTGGGGGCCAAACACGAAAAAGCCGATGGTGAAGAAGCAGGCCGCCTGCATCACATAGCTGAAGAAGGGCATCAGCCAGAGCGATCCCACCGCCAGCAGGATCCCCACCGCAAAGATGAGGTTCATCGGGCCACGGTTGCCGTTGAACAGCTTGTCCGATCCCCAGCCCGCCACCAGGGCACCGATAAAGCCCCCCACCTCGAACATGGAGATGGCCGAGTTAGCGCTCATCAGATTGAAGCCGCGCTGCTCGGTCATGTAGAGGTTGCCCCAGTCGTTGATGGCGGTGCGCACCACATAGACCAGCACGTAACAGCAGGCCAGCAGCCAGATATAGGGGTTACCGAGCACATATTTGCGCAGGATCTGGCGATGGGAGAGCCCCGCATCCTGAGTCTGCTGGGCCAGCTCCATCGCATCCTTGCACCACTCGCCCACCGACGGCAGTCCCATGGCTGCCGGGGTATCCCGCAGCCGCCAGCAGAGCAGCAGACCGGCTGCAATGGCGATAAGGCCGGGCACTATCATGCCGTAGCGCCAGCCATGCTGCAGGGCCAGGGTGCTGACGATAAGGGGGATGAGCGCCCCGCCGGCGTTGTGGGCTGTGTTCCAGGCCGACCACCAGACACCCCGCTCACTGCGCGAATACCAGCTGGTGAGCAGCTTGGAGCAGGGTGGCCAACCCCAGCCCTGAAAGAAGGCGTTGGCCACCCAGAGGGCGGCAAACATCCAGAGAGCGGATGAGAGGCCGAACAGGATATTGATGACGCCGGTGGCCATCAGCCCGATCCCCATGAAATAGCGCGGATTGGCGCGGTCGCTGATAATGCCGGAGAAGAACTTGGAGCAGCCGTAGGTGATGTAGAACAGGGTCCAGAGCATGCCGATGTCTGACTTGTCCAGCATGCCGCTCGCCAGCATGTCCGGCATGGCGAAGTTGAAACTCTTGCGGGTGAAGTAGAAGACCGCATAGCCCAGATACATGGTGAGCAGCAGATGCAACCGCCAGTGACGATAGGTGGCGTCGATCTCGGCCTGCTCGCGGATCGGCGGTTGAGCCGGCGCGCTTCTCATAAAGCTCAGCATGGGGCTTCTCCCTGTTGAAGGGCGAGGTTACTCATGGCTCTCCTCCCGTTTGCGGCAGGGGAGGTTGACCGTCAACTGGGTGCCGTGGACACAGGAGAGCTGCAAGGTGCCTCCCAGCGCCTGCACCCGCTCGCGAATACCGAGCAGACCATAGCCCTGCGCCGCGCGGCTTTGCGGCAAGCCGCGACCATCATCCTCCAGCACCAGCTGCAGCTGTTCTTCAGCGTGGTGCGTCCGGATTGTCACCGAGTGGGCGTTGGCATGTTTGACCACGTTGTTGAGCCCCTCCTGACAGACCCGAAACAGGGTAACCCGCTGGGCATCGGAGAGATCGCTGTCCGCCAGCCGCCACTCCAGCCGGGTGACGATGCCGTGGCGCTCCAGCTCCAGCTCTCTGAGCAGAGCCCGCACCGCCTGCTCCAGAGTCATGTCGTCGAGCTGGCGCGGGCGCAGGCGACCGAGCAGACCGCGCACCGCGTCGTAGATGCCAAGGGAGAGGGTATCGATCAGGGCGCTGCTCTGACCCACCCCCGCATTGTCGGGGGCGAGGCGGCGAACGATCCCGGCTTGGGTACGAATGGCTGTGATGGTCTGGCCGATGTCGTCGTGCAGTTCGCGCGCCACCTCCTTGCGGATGCTCTCCTCGGTCTCCAGCAGTCGCTCGGTGAGTTGGCGATTGTGGGCAAGCTGGCGGGTCAGCGCCTGATTGAGCTCGCGCTGGCGCTGGATGCCTGCACCGAGCAGCAAGCCGGTAAGGCTCTGGGCCAGCAGGGAGAGCAGCAGATCGAGGGGGTGATCGTGCCAGGCCTGGCTCGCCAGCAGGGCGATGGTGTTCATCAGGGTGGCGAGCAGCGCCCCCTGCCAGCCGTAGCGCCACGCCATGGCGATGATGGGGATGGCCAGACAAAACGGGGTAAAGCGCACCAGCGAGTTGGGCAGCCCCAGTTGCAGCCAGAGGCTCAGCACGAACAACAGCAGATACCAGACCAGATGGCGAAAGCGCCAGTCTACCGGCTGATCCACCAGTGCAGGGCCGAGCGGAACCCAGGTGGCGCGGGTTAGGTAGTGCCAGATCAGCATGCAGGTGGAGGTGAGGGTGAGCCCGCCGGTGAGGGTGAGCAGCAGGGCCGAGAGGCCATCTTCTCCCGCCAGATGCCAGAGCAGGGATTGCAGCAGGGCTGCCACCGAGACGGTGGCGAGCAGCAACAGCAGTTGCTGCCAGTCGTTGCGCACTGGCTGGCGGCGGGCAATCAGCAGCGGCAGCAGGGTGAGCAGGCTGCCGATCAGCAACCACTGCCAGTGGGGCAGTCCAACCTCCAGATTGATCCAGTAGAGCAGTCCCCCTTCACAGAGCAGCAGCGGCAGCCAGTAGCGACCGGGACTTTGCAGCAGCAAGCCGAGGCGCAGGCCGAAGGGGAACAGCAGTACCGCCAGTGCCGGGCCGCCCGCCAGATGCAGGCTGATGCTCCACAGGCAAAACCAGCCGGCGGCAAAGATGAAGCAGGCCGCCAGCGTGATGGCGACATAGCTGGCAAGACGGTGGATCACCAGCTATCCAGCATGCGGTGGGCCAGCTCGACGTTGTTGCTGACCTTGAGCTTGTCCATCAGGTTGGCGCGGTGCACATGCACCGTCTTGGGGGAGAGGCCAAGCTGCTCGGCGATGCTCTTCACCTCCAGCCCCTGCGCCAGCAACTGGGCAATCTCCCGCTCCCGATTGGTGAGGGGATCCCGGCTGCTGCTGGCCAGCTTCTGGGCGATGTCGGGGGTGAGGTAGCAACCGCCGAGCGCGGCGGTGCGTACCGCGGCGATCAGCTCGTCCGGGCTGCAGCGTTTGGAGAGAAATCCCTTGGCACCGGTTTGCAGCGCCTGCTCGATGAGGGCGGGGCTGTCGTGTACCGAGAGCATCACCACTGCCAGACCGGAGGGGAGCTGCTTGAGCAGATCCAGCCCCGACTGGTCGGGCATCGAGATGTCGCAGACGCAGACGCGGGCGCCACTGCCGGGCAGGCCGGCCAGCGCCTCGCTGGCGGAGCCAAATTCGGCGACCACCTGCAGGTCGGGCTCCAGATTGAGCAGTTGGGCAAAACCGGAACGGACGATCTGGTGATCGTCGATGAGGGCAATGTTTATCATGATGTCAGCCTGAAATTCGGTGCGTCATGACCATGACGCGGCCAACAAGATACCTGCCCCCCGAGTCAGGCTCAAGGGGCGGGGGGGAATAGGGGGAAAATCGACCCGATAAGCAGGGGAAGCTTGATCGGGATCAGGCTGTGCGGGCTGGCCTCCCGGGTTGGCCTGCCCGCAACCGGGTTCAGCGGTGCAGCTCGCCGGCACGCTCCGGCTGATAGACCACTTCAAGGATCTCCACCTCGATGGTGCGACCGGCCGGGCCGGGCCAGGCGATGCTGTCGCCCACTTTCAGACCGAGCAGGGCGCTGCCCACCGGTGCCAGTACCGAGATGTTGCTCTCGTCACCCTTGGCATCGCGCGGGTAGACCAGGGTGAGGCAGAACTCGTTGCCGCTGCTCTGCATCTTGAAGCGTACCTTGCTGTTCATGGTGACGACATCGGGCGGCATATCGGCCGGCTCGCGGATTTCGGCGCGATCCAGCTCCTCTTGCAGGGCAAGGTGCTGGGGATGGTTGCCGAGCAGTTGTTCAATCCGATCCAGATCAAGGCTGGAGATAACGAGATGCGGTTGTTTCATAAGATAATCCTTATCAATAGCTTACAGGGCCAAGCCCACTCACGCAGGCTGGCCATCACAAGGGTGTCGAGAGATCGAGAAAGTGCCATGCCCCCAAGCGACTCGCGGCCGAAGGAGCGAGGCGGGGGCTCAGCAGGGTGTGAGCTTGTGAGAGGAAATAGTGAATCTTTTCATGGGGCTACCATAACCATTCTGAACGGCTTTGGCAATTATCCTGACAAGTTTGTCAGGGTGCCTGGTAATCGTACTGCTTGATGATGCGGGCCAGACTGCCGTCATCGCGCATGGCGGCGATGGTGTCGCGCCAGCGTGTTGCCTCTTTGGCTGGAAAATGGGGGCTGGCCGCCAGGTAGAGCTCAGCCTGTTTCAACGTTTCACCGCGCACCAGATCCGCCAGCGGCAAGCCTGCCTGCAACTGGTTGTAGCGGGCGCAGTTCCAGGCCACCGCCCAGCCCTGAATGCGGCCCCGCGCCAGCTTGCTGGCGTTGTTGACCTCTTCGGCCACCTCTTCCTGTTTGATCCGTTTGAACGGGAGCAGCAGGCTCTGGCCATAGGAGCTGCGCATTACGCCGATGGTGAGGCCGGGCAGATCGCCGGTTGTCAGCGGTTGGGGATGGTGCTGACGATGAGTCACCAGCACGAAGGCCTCGTCCAGCAAGGGGGCAATCCAGAGAAACAGCGGCTCGCGCTGGGGGCTTCTCACCGGCGGCACCAGCAGCACATCCTGCCGGTGCTGGGTTTGGCTGAGGGCGCGAGCCAGCGGCATCAGCTCGATGGTCAGCGGCTCCTTGAGGCGACGGGCCGCCTCCTCCAGCACCTCGATGGCCATGCCGCTCGGGGCGCCCTGATGAGAGCGGATCACGTAAGGGGGAATTTCAGCCGCGACCACCACCATGGCCCGGGCGTGAAAGGCAGGCAGTAGCGAGGTGCAGAGCAGCAGGAGCAAGGGGAGACGCATGGCAGACCTGATCCGGGATGAGTACACAGAGTGTAACATCCCGCAGAGACAAGTCAGCCCGCTATGGAGCCTCATCTCAATCGAAGAAGTCCCGCAGATCGAGCGTCTGATACCCCTCCAGCTGCTGCCAGGGCAAATTCTTGGGCAGCGTTTTTAGGGTCACCTCCATCCGGTAGCTGCGATAGCCGTCGAGGCTCGCCGACTCCACCACCAGCGGCAGCTGCCAGCGACTCGACCAGAGGATACGGGTACGCTGGTTGCCCTCGCGTTTTTCATACCAGTGCGCCTGTTCGGGGGCCGTCTCATCGAGGGGGGTCATCTCCTGCAACAGGGCCGGGTTGATGAGGTGGCGGATCCGCGGCCAGTCGGGTTTGAAAGCCACCTGACCGTACTCCTCCTCCGGTACCTCCACCAGCTGGCTGTGCCAGCTGTCGGCGTAGCGCAGTTGCAGCATCCCCTGCTGGTCGCGGGTCACCCAGCGCGCCGCCATCTGGTGGGTAAAGTGCTTGTGGCCCGGGGTGGCATCGTGGGTAGCGTGATAGGAACGGGCAAGGGGTAGCGGGATGAGCCGCTGGCTCCACACCTGATCGCCAACCCGCAGCCACTTCTCCTGCCACTGGCTCTCCTTGCTGATGCCGTCGCTGCTGGTCACCCGGTCCTGATAGCGGATGCGGGCGGCCAGATCGGGGACTTCATCGGCAAGGAGGGGAAATGAGAGGCTGCTGGCGAGCAGCCACAACGGAAGTAACAGTCGCATATGGATTATCGCTCGAACGAGCTGGGCCCGGCGCGATGCCGGGCCTTGTCGTCTACAGGCCGAGCGCCTCCTTCAGCTTGCCGAACACCCGGGTGTTGTCCAGCGTCCCCTTGAAGCGGCTGCTGCCGGCGCCGTCGGCAAACAGCATTACATCGCCGCCGCCGTGGGTCTCGGAGCCGAGCTTGACCCCGGTCTCTTGCAGGTAGTCGTCCGCCATCACCTGATCGCTGGTGAGAGTGGGACGCACGTTGGGACGGTTGGGGCCGTTGCCGAACACCAGTGTGGTGAACGGCTTGCCATCCACGTCGTTCTGGGTCGAGCCGTCGCCATTTTTGACCAGATCCAGCACCTTGTTGCCCTTGGCGGAGTAACCGTTGATGGTCATGGTGTGGTCATGGTCGGCGGTGACCACGATCAGGGTATCTTTCAAATCCACTTTGCCGAGCGCCGTTTTGACCGCGTCGTCCAGTGCCACCGCGTCGGTGAGCGAGCGCTTGGCATTGGTGCCATGCAGGGCGTGATCGATCCGGCCCCCTTCCACCATCAGGAAGTAGCCCTGACTGTTCTGGCTCAGCAGATCGATCGCCTTGGCGGTCATCTCGGAGAGCGACGGCTGGGTATTGGCCGCCCCCTTGGCGACCCGATCCAGCTCGTAGTCGAGGTGGGATTTGGCGCTGAACAGGCCGATGAGCTTGCCGCTCTCGACCTTGGCAAGGTCAGTGCGAGTGGTGACGTAGCGATAGCCCTGAGCGGTCATCTCGGCGGTGAGATCCCGCCCGTCGGCACGGCCGCCCTTGTTGCTGGTACTGTTGTAGGGCGTCCAGTGGTTGGCGCCGCCCCCCATCAGCACATCGACCCCGTTCCCCAAGGCTGTGTTGAAGCCGGCGCCGCCCGGTACCGCCTGTGCGGCGATGGCGTAGGCGGCATCCCGATGGCAGATGTGGGAGTAGGTGGCCGCCGGGGTGGCATGGGTCAGCTCGGTGGTGGTGACGGCCCCCACCGACTTGCCCGCGGCCTTGGCCAGCTCGAGAATGGTGGGCACCGGCTTGCCGTTGTCGCTGGCGCAGTTGTTGATGCCCTTGTTGCCGTTGGCGTCCTTGCCGGGGGCGACGGCTTTGGTGTCGCTGCTCATGGCGATCACCTCGTTGTTCATCTTGACCCCGGTGGTGTAGGCCGCCATGGAGGGAGCCGAGTCGGTGGTCTGGGCATCGTTGGAGAAGGTCTTGATGCGGGCGCTGCGGGCCAGCTTCATCATCTCCAGATTGCCCTCTTCCCCCACCTTGTAGAGACGGGTAGCAGTGAGCACGGTGGGGCCCATGCCGTCACCGATAAAGAGGATGACGTTCTTGGCATCGGCGGCCTGTGCCTGGGCCGCGCCGCCGAGGGCGGCCAGCAGGGCCGTGCTGACCAGGGTTTTATGCAGATTCTGCTTCATGGATTGGTTGATGGCTCTTTTCATGGGAATGCTCCTTACAGCCCGGCCGCAGCCTTGACCTTGCCGAACACGGCGGTGTTGTCGAGTGAGCCGTGGAAGCTATCCGCTCCCCGACCGATGGCGCCGAGGAAGACGTCGGTGCCGCCGTGGGTCTCGTTGCCGATTTCACCCACCTTGACCACTACCTCCTGGTGATAGTCGTTGGCGGAGACGGTGGCGTCATCCAGCGGTGCCACGCTGCTGCGCGGCCCGTCCACTCGGTTGTAGCCGTTGCCAAAGCCGATGATGGTGTAGGGCATGCCGTCGGCATCCTTGCTCGGCTCGCCGGTTTCGTAGTTCTTCACCAGCCCGAGCACGCCGGGGTTGTCGGCGGTGGTCTTGCCGGTACGCTTGGCGTAGCCGTTGAGTACCAGGGTGTGGTCATGGTCGGCGGTGACCACGATCAGGGTGTTTTTCAGCTCGGGATCGGTTTTCTTCACCTCGTCGAGGGTCGCCTTGATGGCGTTGTCGAAGGCGAGGGTGTCCTGCAGCGCACGCTTGGCGTTGGTGTCATGCAGCGCGTGGTCGATGCGGCCCCCTTCAACCATCAGGAAGTAACCCTGCTTCTTCTCTTTGAGCTGCTTGATGGCGGCCAGGGTCATCTGGGCCAGGGAGGGCTCGTTGGCGGGGCGATCCAGGTCATATTTCATGTGGCTTGCGCCAAACAGCCCCAGTAGCGGCTTGCCCGCCTCGGCCTTGTTCAGCTCGTCCAGATTGCTGGCAAACTGGTAGCCTTTGGCCTTCATCTCGGAGATGAGGTTGCGGCCATCCTCGCGCTTGCCTTTGTCGGCCTTGGGCAAGAAGAAGCTGCTGCCGCCGCCGAGCACCACGTCTACCCCCCCTTTAAGGGCGCTGTTGTAACCGGCACCGCCGGGCACCAGCTGGGCGGCGATGTCGGCTTCCAGATCCCGGTTGCAGAGGTGGGCATAGGTGGCTGCCGGGGTGGCGTGAGTCACCCGGGTGGTGGTGACCACGCCGGTACCGCGGCCGGCGGCCTTGGCCAGCTCCAGCAAGGTGGTGGCCGGCTTGCCGGCGCTCTTGCTGCAGTTGCTCTCCTGAGTGGCGTCGCTGTCCATGCTGATGACGCCGTTGTTGCTCTTGACCCCGGTCATGTAGGCGGACATGGAGGGGGCCGAGTCGGTTACCTGAGAGTCGTGAGAGAAGGTCTTGATGAAGGCCGTCTCCGGCAGGGTATCGATGGTGAGGCTGCCCTCTTCACCAACGCCGTAGATGCGGGCGGCGGTCAGGGTGTTGAGCCCCATGCCGTCGCCGAGGAAGAAGATCACGTTCCGGGCGCCAGAGCCGGGTTTGTTCTCCTGTGAGTTGTTCTCTGAGTTGCAGCCGGCGACCAGTGCGGCCCCCATCATCACTGCAACACCTGCCATTTTTTTCATCGAGGTTCGCTCCTTGTAAAACCTGAGCGCAGCCTAGAGGTCGCAGATGACACTTTTAGTGAGAGTGAATGACAATCCGGTGAAAGTGATATCTGAATGTGATGTTGTATCAATCACTTATCTATCAATAATCGGACTCTGCAGCGCAGCCTGACAAGGCTGACAAACGGGAGGAAATCTGGCCGGTTTAGGACCTGCGGGCTAGAATGGCCTGTCAAATCGGGGCGGGTGCAGGTAAAATGCGCCCCCTTGCGACGCCCTGCGTCCACCACCGCTCGCCGCTCGCTTCATTGCAAGCCCGCGCCCGCAGTCCCTAGATGAGAGTAACGGATATGTCCATCAACTGGTTCCCCGGTCACATGCACAAGGCCCGCAAAGAGATTGCCGAGGTCATGCCCCAGGTCGATGTCATCATCGAAATGCTCGACGCCCGCATCCCCTTCTCCAGCGAAAACCCGCTGGTGCCCGAGCTGCGCGGCGATACTCCGGTGATCAAGGTGCTCAACAAGGCGGATCTCGCCGACCCCGAGATCACCGAGCTGTGGGTGGCCCACATGGAAAAGGAGAAGGGGATCAAGGCGTTGCCCCTTACCCAGCAGGAGCCCGAGAAGATCAAGCAACTGCTGACCCTCTGTCACGAGATGCTGCCGGAGCGCAATCTGGAGCTGCGCGGCGTGCGCGCCATGATCATGGGTATTCCCAACGTGGGCAAATCGACCCTGATCAACACCCTGGCCGGACGCATCATCGCCCGCACCGGCAACGAGGCGGGGGTAACCAAGTCCCAGCAGCGGATCAAGCTCGACAACCACGTCATCCTGACCGATACCCCGGGCTTTTTGTGGCCCAAGCTCAACCCGCCCTCCTGCGGTTATCGGCTGGCCATCACGGCGGCTATCAAGGATACCGTCTATGACTATGCGGACATCGCCATGTTCGCCGCCGATTACTTCCTCAAGGCGTATCCGGAGCGGATCAAGGCGCGCTATCAGATTGAAGAGCTGCCCGAGACCGAGATCGAGCTGCTGGATCTGATCGCCCGCCAACGCGGCTTCATGCGCAAGGGCGGGCTGGCGGATCTGCACAAGGCCTCCGAGATCCTGGTCAACGAATTCCGCTCGGGGATGTTGGGCCGCATCTCGCTGGAGACCCCGGAGATGGTGAGCGTAGAAATCGTGGAAGCTGATGCCGAGGCCGAGCAGAAGGCCAAAGAGAAGGCGGAGCGGGAAGAGGAGCGCCAGGCGCGGGCCCGTCGCAAGTACGCCAAGAAGCGTCAGCGTTAACCGGCATTTAGCTCGGTATTAAAGAAGAGGCGGCCCACGGGGCCGCCTCTTCTGTTTATGGCCGCCAAAGCGAGCCAAGGTAGCGCGAAGGGATGATTTTCAACTGGCCATATCCCGGTTTTATGGCCAAATTTCTCGTTAATCAAAAGGATACCGCTGGTGTAAAATGGGGGCATATCTCGCAGCAATCACTGCGTGCAACAAAACCTTGCAACTTGGTTACAGCGCCGATTGACAATGGATTTGGCAGTGGCATGATGCGCTCGCATTTTGACTCTCCTCACGGTTCTACCCATGACCACATACACCCGGCC
The DNA here is from genome assembly GCF_038739755.1 of Aeromonas sp. SE22. Classification (NCBI taxonomy): domain Bacteria; kingdom Pseudomonadati; phylum Pseudomonadota; class Gammaproteobacteria; order Aeromonadales; family Aeromonadaceae; genus Aeromonas; species Aeromonas sp. SE22. The sequence continues at coordinate 103,015 of NZ_JBCGFD010000001.1, forward strand.
AGTGCTGTTACTGCTCTGTGGCCTGTTGCTGCTGACCCTCTCCATCGCGGTGCTCAATACTCTGGTGCCGCTCTGGCTGGCCCATGACAATCTGCCGACCTGGCAGGTAGGCATGGTCGGCTCCTCCTATTTCAGCGGCAACCTGCTGGGAACCCTGCTGGCGGGCACCCTGATCAAGCGCTTTGGCTTTAACCGCAGCTACTACCTCTCCTCTGTTGTCTTTGCCGCAGGTTGTGTCGGGCTCGGTATCACCCTCGGTTTCTGGAGCTGGCTCGCCTGGCGATTCATTTCCGGCATCGGCTGCGCCATGATCTGGGTGGTGGTGGAGAGCGCGCTGATGTGCAGCGGCAACGCGCACAATCGGGGGCGACTGCTGGCCGCCTACATGATGGTCTACTACCTGGGAACCGTGCTTGGGCAGCTGCTGGTCAGCAAGCTGCCGACCGGCCTGATGGACGTGCTGCCCTGGGCGACCGGACTGGTATTGGCGGCGATTCTGCCGCTGTTGTTCACCCGCATCGTCAGTGAGCACAGCGAAGCACAGGGAACGACCCGGGTCTGGCCGATGCTGCGGCTGCGGCAGGCGCGGCTCGGGGTCGATGGCTGCATCATCTCCGGCATCGTGCTAGGGTCGCTCTATGGTCTGATGCCGCTCTACCTCAATCATCAGGGGGTGAGCGATGGGGAGATCGGCTACTGGATGGCGGTGATGGTTAGTGCCGGTATCCTGGGGCAGTGGCCGGTCGGCCGTCTGGCGGATCGCTTCGGGCGTCTGCCGGTATTGCGGGTGCAGGTGCTGGTGGTGATCCTGGGTTGCGCAGCCATGCTCGGCGGCGTGGCGATGGGGCCGGCCCTGTTTATCTTGGGCGCTGCCGGTTTTACTCTTTATCCGGTAGCCATGGCTTGGGCCTGCGAGAAGGTCGAACACCATCAGCTGGTTGCCATGAATCAGGCGCTGCTGCTGAGCTATACCATCGGCAGCCTGCTCGGCCCAGCCTATACTGCGCTCCTGATGCAGCACCTTTCGGACAACTTGCTCTTCATCATGATCGCCGGCGTGTCGCTTATCTATCTGCTGATGCTGCTGCGCCCCATGGGGAAACACCCGACGCCGGTGGCCCACGCCTGAATGGATGCCAGTTGCAGGGCGCTATCCTCGCTTCCCGAGAAGGGATAAAGACGGCGCAATGAGGCGCGATATAACGCAGAGGCGGCCCTTGAGCCGCCTTGTTGTCTGCAACGGCAGTTATCAGAGATTAACGGCTAACCGTAACGCTTTTTTGCCTCTTCAAACAGGGACATATGCAGCGGGATCAACTGCTGCCAGTCGCGCCGGTAACCGCCGCCTGGCACCGCCGCAATAGGCAAGCCGTGCTGCCGGGCGCACTCAAAGACCATGGCATCGCGCTGGCGTACCCCCTCATCGCTCAAGGCAAGATAGCCAAGCTCGTCGCCCCGGTGTACGTCCACGCCGGCCTGATAGAGGATTAGGTCGGGAGCGTAGAGGCGCAGCGCCAGGTTGAGCGCCTCTGCCAGCGTGGTGAGGTAGGCATCGTCCTGCATGCCGCTAGGCAGAGGGAAATCCATGTGGGAGGCTGGTTTGTGACGGGGAAAGTTGTGCTCCCCGTGCAGGGAGAGGGTAATGATGTCGCGCCGCCCTTGGCACAGGGCTGCGCTACCATCCCCTTGATGGACATCGAGGTCGACGATCAGCACCTGTTCACAGCGCCTCTCGTCGAGGCAAGCCTGCGCGGCAATCACCAGATCGTTGAACAGGCAAAAACCGCTGCCAACATTCCGGTGGGCGTGGTGATAACCGCCGGAGATCTGCAGGCCGCAACCCTGCTCCAGGGCGTGACGGCTGGCGGCAATGGTGGCACCCACCGAGCGCAGGGTGCGTTCAATCAGCAAGGGAGACCAGGGAAAACCAAGCTGGCGGATGGCGCTCGCATCGAGGGTGCCGGCGAGGGCCGCCTCAACATAAGCCGCATCATGCACGCTCTCTATCTGTGCGCGGCTGGCGGGCTCGGCCTCTGCCAGTGGATAGCCGAGGCTGCCCAGCTGCTCAAACAGCGCTTGATACTTGGCCAGCGGGAAGCGATGACGCTCCGGCAGGGCCAGGGCAGAGTAGAGGGGGTGATAGAAGATGCGCAGTGACATAACGGCAGGGCCTCTCCAGATATGAAAAAGGGGAGCCTGGCTCCCCTTGTCTCTCCCGGCGATGCGGGATGAATCATCCAATTACTGCTGCTGTATAACCCAGATCTGGAACGCTTTGCGGGTCTCCGCATCAGCCTTGTTGTACCAGTTTTGCAGCTGGGTCAGGGCTTCCGGGTTGCTCTGGGCTTTGCTCGGCGCTACCTGAACCGGTGCACTGGCGGCAGCCATGACGGCCGCAGAGGAGACGGCGACAGTTTTGGGTTGGTTGAATGCCTTGCCCATGTTGATCAGCTCTTGCTGGTAGTCACGAGTCAACTGGAAGCCTTCGACTTTCGGCATCACGAACTGCTCGCTGGCCACGGTCTGACCGCTGATACTGTCTTTCAATACCACTTTCTGATTTTGCAGGAACTGCTTGGCTTCAATTTCGTTGCGAGGTTTTTTGTAGTCCAGCACCAGCTTCTGGTTGTCGGCGGCAGTAAAGTTGATTACCAGCGGTTCGGCAGTCACCAGCTTTATTTCGTTGCGGCTTGAGTAGTTTCCTTCAAAAGCAACAACCAGCTGATGCTTGCCAGCGCTGAGCGGGAAAGAGCTGGTTTTGTCGAGCAGCTTGGGATTGATAGGTTGGCCGTCGATCAGCTGGGCAACATAAGGGGCACTTACTTCGACCTGGGTATTGGCCAGGGCGCTACCCGCAAACAACAGACCAGCCAGTGCCGGTACCAGAACAGTCAGTTTCATTTCATCTCCTTGAACAGTCAGACGATTGCCTGCTGAAAACAGGGGCTCATTTTTACAGGTTTGGTTCACTGCGGCAATTGCTCTTTGAGCTGGCCGAAATTGGCTCGACTATCATCTTTTCTCTCATTAGCGGTGAGGGCGCAGCTATTAAGGGGCTATTCAACACGCCGCTTGAACGGGGGCAGGGCATCGAGCAGCCCCTTGCCATAGCGTTTGGTCAGCAGGCGGCGATCGAGAATGGTGACCCGCCCCCGATCGGCCTCCTTGCGGATGAGGCGACCACAAGCCTGAATGAGCTTGCGCGACGCCTCCGGTACCGTCAGTTGCAAAAAGGGATTGCCGCCCCGCTTCTCGACCCACTCGGCAGTGGCCTCTTCCACCGGCGAGTTGGGCACCGCGAACGGTAGCTTGGTGATGACCAGGTTGGTGAGGTAGTGACCAGGCAGATCCAGCCCTTCGGAAAAGCTGCCGGTACCGAACAGGATGCTGGCCTGACCGCCGTCGCACTTCTGCTTGTGCAGGGTGAGCAGGGCGTTGCGGGAGGCCTCGCCCTGTACCAGCAAAGAGAGCCCTTTTGCCCTGAGGCCAACGGCTACCTCGTTCATCTGCCGGTAGGAGGAGAAGAGCACCAGACTTGCCTCTTTACCCGCCAGCAGGCGTGGCAGGGCGCTAATCAGCTCGTCGGTAAAGGCTGGGGAGTTGGGCTCATGGGCCATCTTGGGCAGATAGAGCTCGGCTTTCTGGTAATCAAAGGGGGAGCGCAGACGCAGATAGCGGGTGCCGTCGTGCTCCTTCAAACCCACCTGATGGCGGAAATAGCTGAAGGAGGAGAGGGCGGTCAGGGTGGCCGAGACCAGCACGGCACCCAGACACCTGGACCAGAGCCACTCTTCCAGCAGATAACCCACCTCGATAGGGGAGGCATGCAGCCAGATGTCGCCATCGTCACTCTTGGCCATCCAGCGGGCGAGCGGGGTCTTCCCCTCGGGAATATGGCGCCCCAACATCTCCCACAGGGCGCAGAAGCTCTCCAGCCGCTGCAGATGAAAACCGCTCTCGGCTAGTAGCGGCTCGGCCTCTTTGCGACGGATCTCGCCATCTTTCAGGGCTTCACCAATGGCTGCCTGCATTCTGTCCAGCGCTCGCAGCGCCTTCTTGCTCGACTCCTTGAGATTTTCTGCCAGCATCGGCAGCGGGTCTGGCAATACCCCTTCGCCAAAACGGTAGTGCATCTCGCTGCCAAACAGCCGGTCATTGCTGGCGAGCCACTGCTCCACCGCCTTAAGGTCGGGTTGAATGGAGGCGAGGGCATCCTGCAACTTCAATTGCGGATCGATGAGGCTCTCTTTATTGAGCGTTCGAGTCAGCTTGCCGGCACTTTGCACCAGTTTTTCCAGCCAGCGGCGGGAGCCTTTGACGCTGGCCGAGGCGGCGCCGTGATCCCGGGCGATGGTGGGCAGGTGGTGCGCTTCGTCCAGCACATAGATGCACTCGTCGGGGGGCGGTAGGATGATGCCGCCACCCATGGTGAGGTCAGAGAGCAGCAGTGCATGGTTGACCACCAGCACATCGGCACTGTCCATGTCGTTGCGGGCGCGGTGGAAGGGGCAGTGTTGATGGTGAGTCAGCGCTTTGTTGCAGGTGTGGCGATCGGCGGCGATACGATCCCAACACAGGTCGGGAATGGGTTTGGGCCAGTTGTCCCGATCGCCATCCCACTTGCCTTCGGTGTAGGCCTGCCATAGCGCCTGATAACAACTCTTGTCGGCTTCTGACGGCTTGTGTTTGCTCAGAGCGCCAAAGTCGAATTCGAAGTTGGCCATCTCGCTACCGCTTGCAGCCTGCTCCAGCAGATGTTCGCAGCAGTAGCGCTGGCGTCCCTTGACCAGCATAAAGCGAAACGGCAACTCGCTGTGGCGGTGATAGAAGGGGAGATCCTTGTGGATCAGCTGCTCCTGCAATGCCACGGTGGCGGTGGAGATCACCAGCTTTTTCTGGGTCAATCTCGCGACGGGGATCGCTCCCTGAGCATAGGAGAGGGACTTGCCGATCCCGGTGCCCGCCTCGGCCACCAGAATACGGCGCTGCTTGTCATACTCCCCGGTCAGCGTCTTGGCTATCTCGGCGACCAGAAAATTCTGTTCTTTACGCGGCACAAAACCGGGCAAGCCATCCGAAATCTGGCGGTAGGTTTGACGAATGGTGGCTTTGAGGCGAGTTGACAGCATAAAGAGGAGGCCAGTTTGGTTGTTGCGCGGGGAAAGGCCAAGGATACCCGTATCCCCTTGTCGGGGTCGAGGGGCGCACTTTCATCACCCTCATTTCGTACTGGTCTGATGAGGTTGGTTGTTTATCAGGGAGTTAACTGCAATTACCTAAAAACAGGCTGTGCAAGTATAAAAAAACAGCAAAAAACATTGTAAACGTTTTCCTTTGGTGGGCGGATAATGTGAGAGCTGGCTCACATTTCCATCTCGGTGACTATGCTTTTCATAAAAAGTTCCAAGTTTTTTCGTTGCGGTTGTGAAAACCCGGTGCTAGTCTCGCCGTCATAGTGATGCAAAGTACATCGCTAACACAGGGAATAACAAAGACTTAGTGTTTAATTACAGTAGGCATTGGAAACTATGAAAAAGACAATTCTGGCTATTGCTATCCCGGCTCTGTTTGCATCCGCAGCTAACGCTTCCGTGATCTATGACAAAGACGGTACCACTTTCGATGTATACGGTCGTGTACAAGCTAACTACTACGGCAAGAGTGATAACCCCAACGAGCTGACCATGGCCCGTAAAGGCGATGCCGAACTGGTTGGTGCATCCCGTCTGGGCTGGTCCGGCAAAGTTGCTCTGAACAACACTTGGTCTGCCATTGCCAAAACCGAATGGCAAGTATCTGCAGAGAACACCGATGGTAGCACTTTCAAGGCTCGTCATATCTATGCCGGTTTTGATGGTGGTCAGAACGGCCAAGTAATCTTCGGTCAGACTGATACCGCTTTCTATGATGCTATCGCCGCAACCGATATCTTCAACGAGTGGGGCTCAAACGGTAACTATTACGATGGTCGCCAAGAAGGTCAGGTCATCTACTCCAACTCCTTCGGTGGTTTCACCGGTAAGCTGTCCTACCAGACCAATGATGACACCGCTGTCGTAATTAAAGACGTTGGTGGCAAGGTTAAGACTGAATCCTTCCCTGACCTGAAGCGTAAGTATGCTTATGCCGCTGCTGCTGGTTACAAGTTTGATTTTGGTCTGGGCTTCAATGCTGGCTACGCATACTCTGATCTGGAAACCAAGAAGATTACTCCTACTCAGAGTGGCGAGAAGTCCGAATGGGCGCTGTCTACCAACTATGCAATCAACGGTTTCTACTTTGCCGGTATGTACACTCAGGGTTCTGTGAAGAACGATACCACCGGTTACAAAGATGAGGGCCGTGGTTACGAGCTGGCAGCCTCTTACAACGTAGACGCTTGGACCTTCCTGGCTGGCTACAACTTCAAAGAAGGCAAGGCCAACGCACAAGCCTCTGGCTCCAGCTACAAGGATCAGGTTGACGAGACCCTGCTGGGTGTTCAGTACGCTTTCACTCCGAAGCTGAAAGCTTACACCGAATACAAAATCCAGAGCATGGACAAGATGGACGACGAGTGGACTGTTGCAATGCAGTACAACTTCTAATAAGAAGTTGCTGACAAGCGATATCCAAGCTTGAGTCTTTGACCAAGCGATAAAATGGCCGGATTGATATCCGGCCATTTTCTTTTTGGCGTCTTGCTGTCTTGGCGGCTATTGAATGGGTGGCTGGGTAAGCCATATTGCTGTCCAAGTTGCCAAAGCCGTTGTAACGATTAATCTCTCCTGCTCCTCATAAATGTCTTCAGGCTAACAGGCGCTACGTTCTGTTGAGTGAACAGCCCAAATTCGGGCACGGCCTATATCCGGTGGAGAATGGCTGCGAAGGAGCTGGGGGAGAAATATATGTGCGGTATAAACAAAAATTAGGTCATTTGGTGAAAATACATAAATTAAATTTATGGCGGCCTTCTTGGCCTGTTGTCGGGGTTTGGAGCATTGTATTCAACGTAGTGAAGGATGTGGCTGACCTTAAAGAGTTGTCTAATTGAGAGCCTGTTGGACGGACGTTATAGCTTTTCGTGTATCTGTAATGGTTTAGTCCTCCTCAGATCTGTGGCAGAAGAGGCCAATAGCCGATAGGGCTGAGTGGGCCTGTGGTTTGGCTGTTCGGTTGTATTGCAGCTTGATGTTTAATTGCCGATTGCCGTCAGATGGATAGCAAGCGAGCGACCATTGGCAGTAGGCAAGAAAACCGATGTCGCTATTTTCAGTTGATGTGCTGGTAAGGGAAGAGTGCGGTCTGCAACAGGATCACCAACCTGCGTTTAGGCCGGGGCTTTTGGATAGCGTGCCAATAAATGAAGAGCCAAGAAACAGCGTGGCAATTAAGGGCGTACCAATAAAAAGGGAAGATGAGAGGCATCTTCCCTTGGCAATCGGTTGGTGCGGGCTCGCTCAGCTGTGCTGGCGGCGATCGTTGGCTTGTGCCAGCAGGGTGCGGCTTTCGCGCAGGAACTGGTCGGCGTGTTCGCCAAAGAAGCCGGAAACCTGGCTGAACGCCTCGATAAAACCGTCCCTGTCTCCACGCTCCAGCAGACCCAGCGCCTCGCCGAAGTTCTGGTAGTAGCGGCGGATCATCGCCAGGTTCTGTGGCGACGACAAAATGATGTCGGCATAGAGGTGGGGATCTTGGGCAAACAGCCGCCCCACCATGGCCAGCTCGAGCCGGTAGATGGGGGAGCTCAGCGCCAGCAGTCGCTCCAGATTGGCCCCTTCCCGCGAGAGGTGCCAGCCGTAGGCAAAGGTGGCAAAGTGGCGCAGCGCCTGGATAAAGGTCATCGCCTCATCGTGGGCTTTGGCTTCCACCTGCTGCAGGCGGGCGCCCCAGATGGTCATCTGCTCCAGCAGCCACTGGCTGGCGGCAGCGTCACGTCCCTGACAGCAGACGATCACCTGTTTGGCGAGACTTGCCACATCCGGTCCGAACATGGGGTGCAGACCCAGCACTGGCCCCCGGTGTACTGCCAGCATATGCTCGAGCGGCGCTGATTTGACGCTGGTGACATCGACCAGCAGGCAATCTGCGGGCAGGTTGCCGAGCCGGTCGATGATCTGGCAGGTGATGTCGATGGGCACCGCTACCATCACCAGACCGGCTCCGGCGAGGATCTCGTCTGCTCTTGGCCAGTCGGCCTGTTCGAGGGTATCGACGTGATAACCCGAGAGGGTGAACATATGGCCAAACAGGCGGCCAAGCTGGCCCTGACCGCCGATGATCACCACCTTGCCCAGATCCGGCTTCATGCACTTGAAGCCGGTATCTTTTTCACTGGCGTAAGATTCGCGCATCACCCGGCGCAGCACGTCTTCGATAAGGTCACCCGGCACGCCCAGTGCCTCGGCTTCGGTACGGCGGCGGGCCAGCATGCTGGCTTCCCGATCCGGTGCGTAGATGGGCAGGCCGTGGCGGCTCTTCACTTCACCCACTTCTCCCACCAGCGCCAGACGAGCGGCCAGCAGATCGATAAGCTGCCGGTCTACCGCATCAATCTTGTCCCTGAGGGCATTCAACTCTTCTGCCATCTTCAGTCCCTGTGGGTGCCGCCAGCAGCGGCACCTTGTGATTCAATATGTTGCATCAAGATATCACGGCTTAACCGCCAGTTCTGCTCTTGAGTGGCGCCGCCAGCTGGCTGTGGCAACGGGCCAGCAGCGCCTCTGTGGTCTCCCAGTCGATGCAGGCATCGGTGATGGAGACACCGTAGCGCATCTCGCACTTGGGTTGCTCGCTTGACTGGTTGCCCTCAAACAGGTTGGATTCGAGCATCACCCCGATGATGGAGCGGTTCCCCTCCAGGATCTGGTGGATGACGTTGTCAGCCACCTTGGGCTGCAGACGGTGATCCTTGCTGGAGTTGCCGTGGCTGCAATCCACTACCAGTCCCGGTTGCAGGCCCGCTTTTTCCAGCGCCTCTTCCGCCAGCGATACATTGACCGAGTCGTAGTTGGGGTGTTTGCCACCGCGCAGGATCACATGGCCATCCGGGTTGCCCTGGGTCTGCAACAGCGCGACCTGGCCCTGCTGGTTAATGCCCATAAAGGCGTGGGGAGAGGAGGCCGATTGCAGGGCGTTGATGGCGGTGCCCAGATTGCCGTCGGTGCCGTTCTTGAAGCCGACCGGCATGGAGAGGCCGGATGCCATCTCCCTGTGGGTCTGGGATTCGGTGGTGCGGGCGCCGATGGCCGACCAGGAGAAGAGCTCTGCTAGGTATTGCGGGCTGATGGGGTCGAGCGCTTCGGTCGCCAGCGGCAGCTCCATCTCGGCCAGCGAGCAGAGCAGCTCGCGGGCACGATGCAGGCCGAGTTCTACATCGAAGGTGCCGTCCAGATTGGGGTCGTTGATAAAGCCCTTCCAGCCCACCGTGGTGCGGGGTTTCTCGAAGTAGACCCGCATCACAATGTAGAGAGAGTCCTGATAGGCATCATGCAAAGCCTTGAGTCTGGTTGCGTACTCTTTGGCGGCCTCCATGTCGTGAATGGAGCAGGGGCCGCAGATCACCAGCAGGCGGTGGTCACGGCGGTGGATGATGTCGGCGATGGTATTGCGGGCCCCTTGCACGAATGCCAGCGCCTTGGTGGAGATAGGCAATTTCTCCTTGAGCTGGGCAGGCGTGATCATCACTTGTTCGGACTGGATATGGATGTTGTTCAGGGGATCTCTTTGCATGATGTCGTTCTCTCTGGACTGAATTCTAAAAGCAATCGTACACTTATATTTACACCGGTACGTGCTTTGTTACGCAACCGCCCTCACCTTACCAAGTAAAAACAAACAATCAAGTGAAACAAGCGGGTTTACTGCCATTTATGCAGATAAAAACGCGTTAACATAGTCGTTATGGTAATAAAATAGCGAGGGATTGCGTGAGAGGGAGTGATTTTTGTAATTAAATGTTTACGATTGCGCAGGGGGGAGGGCAAAAGAAGCATAAAGGGAGAGCTGGCTCGACACCGCAGAGAAACAAGAAAGGGGCCGTGATGGCCCCTTCGAATAGGGGCCCGAGCCCCGTTCAAGACGTGATATTACGCCTTGAGTTTATCCAGCATCTCTTTGGTGACCAGCACAATGCCCTGTTCGGAGCGATAGAAGCGACGGGCATCCTCATCGGCGTTTTCACCGATCACCATCCCTTCCGGCAGCTTGCACCCCTTGTCGATCACCACCCGGCGCAGGCGGCAGCCCGGCCCGATCTCGACCCCGGGGAAGACCACGGCCTGATCCAAGGTGCAGAAAGAGTGAACCCGCACATTGGTAAAGAGCACCGAGCTCAGGATAAAGGAGCCGCTGACAATGGTGCCGCCAGAGAACATCGAGTTGATGGTCATGCCGTGCTGGCCGTTTCTGTCCTGCACGAACTTGGCTGGCGGCGTCATGGTCTGGCTGGTCCAGATGGGCCAGTCCTGATCATAGATATCGAGCTCCGGAGTGACGGAGGCGAGATCCATGTTGGCCTCCCAGAAGGAGTCCACAGTGCCCACATCGCGCCAGTAGGGGCGCTTCTCGGCATTGCAGCCGACGCAGGACATGCCAAACGGGTGGGCATAGGCGGTGCCTTCTTTCACCACGCGGGGGATCACGTCCATCCCGAAATCGTGGTGGGATTCGTCGTTGGTGATGTCTTCATCCAGCAGCTGATAGAGATAGTCGGCATCGAAGATGTAGACCCCCATAGAGGCGAGAGAGGTATCTTCCTTGCCCGGCATGGCTGGCGGGTTGGCCGGCTTTTCCACAAAGGCATTGATCTTGCGATCGCCATCGATCGCCATCACCCCGAAGGCACTCGCTTCACTGCGCGGCACTTCGATACAGGCAACGGTCACCTTGGCGCCCATGTTGACGTGGTCGAGCAGCATGGCGGCGTAGTCCATCTTGTAGATGTGGTCGCCTGCCAGTACGACGATATATTTGGGACCATGGTCGCGGATGATGTCCAGGTTCTGATAGACCGCATCAGCGGTGCCCCGATACCAGTTGACCTCGTCCACGCGCTGCTGCGCGGGCAGCAGGTCGATGAACTCGTTCATCTGATAGCGCAAGAAAGACCAACCTGATTGAAGGTGGCGCAGCAAGCTGTGGGATTTGTACTGGGTCACCACACCTACGCGGCGAATGCCGGAGTTGATGCAGTTGGAGAGCACAAAATCGATGATGCGGAATTTTCCGCCAAAGTGGACTGCAGGCTTCGCTCTGTTATCAGTTAACTGTTTGAGGCGACTACCCCGCCCTCCGGCGAGAACCAAAGCCATGGTCTCGTTCAGCAACTGTCTTGCTTTTGCTGTATTGGCAGGTTGTAACAACATCTTGTATCCCTTTGTAGATAAATCACTACAATCTTGCCGCTTTTGAGACCTAAAGAAAGTGCTTTCAGTCACACTTTTGCGGGGTATGCCGTAATAAAATGACTTTTTTGTTATTAAGGTGTGGTTGTTTTTTCATCTTTTGCTGTCAATCTGCTCACTCGTAAATTTTCTTCGCAAAAAGAAGCTAACAGCGTTAACAGCGTGGGCAGGAAAGAGGCCCCTGCTTGTGTGCAGGGGCCGGAAGGTGGGAGGTAAAACAGACCGTAAAAAGAACCGCAAAAAGAGCGGTTATGCTGCCTCTGCCAGCGGCTCCTCACCCTTCTTCTGATAGGCCTGCGGGCTCAGACCCAGCAGCTCCTGCACGGTGGAGGCCACGGTGATGGAGGAGATGGTCCCCACCAGAATGCCGGTGAACAGAGTGAAGGAGAAACCGTAGAGGGTATCGCCGCCAAACAGCAGCAGTGCCCCGACGGTAAACAGGGTGGTACCCGAGGTGATCATGGTACGACTGAAGGTGGCCTTGATGGCAACATCAGAACATTCGTGGATCCCCATCTGGGTGCGCGAGCTCAGTAGATCCCGCAAGCGGTCCGAAATCACGATGCTGTCGTTGAGGGAGTAGCCGATCACCGCCATCAGACCGGCGATGACGTTGAGATCGAACTCGATGTTGAACAGCGCCAGCAACCCCAGCGCCACGATGGCATCGTGGATCACCGAGATAAGGATGCCGATGGCCTGACGCCACTCGAAGCGAAACGCCAGATAGGCCGAGATGGCGAGGGAGGCGACCAGCACCGCCAGCATCCCCTGCTGGAACAGCTCGGCGCCCACCTGCGGGCCGACGATGGTGGTGCGCAGCAGCTCGACTGGCATGCCCAGTTGCTGGGTCAGCATGGTGGCAAGCTCGGTGGCCTGCCAGGGCAGTTCGTGCGGTGGCAGCTTGATCAGCCACTCACCGGGGACACCGGCAGAGCTGAGCTCCACCGCGCCCGCCAGCGGGGAGGTGAGCATGGCGTTGAGCTCATGGGCCTCCTTGAGGGTCTGGATATGAAACTCCAGCAGGGTGCCACCGGTAAAGTCGAGGCCGAGGGCAAGGCCGTTGACCAGCAGCATGGCGATGCTCGCTACTGTCAGTACGACAGAGGCCCACAGGCCGATATAACGCCAGCGGGTCAGCCCCATGGCAACAATCATTCTCAACATAGTTCTCTCCTTGGCCTGCCAGCGCCTGGCTGGCGGCCGCATCCCGACGTGCCTTGGCACTGCGGGGGAAATGTCTCTGATCCGGCGCGTTGGGCTGGCCATCTCCATGGCCGGCGGCGTTGCCGGATCCGCTCATCAGGGGGCACTTCGCCCCGTTACACCTTCAGCGTGCGCTCGCTGCTGCGGCCCCACAGGGGGTTGATGATGGCGCGTGTGCCCCAGATCCCGGTCACCATGCTGGAAATAAGCCCCAGAATGAGAGTGATGGAGAAGCCTTGCAGCGGCCCGGAACCGATGGAGTAGAGCACCACGGCGCAGATGAGCGTGGTGATGTTGGCATCGAAGATGGTGCGAAATGCCGAGCGATAGCCAAAGTCGATGGCGTTGGCCAGCGAGCCGCCGTCACGCAGGCGATCCTTGATCCGCTCGAAGATGAGCACGTGGGTATCCACCGCCATCCCCACCGTCAACACCAGACCGGCAATCCCCGGCAGGGTCAACACGGCCCCCGGCAGCACCGCCAGCATGCCGACCTGCATCAGCAGGTTGGCGACCAGCGCGGTGATGGCGACCCAGCCGAACTTGCGATACCAGGCCATCATGAACAGCATCATGCCCGCCATGCCGAACCCGAGGGCGGTGAAGCCCGCTTCGATATTCTGCATCCCGAGGGTCGGGCCAATACTGCGCTCTTCCAGGATCTTGAGCGGTGCGGTGAGGGCACCGGCGCGCAGCAACATGGCCAGCTCCTGCGCTTCCGGCAGGCTGCCAATCCCGGTGATGCGGAACTGGTTGCCAAGGGCGGTCTGGATGGTGGCGACGTTGATCACCTCGCTCTGGGCGCGCAGCTTGCCCTGGGCATTGGTCTTGTACTCGGTGAAGACGGTTGCCATCGGTTTGCCCACATGCTGGCGGCTGAACTGGTTCATTTTGTTGCCGCCCAGGGTGTCGAGCACGATGTTGACCTGCGGCTGACCCATCTCGCCCATGTTGGCCCGGGCATCGACGATGTGCTCGCCGGTCAGCACTGGCCGGCGCGCCATGCCGACGGCCTGACCGTTGCGATCGGCGATGTAGAAGTGGCTGTCAGCCTTGGCCTCGTAGAAGGCCAGTGACGCGGTCGCCCCGATCACCTCTTTCGCCTGCTTGGGGTTGTGCACGCCCGGCAGCTCGATGCGGATGCCATCCTGACCCTGGCGCTGTACCGAAGCTTCGACGATGCCGAGTTCGTTGATCCGCTTCTTGAGGATGGAGAGGTTCTGGGTCACGGCGTTGTTGATGAGCTGGGTGCGTTCGGCCTCGCTCAGCACCAACTTGAGCTGGTTACCGCTGCGGGTCATTTTCCACTGATCCTGACGGGTGCCGGCGCTCTCCTTGATGATGGTGAGCCAGCCACTCTGATCGTCAGCTTCCGGCAGGGTGACATTGACGCTGCCCAGATCTGCCCTGGCCACGCCGGCACCGCGCAGATTGGCTTCACGGAAGCGGGTGCGCAGGGTGTCGACCAGATTCTTGGTCTGGGCATCGAGGACGAAATCGACATCGACCCCGATCAGCAGCTGGGAGCCGCCGCGCAGATCGAGGCCGAGCTTGATGGGGTCGGCGCCAAGGCGACTGATCCAGGTCGGGGCGTTGGAGTGGAACTCCAGCGTCAGCGCTGCGCTGTCGAGGCCCTGCTGCTCCAGCAGTTGTTTGGCTCTTTGCTGTTCGCTCTGGGTGGCAAAGACCAGCTCGACCCGCTCCGGTTGTTCGATGATCTTGGCCGGGGTCAGGTGGTTGTCGGTCAGCAGCATCTGCTGTTTGGTGGTCAGGCTCTGCTGACCGTGCAGACCAAGAGAGGGCTGCTCGCCAAAAAAGGTCGGCAGCGAATAGAAGGTAAAGGTCAGCAGCATGAGCAGCAGTAGGGCGTACTGCCACTTGCTCATGCGGTTAAGAAGGGTATGACTGGTTTTTCTCATGGCAAATTGGCCTCTGTCAGGAGAATTGTGCGCAGGCCGATAGCATCAAGGCTCGGCAAGGCGCAGAAAAAAATGGATGCATCAAGTGCGGATCAGGCCGAAGCGGGATCCGTCAGAAGGAGGAGATGAGCAAACAGTAGATGTGCCAACCCCTCGGGGTCAGGCGCTCAGATAGCTCTGGGTGAAGCGGTACTGCAGATACTGGCGCTGCAGCCGGTGGCGGTGAATCGTGGCGAAGGGATCGCGAAAGCGCTGCTTGTGGTAGAGCTGGGCGGCGAGCAACAGCCAGCCAAGCAGCACCAGCAGAATTGCCTGGGCAGACCAGCTCTGGATCAGTTCGTAGACCACATTTTTGGGCTGGTTGTCACTGCGCAGGGACTGCTCGAAACGCAGCAGGTGATTCTGGTTGGTCGCAACAAACTTGATGACGCCATCGTCGCTCTCGCTCGCTTGCGAGAGGCTCTGGGTCTGTTGCTGATCGGGTAGCAGCGGGCCTTCCATCACATTGATGGAACAAAGCAGAGTGAGCGAGACAACGAGTGCCACCAGCCCCAGTTTGACTTTGTCGATAAGGCGCAAAAGGGTATTCCCGATAAATGGAAAGGGGAAACTACCACAGGCGGCAGCGGCGGGACAACCCTTGCCGCCCAATTAGGATTATTCTGAAGCCCCTTGGTCAGCTACCGGTCATCTGCTGGAAATCGCGGGCATAGCCCTTGAGCAGGGAGTAGAGATGGGCCCGCTGGGCCAGATCCAGCGACTGGCTCATGGCGCAGAGCCAGTTGACGGTGCGCTGGCGCGACTGCTCGGTATAACCGGTGAAGCGGCCATCCATCATGCCGTCCCCCTGTGCCAGCAGCTCGGTCAGCTCGCGGGTGAAGTCGGGGCTCTGGCGCTGCTGCATCAGCCTGTCCAGCTCTTTGGTCCAGGAGGTCTGGAACTCGAGCCAGGGGGGCATCAGCTCGTACTGCCACTCGGCCCATTGGGCAACCAGTGGCGCTTGCGCCGGTTTCACTTCACCAATCCAGTACTCGAGGCGCTGGTTCATCTTGTCGCGAAACTCCGCCAGCATCTTCTCTTTGGGTTCGCTGGCGAACTCCTGCTGCCGCTCCTGCTGGCGCTTGAGCCGATCGGCCATGAAGCGGGTCACCTGCTCATCGCTGAGAGTGCTCGCCAGCCTGACGGTGCGGGGTATGGCGTTCTCCAGGGTGCGGGTCAGGCTCTGCTGCACCGCATCGAGATTGGTGGAGATCTGCTCCGGTGTCATGGGGCTGGCCACTGCTTTGGCGAGGGTATCGAGATCCCGGGCATAGCGAGGGAGCTCGTGTTGGCGGTGCCATGCCATCAGCCCTTTGACCTCGCGGCTCAGCAGATCCTTCTGGGGGGAGGTGAGGACGAAATAGTCATCCAGTTGCCAGATGATGGCGGTATCAATCCAGTAGTAGATAACCCGGGTCGAGCAGCCGGTCAGCAGCAGGCCGAGCAGTAGCAGACCCCAGGTTTTAGGCTTGTGCCAGCGCACCTTGTTGATCATCTGTCACTCCAGTCGTTGCCGGTTGAGGGCTATCAGTGTGTCGTAGTCGGGCGAAGCGTCTTGTTCCGCCATCAGCAGGGCCCAGAGCAGGCCGATATAGTCGACCCAGGGGATGAATGCCTCGCTCTGAAGAGCGGGCCACTCATGGCGCGGGAGTGTGCGCAGATAGTGCTCCTCCAGCGCCAGGCGCTGCTCTTCTGGCCAGTCGTGGGTGCGCTGGATGCTGGCCACCTCAAAGCCGGGATGGCCTGCCGCACCATACTCCCAGTCGATAACCCAGGGCGCGTGACCCAACAAGTTAGCCGGATTGAGATCATGGTGGCAAGGTCGCCAGCAATCATCGGGTTCGCGGTTGGCAAGCAGGCTGCGCTCCAGTGCTGGCAACCAGGTCGGTACCTGAGCCAGCCGGGCGCGATAACCGGCAGCGTGGGCCCGTACCGCCATCACCACAGAGGGAAGGGGGAGGCGATGCAGCTTGCGTAGCACCTCTGCCAGCAAACGGGGCTGTTCGGTGACGGGGGGCGCAGCTTCAAGCCAGTTTGGCTCATCGCACCACTCCAGCAACATCAGGCCGCTGGCGGGATCCTGGTAATGGCAGGGCAGGGCCAGACCCGACCTCATGGCTCCCTGATAGAGCTGCCACTCGGTGGTCCGGTCGATGCCAAGGCGCACCGGGTCCGGGTGGCCCTGACGCAAAAAGTAACTGCGCCCCGAAGGGAGGCGCAGTCGATAGTTGCTGTTGGTGAGGCCCGCGCCGAGCGGCTCGAGAGTCCCGTCCCGCCATGGGACGGGCAGCGTGGCGAGCAGAGCGTCGGGGGCGAGCATTACCGGGTCAGCCTTACCAGCCAAAGGTGGACTTCTTCGCCTGCTTGCGGATCTCTTTCTGGTCAGCCCAGAGCAGCTCGCCGCTTTGCAGGTCCATCAGGTTCATGGTCATCTGGTAGTAGACATCCTTCACCTTGCCATTGTCCTTGACGATGCTGGCGAGGTTGCCATAGACCATGTAGCGGGCACCGGTCTGCTTGCCCAGTCGCACCATGGAGGCGGGATCAACCATGCCGCTGCTCTGCTGATATTCGAGCTGCTGCTTGACGGCGGCAACCTTGCTCATGTCGACGAAGCGGAACTTGCCGGCCCGCAGCAGCTTGGTGCGGATGGTATCGGTGATAGCTTCTGTATCGATGTGCTCGGAGGTCTTGTTGCGGATGGAGTCCATGAACATCACCGGACGGCCGCCGGCGGTGATCTCGCTGGTTGCGGGGGAGGCCAGCATGGAATCCGCCATCTTGTCGGCAATAGCCTGCAGATCGCTTGAGCCGTAATCGACGGTGACCGTTTCGGTTTCGGTCGGATCACCGTAGCTGACCGTGGTGCTGGAGCAGCCGCCCAGCAGCAGGGCGCCGGTCAGGATCAGCAGGGCATGATTCATTTTCATCAGTAGGATTCCTCAATCACTTCACGTACATAAATCCGGTAACCGCGGGCGGTCGGGCTCGGCGCCAGGGCAGACAGGGTGCGGGTCTGATAGCCATGCAGCTTGAGCGGTGTCCAGCCACGACCGTCGCTGGCGACCTCCTGACCGGCCTCATCATACCAATAGAACATATATTGCAGCTTGTTGTCGCCACGCTGGGTGCTGGCGGCGGCCACATTGACCTGCAGCAGTCCGTTCTGTTCACGGCGGCTCAGCTCGGTCAGGGTGACGTTGACGTTTTGATGCTGCTCCGGCACCGCTGCGGCGCCCGGTGCTCCATAGAGCGCCACGCCGGAGGTGTTGGTGGCGCAGCCGGTCAGCAGCAGCGCGAGCCCGAGGGCCAACCCGTATGCTTTCATCTTGCTCTCCTTGATTGGAGTGAGTGGGGCAGCACTGGGGGCTGCCCGGTTAATCGTCTTGCTCATCTCTCTTTGCCGCTTGCTCAGAGCGGCATCACCCGGGTGGTCAGGCCGGCGTCGAGGCGCTGAACCCACACCAGGGTGGTGCGGCCGCTATGAATGGTCAGCGGCAACTGGCGCTGGGCGGCACCCGCCCCCAGAGTGAGGTTCACCTCACCCGCCGGCACCATCCCCTGCCAGCTTGATGCCTGCGCCGGCAGTGTCAGCCAGCTGCGGGTATCGGCTCGCTCCGAGAGGGTGTTGAAGATCCCCACCAGAATATTGCCCACATCGCCCCCCTCTTTGGCGGCGGTGCGGCGCATCTGCTCCTTGGCCACCAGCCGCAGCGCCTGGCGGGTCAGCATTCCGGGCAGGCGCTCCTGCAGATCCTTGGCGGCCAGCGCTTCCAGCCTGACCAGCTCGCTGGTCTGCTCAACCCGTTTGCCGAGCGTGACCGTGAGCGGCCCCGTGTCGCTGGCCCGATTATCGTAATAGGGGATGGCCACGGTAAAGGTGCGAAAATCGCCTTGGGAGGTGGAGATGGGCAGCGGCAGGAAGAGTTCGCGCCGCGCCGGGATCAGGCCATCTTCAAACAGCACCACCAGTTGGCCCTGATTTTTAGTGAGTGGTGGCGCTTTGCGACCCACCTTTTTCTCGGTCGCGCGGATCTCGTCCGGCGCGCCACGCAGCATCGCCAGACGCAGCAAGGCATCCTGCAGGCTGCGGTTGTCCGGCGCTATCTGGTAGCCGCGCTGGTAATCGATCCAGGCGTCGTTGAGATCCCCCGCAGCCTCATAGAGCACGGCGGAGAAGTAGAAGGTATAGGCGTTCTGGAAACCGTTCTTGACCTTGCCGATCAGCCGGTCGAGCTCGGGTGCGCCGCGCGACATCAGCTGGCGCATCTCCCCCTCGGTCTCGGCCTCTTCGCTCTCATCCTTTGCCTTGCGCACCTCGTCAGCTCGCCGTTTCAGGGCCTGCTCTTGCACCTGATTGGCCCGGCGCACCTCCACCAGGGCGCCATCGGCATCACCCCGTTGCAGGTAGTTGAGGGCCAGGTAGTGGTGCAGCATGGTGCGTTCGTAATCGGGGGTGAGGTAGGCCATCGACTGGTCGTTGGTGAGCAGGCTGCCCACCTGATCCAGACCGTGGCTCAGCCGGTATTCGGCCTGATTGTCTTCCCACTGAAGGCGGCTGTCGGCGGCAGAAAACGCCTGCTTGCTGCCCGCATCCTGACCGGCGAGCCAGGCGATGCGCCCCTCTTCAAGGCGATCGAGGACAAAGGTGTCATCGCCGAGGTTGGAGTCGCGCACCTCGGGCAGCGCCTCGGCGGCATGGCCCAGCAGCAGCTGGTTGCGCAGCGGCACCATCTGATCGGAGTAGGAGACGAACATGTCTTGCCAGCGGGAGGCGCAGCCCCCCAGCAACAGCAGGGCGCCGCAGAGCAACAGGGCGCTGCGGCAGGTGGCGATGTGGCGAGTCATTACAGGCTGAGCAGCGGTCCCAGCGGCTGGCCACCGACCAGATGCATGTGGATGTGGTAGACCTCCTGGCCGCCGTGGCGGTTGCAGTTCATGATGAGGCGGTAGCCATCCTCGGCAATGCCCGCGTCGGCGGCGAGTTTGCGGGCCACGGTGAACATCCGGCCAAGGGCCAGCTCGTGCTCCGGCTCCACATCGTTGACGGTGGGGATCAGCACATTGGGAATGATCAGCACGTGGGTCTTGGCTTTGGGCTGGATGTCCCGGAAAGCGGTCACCAGATCGTCCTGATAAAGGATGTCGGCGGGGATCTCTTTACGGATGATTTTGCTGAAAATGGTTTCTTGCGCCATGGCTAACTCCCTTATGAGAAAAAGAAAATCGAATTTGGATCCCAAGCGGCTCCACGCTGCACGGCAAGTGTGACACAAGCCGAGATTTGACACAGCTGATGTCCCATTCCCTTCAGTTATTGTTAAAAATACCGATAGCCGGAGAGACGTCATCTGTAGCGCCTGTTCAGGGTGGTCTGCAGGGTATCAAAAGGACGGGGTACTCAGGCAAGGGACTTTTGCATATACAGCGGGATAATAATGAAACAATCAATGTCGGATCTCTCCATCTTGCAGCGGGTCTATCTCGGCTTCGCTATTCTGGTGGCCGTGATGGTGGCCAGCTCACTGCTCACATTTCGTAGTCAGGAGACCCTCGGCGGGGCGCTGGAACAGGTTACCCAGCAGTCGATGCCGTTGGTGATCGCCAGCAGTCAGACCCAGATCTCTCTGCTCAGCGCCAACAAGTGGCTCGGGGATGTGCTGACCGAGCAGGACCCCAAACAGCTGCCAGCCGAAGTGGCCGAGCTGAAACAGGCCAAGGCGCAGGTCGACAAGACCTTGGCTGCCTTGCGGCAGCAGGTGGCCGAACACCCCGAGCTGCAGGGCGAGATGACCGCCCTTGGCGAGCAGGTGGCGCGGTATCTGGAACTGACCGATACCCTGCCCGGCGAGCACGAGGCGCTGCTCACCCGGCTGCACAAGGTCAATCTGGCCAAGGGGCAGTTTCAGGTCAGCCTGCCCCAGTTCAAGAAGAATCTGGGTGACATGATGATCACCATCGACGACAGCTTCATCAAGATGCTCTCCGAGACCCTGACCACCAAGCTCTCCGCCATCGAACTCTCCACCATGGATGCGCTCAACCAAACTATCCCGGCTCCCATCGAAGGGGCGCTCAAGCGCAACAAGATGCAGATCGAGGGGTTCAACAGCACCATCAAGGATCTGCAGGGTGAGCTCAAGAATTTCGAGAACGACATGGGCCATTATGTTCACGGCTTCGTGCGCGACACCACCGCCAGTGAAGGGGTGCTGGCCCAGTATCTGGCACTGATGAAGCAGCAGGAGCTGATGCGGGAGAAGAGCAAGCAGGCCAGCGCGCTTATCGTCGAGATCCAGAACCGGCTGGAGCGGATGACCGCGAGCAGCCAGCAGCTGATGAACGGCAGTATCCAGCATGCCAAAGAGGTGCAGCGCCAGAGCACTCTGACTCAGGGGGCGAGCATAGTGGTCGCCATTCTGATCGCCATGCTGGTGGCCTACACCCTGGGTAAGGCGATCCGCCGTCCGCTGCGTGAGCTGCTGCGAGTCCTCTCCGAGGTGACTCGCGGCGACATGACCCAGCGCATCGGCTTTCAGAGCAAGAACGAATTTGGCCAGCTGGGCAGCCAGCTCAACCTGCTGATCGAGCAGATGGGGGAGGTGCTGGTCCAGCTCTCCAACGCATCAGCCCAGCTTAACGATGCCGCCCATGGCAACCGCCATACCACCGAATCGGTGCGGGCCGATCTGGAGAAGCAGCGGCAGGAGACCGCCTCGGTCGCCGCCGCCATGACCCAGATGGAAGCTTCGGTACGCGAGGTGGCGCAGGCTGCCAACCAGACTCTGGAGCGTGTGATGGATGTGGAGAAGGCCTCCGAGATGGGACGCAAGGTGATGGCGGGCAATATCACCACCACCCATCAGCTGGCGGGCAAGTTGCAACAGACCGGCAAGGTGATTGGCGATGTAAGCAGCATGAGCAGCCAGATCGGCAACATTCTCGATGTCATTCGCGGTATCGCCGAGCAGACCAACCTGTTGGCCCTTAACGCGGCCATCGAGGCGGCGCGTGCTGGCGAGCAGGGGCGCGGTTTTGCGGTGGTCGCCGACGAGGTACGCAGTCTGGCGGGGCGCACCGCGCAATCAACCAGCGAGATCCAGACCATGATCGAGAACCTGCAGCAGGGGGTTGCCAGAGCGGTGACCGTGATGCAGGAGTGCTCGCGCGAGATGGACAGCTGCATGGATCAGAGTTCCCACGCCAACAACGCCATGGAGGAGGTGCAGGGGATCGTGGTGCTCATCAGCGACATGTCGAGCCAGATTGCCTCCGCCGCCGAGCAGCAGCAGGCGACCAGCGCCGACATCGCTACCAACCTCAACCGTATCTCCGATATCTCGGATCTCAACTATCAGGGGATCGAGCGGGTGGCCCAGACCAGCCAGCAGCTCGACTCCCTCGCCGAGCAGCAGGAGAGTCTGGTCAAGCGCTTCCGCCTGAGCGCCTGATGGCAACAGGCTGAAACAACAAGGCCCCGCAGCTGCGGGGCCTTGTTGTTTGCGGCAGTGACAAGAGGATCAGGCGTAGGCGATGGCGCCCTTGCCGACCCCTTCATAGGCGACAATCTTGACGAACTTGTCGCCCACCATCTTCTTCACTTCGCGGGCGATGTAGCAAGCCAGCAGCTCGACCGTGGTGTCGGTGTCGATCATCTCCACCTCGGTGGTGGGGATGGCCAGCTGGAACAGCCCCTGTGGCGCCACATATTTGAAGCCGGTGTGGTGTTCACCCAGCTGCACGTTGGCACGGGCACTGAGGGCCAGCTCTTCGAGGGGCACTTTATCCTCATCGGTGCCGAGATAGATATCGGCCCAGCGTTCGGCCCACTGCTGTTCGAGCTCGCCATCTCGCTCGCCATCGATGTGGATCTCGATGGGGGAGCGGTGGCCGTGGGCGATGCGCTGGCAGTTGCCATCGTGCTTTTTCAGGCCGTGGCTGTAGTGATAGAAGGGGCCGTCGATGGCTTCCTGACGCAGGGTCAGCGACAGATCCTTGATGTTGCTCGGAAGCCGCTTGGCCAGTACCGCCAGCAGGTAGCGGGTGACTGACTCTTTATCGACCTGCGGGGCAGGGATAAAGGCAAAACCCTGGGTCGGGCAGCGCAGGTGGATGGAGCGGCCGGGGCGCAGCAGATCGACGCAGCTCTCGCCATCTTCCAGCGTCTCGACATGCACCAGAGGGCATTCGGTCGGGACCAGCAGCTTGTGATCCACCTCGTCATCGATGATCGACTTGATCAGCTTCTTTACCCGGCCGAAGTCCAGCAACATGCTCATCTCGTTGAGCTCGCCGCTCATTTCGATATCTACCAGCCAGCTCTCACCTACCATGCCGCGGCGTTCGCAGAGGTAGCTGGAGTCGATCACGGTCAAATCTCTTACAAATAACTTCATCAGTCAGGCCTTGCTACAGAGAAAGGGCAGTTTTGCGCTATTATGACCCGCGATTATCGGCAAAGGAACTGGAACCCCCCATGAACAAACTGCTTATCAAGAATGCCACCCTGGTCAACGAAGGCCGTATCTATGCCTCCGACGTGTTGATCGAGGGGGAACGGATTGCCCGCATCGCACCCGATATCGACGCGCACGATGCGGTGGTGATCGATGCCGCTGGTCGCCACCTCATCCCCGGAATGATCGATGATCAGGTCCACTTCCGGGAACCGGGGCTGACCCACAAGGGGACCATCGCCAGTGAATCCCGGGCCGCCGTCGCCGGTGGTACCACCAGTTTCATGGAAATGCCCAACGTCAATCCCCAGACCACCACCCTCGACGCCCTCGAAGCCAAATACCAGATCGCCGCCAACTCCTCCGTCGCCAACTACAGCTTCTATCTGGGTGCCACCAACGACAACCTGGAAGAGATCAAGCGTCTCGATCCCAAGCAGTCCTGCGGGGTCAAGGTGTTCATGGGCTCCTCGACCGGCAACATGCTGGTGGATAATCAGGAGACCCTGGCGGCCATCTTCCGCGAGAGTCCGGTGATGATCGTTACTCACTGCGAAGACACCCCGACCATCGCCAAAGCCGAAGAGGCGGCGCGGGCCAAGTGGGGCGAAAATGTGCCGATGGGCGAGCATGGCCGCATCCGCAGTGACGAGGCGTGCTACAAATCCTCCAGCATGGCGGTGGCGCTGGCGAAAAAATACGGCGCCAAGCTGCACGTGCTGCATCTGACATCCGCCAAGGAGCTGTCGCTCTTTACCGCCAGTCACGACCTGAGTGAACTGAAAGACAAGAACATCACTGCCGAGGTGTGTGTTCACCATCTCTTCTTCAACGAAGCCGATTACGACACCCTCGGCAGCCAGATCAAGTGCAACCCTGCGGTGAAGAGTGCCGCCGATCAGCATGCACTGCTCGATGCGGTGCGCAATGACGTGCTCGACATCATCGCCACCGACCATGCCCCCCACACCTGGGAGGAGAAGCAGAACAGCTACTTCAAGGCGCCGTCCGGTGTGCCGCTGGTGCAGCACTCCCTGCAGGCACTGCTGGAGCTCTACCATAACGGCGTGTTCACTCTGGAGACCATCGTCAAGAAGACCTCCCATGCGGTGGCCGAGCGTTTCCAGGTGCAGGATCGCGGCTACATTCGCGAGGGCTACTTTGCCGATCTGGTGCTGCTGGATCTGGGCAAGCCCTACGTGGTCAACGATGACAACATCCTCTACCACTGTGGCTGGTCGCCCTTCAACGGCTACCGTTTCCACAGTACGGTGGAGATGACGCTGGTGAACGGCCAGATCGCCTGGCAAAACGGGCAGGTCACTGACCAGATCCTAGGCAAGCGGCTGACCTTTAATCGCTGATTGTTCGCAAAGCAGGCGAACGCACCATTGTCGGGGAATTGGCGGCGTTTCTTTGTTGACAGGGCGGGGCCATCTCCATAAACTCAGCCCCCGTCAGCTCAGACTGACTTCGTCGGCGTGTAGCGCAGCCAGGTAGCGCACTGTCATGGGGTGTCAGGGGTCGGAGGTTCAAATCCTCTCACGCCGACCATCATTCCCCGGAAAAGGCCTTGTCAAACGACAAGGCCTTTTTTCTTTTCTGCTCTTTGCCGTTGCTGCGATTGTCTATCCCCCTTGCGCTGTGCTGTAGTAGCGACACTGTTCTGCCCTGACGGGGGTTATCGTGTCTCTCTCTGCATCCATCTGGCGATCTCTGGTTTTGCTCTCGTTGCTGCTCGGTGGCTGTGCCACGCCATATCAGCAGGAGAAGTCGTTCTGGAACGGCCGCACCGGCTTTTCCGAGACCCGCCTTGCGCCCGACAAGTGGCAGCTGGAGTTTGTCGGCAACGATCTGGTGGACAGGGAGACGGCCCGCAAATATGTGCTCAAGCGGGCAGGGGAGCTGGCGCAGCGGGAGGGTTACCCCATGCTGCAGGTGGAGGAGCTGACCATTGCGCGCGATGCGATAAGGGTGACCCCGGAGCGCCCCATGTTCGGCTTTGACGAGGATGAGCCGGACACCTTCATGGCACAGATGCAGGTACAACACACCATCTCGGCCCTGCTTACCTTCCGGTTGCTAAAGCGTGCAATTAATGAGCAGTCGCTTTCCACCAAATATCTTGCTGATATTAAAATAAACGGTGATTAATATCGGTTTATTGCAAGATCCATATCACATACATCTAACAGCAGCATAAAATTCTGGAGTAAGCCTCTAGATTTACCCCCTGCTTTTAGGCATTCTCCCAGCATACCAGCCGCCAGGAATCAACGGCTCGGATCACAAAAACGGACTGTAGTGGCTCCCATGCCACTGTCAACGGCTTGCACCAATCAAAACCGGGACTCCCCCATGAAAATGAATAAACTGACGGTCGCCATCCTCATTTCGATGTTGCTTGGCATCCTTACCGGCCAGGGCTATCGCCTGTTTGCTGCCGATCAGGCGGCAGACTTTGCAAACAACATCACGATCCTGACCGATATCTTCCTGCGACTGATCAAGATGATCATCGCGCCATTGGTCTTCACCACCCTGGTGGTCGGCATCGCCAAGATGGGCGATACCCGCACTGTGGGTCGTATCGGTGCCAAAACCCTCGGCTGGTTCATGCTGGCCTCCTTGCTCTCCCTGAGCCTGGGTCTGGTGATGGTCACCCTGATGCAGCCGGGTGTGGGTCTCTCTCTCTCCCTGCCCAATGATGCCGCTACCTCTGGCATCTCTGCCGGCGCGATTACCCTGAAAGATTTCGTGACCCACGCCATTCCGAAAAGCGTGGTCGAGGCGATGGCCACCAACGAGATCCTGCAGATCGTGGTCTTCTCCCTGTTCTTTGGTCTGGCCGCTGCGGCGCTGGGCGATCTGGCCAAACCGGTGGTGGTGCTGATGGCCAGTGCTGCCGAGATCATGCTGAAAGTGACCGGCTATGTGATGAACTTTGCACCGTTCGCCGTGTTTGGCGCCATTGCCGCCATGGTGGCCAAAGAGGGGCTGGGTATTCTGGTTACCTACGGCAGCTTCATGGCCCAGTTCTACATCGCCCTTGGCTGCCTCTGGCTGCTGCTGATCGCCATGGGGGGCGCCTTCCTGCGTGGCCGCATCATCAAGCTGCTGGCGATGATCCGCGAACCCATCCTGCTCGCCTTCTCTACTGCCAGCTCTGAAGCGGCCTATCCGAAGACCCTGGATCGTCTGGAGAAGTTCGGTTGTGACAAACGCATCGCCAGTTTCGTGCTGCCGATGGGTTACTCCTTCAACCTCGACGGCTCCATGATGTACTGCACCTTCGCGGTGATGTTCATCGCGCAGGCTTATGGCATCGAGCTCTCCACCGCCCAGCAGATCACCATGCTGCTGCTGCTGATGGTCACCTCCAAGGGGATGGCCGGGGTGCCGCGCGCTTCTCTGGTGGTGATTGCTGCAACCCTGAACCAGTTCCATATCCCGGAAGCGGGCATCCTGCTGCTGCTGGGTATCGACCACTTCCTCGATATGGGTCGCTCTGCCACCAACGTGCTGGGCAACGCCATCGCAGCCAGCGTGGTCGCCAAGACCGAAGACAGTCTGGGCGAGACCGAAGAGCTGGGCGAGAGTGCTCCCGCCAAGGCATAACCATGGCTTGAGCTGACCAGAGGGTTGGCCGGTGCAAAGAGAAATCCCCGTCATGACCATGGCGGGGATTTTTTTATGGCTGGCCGGTTTAGAAGCCCGAACCGGGTTGCAGCAAAAACGCAGCCTCTTCCGGCGTCGAGGTGCGACCAAGGGTGACGTTGCGGTGGGGGAAGCGACCAAAGCGTTCGATGATCATCTGATGGCGGCGGGCAAAGTCGGCAAAGCCTGCGAAGGTCTCGTTCGCTGCGGAATGCGCCTGCTCGGCCGCCAGCTCTTCAAACAGGGCCACGCTTCTGGCTTGCTGCTCGCGGGACTCCGCGTGTTCCAGCGGCAGATAGAAGAAGACCCGCTCCAGCGGCGAGAGTTGCCGATCCATGCCAAGGGATAGGCCTTTGAGGCACTGCTCGCGGGCGAGCGGATCCCGGGCAAAGGCGGTGGGTGTGCCGCGATGGATATTGCGTGGCAACTGGTCGAGCAGCAGGATCAGCGCCAGCCTGCCGTGGGGCTGATCGGTCCAGTCGGCCAGATCCCCGTTGGCGGCCGCCTCTGCCTGCGCGCCAAAGCGCCGGGCCAGCAGGGCATCGGTCTCGCTACTTTTGCCCCACCAGAGCGGGGCTTGTCGTTTGGCACGCAGGGCATCGTCGGTTGGGTCGCCAAACCAGAAATCGAGCAGAGGTTGCCAGGGTTGCATGGGGACTCCTTGCTGGTGTGTTGAGGAGGGCCAATAACAAATGGCTCCGGGGTGCTGCCGAAACGGTAGCTTCTCGTTACACTGTGCCATCTTTTGCCCGAAAGAAGTAACCCCAGATGGCGAGCGACGGTTGCCTGGCGCGGCTGATGATGGCCTGCCATCGCCATGAGGTGGCCCTGCTGACTCAGGTGGTCATCAGACCGCACACCTCTCTCCCGGGGTTGTTCTCACTGATATAAGGAATCTCTGATATGGCCGGAACCAGTTTGTTGGCCCTGCTCGACGATATTGCCAGCGTGCTTGATGATGTGGCACTGATGACCAAGATGGCGGCGAAGAAGACCGCCGGGGTGCTGGGGGACGATCTTGCCCTCAATGCGGAGCAGGTCTCCGGAGTGCGTGCCGAGCGGGAGCTGCCGGTGGTGTGGGCGGTGGCCAAGGGCTCATTTCGCAACAAGTTGATTCTGGTGCCCGCCGCCATCGCCATCAGTGCCCTGGTGCCCTGGCTCATCACCCCGCTCTTGATGCTGGGGGGCGCCTACCTCTGCTTTGAAGGTGCCGAGAAGCTGGCGCACAAGTTTTTGCCTCATCAGGAGGAGGGAGAGCATCATGCTGGCCCCATTCCTGACGATCTGGTGGCCTTCGAGCAGCAGAAGGTGAAGGGGGCGATCCGCACCGACTTTATCCTCTCCGCCGAGATCATCGTCATCGCTCTTGGCACAGTACAGGGGGCGAGCATCGCCCTGCAGCTCTCGGTGGTGGCGGGTATCGCACTGCTGATGACCATCGGGGTTTATGGTTTGGTGGGGCTTATCGTCAAGCTCGATGATATCGGCCTGCACCTCCTGAAAAAGCCGGATGGCGGGGCACTGCGCCGTTCGGTCGGGCAGGGACTGCTGAGTACGGCGCCCAAGCTGATGCATCTGCTGGCGCTGGTGGGGACGATCGCCATGTTTATGGTGGGCGGCGGCATTCTGGTGCATGGTTGGCCTTTTGCCCATCACCTCATTGAAGGCGCCGCAGCTGTTGTCGCCACTCTGCCCACTGTGGGGGCCGTACTGGCAGTAGTGACGCCGACTCTGCTCAACGCGGTGGCCGGTGTGGTGGCTGGCCTGCTGCTGGTGCTGGCGATGACGCTGATAAGCAAACTCAAGCCAGCCAAATAAGCGTCTGCATTATCTTTCGGGGCCGCCAGCGAGAAGCGCTGGCGGCCATCTCTCCCTGTTTGACATCTTCAAAACGAGCCTTCAATGCAAGCAACCCGATACCTTCAGCAGTGGCACAACAATCATATCTATCCTGCTCTCGACAGTCCCGAGCTTGAGTCCGACATGGCCGAGGCCCGTGCTGCCCTTGCACCACTGGCGGCACTGGTCGCCAATCTGGCCGACCTTGCGGGGGAGGCGCGGCAAGATTGCCTGCGGGAGGTGCGCCTGCGTGCCCGCCGCATTCGTCATATCGGCTGGAACGTGGCGATTCTGGCGGCCTGCCGGGGCAGTCAGGATGCTCGCGATACCCAGGCCAAGCAGCTGGCATCCCGTGCTCGCGCCCTCAATGCCGACCTGTTCAAGACGCTGGCGCCGGTGGAAGACCTGATGTTGGCGCTACCGGAGGCCGAATTTGGTCTGTTGATGGCGGATCCCCTGCTTGGTGAGGAGGAGTATCGCCTGCGTCACGAACGCAGATTGCAGGATCAGCGTCTGCCGGTGGCGGCAGAGCAGCTGGTGATCGGTCTTGGTACCGATGGTCTGCACGCCTGGGGCAACCTCTACAACGATCTGGTGGGCAAGATCCGGCTGGTGATCGATGGCCGCGAGATGGGATTGGCGGAGGCGAGCAATCTGCTCTCCAGCCCACTGCGCTCCCTGCGCCGGGAAGCATTTGATGCTATCAGCGCTGGCTGGGAGGGAGAGCAGGAGACGGTGGCCGCCATCCTCAACGCCATCAACGGCTGGCGGCTGGAGCTCTCGCGTCAGCGCGGCAGTGAGCGGCAGCTCGATGCGCTCGATCTCTCCTGTCATCAGAGCCATATCGAGCGCGCCACCCTGGATACGCTGATGAGCGAGACCTGGCAGGCCCGAACCCTTGGTCAGCGGGCGCTGGAGCTGATGGCCGCACGCCTTGGCATCGACGATCCGGGGGCCGAGGATCTCTTTGCGCCGCCTCCGGCTGCCAGCAGCCGCGAGATCCCGTTCGAGGAGGCGATCGAGCTGATTGCCGATGCCTTTAGCCGTTTCGATCCCGAGATGGGGGCGTTTGCCCGGATGATGGCCGAGAAGGGGTGGATCGATGCGGCCCCTACGCCAAATCGCCGCACCGGTGCCTACTGCACCAAATTTGCCGAACCGGTCGAGCCGCGGGTCTTCGTCACCTATGCCGGCACCATGGACAACGTCATTACGCTGGCCCATGAGCTGGGCCACGCCTGGCACAACTGGGTGATCCGCGATCTGCCGATGAGTCAGCGCAGCTATCCCATGACGTTGGCCGAAACGGCCTCCATCTTTGCCGAGACTCTGGTGCGCAGCGCCCTGTTCGAGCAGGCAGAAAGTCCCGAAGAGCAGTTGGCGATCGCCTGGGCCGAGGCCGATGGCGCAGCAACCTTCCTGGTCAATATCCCGGCCCGTTTCGACTTCGAGCGGGCGCTGGTGGCCGAGCGGGAGCATGGCTATGTTGCGCCGGCCCGCCTCAAGGCGCTGACCGATGAGGCGTGGGGACGCTGGTATGAGAAGAGCCTCTGCCGCTATCACCCCATGTTCTGGGCGGCCAAGGCGCACTTCTCCATCGCCGGGCTGGGTTTTTACAACTATCCCTATCTGTTCGGTTATCTCTTCAGCCTCGGCGTGTATGAGCAACTGATGAGTCGCAAGGCGGCGGGAGACGACAATGTGGCGCAGGCGTACCGCGACCTGCTGCGCGATACCGGCCGCATGAGCGCCGAGGCGCTGGTGGCAAAACATCTGGGGCAGGATATTCGCCAGTCGGCCTTCTGGCAGGGGAGTCTGGCTCAGGTGGCGCAGGCGGTAGAGCGCTTCGCACAGCTGCCAGCCTGATTGGGTAAGCGGTGATGTGAGTGACAGGCCCCGGACCGATGTCCGGGGCCTGTTGGTTATGCCTGCTCCTGCTTCGGTTTGACCGGGCCGACCAGCAATGGCTTGGTCTGGTGGGTCAGATCCGGTTGGTAGCCGTTGAAGAAGAGGTTGAGCACTACCGAGCTGATGGTGGCCAGCAGAATGCCGCTATGAAACAGCGGCTGCAGTGCCGCCGGGAAATGCTGGAAGAAAGAGCCGGAGACGGTCGGGATCATGCCGATCCCGAGGCTGATGGCGACGATATAGAGATTGTGGCGGTTGGTGTTGTAGTCGGCCCGCGCCAGAATGCGGATCCCGGTGGCCAGCACCATGCCGAACATCACTATGCCTGCGCCCCCCAGCACGAAGGGAGGGATGGAGGCGACCATCACCGACATCTTGGGGACAAGGCCAAAGGCGAGCAGGATCCCCCCTGACATGACGCAGACCCAGCGACTCGATACCCCGGTCACGCTCACCAACCCGATATTCTGGGAGAAGGAGGTGTGGGGGAAGCTGTTGAATACACCGCCTATGATGGTGCCAATGGCATCCACCCGCAGCCCGCGCACTATGTCGCCGCGGCTGGCCGGGTGACCAACGATGTCACCGAGCGCCAGAAACATCCCCATCGACTCGATAAAGGTAATGAGCATGATCACCGTCAGGGTGGCGATGGAGATGGGATCGAAGGTGGGCCAACCAAACGCGAACGGTACTATGGGGGCAAACCAGGCCGCCTCACCAAGACCGTCGAGACTCACCTCCCCCATGGCGATGGCGACTATGAAGCCGAAGATGATCCCGAGCAGCACCGAGATATTGCTGAAAAAACCTTTGGTGAAGCGGGTCACAGCCAGAATGAAGGCGAGCACCACAAAGCTGGTGCCGATATAGCGCAGGCTGCCATATTCGGGGTTGCCCTTGCCCCCCGCCATCCAGTCGATCCCCACCTGCATGATGCTGATGCCGATGGACGTGATGACCACCCCGGTTACCACGGTGGGGAAGAGCGGCATCAACCGACCTATCAGGGGCACCAGCAGGGTCGAGATGATACCCGCGGCTATGGTGGCGCCGAAGATGCCAGTGAGCCCCAGATCCGGATTGGCACCGATGGCCAGCATGGGCATCACGGCGGCAAAGGTGACCGACATGATGACCGGTAGCCGGATCCCGGCGAAACGCCCGATACCGACACACTGCAGCAGGGTGACGATGCCGCAGCAGAAGAGATCCGAACTGATGAGGTAGGAGATCTGCTCCTTGGGCAGTCCCAGACTGCCGCCTATCACCAGTGGGACGGCGACGGCGCCGGCATACATCACCAGCACATGCTGCAGGCCGAGAGTAAATAGCTGGCCAGCGGGGAGCATGCGCTCCACTTCGTCATCGGGACGTATTCGCTTTCCCGGTCGGGAGGCGGGGGGATTGGTCTCGTTCATCAACAGATCTCTCCTTGGCGAGCCCCGGCAACGGGCAGGGGCAAGATAGCGAAAGCCGTAGCTTTCCCGGTCACAGATGTTATCGAGTGCGTGGATCGCCAAGCTCATCCGGATTAGCAGGAGGGAGGGATCCGGTGCAGGCCATGGTCAGTGCACAAAACATGCTCAATCGTGACTGGTGGTGAAAACGTTTGGCTTTTTTGAGGGATCAATCACATCCGGATCGGGATCAGGCACAAGAAGAGGGATAAAGGGGGCCGCCGGACGTCTCAGATTGGTAATGGCGGTATCATTTTTGGCCACCGCCTCTCACTTTGATAGGGCTGGCCTGCGCATTGTGCCGGGCAAGGGCTCCCGCGCAGCATCTTGTTGCAGGGGCTGGCGTGATCCAAAGCAAGAAAGTTGGATGTTTTGGTGGCGCGTGAGGCTGCCGCTGGGGTAGTTTCGATAAAACCGACACAGATCCTGAGGTCTTATCCATGATCATCTACCTGCATGGCTTCGATGCCACCAGCCCCGGCAATCACGAGAAAGTGCTGCAGTTGCAGTTTATTGATGATGATGTGCGTTTCGTGCACTACAGCACGGTTCACCCCCGTCATGATATGAGCCACCTGCTCAAGGAAGTGAAGAAGCAGCTCGACATGAGCACAGATCCCAAGCCCCTCATCTGCGGTGTCGGACTCGGCGGCTACTGGAGCGAGCGCATCGGCTTTTTGTGCGGCATTCGTCAGGTGATCTTCAACCCCAATCTGCACCCCGAAGAGAACATGCAGGGCAAGATCGACCGGCCGGAGGAGTACGAGGATATTGGCACCAAGTGTGTAACTGAATTTCGTAAGAAAAATTCAGGAAACTGCCTGTGCATCCTTTCCGTTCAGGATGAAGTGCGCGATAATCGGGACACTGAACGTGAATTGAAGAACTATTACGACATCGTGTGGGATGATCGCGAGACCCATAAGTTCAAAAACATCTCGCACCATCTGCAGCGGATGAAGGCCTTCAAAGAAGCCTGATCCATCACGTCGACCGATTTCGTTTTAGGGAGCCAATGGCTCCCTTTCGTTTTGAGGAACCGAGGAAAAATCATCATGATGAATATTGTCGTTGTAGGCGGCGGCGCCGGTGGTCTGGAGCTGGCCACCAGTCTGGGTCGCAAGCTTGGCAAGAAGAACAAGGCCAAGATCACTCTGGTCGATCGTAACCGCACTCACCTGTGGAAGCCCCTGCTGCACGAAGTGGCCACCGGCTCCATGGATGCGGGCATCGATGCCCTGAGCTATCAGTCTCACGCCAAAAACCACGGTTTCGATTTCCAGCTCGGCACCCTGACCGATATCAAGCGTGACGAGAAACGCATCGTACTGGCCCCGATCCACGACGACAGTGGCGACATAGTGGTCAACGAGCGCGAGCTGCCTTACGACTATCTGGTGATGGCCATCGGCTCTGTCTCCAATGACTTCAACACCAAGGGCATCAAGGATCACTGCATTTTCCTCGATAGCCCCTCCCAGGCGCACCGTTTCCACAACAGCATGATGAACCGCTTCCTGCAGTTCGCGACCGAATATCAGCCGGGCGACAAGGTGAAGATTGCCATCGTTGGTGGCGGCGCCACCGGCGTCGAGCTCTCTGCCGAGCTCTACAACGCGGTCGAGCAGCTCTATGCCTACGGCTTCAAGAACCTCACCACCGACAGTCTGAAGGTGACGCTGGTGGAAGCGGGCCCCCGCATCCTGCCGGCCCTGCCGGAGCGCATCAGCGGCGCCGCTCATCAGGAGCTGGTCAAGCTGGGTGTGGACGTGCGTACCGCTACCATGATCACCGAAGCGACCGCCGAAGGTCTGCATACCAAGGATGGCGAGCTGATTGAAGCTGACCTGATGGTGTGGGCTGCCGGTATCAAGGCGCCGGATTTCATGAAGGATATCGCCGGTCTTGAGACCAACCGCATCAACCAGCTGGTGGTGAAAGAGACCCTGCAGACCACCCGTGACGAGAACATCTTCGTCATCGGTGACTGCGCCGCCTGCCCGCAGCCGGATGGCAAGTTCGTGCCGCCGCGCGCCCAGTCTGCCCACCAGATGGCCAGCCAGGCGTTCAAGAACATTCTGGCCAAGATGAACGGCGGCGAGATGAAGCCCTACCTCTACCACGACCACGGTTCACTGGTATCCCTCAGCCGCTTCTCCACCGTGGGCAGCCTGATGGGCAACCTGATGCGTGGCTCCATGATGGTGGAAGGCTATATCGCCCGTCTGGTTTACATCTCCCTCTACCGGATGCACCAGATCGCCCTGCATGGCTACGTCAAGACCGGCCTCATCATGCTGGTGGGTCGCATCAACCGTGTGCTGCGTCCGACCCTGAAGCTGCACTAAGCCGGGATTTGTCACAATTCGGAATAGCAAAAGGAGAGGCCATGGCCTCTCCTTTTTTATGCGCGCAGATCGGGGAAAAGGAGTTATTTGCCCAGATAGGTGCGATCGAAGAAGGTGTTGACCCAGTGGGGGCGGTAGATGGCCAGCACCGTCATCGCCATGCCGTTGAGCAGGGCTTCGGGGAAAAGCAGCAGCGGCCAGATGGAGAGGTAGTCTGCCGTGATGGTATGCCAGGGGTAGCTGCCGCTTATCCCCATCAACAGGGCGCTGGCTGCCACCTTGACCGAGATGGCGAGGGCGCCGCCAAGAAAGGCGGCAACGAAGATATAGACAAAGAGATGGCGCGGCAGCCAGGCCCAGCTGGCCAGAAACAGCAGCCAGCTACTGGCCACCGGCAGGGCAATGCCGACCAGCGCCTGCCAGCCAAAGTCGGCCAGATTGGTGACGCCAAAGTAGTCGAGTACCAGCAGGGTCAGGCAGGGGGCAAGCAGGGCCAGCCGCCAGCCCAGCAGCAGGGTGAGGGTGGTGAGTCCGAGAAAATGCACCTCCAGTCCATCGTGCAGACCGGCGCGCAGCGTCCAGAGCGGGATGAGGGCGATGGCGCTCCCCAGCAGCAGATGCTGATAGAGGGGGTTGTCATGAAGCAGTTGCCACAGGGGGCGGCGCAGGCTGAAAGTCAGTAGCAGCAGCCAGATCAGAAGAGCGGCGAGTTGTCCTTCACTCATCATTCGTTCACTCACGAGGCAGTCAGATTACGCCGGGCAGCCAGATCCCTGCCGCCCGAAAACAGAGCAGGCTGACGAGTCAGCCTGCTTGCACATCAATATTTCACGTTGTTGTGGTACTTGCCAAGGATCCCCTTGACCCGCTCCATGGTCTCCTTGCTGGGGGGCTTGATCCCGCTCAGCTCGTAAGGATCACCCAGTACATCCCACTTGTGTTTGCCGAGTTCGTGATAGGGGAGCAGCTCCACCTTCTCGACGCTCTCGCCCAGCTCGGCGATGAACTGCCCCAGCCCTTCGGCGCTCTCGTCGTCGTCGCTCCAGGTCGGCACCACCACGTAGCGGATCCACATGGTCTTGCCTTTGGCTGCCAGATAGCGGGCAAACTCCAGGGTGTACCTGTTGCTGACGTGAGTCAGCGGAATATGTTTTTCGTCATTGATCTGCTTGATGTCGAGCAGCACCAGATCGGTCTGGTCGAGCAGCCTGTCCACCTGTTCGTCGAGATGACGGACGAAGCCGTTGGTATCGAGGCAGGTGTGGATCCCTTTCTCTTTACAGGCGGTAAAGAGTTCGGTGATGAAAGCAGGTTGCAGCATGGCTTCACCGCCGGATGCGGTCACACCGCCACCGGAGGCATTCATGAAGTGGCGATAGCTGGTGATGTCACTCATCAACTCCGGCACTGTCACTTCGCGGCCACCCTCGGTATCCCAGGTATCGCGGTTGTGGCAGTACTTGCAGCGCATCAGGCATCCTTGCATGAATACGATAAAGCGTATTCCCGGACCGTCGACGGTACCGCAGGTTTCAACGGAATGGATCCGGCCAATGGCGCCGTGACTCTCGGCTTGTTCACTGATTTCAACGGCAGGGATCCGGTTAATGACTGACATAGACAACTCCAACGATTCGAGCAGGCCGTTATTTTATTACATAAACCCCTATTGATCCTACACCTTTAGTCCGGCCCGTTGCCGTCCAGCAGCTGTTCCAGCTCCCTGATGGTGAGCGGGCGGCTGGTGAGGAACCCTTGATAATGCTGACATCCCAGCTCTCGAAGAATGGCCAGTTGCGCCTCCTCTTCCACCCCTTCGGCGGTGACGGTAAAGCGGAATACCTGAGCCAGATCGAGGATTGCCTTGACGATGGCCCTGTCCTGTTCGCTGTGCACCAGGGTCTGGATGAAGCTTCTGTCGAGCTTCACCTCATCGGCGGGCAGATCCCGTAGATAGGCGAGTGACGAGTAGCCGGTGCCAAAGTCATCGATGGAGATGAGGATACCGAGCTCCTTGAGCTGGCGCATGCGGGCGATGCTCTCGATGCGATTCTCCAGCACCACGGATTCGGTCACCTCCAGCAGCAGGCGGGAGGGCGGAATGCCGGTATCGCGCAGAATGTACTCCACCTGCTGCACGAAGCCCTGGGTGTGGAACTGGCGGGCACTGACGTTGACCGACAGGTGAGGGATCTGCAGGCCGCGGTTGAGCCAGAAGCTGTATTGCGCGCAGGCGGTTTTCATCACCCAGTAGCCGATCTCGAGGATCAGGCTGGTCTCCTCGGCGATGGGGATGAATTCGCCGGGGGGCACCATGGTGCCATCGCTGCGCTGCCAGCGCAGCAGTGCCTCGACCCCCGAGAGGGTGCCGTTATCCACCCGATATTGCGGCTGGTAGTGCAACTGCAGCTCGTGGTGGCGCAGCGCATCGCGCAACTGGTTGGTGAGAGTGAGGCGGTTTTTCTCCTGCTCGGCCATCGCTTCGGTAAAGAAGACGTAGTTGCCCTGACCGGCGCGCTTGGCCATGTGAGTGGCCGTGTCGGCCTGCTGCATCAGGGTGAGGTGATCCATGCCGTTGCCGGCAAAGAGGCTGATCCCGACCGAGGCGCTGCAGTGCAGCTTGTGATCGGCTATCTCGAACGGGGTGCGAAACAGCCCCATCAACTCGCGGGCGAAGTGCTCTGCCAGAATTTTGGCGGTCACTTCACCCTGCCCGAGCTGGGTAAAGAGCAAGGCAAATTCATCCCCCGAGATGCGGGCCTGCACCAGATTGTCCTGTGGCAGCTCCCTGAAGCGGTGCACCACCGCCTGCAGCAGCAGATCGCCACAGGCGTGGCCGAGGGAGTCGTTGATCGACTTGAAGTTGTCGAGATCGACCAGCAGTAATGCCCCCCACTGGCCATCGGACGTCTCCAGCGTGCGCTGCAAAATAGTGTTGAGGCTGCGGCGATTGTGCAGGCCGCAGAGATCGTCGTAGTAGGCGAGCTGCTCTATGTGTCTGGCCGCCTCTTTCTCCTCGGTGATGTCGTAGAAGCTGCAGATGAAGTGGCTGAGTTCCCCCCGCTCATCCTTCACGCCGCTCACCATCAGGCGCACCGGGAAGAGGTGGCCATCCTGATGCAGGCAGCGCTCCTCACCCAGCCAGAACTCTTGTTCGGCCACGGCACGGCTGACATCCTCTTTCAGGTGATCGCCGTAGTAGGTGGGGCGCAGCTTGCGGATGGAGTGGCCAACCACCTCCACCTCGCCAAATCCGGTGATGCGGGTAAAGGAGTGGTTCACCTTGAGGATGATGCCGTTGTGATCCATCACCAGCAGGCCGTCGTGGGTATTGAAGGCCACTTCGGCCAGGCGCAGGGCGTCGTCGGTAGCCAGGCGCTTGAGCTCGATGGCGGCACGCTCGTGCTGGCTGCTCAAGAGATCCAGCAGGGGTTCCGGGTCACTCAGCGTTTCGTCGAGCAGCAGGGTGAGCTGGCCGGTCGGCGTGCCCCCGGCGTTGTGCAGCGGGATCCCGATATAGGCCCTGGCATTGAGGGCCAGCAGACGGTGTGCCTTGGGATAGCGCAGCGCCAGATCTTCCACATAGATGGCCTGCCCGTGCTGGAACAACTCCCTGCCGGGGCCCGGATCCATCTGCAGGGGCTTGAGGGCGGAGAAGGTCTCCTCGTTGAGGACGCAGCGGGGAATGATCCAGAGATCCTGCCCCCGTGGCTGGAACTCGCCGATCCAGCCGGCACGAGCACCGCTGGCGGCTTTGGCCCACTGCAGCAACGTTTTGCAGTAGTCGATGCCGGTGAGCTGGTGCAGCTCGGCAGGCAGGGCGAGGTCGCTTGCGCTCTCCTCCTGCACCGGTTGCCAGTGGCCAAGCAGTTGGGCGCAGTGACGCACCAGTTGCAGCATCTCGTCGCCAAGAGGAGTCGGGTCGAGATATTCGATGCTGAGCACGCCAAAGAGCTTGTCCTGCTCCAGCATGGCACCGTCGAGGCGCGAGCTGACGCCGGCACTGGCCAGATAGAGGTGGTTGCTCAGCATCGGCTGATGGGCCGCTTCCGAGAAGCTCAGGGATTTGCGGGTGCGCAGGGCTCGGATATAGCGGCTGTCGCCACGAATGGGATAGATGCCATCAACACCCAGAGTAAAGACAGGAGTGAGCTGCTCGCAGCCCAGATCGCCGTTGGCCTGATAGTGCCAGAGAATGAGTCGATCGGCGCCCAGACTATCCTTGAGGGTTTCCAGCAGGAGAGCATACTGTTGCTGGCTCGCCATCTGGCTAAGGCGCGGCAGTTGCAGCGCCAGCTCGGAGACCGGCTCCAGATGGCGGTGCTGCAGGCAGATAAGCCAGAAGCCATCCTGCTCATGGGCGATGGCGATGTGCCATAGCTGGCCGCCAAAGCGCAGGGAGAGTTTGCCGCCATGACCATTGGCCAGCATCTGCTCGATGGGCAGGCGCAGATCGGCGGGCAGTTGGGCAGGCCAGGGGGCGCGCGGTTCGTCGAGCCAGTAGAGCGGCGTTTGCATCACGTCGGTCAGGGCGACCAGCCGTTGGCTGCGCAGATCCAGACGAAAGAAAAGGGGAGTCTGGAGGGCAGGGGGAAGATGACTGAGAGCGGTAGACGACATGAACGAACAACATCCTGTTAAGCAACCGTCGTGGCTGCAAGAATACTGCAAAATCGAGGGAAACAAAATTTCATTGAAATCTAAATTAGAGATTGCTAATTTATTGGTCGTTATCTTCTAGGAGGAGTCTTGCGGATGAAACGGATCCTGATTATCGGTGGGGTTGCGGGGGGCGCATCGGCGGCCGCCAGAGCACGCCGGCTGAGCGAAGAGGCGGAGATCGTGATGTTCGAGCGGGGCGAGTTTGTCAGCTTTGCCAACTGCGGTCTGCCCTACCACATAGGTGGCGATATACCCAATCGGGATGCCTTGCTGCTGCAGACTCCCCAGAGTTTCAAGCGCCGTTTCAACGTCGATGTGCGAGTCTTTCACGATGTGATCGAGATAGACAGGGCAGGCAAGGCATTGCTGGTGCGCAACCTGCAAACCGGTGAAGAGCAGCGTGAACCTTATGACGTGTTGCTGCTGAGCCCGGGCGCTGCGCCGATCCGGCCGCCTTTCCCCGGTATCGATAGCCCCCGGGTGCATACCCTGCGCAATATCCCCGACATGGACCGGATTCTGGCCTCTCTTCACCACGATCAACCGCGTCACGTGACCGTGGTGGGCGGCGGCTTTATCGGACTGGAGATGATGGAGGCGCTGCACCAGCGCAAGCTGGATGTCACCCTGCTGGAGCTCTCCGATCAGGTGATGGCGCCGGTGGACAAGGAGATGGCCAACATGCTCCATGCCCGCATTCGTGAAGAGGGGATCGACCTGCGCCTGCGCACCGGCCTCTCCGCCATCGAGAGTCTGGATCTGCCTGCCGAGAAAACCTCCGCCGTGGCTACCGCCAACAGCGGTGGCCTGCGCCTGACCCTCAATGATGGTTCCCATCTTGATACCGGTCTCTTGATCCTCGCCATCGGCGTCAAACCGGAAACCCTGCTCGCCGCCAAGGCGGGGCTGGAGCTGGGGCCGCGCGGCGGCATCAAGGTCGATGCCGGGATGCGCACCTCGGATCCCTTTATCTATGCGGTGGGGGATGCGGTGGAGGAGATTGACTTCGTCACCGGCGAATCTGTGCTGATCCCGCTGGCAGGCCCGGCCAACCGGCAGGGGCGCATCGCCGCCGACAATATGCTGGGCCGAGCCGAAACCTACAAAAAGACGCAAGGGACAGCCATCTGCAAGCTGTTCGATCTGGCGGTGGCCAGCACCGGCCTCAACGAGAAGCGACTGGTGCAGCTGGGATTGCCGTTCGAGAAGGTCTATGTCCATCCGGGCAGCCACGCCGGTTACTACCCGGGTGCCCATCCGGTCAGCCTCAAGCTGCTGTTTGCCCCGGATGGCAAGATTTACGGCGCCCAGGCAGTGGGCAAGGATGGCATCGACAAGCGTATCGACGTGCTGGCGGTAGCCCAGCGCGCTGGCCTGACCGTGTTTGATCTGCAGGATCTGGAGCTCACCTATGCGCCGCCCTTTGGCTCGGCCAAGGATGTGATCAACATGGCCGGGTTTGTGGCGAGCAACCACCTGAAGGGGGATACCCTGCTCTGCCACGTGGCCGAGGTGCAGGCTCGCCATCCTCACCAGCAGGTGGTGGATGTGCGCAACGGCCCGGAGCTCGACAAGCTGGGCCGCATTCCGGGTGCCATGCATATCCCGCTCGATGAGTTGCGCAGCCGTCTGCACGAGTTACCCAAAGAGAAAGAGCTGCTGATCAGCTGTCAGGTCGGGCTGCGTGGTCACGTCGCTTGCCGCCTGTTGAGCCAGCACGGCTTTAAAGTGAAGAACCTCTCCGGCGGCTTTAAAACCTGGCAGATGGCTACTGCCGAGTAACCCCTTTCTGTGCCTGTTTGCCCCTCTCCCTTGTGCGCGCAAGATGAGGGGCTTTTTCTTTTTGCCGCACGGCGCCATTTCGCCGTATTTTTTTCGATCTGCGAGACAAAATTAACGTTTTGTTCATGGGGGGAGTGCTATAACCCCTGCCTCGTTCACGGTGAACGTTGTGGTAGGGAGTAAGAGATGCTGGATATGTTGATGGCCATTTGGCATCAGGACTTTGATGCCCTGATCCAGATGCAGGCGGTGCCCATGCTCATCTGTTGTCTGATGCTGGTGCTGTTGCTGGAGTCGGCGTTTGTCTTTCTCCCCCTGCCGGGAGACAGCTTGGTGCTGCTGGCTGGTGGACTGGTGGGGATGGGCGTTCTGGGGACGGAAGTGACGCTCATCTATCTGCCGCTCGCGGCGGGGGTTGGCTCCGTGCTTGCCTATCTGCAGGGCAGGGCGTTGCAGCGCACCCGCTTTATGGAGCATATCGAGCGGATGTTGCCGCCAGACAGTTTGCCCAAAGCGACCCGGCTGCTGAACCGGTATGGTTTTCTGGCCATGTTTGCCTCCCGCTTTATTCCGTTCGTCCGGGTGCTGACCCCCATGCTGATGGGGATAGGTCGCCTGAGCGTGCTGCGCATGTGCGTGGCGAGTTTCGCCAGCGCCGTGCTCTGGTCACTTTGTCTAAGTCTGGTGGGCAAGTTGGCGATGACGGTGCCTTTTTTTGTTGCCCATAGCGAACTGCTGACCCGCATGCTGCTCATTACCTCTCTGGTGCTCTTCCTTATCGCCGTCACGGCCATCCTCTTTCGCTGGTTCAAGGGCGGCGCCAAAAGAGAGCAATCCCCCCTCCGTTGATTTCGGTCTGCAGAGTGTTCGGCCGCTCTGAAAGGGCGGCCGTTGTCGCAGCAAGGTGGCTTCTGCCTGTTGTCGCGAGAATCCTCTTTGTGTCAGGGGCGCTCGATGCTTTATCCTGTTTGCTGCCTCGCTGCTGTTGCAGCGGATCCCAGCCAGGATGGAATCTATGCGCCTCTTTCACGCTCGCCCGGTTTCCCGTCGCTCTGTCCAAGGAGCACACCCTCTGAATCGTCGCCGCTGGTCGGCCCTGCTGCTATCCGGGTTGGCCGGTTTGCTGCTGGCCGGTTGCGGCCCCGACAAGCCTGTTGCCAATGGGCCGACTACAAAGCCTGCCGCGCAGCAGGAAACGGGCGCACCAAGCTCCGTGGTGCAGGCCAATGCCCGTCAATATCGGGATGCCCCGGCGCTGGCGCTGGTCTTCTCCGGCCCCCTGGCGCCCAAGGCAAACTGGCAGAGTTGGCTCGGGGTCAGTGAGGGGGGCAAGCAGGTGCAGGGGGAGTGGATCCTCGCCGACGATGGTCGCACCCTCTATTTCCCGAACGTCCAGCCCGACAAAAGCTACGAGGTGAGCCTCAAGGCGGGGCTGGGCCCATCCCCCCAGAGCTGGACTCTCAAGACCCGCCCGCTGGAGGCGGGAGCCTCTTTTACCGCTAGTGGCATGGTATTGCCGCTGCGCGACGAGCTGCGCCTGCCCATCAGTGCGGTCAATGTGGATGAGGTCAATATCGACTTCTTCCGGGTCGATGCCGAATACCTGCCCCGTTTCCTAGCCGAGTATCGCCCCGGTGCCGGCATGGGCAACTGGGAGCTCGAGCAGATCACCAAGCGGGCCAAGCGGGTGTTCAGCGGCCGCTATGCGCTGGAGCTTGATGCCAACCGGCGCGAGACCCGCCTCATCAATGTGAAGGAGCCGCAGCTGGCGGAGGCCGGCGTCTACTTTGCAGTGATGTCGCCCCTTGGCAACTACGACTGGCGCAAGGAGACCACCTATTTTGCAGTGAGCGACATGGGGCTCAGTGCCCGCCGCTACCGCGATCAGCTGGAGGTGTTCGTGAGCTCCCTGGCCAGCGCCGACCCGCTCAAGGATGTTCAGCTCTCCCTGCTCGACGAGAAGGGCAACCGGCTGCAGGTGCAAACCACCGATCCCCAGGGCCATCGTCGCTTCGATCAGGTGCAGGGGGCTCGCCTGCTGCTGGCCGAACAGGGCAACCATCTGGCGGTGCTGCGTCTCGATGGGGCTGCGCTCGATCTCTCCACCTTCGATCTCGGTACCCAGCCCTGGCAGGCCCAGCAGCTCTATCTGTTCAGTGGGCGCGATCTCTATCGCCCCGGCGAGCGGCTCGACAGCGAGATTTTGCTCAAGGGGCAGGATGGCCAGCTGCTGCCGGGCATGGCGGTGGAGCTGGAGGTGAAACAGCCGGACGGCCAGCTGCTCGAACAGAAACGGCTGCTGCCGGACAATTTGGGCGCCGCCCATTACGGCCTGCGTCTGCCGGATGATGCGCCGCTCGGGCGCTGGACCATCAACCTCAAGACCGCTGCCGGTAGTCGCTTCGAGTGGCCCTTTTTGGTGGAGGAATTTCTGCCTGAACGGTTGAAACTGCAGCTTGGCAAGGGGCCGGATGGGGAAGTGACGAGTCTGGACGCTGCCCTCACTCTTCCACTGCAAGGGGACTATCTCTACGGCGCGCCGGCGAGCGCCACCAAGGCGAAGGCGGAGGTGAAGATCAGCCGCGCCACCATGCCCTTTACCCAGTGGCAGGAGTTCACTCTGGGGGACGTGCTGCTCGCTGAGCAGGCCAGGGATCTCGAGCCGCTGAATCTCACCCTTGATGCGCAGGGGCAGGGGACTTTTTCGTTAGCTGATGAGCTCGATGGGGTGCGCGCCCTCGGGCCGCTGGAGGTGGCCTATCGGGTGTCGCTCGCTGAGCCCGGTGGTCGCGCCGTCAATCGCAGCCGCACCCAGTATGGCTGGCCCGCGGGCAGCCAGTGGCCGGCGCTCAAGGCCGATTTTGTGGCGGATCGGGTGGAGGGGGGCAAGCCGCTCCCCTTCCAGATCCTCAACCTCGATGAGCAAGGCCAGCCGGTGGCGGGGGCGGTGAAAGTGCGCCTCATCAACGAGTACCGCGACTACTACTGGCACTACGCCGATGGCGAGGGGTGGAAGTACGAGTTTAACAGTCAGCCCTATCTGGAGCAGGAGCAGGCCCTGCAGCTGGATGGCAAGGGGCCGACCCCGCTCACGCTGCAACTGGCGGCGGGCTGGTACCGGTTGGAGGTGGAGAACAGTCAGGGCCATCAATCCAGCCTGCGGGTGGAGATAGGCAGTTACGCCTGGGGCGGTGGCGGCGAGCAGGCACGGCCCGACAAGATTGCCATCACCCTCGACAAGCGCGCCTATCAGGCGGGTGATAAGGCCAAAGTGACCCTGGTGGCGCCGCGCCCCGGCAAGGGGTTGCTGCTGGTGGAGGATGGCGACGGCCTGCGCTGGTGGCAGCGTATCGAGCTCAAGGGGGCCGGTGGCGATGCCAAGGATGCCCGCGGCGAGTTCGAGATCCCGGTCAGTCCCGAGTGGCAGCGTCATGATCTACACATTTCGGCCCAGATCGCCGCGCCAGACAGCGCCTCCAAACCGGTCAGCAGCCAGCAGGGGCAGAGCCTGCGCTCGGTCGGACTGGTGCCGCTTACGCTGGACCGGGAAGCGCGCCGTTTGCCGCTTACCCTGAGCGCGCCTGATAAAGCGGTGCCGCTTACCCGGCTGGAAGTGACCGCCACCTCCACCCCCAACAGTCAGGGCCGTGTGGTGCTGGCTGCGGTGGATCGGGGCGTGCTCAATATCAGCGACTACCAGCCTCTCGACCCGTTCGAGATCTTCTTTGGCCGCAAGCGCTTCGCGCAAGATTTGTTCGACA
Organism: Aeromonas sp. SE22; assembly: GCF_038739755.1. NCBI lineage: Bacteria > Pseudomonadati > Pseudomonadota > Gammaproteobacteria > Aeromonadales > Aeromonadaceae > Aeromonas > Aeromonas sp. SE22. The sequence goes on from NZ_JBCGFD010000001.1 coordinate 147,436, forward strand.
ACTACGGCCAGGTGATCCCGCCGCAGGATGGCAAGCTGGCCCGCCTCAACTACGGCGGCGACCGGGCGCCGCTGAAAAAGGGCGGTGCGCTGGAGAGCCGGGTCGAAATAGCCGCACTGTGGAGCGGCGAGGTGAGTTTTGACCAGCAGGGCAAAGCGGTGATCCCACTTGAGCTGCCCAACTTCAACGGCGAACTGGCGCTGATGGCGCTGGCCTGGAACGAACAGCAAGTCGGGGAGGCCGAGCGCGCCGTCAAGGTAGTGGCGCCCTTGGTGGCCGAAATTGGCTGGCCGCGCTTTGGCGCCAGAGGGGATGAGACCCGGGCGCTGGTGCAGCTGCGCAACATGAGCGGCGAGGATCAGACCCTCTCCCTTGTCTGGACCCTCAATGGCGGGCTCAAGGCAAATGGCGAGCTGCCTGGCACCCTTTCCCTTAAAAATGGCGAGGAGCAGTGGCTGACCCTGCCGCTCACCGTGACCGGAGCGAGCGGCGTGGCAAGCCTGCAGTTGGCGGTCAGCGGCAAGGATTTTGCCATCAGGCGCGACTGGTATCTGCCGCTGCGTTCCCCCTGGCCTGCCGAGACTCGCCAGCGCTACCAGATGCTGGCCCCCGGCCAGCAGATGAGCTTTGCGCCAGCTGAGCTGGCCGGGCTGGATCGCGCCAACCTGCAGGGGCTGCTCAGCCTCTCCGGTACTCCCCCCTGGGATCCGGCAGCCCAGTGGCAGGCGCTGGCTGACTACCCCTATGCCTGTCTGGAGCAGACCTTGTCCCGTGCCTGGCCCTATCTGCTGACCACGGCGGATGAGCGCATTGCATGGAGCAAACCCGCAGAGGGCAAGAAAGCGGCGAGTGAGGCGGATGTGCAACGCGCCCTGCTGCAACGGCTGCAGCGGTTGCAACTGCCCAGCGGCGGCTTTGGCCTGTGGGATGGTCGCTCCGACGAGGAGCAGTGGCTCACCGCCTATGCCGCTGACTATCTGCTGGCGCGCAAGGAGGCGGGTGACGCAGTGCCGGAGGCGATGCTCAATCAGGCGCTGAACCGGCTGCAAAACTATCTCACCGACAGTCAGTATGGTGAGCGCTGGAGCAGTGCCCCCGAGCACAGCCGGTTGGCCTATCAGGCTTACAGCGCCTATGTGCTGGCCCGGGTGGGCAAGGCGCCGCTCGCTACCCTGCGCCTTATCTGGGAGCAGCAGGCCGATCACGCCCGCTCCGGTTTGCCGCTCTTGCACCTCTCGCTGGCCCTCTCGGCCATGGGGGATGAGCAGAACGCCGCCAAGGCCCTCAGCCGGGCATTGGCGACCGAGCGCGGTGATGACTATCTGGGTGATTACGGCTCGCCGCTGCGCGATGAAGCCCTTGAGCTCTCCTTGCTGCGCCAGCACAAGTTGGCTGCGGAGCGCTGGCCAGCCCTCAGTGCCAAGGTGGCTGAGACCCTGGCTCACCGTCAGTGGCTCAGCACTCAGGAGCTGCTCGCCCTGCTGCGACTTGCCCGCTTCGATCCGGCCGCCGACTGGCAGGCCAAGGTGACTTCCTCTCTTGGCAGTGGATCCCTGAGCGGTTCGGCTCCGCTGCAGCAGAGTGCCCCCGAGGCACTGGCCGCGAGCACCGTCACCAACGAGGGCAAGGGCTCCCTCTATGTGCAGCGCACTCTGGTCGGTTACCCCGAACAGGCACCGGCACGGATCAGCAAGGGGATGAGCGTGACCCGCAGCTGGTTCAACAGCGACGGTCAGCGTTTTGATCCCGCCAAGGTGAAGGTCGGCGATCTGGTGGTGGTGCGGCTCAACGTCAGCAGTGAATCGGCGGTGCCCGATGCCCTGCTGGTGGAGATGGTGCCCGCTGGCTTCGAGCTGGAGAACCCGGCCCTTGGCAACAGCATCAAGCTCGAAGAGCTCTCCATTGAAGGGAAACCGGCGTGGCAGAGCGAGTGGAACGACTATCTCAAGCATCAGGAGTTTCGCGATGACCGCTACACGGCAGCGCTGGATCTGAGCGAGGGGAGCAACCAGCAGCTGGTCTACCTGATGCGGGCGGTGACGCCGGGTCGCTATCAGGTGCCGCCGACCCAGGTGGAGGATATGTACCGCCCCGAGCTGCGGGCTGTGGGTGAGGATATCCGTGAGGTGATCATCTCTGAGTAACGTTCCCTCCCTTGAGCGGGTTCGCCCGCTCACTTTCTGGCAGCGTGGTTGGCTGAAATTAGGTCGCAGTGGCCGCGCTGGCTGGCGCCGGCTTGGTCGTTTGCCACGCTGGCTGCGTTTCTCGGTGCTGGGCGTTGTAGCATTGCTCCTGTCATTGCTGGCACTGGATCGACTCTTCCCGCCGCCACCGCTCGACCCTGCCTACGCACGGGTGGTGCTCGACATGAAGGGGCGACCGCTGCGCGCCTTTGCCGATACCAGCGGCGTGTGGCGCTATCCCGTGACCCTGGAGCAGGTCTCCCCCCGCTATATCGAGGCGCTGCTGGGCTACGAGGATCGCTACTTCTGGCGTCATCCCGGGGTCAATCCGGTGGCCATGGTGCGCGGGGTCTGGCAGTGGCTGCGCTATGGGCGGGCTGTATCGGGCGGCTCGACCCTTACCATGCAGGTGGCGCGTCTTATCGAGCCCTACCACCGGAGCGTGCCCGGCAAGCTGCGCCAGATGGTGCGTGCGCTGCAACTGGAGTGGCACTATGACAAGCGCACCCTGCTCACCGTCTACCTCAATCGGGCGCCGTTTGGCGGCAACCTGGAGGGGGTGCAGGCGGCAAGTTTTGCCTATCTCGGCAAGAGCGCCGCCAAGTTGACCTATGCCGAGGCTGCGCTGTTGGCGGTGCTGCCGCAGGCTCCCAGCCGCAACCGGCCGGACCGCCATCCCGAGCGGGCCCGCACCGCCCGTGACAAGGTGATGCAGCGACTGGTGGCGCAGGGTGTCTGGCCCGAACAGGCGTGGCTGGAGGGACGTATCGAGCCGGTGCTGGCCCGTGGTCACTTCACGCCGATGGAGGCGCCACTGTTTGCCCGTCTCGCCGCCGACAATCAGGCCGGGGCGCTGGTGCACACCACCATAGACGGCGGTCTGCAGCGCTGGCTGGAGGGGCGGGTGGCGAGCTATATCCGTCGTTTCCCTGAGCAGACCTCAGCGGCGCTGCTCTTGGTAGATAACAAAACCATGGCGGTGCGCGCCTATGTGGGCAGCGCCGAGTATGGCAATTTGCGCCGCCACGGTTACCTCGACATGGTGCAGGCGATCCGCTCTCCCGGCTCTACGCTGAAGCCCTTCATCTACGGTCTGGCCATGGATGAAGGGTTGGTGCACTCGGCCTCCTTGCTCTCCGATGCGCCAAGGCTGGGCTCGGAGTACCGCCCCGCCAATTTCTCCGGCGCCTTTCAGGGGCCGGTGACCCTTGCGCAGGCGCTGCAGCAATCCCTCAACGTGCCGGCGGTGCAGGTGCTGGAGGCGCTTGGGCCGGACAAACTGGTCAGCCGCCTCGACAACGCCGGAGTGCGGCTGGCGCTCTCCGACAAACCCAATCCTGCCATCGCGCTGGGGGCGGCGGGCATTCGGCTCGAGCAGCTTGTCGCGCTCTACAGCTCGCTGACCCGGCAGGGGCAGGTGGCGATGCCGGTCTGGCTGGCGGGGCAGCAGGCGGTGTCGCGCCCCTTGCTGAGCCCGGGTGCAGCCTGGATCATCTGGCAGATCCTGAGCGCGCAGGGGCGCGCCGATCAGCCCTTTGCCAGTGAGGCGACCGGCCGGGTCAATCGACTGGCCTGGAAGACCGGCACCAGCTATGGCTATCGCGACAGCTGGGCGATGGGGGTTTCCGGTCGCTGGACCATAGGCGTATGGCTTGGTCGCCCCGACGGTACCCCCATGCCCGGTTTTTACGGGCAGAGCGCGGCGGTGCCGCTGCTGCTCTCTGTCTATTCGCGGCTCTCGGACAACAGCCCCTTGCCGGCACAACCCAACACGGTGAGCGAAGCAGAGATCTGCTGGCCGCTGGGGCGCAAGGCCAGCGCGACCCTGCCTGAAGCCTGCTTGCAGCATCAGAGCGCCTGGTTGCTGGAAGGGCGTGATCCTCCCACCTTGCCGGATCCCATGGACTGGCCCTCACCGCTGCGCCAGGTTGCACTGACCGCCGGGGGCAAGCCGACGCTGACCCGTTGCCCCGATGTTGCGCAATCCGGTTTTCGGGCCCTCTGGCCATTGTCGCTGGAGCCGTGGCGGTCCCCCGGCGAGCGACGGCAGGCGCTGCTGGCCAGCGGTTGTGCAGGGGAGGGGCAGAGTGCCGAGCTGCAGGCTCCCATTCGCATCGTGGCGCTGGGGGAGGGCAACCTTATCCGCAGCCAGCGCTATCGGCTGCAGCCCAAGGTGCTCGGCGGTGTTGGCAAGCCAGCCTGGTTTCTCAACGGCCAGCGGCTGCGCTGGGACGGGGATCAGGTGCTGAGTGTGGCGGGTCGTTATCAGCTGGTGGTGGTGGACGAGGCGGGCAACAGCGATCGCATCGAGTTTCGCGTGGTGCATCCTGACAGTGATGCCGGCACCATCACCCGTTGAGCGTTTTGCCGACAGCCATTGAGGTGAATGTAATTAACTATTTGAAATGCATCAATATTTGATTGGATGAATTAATTTTTGAATAATTGCGAGTTCATTCAAATCCAATCGGGAGTTCTCTTTTGCTGCGTGTTCTGTGTCCCTTGCTGGTGCTGATGAGTTCGGGCTGTGCCACTACCAATCATGGTGATCACCATGTTTCTCCTGAACGTACCGGGTTCTATTCACCTTTCGAACCCGCTTCCGAGAGTTTTGTACGTTGTTATCAGAAACAGTTTGCCTGTACCCCTGCCAATATCCGCCGTGACAGGGCGATGGAAGCGCGCCGTGACGCACAAGAGCGGGCCAATCACCGTGGTGATGATTGGTAGGCCGCAGATAACGAGAGGGGTTGGCAGATGCCAACCCCTTTTTCATTCCGCCGGTTCAGCCCGGTTGGCGCAGATGGCCGAGCCGGGTGAAGAAGTGCTGGCTCTTGCGCTGGTGAAAGTGGCTCTTCTTGATGGGATGGAAGATGAGGTTGCTTTCGGGATGGCTCGCCTTTAACTGATGGAGCATCGCCACGGCGGGTAGGCTGGTGCTGACCAGGGTGGTGAGTGGCATGCTGAGGGTCTCGGGCCCGAGCAGTTGATTGAGCCCTTGCTGAGCCTGCTCAAAGCGGGTCAGGGCCGCCGGGTCGGCATAGCCGCTACCCAGCATGGCGAGCAGGTTGTCGAGGGCCAGATGAAATTCGGCCAGCTGTTGGCGAAAGCCGCTGCGCCCGCGCAGGGCAATCAGCTCTGCAAACGGAATGTCGGCTAGGTGAGTGGGCACTTGCAACGGGATCTCGAGGTGGAAGCAATCCTGACCGCCGCGATTGTGGTAGCGGGATTCGAGCAGATGGAGCAGGCGGTCCAAATAGTCGTGATCGGTAATGAGCGCCCCGTCATTGGCGAGTGCCCACTCACGGGCGAGACGCATGGAGAGCAGATTGGCAAAGCGCCGTGCCATTCTGATCCCCCCCTGATCCCGACTGGCAAAACCATGGTTGAGGCAAAAGCCGTGCAGCCGCTCCAGTCCCGACTGATCCGGGCAGAAGCAGTCGTGGTTGGCCCCCTGACGCCAGCGGGTGACCAGCTCCTTGTTGCCAAACACCTTGTGACGGACAAAATCGGGGGCAAGCAAACCGCTTAACTGGCTTTCGAGTTGCGGAGTGATGGCGGCAAAGAAGGCGGCATCGGGTCGCTCGGCCAGCAGATCGGTCTCTTGCTCGAGGGTTTGCTGCAGGGCGGTGAGACCGCTCTTTTCGCTGACGGTGAAGACAAAGGCGAGCCGCTCCAGATAGAGCAGGGCAAACTTGAGCCAGAGCTCGTCACGTACCTCCATACCGGGGTAGTAGATATAGGTCTTCATCGTATCGGTCTGTCGCCAGAAGTGGTGCCGGGGTGCAGGGTCGGGAATATACGCAAGATTGGCGCTGCACAGCAAACACTGCGTGGGGGAATGTGAGCAAACGCTCATCCAGTAGGCGCTGGCCACAAAGTTCTGATATAATTCGCGCCCTTAAATCAAGGTCACCCGAGTCATTACCATGAAGTTCATTATCAAGCTGTTCCCGGAAATCACCATCAAAAGCAAGTCGGTTCGCCAGCGCTTTATCAAGATCCTGCAGGGCAATATCCGCAACGTCCTGCGCCGCTTCGACGACGATGCCCGCGTACGGATGGATTGGGACAAGCTGATAGTGAGCTCCCGCAATGACCAGTTCCGCGAGCAGGCTATCGAAGCTTTGGCCTGTATTCCCGGCATTCAGGCCTTCCTCGAGGTTCAAGCCAGCAAGTTCACCGATCTGCACGACATCTTCGAGCAGGTGAAAGCTGTGTGGGGCGACCAGCTCAAGGGCAAAACCTTCTGCGTGCGCGCCAAGCGCCACGGCAAGCACGAGTTCTCCTCTCTCGAGATTGAGCGCTACGTGGGCGGTGGTTTGAACCAGCACTGTGAAAGCAACGGCGTGCGCCTCAAGAATCCGGATGTGAAGATCAACCTCGAGATCGATGGCGAAGAGCTCTTCATCGTCAGCGCCATCCATCAGGGCCTGAGCGGCATGCCCATCGCCACTCAGGAAGATGTGCTGAGCCTCATCTCCGGCGGTTTTGACTCCGGTGTGGCGTCGTTCCAGTTCATCAAGCGCGGCTGCCGGGTACACTACTGCTTCTTCAATCTGGGCGGTGCAGCTCATGAGATCGGCGTCAAGCAGGTGGCCTATCACCTGTGGAACCGCTTCGGCTCCTCCCACCGGGTACGTTTCACCGCGGTGGACTTCGAGCCGGTGGTCGCCGAGATCCTCGAGAAGATCGACAACGGTCAGATGGGGGTGGTGCTCAAGCGGATGATGATGCGTGCTGCCGCCAAGGTGGCTGACGAGTTCCAGATCCCGGCGCTGGTGACCGGCGAGTGTGTGGGTCAGGTATCCAGCCAGACCCTCACCAACCTGAACGTCATCGACCGGGTGACCGACAAGGTGATCCTGCGCCCGCTCATCACCTGGGACAAGCCGGACATCATCAGTGAAGCCCGCCGCATCGGCACTCTGGAGTTTGCCGAGACCATGCCGGAGTATTGTGGTGTCATCTCCAAGAAGCCGACCGTGAAGGCCGATCTGGCGCGCATTGAAGAGGAAGAGGGCAACTTCGACTTCGCCATTCTGGACAAGGTTGTGGCCGAGGCCCGTTACCTCGATATCCGCCGTATCGGTGAAGAGACCGCCGCCGAGGTGCAGGAAGTGGAGACTACCGCCGAGAGCGGTGACAACGAGGTGATCCTCGATATCCGCTCCATGGACGAGCACGACGAGAAGCCATTGCTGGTGGAAGGGCGTGAGGTCATGCATATCCCCTTCTTCAAGCTGGCTACCGTCTTTGGCGATCTGCCCAAGGAGAAGACCTACCTGCTCTACTGTGATCGCGGCGTGATGAGCAAGCTGCAGGCGCTTTACCTGAAAGAGAAAGGCTTTGCCAACGTCAAAGTTTACCGTCCGTAATTTGACGCTCAATCTCCCATAAAAAATCCGGCCAATGTGCCGGATTTTTTTATTTCACCAGTTTGTCATGCCCATCAGGGGCAGGGGACCGGGGTGAAAGAATCTTGTCCCTGACAGCGCCAGCCCATCTCGGCTTCTCGCATCTGCCAGAGATTATTGCTGCGATAGAGGGTCAGGATATAGAGCATGTCACTGTGGGCGCCATCCAGTGCGACAGAGAGCACCAGATCGTTATCCAGCTGCTGGGCGTGGATACGACTGGTCATGTCGCCATGGCCGACAAAGCGCAACGCCACTTCCCGATAATCATTGACCCAGCCTTGCTGCTCGTTGCTGGCCTGACGTATTACCTGATTGAACTGCTGTACTGGTGCCGAGGCCAATCGACCAAACACCGCCTGTGCCTCGGCATGAAGTGCCGTCACGCTGGTGAGAAAGAGCGTGGCGAACATTCCGATCTTTTGCATGAGAAGTTCCGGCTAACAACAACTGTGTTGTATGACAACAGAAAAGCGCGTTTGGTTCAACGCGAAGCCCCGCACACTGTGCGGGGCTTCCCTCAATTGCTGCGCTGTAGCGAGAAGGTGGGCAGGGAGAGATGCCAATAAATGGCAGCAACCCGCAGGCCAAATACGGCGCTCATGCAGATAAGCATGGCGGTGACCCGATCCATATCGGCCTCCAGTGCCAGCGTGTAGAGAATGCCGCCGAGGATACAGGCGGTGGCATAGATCTCTTTTTGCAGCACCATAGGCACTTCCCGGGCCAGTACATCGCGGATCATGCCGCCAGCTACCCCGGTCATGGTGCCCATCAACACAGCGATTAGCCCCGAAGTACCAAAATTGAGGGCTTTCTGGGCGCCGATCACCGTAAAGAGGGCGAGCCCAAAGGCATCCGCTACCGGCAAGACATACCAGGGCATGCGTCGCGGCAGTTTGACCATCCACATACCAATGAGTGCCGTTGCAATGACCACCCAGATGTAGAGAGGGTCACGAACCCAAAACACAGGGGTAGCCCCCAAGATCATATCGCGAATGGTACCGCCACCGATGGCTGTGACTGCCGCCAAAACCATGACGCCAAATCCGTCCATCCTGAGCCGGCCCGCCACCAGAACCCCTGAAAACGCGAATACCGCAGTACCAAACATGTCGCTGATGTAAACAAGCTGCTCAACCACTGTCTGCATGGAAACAACTCACGTCAAATTGTTGATGGGGCGGCGATTTTAGGGGCTGGCGGCGTCAACCGCCAAGATGCCATCGACAAAATTGCGAGTCTGCCCCGATTTTTTTCCTCTTCCTGGAACCGTCGGTGTCGTATGGGTTGCTTGTGGTGCTGCGAGGGGCGCTTTGATACAGGCCTTCCCATCTTCACTGAAGTGGCGATTTTTTTCTTAAGTTAATCGATGACATGCCGATAAATAGGGTAAGCGGCGTTAATGCGATGAAGCGTTGAAAAAAATGCTAAAGACATCGAAAAACGAGCCGTTAAATAAGACGCATCGGGCACGAAACATAATAAAGCTCGAGCAAATAGAAGAGTAAATTTAATAGCTTAGGAGAATGATCATGAGTATGTACGTAAACACCAACGTTTCTAGCATCAATGCCCAACGAAATCTTTACAATACAAATAAAGCCATGGATACTGCCTATTCTCGTTTGGCTTCAGGGCTAAGAATTAATAGTGCTAAAGATGATGCTGCGGGGCTACAGATCTCAAATCGACTGACCTCTCAGGTAAATGGCTTGGATCAAGGCAATCGTAATGCTAATGATGGCATTTCACTTGCACAGACTGCTGAAGGTGCTATGGATGAGATTACTGGCATGCTGCAACGTATTAGAACGTTGAGCCAGCAATCGGCTAATGGCTCCAATAGCACGGCTGATAGGACTGCTATTCAGGCTGAGGTTACTCAACTGAGAACAGAGATTGACCGTGTTGCAACAGATACTACTTTTGGTGGAACCAAATTGTTGGATGGTAGTTATAGCGGCTCATTTCAAGTTGGTGCCGATGCAAATCAGGTCATTAGTTTTACGTTGACGAATTTTTCATTCAAAATGAGTTCTATTGCATCTGCCGCAGGTGTGAGTGAAACGGCTATATCAACAGTAACGACCCAATCTGACTCTCAGGCATTCCTCACTGATATTGATAAACTTATTGCTGCAGTTGATGGTAAACGTGCAAATTTGGGTGCAGTGCAAAATCGAATGGAGTCCACTATTCGAAATCAGTCAAATATCTCGGAAAATTTAAATGCGGCACGTGCTCGAATTCGTGATGCCGATTTTGCGACGGAAACTGCCAACATGACAAAACAAAATATATTACAACAAGCAGCCAGTTCCATTTTGAGTCAGGCAAATCAACGTCCACAGAGTGCTCTGCAGTTACTGAAGGGATGATAAAAGCGAGAGGCGGTTGTTCAGGCCGCCTCTCTGGTGGGTGTAGACGTATCAGAGGGTGTTCGGAATCAGTCTCTAAGTCGTCAACATACCAATTTTTTAACAAAAGGGGTTGTTAGTTTGGTACTGCATCATAATTGATGTGTTATGCATTCTCCTGAGCGTAAGCTCTTTTGGTCGACGTGAGTCGACCTTTTTTATGCATATCTAAAAAAGCATGAAGTATGCCAATCTAGAGTTTATGTGCCTTATATTTTCCAATTTAATTGTATCTATTTGTTTTTTATTGTGTTTTTGTGGGGGGGGTGGGTGAGCCAATAATATGAGGTCAATAAATTGACGTAGCTGTAGCTGAAGTGACTGTTACAAGGAGAGTGTCGCTCAACTTGAACTGCCTCTCTAGCGTTCACTGTTATAAGAAAACGTTACGCAGTACCGCTGCTGTTCTCATGGAAACCTCTCTCTTGTGACCATGGTTGTTGAGTTTGACAATCTTACGGCCTTATGGAAGCAGCTTCTGCTAAGCGAGCCTCTTGATGCGGCAAGAAAATGCCTTAAAGGCAAAAAATTGCCTCAAGTAAACGAAGGGCTTGCCGTTAACAAGAGTAAGAAGCAAATAAGGGTGTTCGGATCTCCTCGATTTTGCTCTTGAAGTGTCAAAGTTATCTTTCACAGGTGTTGAAAAGGGAACTGTTCACTCTCTTTTCTCTGACGTGTTCAACATGTTGAGGCTAATCAAGTCTTAAATCGTGTTGTACTGACTGGAGACGAAATCATGTCAATGTATATCAACACAAACGTATCCTCGCTGAATGCTCAGCGAAACTTGGTCAATACGAACAAGGCGATGGATACATCTTACACTCGGTTAGCTTCTGGTCTTCGTATCAATAGTGCTAAAGATGATGCGGCGGGCTTGCAGATTTCAAACCGATTAACTTCTCAAATCAATGGGTTGGACCAGGGCAATCGAAATGCAAATGACGGTATTTCTTTGGCGCAAACGGCAGAAGGCGCTATGGATGAAGTAACCGGTATGCTGCAACGCATGCGCACACTTGCACAACAGGCTGCGAATGGTTCTAACAGCTCTGCGGATAGGACTGCGATTGGTGCTGAAGTAAGCCAATTGCAAAGTGAGATAAATCGCATCTCAACAGATACTACATTTGGTGGTACAAAGCTATTGGATGGTAACTACCTTGGTACCTTCCAAGTAGGATCTGATGCAAACCAGACAATATCGTTCAGCTTGACAAGTTTTGCTTTTACCTTCAGTGGGATTGCCAGTGCAGCTACTGTCGCGATCTCTGATGTTAACAGCGTAGCGACCCAATCAGAAGCTCAGTCATTCTTGTCAAATATTGACAAGGTGATAGCGCAGGTCGATAGCAAGCGAGCCAACTTGGGGGCAGTCCAAAATCGTCTGGATTCAACGATTCGAAATCAATCCAATATTAGTGAAAACCTGAGTGCTGCTCGTGCGCGTGTTCGTGATGCAGATTTTGCTACAGAAACAGCAAACATGACCAAGCAAAATATCTTGCAGCAGGCTGCATCCAGTATTTTAGCTCAGGCAAACCAGCGTCCTCAAAGTGCACTATCTCTCCTGAGATAAGTAGGACTCCCTGACACCGGCTTCATGCCGGTGTCAGGTGATAACTAGATCTGTACACTACAAAATGCGCTGCAATTACCAGACCGATGGCGCCGAGGGCTTGCTCGACAAATTGCCCGGCTGTAAAGGGGCTCATCCCAACCGGGTCGTGCCCGAGCCCGAGATTGAGCAGGCCATCCTCGATTACTTCCTCACCAGACCAGCCCATGGCCCACTGCGGGTCGTGGCGTATGGCAACGTCACTCGTTGTTCTTCAAACACGGCCGCTGCTTGCGTCTCGAAAAAAACCATCGGGAGCAAACGAGTGAGCTTAACAATGAGTAAATTCGTTTCTGCTACAGCCGCCACGCCAGGGGGCAACTCTACACCAGCAAGCTGCCGGTGACCTCAGTTCATGTGCTCAGCGAAACGGTGCTGCAGTTCTTTGCTGCCCATGCGGCGCGGGTTTATATCATTCTGTCGGACAACGGGCGCGAATTTTGTGGTTGCCCTTACCATCATTCTTACGAGTTGTTCCTGCAACTAGAGAGGGATTGAGCACCGAAAAACCAAGGTGCGCAGGCCGCAGAGCAACGGTTTTCTCGAACGACTGCATCGACACCTCCGTATCAAGAGGAGGTCGACTTGGTATGAGTCGGTGGAGCAGATGCTGTAGTGGTCTAATCATCCCGGACACCCTTTTAGGTGGTACAGTCGCCACCATGACCTGAGGTGTTCAATGACAAGATTACGTCGCTCATTTACTGCCGAATTCAAACTCGACGCCGCATCCCTGGTGCTCGACCAGGGATATTCAGTCCCCGAAGCCAGCCGTTCACTAGACGTCGGTGAAACCGTGCTTCGCCGCAGGGGTCAGCAACTGCAATCCGAACGCAGTGGCACAACCCCAATCAGCAAAGCGCTGACTCCTGAACAGCAGAAAATCCAGGAGCTGGAAGCCCGTATCAATCGACTCTAACGTGAAAAGGACATTCTAAAAAGGCTACTGCTCTCTTGATGGCGGACGAGTTCACACGTGCGCGCTGATAGACCGATTAAGGGAGCAAGCCCCCATCACTCCGGTCTGCTGCGCTTTCGATGTTCCCACCTCCTGTTTTTACGACTATCTGGCTCGCAGGCGGACGATTAACCGTGAGCGCATACGGCAGCGCGGTGAGTTGCGCCGGTTGTTCAAAGCGAGCAGGGACTCGGCAGGCAGCCGCGCCTTGGTGTCGATGATGTGGGAGTTGGGGTATCAGATTGGCCGATTCAAAGTACGTAACCTGATGAAGGAAGCCGGGTTGGCATCCAAACAGCCGGGCGCACACCGTTATAAGGTGGCACAGTCTGAACGACCGGATATTCCCAATCTGCTGGCCCGCGAATTTGATGTCCAGCAACCCTATCAGGTGTGGTGTGGCGATATCACCTACGTCTGGGCCGGTGGTCGCTGGCATTACCTGGCAGCGGTGCTTGACCTGCACACCCGGCGGGTCGTGTGTTGGGCGATGTCTGATAAACCTGATGCAGAATTGGCAATCAAAGCACTGGAGATGGGCGATCAGCAGCGGGGTTGCCCATCCGGTGTGCTATTTCACTCTGACCAGGGCAGCCAATATGGTAGCCAGGCATTTCGGCAACGACTGTGGCGCTATCGCATGACCCAGAGTATGAGTCGGCGTGGCAACTGCTGGGATACTCAGTTCATTATGCTCAAGAACATCAGCCCAATCTGACCCGTGCTGGGATTGGCGAACATAATGCCTTTGCGTTGACCTGTCGGTTGGATGCAGATGTTCCCTGGCATTGCTGGGCCCAGCGTCAGTGACCTAATAGGAGCCTTGTGCTGCATCTTGAGTGTCCTGTCCTGCGTATGGGGTTGGTAGTGCATATTCCTTGGAGGAATGAGCCATGAACAATTCCAGAAACAAAGCTGAAGTTATCCTTGGTGTAGATACACATCTGGATACCCATGTTGGGGTTTTGCTTAACGCACAAGGACATCTGCTGGGATGCTTGATGGTCACGACCAATATCAGCGGATATGAGAGACTCATGACTTGGGCAAACTCTTTCGGATGCTTGAAGAGAGCAGGCGTTGAAGGCACAGGCACGTACGGTGCTGGCTTGGCCTTTGTACTGCGTAAGCATGGTGTCGAGGTCTTCGAAGTTAATCGTCCTGACCGCTCTAAACGCAGGCTCCAGGGGAAATCGGATCCTACCGATGCTGAAAGTGCTGCGCGATCAGTGCTTTCCGGTAGTGCTACCGCGATAGCAAAGACCCAGTCAGGTGCGGCAGAAATGATGCGTGTGGTATCAGTGGCCAGACGCAGCGCCGTCAAAGCCAAAACGCAGGCAATGAATCAACTAAGAGCGCTGCTTGTCAGTGCCCCCCAGGATGTTCGTGAACGGCTCTGGAAGAGCAAACCCGCTGACTGTGCAAAGGGATGTGCACGAGTGAGGTCATTGGGTAGCACAGAATTCCTGCATACGTTAACTACTACCCTGTGCCTGCTGGCCAAGCGTTGGTTGCTATTGGCAGACGAAGTTGAAAAACTTGATGCCATGTTGGATGCCTTGACCCATCAACATGCTCGCCGTCTGCGCGAGCAATTTGGCGTCGGCCCTCAAACCGCAGCGGTGCTGCTGTCAACGGCTGGCGATAACCCGGAAAGGTTAAGAAATGAAGCATCGCTCGCGGCACTTTGTGGGGTTAATCCTTTACCTGCATCCTCGGGAAAGACCGTACGACATCGCGAGGTGGTAAGCGCGCAGCAAACAATGCGTTATGGACGATTGCAATGGTCCGGATGCGGGGAGATCCACAAACCCAATCTTACGTCGCACGACGTAGTGCCCAAGGCTTATCTTCGAAAGAGATCCTGCGTTGTTTGAAGCGCTATATCGTCAGGGAACTCTACCCTTTGCTCTTGGCCGATTTAGCTGACTCAGCGCGAGCTTGTTGACATAGGAGCGTCAACGCTCCGATGGAGCGACTGTTCAGGAGCTTGAAGTCAGAGTGGCTCCCGGTAACGGGATAGATGAACCAGCGGGAAGCGAAGCGGGATATCAGTTATTACTTGATGGATTACTACAACTGGTGGCGTCCACATCAACACAATGATGGGATGCCGCCAGCAAAAGCCGAGATTCGGCCTAACCAAGTGTCCGGATTTAGTTGACCACAACATGCAGACAGAGCTGGACCGCTACCTGGAGCGGCGTTGTTGCCCAAATCGATGCAGCTTAAATGGAACTAACTGAGGGCTCGGTGAGCTGATCACCACCATCCCCTTCAAGTCTGCATCATGGGCACGTCGCTTCATCCCATCACAAACTGGCCTAAATACAACAAGTCTTTGATTAACCGTGGTTCACTCACCTTCTGGGTTGATACCGGGGCCATGAACAACTGGTTTCACCACGACCATCACGGACGGCGGGGCCGCAGCCAGCTCTACACCGACCAGACCATTTGTACCTTCCTGATGCTCAAGGGGATTTTCAACCTCACTCTGCGGGCCACTCAGGGACTACTCGACTCTCTGTTCGAGTTGATGAATGTGCCGTTGTGCGCACCGGACTACAGTTGTGTCAGCAAGCGCGCTCGCACGGTGAAAGTGGCCTATCGACAACCCGCCAAGGGGCGTATCACCGACCTGGTTATCGATTCGACCGGCCTGAAGGTATTTGGTGAAGGCGAGTGGAAGGTCAGAAAACACGGCGCCGAGAAGCGGCGAGTGTGGAGCAAGCTGCATCTTGCGGTAGACCCAGTGACCCACGATATCGTGGCGGCGGAAGTGTCGTTGGAAAATGTCCATGATGCCGAGGTGCTGCCCACCTTGCTCAACCCACTGCGGCGCAAGCTGGGACATGTTTATGCAGACGGCGCCTACGACAGCAAAGCCAGCCATCAGCTTATCTCGCGCAAAGGGGCAACAGCCTGTATCCCGCCTCGTAAGAGCGCGGGGTTATGGAAAAAAGGACACGCAAGAAATGACGCTGTGCTGGTGATGCGCAAAGAAGGACTGGCGCACTGGAAGAAGATATCAGGGTATCACCGTCGCTCGCTGGCAGAGACAGCGATGTATCGGTTCAAACAGTTGCTGGCGGGGAAAATCAGTCTGCGTAACTACCAATGGCCAAGTGGGAGAAGTCATGATTTGCTGGCTGATTTTGGCAATAACGAAACCCTAGCTACTACATCAGGGCAGGATGATGGAGGGACGGCCTCCCTAGCATGTTCGAGAAGAGTCTGAAATTGATACCAAAGGAAGTGCGCACTAAAGTAGCGTAAACAAGACACCAGTTTGAGGCCTGTGTCAGGTGATAACTTGGACTGACCCTGCCTCAGTAGACGATTTTGCCCTAGATCGGCGTTGTTTCCCAAATCGATGCAGCTTGAGGAACTAACTGAGGACTCGGTGATCTGATCACCACCATCCTCTTCAAATCTGCATCATGGGCTCGTCGCTTCACCCCATCACCAACTGGCCTCAATACAACAAGTCTTTGATTAACCGTGGTTCCCTCACCTTCTGGGTTGATGCAGACGCCATGGATAACTGGTTCCACCACGACCATCATGGGCGCCGGGGCCGCAGTCAGCTCTACACCGACCAGACCATCTGTACCTTCCTGATGCTCAAGGGGATTTTTAACCTCACTCTGCGGGCCACTCAGGGACTACTCGACTCCCTGTTCGAGTTGATGAATGTACCGTTGTGCGCACCGGACTACAGCTGTGTCAGCAAGCGGGCCCGCACGGTGACGGTAGCTTATCGACAGCCCCCAGAGGGGCGCATTACCGACTTGGTTATCGACTCAACCGGGCTGAAGGTATTTGGTGAAGGCGAGTGGAAGGTCAGAAAACACGGCTCGGAGAAGCGGCGAGTCTGGCGCAAGTTGCATCTGGCGGTAGACCCGGTGACCCACGATATCGTGGCGGCGGAAGTCTCGCTGGAAAATGTCCATGATGCCGAGGTGTTGCCCACCTTGCTCAACCCTCTGCGGCGCAAACTGGGGCGTGTTTATGCGGATGGAGCCTATGACAGCAAAGCCAGCCATCAGCTTATCTCGCGCAAAGGGGCGACAGCCTGTATCCCGCCTCGCAAGAACGCTGGACTTTGGAAAAAGGGGCACCCAAGAAATGAGGCCGTGCTGGTGATGCGCAAGGAAGGGCTGGCGCACTGGAAGAAGATATCGGGGTATCACCGTCGCTCGCTGGCAGAGACGGCGATTTATCGGTTCAAACAGTTGCTGGCGGGGAAAATCAGTCTGCGTAGCTACAATGGCCAAGTGGGAGAAGTGATGGCGTATGTAAGCGCCATAAACAAACTGAACACTCTTGGTATGCCAGTCAGAAAGCCACGGATGTGGCAGTCACTCGGGACTGGGGAAGTGATGACTGATGGTTGATTTGGGAAACAACTCCCCCTAGATCTGTACAGCCAGCCCGGATGATTAGACCATTACAATCAAAATATCCTCAAGTTATGTTGAAGTTTGCCGCTAAGGATATGAAGCAAAATTACGGGTGTTCGGATCACTAGGTTTTGCGGATGTACTGGCTCTCATTCCTGTTCAGTTTGGGAGTTACAGTGAGGTCAAATGTCCAATTAACTGGACGTTTGCTACTGCTGGACATGTGCCTATGGGTACTGTCGTCAATAGATCATTGAGAGGGTTGCTATGTCAATGTACATTAACACCAACGTATCTTCGCTGAATGCCCAGCGTAACTTATTGAATACCAATAAGTCTATGGATACATCATATACTCGTTTAGCGTCAGGGCTTCGTATCAATAGTGCGAAAGATGATGCTGCGGGTTTGCAGATCTCCAACCGTTTAACTTCTCAGATTAATGGTCTGGATCAGGGTAACCGTAACGCTAACGACGGTATCTCTCTGGCACAAACGGCCGAAGGGGCAATGGATGAAGTAACCGGTATGTTGCAGCGTATGCGCACACTTGCGCAGCAGGCTGCTAACGGTTCCAACAGCACCGCAGATCGTACCGCTATCGGTGCAGAAGTGACCCAATTGAAGAGTGAGATTGACCGAATTTCCAGCGATACCACTTTCGGTGGTACGAAATTACTGGATGGAAACTATGCCGGTACCTTCCAAGTGGGGGCGGATGCAAATCAGACAATAGGGTTTAGCCTGACTGGCTTTTCATTCAAATTTACAGCAATTGCAACGGCTTCTGGTCTCACTGAAACGGGGACTAGTTCGGTTGCAACCCAGTCAGATGCGCAAGCATTTTTGGGTGATATTGATAAACTGATTGCGACCGTTGATGGAAAGCGAGCAAATCTGGGTGCGGTTCAGAATCGATTGGATTCAACGATTCGAAATCAATCCAATATTGGTGAAAACTTGAATGCTGCCCGTGCCCGTGTTCGTGATGCCGATTTTGCTACCGAAACGGCAAACATGACCAAGCAAAATATCTTGCAGCAGGCTGCATCCAGTATCTTGGCGCAAGCAAATCAGCGCCCTCAATCAGCTCTTTCTCTGTTGCGCTAAGCCAGGGAGGGAGCTTTAGGAGGTTGACATGTCGATAGAGATCAGTGGATTAGGTCCTACTGTAACCTCCTCATTGACCTCAAGGGAGGTGGGGAAGTCAGAGACTCAAATTCAGACAGGCACTAGCGATACCTCGATGATGAAGCAACATGCAGACAATGCAGCCTCTAACGAGGCTGCATCTCCTGTTGATAAACAGAAGATTGAAGAACTGGAAAAACAGGTACAAGAATTGCAAGATGCTATGAGTTTAAAAGGATGGGCGATAAATTTTTCTGTAGACAAAGATCTATCGCAAACAATCATCAAGGTCATGGATGCAGAAACGAAAACCATGATACGGCAAATTCCGAGTGAGGAGTGGGTATCAATAGCTAAGCGTTTACGCGAATACAGTGATGACATGGGTGGTAAAACCAAACAAGTTGTTGCTGGTTTGTTACTGGATAACCGGATTTAGAATTGGTGGGAGGGTTTTATGGCCATTACAGCCGCGGGAGCAGGCTCCAATTTACCATTAGAAGATATTATCAAGGCTAGCTTGGATGCAAAGAGAACCCAGTTTGAGAGCCGTATATTAAAGCAGGAAACAACGTTAAAGACTTCGTTATCGGGTGTTGGGCAGCTTAAATCAGCGTTGTCTGAGTTCACAAAACTATCAAAAGAGCTGGCAAAAGCTGATGCTTTTAACCTTCGTACTATAAATATCACTCAATCAAAAGACAATCCAGTATTAAAAGTTGAAGGGCAGCTTGGTGCTTCCAATGGTAATTATGACATCATTGTCAACAATTTGGCGTCAGGATCAAAATTTGAATCTAAACCGGGAGCGTTTTCATCATCCAGCCAAGTTATTGCAACAGCTGACGGCCAGTTGACGTTTTCTGCAGGGGCAGACAAGAGTTTTACAGTTGATGTGAAAGCTGGTGATACCTTGAATGATCTAAGGGGAAAAATCAACACAAATGGAAAAAATTTTGGTCTAAGTACCAATATTGTAAACCAGGGGGGAGAGTCAAAATTAATATTTGACTCATCAGTAACCGGCACTGGTAATGACTTAACTATTTCTGCATCTACTCCTGAGTTAAAAATATTCGATACAAGTGACACCTCTTCTAAGCTAGCCTCAACGAAGACTGCCATTGATGCATCTGTTTCTATTGATGGAGTGACAGTTTCTAATAAAACAAATATATTAGATAATGTTATTCAAGGTATGAAAGTTACCTTGTTGAGAGAAAGTGACAAAGATAGCAGCGCTAAACCGATTGCTAATAAGGTTGCTATTACCACAGATACAAAAGGTATAAAAGATAAAATTCAGTCTTTTATAACAGCCTATAATACATTGTCGGATACTTTCTCTGCACTTGGCAAGCGACCAACAATTGTTGCAGGTAAACGAAATGATGATGGAGGTTTGTTAGCTGGAGACTCAACCCTCCGTTCAATAAGCGACTTTATGTTTTCTACCCTTTCAAGTGCTAATACTGGGGGGGGGGCAATTAATAATGTTTTTGATATGGGAATCAAGGTCGATAATAAAGGTAAGCTTTCTATTGACTCAGTTAAGCTTGATTCAGCATTAAATAATAACTTTGACCAAGTAGGAGCATTATTTAGTGGTGAAAATGGCATTGCGGCAAAAATGACTAAAGAACTTGAGGAGTATACCCGTACAGGTGGGCGTCTTGCGCAACGTGAAGATGTGTTAAATGTTGATATGAGAGATATCAAAAATAAGCGTTCCACCTTCGAAGATAGTATGGTCGTATATGAAAAATCACTACGTAAAAAGTATGGTGATCTCGATGTTCTTGTTACTAAATTGAATAAATCAGCCGCATCTCTCTCTATGTTGCAGTAAATAATGAATGACGGTCTAAGAGGTATTAGTTATGTATAATAAGAGTGTCAGAGCATACAAGTCAGAAAGTCTGGAGTCTCAACTGTCTGTTGCTGATCCTCATCGTGTTATACAGCTTATGATGCAAGGTGTATTAGAAAAAATTGCGTTGGCTAAAGGTGCAATTTTAAGACAAGACCTTGAAAAGAAGTCACATCATATATCGTCAGCTATGGCTATCATAAATGGTTTAATTGACTCTTTAGATCCAGCAGCAGGAAAGATATCAGAAGATCTTTTTTCAATTTATGATTATATGAAAGACCTGTTACTGACGGCCAGTTTGAAACTCGATGTTACGCCACTGGATGAGGTTACTGAACTCATGTTAATAATCAAGTCTGGATGGGATCAGATATCTGATGAAGATAAGGCAAAGGGATATGCTGAGAGAAGTAATCGAGGGGGGATAAGTGTCTAATTTTAAAGAGCAGTTAGATAATTTACTAAATTTGTCACAGGACATATGTAATGCGTTGGATGAAGATGATATAGCATTAGCCACTGAGTTTGATAGAATAAGACAGGCGGTTATCGAGTTTTTATTATCTAATCCAGAGGCAAAAAGTAAATTTAATAAAGATGTTGTTAATGAAGCTATTGATTTAAATGAGAAAGCCATAAACATTGCAATAAAGAAAAGAGATATTGTCGCCTCTGAGTTATCTGACTTAATAAGCACAAACAAGGCAATTAAGCATTACTCTGATAATAAAGGATAACTTGATAATGGATTTAAATAAAGCATTAAGTGACGCTGAACACCAACTCAACCGCTTGTCAAAACAAGCCATGGAGGAAAAAGCCATGGCTGAAGTCCTCCCTATTAGATATGCCAATAACATGGAGGCTTTTAAAAAATATATCCCAAACATTTATGATACTTTTTTAAATTATTCGCCCCAAAAAGGATTTCGTTTTTTTTGCAGTGAAAATGGTGAGCCAAATGTGGCATGGAAGGATACTAATGTATCGATATATGGTGATAGCCCATTCTCTTACTGTGAAAATCAAATTAAGCAAGTGTTGGCCCAAAATGATTTCTTTAATATTAACTTCTCAGTTGAAAATAATAACTCAGGGTTTATCCACGTTAAGCATCTCAATCGTCTTTCAGAAATAAAAGATGATTGTGATGCACGTTTGAACATGTTTAAAGGTATTCGTTCTGAAGTGCCTTTTATGTTGATGTTCGGGTGTGGTTTGGGGTATCAGTTAGGTTATTTATATCAGGCTTGCAATATCTCTAACCTATTTTTGTTTGAGCCAGACATGGATTTGTTTTATGCATCAATTTACTGTTTTGATTGGGCACCGCTGCTGGAACACTTAAATGAAAACAATCTTGGTTTTCACATTTTTCTAGGTGTGGACAAAGAAAATATAATGACAGATCTGCTTTCTGCATTATACAGTAGAGGCTCATTTCTTGCGTCAAGTGGAATGGCATTTTGGCATTATCCATCTGATGATATATTTTCACTTATAGATCTTGTGAGAAGAGAATTTCATCAACTAACAACCGGTTGGGGTTTTTTTGATGACAACATGATGGGGATTTCACACTGTGTTGGAAATTTATCAAAAAAAGTCCCATTTCTAAAGAAAAGTGAAAAACTTGATAGCACATTAGCTGAAATTCCCATATTTATTATTGCGAATGGCCCATCACTTGATTCTTGTATTGAATTTATTAAGTCCAATAGAAAGAAAGCAATTTATGTATCATGTGGTAGTACTATCACAGCCTTACTGAAAGCAGGTATTAAACCTGATGTTCATGTAGAGACAGAAAGGACAAAGCTGACACCTGATTTTTTTGAAATGATGAATGCGAGAGAATACCTTAAAGATATTTTCTTTTTTGGTACAGATGTATTACATCCGGACACGACAGATTTTTTCAATGATGCAGGTTTATGTTTTAAATCTGATGAGCCTAGCGGTTTGTTGTGTTACAACAATATAGTTATAAGTCGTGATTGGGTTCATTTGGAAGGGGTTAATCCTACTGTAGGAAACATTGGTGTTGCTTTTGCTTGTGCGGTTGGATTTAAAAATATTTATCTTTTTGGTCTCGATAATGGATATCGTGATAGCTCATATCACCACTCAAAGATGAGTGTGTATTTTAATGACGATGGCCATGATATTGAGGATGTAACAGCCTTAGTTGTCAGTTGTTCTGATCCTGTTGTAGAGGGTAATTTTGGCGGAGTAGTTCGTTCTCCATTTATTTATAACTCGTCACGCAGGATAATAGAGTTAGTGCTCGGAAAATATAACGATATTTCATGCGTTAATTGCAGTGATGGTGCAAAAATATCTGGGGCAAAATCACTCCATCATGAGGAATTGCACTTTTCTTATGAGGTTGACCATCACAAAGTGATGTCATCAGTCAAAAAAATGTTTAGTCCAATTCCCATCGATGCACAAACAATAGAATTGTATTTGGACTATGATTTTTTCACATCGTTAATTGATCTTATTATAGCTGATTGGCAACGGCCATTAACCACTCGCCATGAAGTTATAATGAGAATGATGCACCATTTTAGCTATTTGGATGCAGTGAGTCAGTCAAGGCAAAGACATATTTACAAAGTGCTTGTAGGCTCAATGAATTATATGTATTCCATACTCAATGTCATTACTTATCGATATGAAAATGACAACGAAACCCTGCAAGCATTAAGTGCCGCAATTGATGTTGTTAAGGATTATTTGTGCGAAATGAAGACGTTGTATCCTCAAGCAACTAAAATGACTGATAATATTGAACATCAGGTCCTTGATCTTTTTAGAGCGTCAAAAAATAAATAAACAAGAGTGATTGAGAATGAATTACTTTGAAGATCTTTATCAAACTATGGGGATAGCCTCTCAGCGGAGATATCCCAATGAGAGTTTGATTGGTTTTATGGCAAAAAATTTTTTTGTTCTTTCTCAATCAGAGCGAAGCCAATGTCACGTCCTTGAACTTGGTTGTGGTAGTGGCGCTAATATTTGGATGTTAGCCCGTGAAGGATTTGATGTTTGGGGGCTTGATTCGTCTCCGAAAGGCATAGAGCTATGTCAACAAGTATTGAATTCTTGGCATGTGCATGCTCATCTAGATGTTGGCGACATGACTGTACTTCCTTATCGCCCTGAATATTTTGATGCGATTGTTGACGTTGTATCAATGCAGCATTTAACCCTGCTGCAGCATCGTGCAGCTCTTGCTGAAATTTATCGTTGTCTAAAGCCTGGTGGTAGGGTATTTTCTTATCATTTAGGTAAGGGATCTTCCGTTTGTCAGAGTGATAGCGTTGAATGGTGTGATGAAATATCTATAGCGGATATCCCTATAGGATATCCATTGGCCGGTAATGGGCTGACCTCGTTTTTAGATGTTTCAATAGTACATGATTTATATGAAAACTTCACAAATTTGGAAATAGAAATGATTAGGCGTAATTATTCTTCAAGCAATGAAGTTGTTGAATATATTGTTATCAGTGCCCAAAAATGAAGATAGTAACTCTGTCTGACCCTCTCTTTGCGCAACTCTATCGTTGTCGTTTACTGGAATTAGGAGGTCTCTCTACCCCAGGACATATAGATTATTATCGTTGTTATTATGAGGCTGATTTTACAGACCTTTCTTTTGGTGTATCTTATCCAGAAGGGGAAATAATTTGTCTGCTTACTCGTCATGAAGTTAATGGCTTGGCACATTATGGTTGGTATGGGCAACCAGCAAGGCTACTTTGCCAAGGAGATGGAGAAAAAAAGCGCCAAGCAGAACTGATTGTGCAGGCTCATTTTATCTCCTTATTACAAGGAGGAGGGGTAGTTGATTTTCAGGAGTTTTCAAGTGAGACGAGCATTATTTCTAAAGCTCTACTATCTATGGGAGTATCACCAAGAGTTTTTTTTGAACAAGTAATCAGGTTGACTGCCAATACCACCATGTTATCGAATATGCGTAAAGTTTTTCGCCAGAATATTAACTGGGGAACTCATAATCTGGAGTGCAAGATTATTGATAAAGACTGTGTAACCGAGGCTTATTTCCAGAGGTTCGAAGAATTTCATATTGCAGTTTCAGGTAGGCGAACCCGAAGCCATGATTCTTGGGTAGAACAGATGAGGTTGGTACAGACTGGAGAAAACTTTCTTGTTGTTAGTCATTTAAATGAAACGCTGGTTGGCATGTCTTTGTTTGCAGCATCAGGGAAACGTGCCTATTACTCTGTCGGTGTGTATGAGCGAGAACTGTTTCACTTCCCTCTTTCTCATTACCCAATTTGGCTAGGTATTTTGCACTCCAGAGATATGGGGTGTGTTGAATTTAGTATGGGGGAGAGTGTTTATAATAATGTGATTAACTCTCTTGGCCATTTATCGACAGAGAAGGAGTGCAATATTAGTCACTTCAAGCGAGGATTTGGTGGGGAAATCAGGTCGTCATTACGTTTTTATGGTGATTTGAAAATTTAAAACAGTCATTGGCTTATATGTGCCAATGACTGTTTTTTATAAAAAAATATCTTCAAGACTGACGGCTTGGCCGCGATGAATATCTTGGCGGGTTTTCTTACCCAATATTTGTGGCAATGCTTCAGGGGGCAACCCATAACCTGGCCGGATCCGCCGGATATGTTCCGGCTTTATGGTGGTGCCCGCAGGGATGTCGGTAACAAAATACAAAGAACGACGAAATCTCAGGTTTGCCTGTTCAGCCTGGTTGTCACCACTTTCTCCTGACCCCAACGCTTGCCAGCAGAGCTTTGCTTGGCTGCAGAGCTCTTTAAGTTCACGTGGTTCAAGTGAGAACTCGGCATCCGGGCCGCCATCAGAGCGAGCCAAGGTCAGGTGTTTTTCGATGGCCACAGCGCCCAATGCTATTGCCAGCTGAGCTGCGGTATTTCCTAGCGTGTGATCAGATAGACCAACGGGGACTGAAAATGTTTCTGCCAAGCGGGTGATCCGCTTGAGATTGATATCTGCAAGAGGGGTTGGGTAGCCACTGACACAATGAAGCAGCAGGATCTGTGGGCAACCATTTTCACGCAAAATGGTCAGAGCCTTGGCAATTTCAGTTTCAGTCGACATGCCAGACGAGATAATGACCGGCTTTCCTTGCTGAGCTATGTAGCTGAGCAGGGGCAGGTCGGTAATTTCGAATGAGGCA
This sequence comes from Aeromonas sp. SE22, assembly GCF_038739755.1. Classification (NCBI taxonomy): domain Bacteria; kingdom Pseudomonadati; phylum Pseudomonadota; class Gammaproteobacteria; order Aeromonadales; family Aeromonadaceae; genus Aeromonas; species Aeromonas sp. SE22. The sequence continues at coordinate 172,642 of NZ_JBCGFD010000001.1, forward strand.
ATTTTGTATGCGGGAGTACCCAGCTCCTCCAAAAAATCAACTGCACTCTCGTCGAACGGAGTGGAAAAAATAGTCAACCCGCGTGACTTGGCTCGTTCAAAGAGAGGTCGGTGCCATTCCCACGGAGTATGGGCCAGGGTGTAGAGATCGTAAAGGGTATGGCCATCCCATAAACCGCCCTGAATATGAAAATCTGGTAGATCACAGTCGATTGTCATGGTGTCTGCGGTATAGGTCTGCAGCTTGATAGCATCAGCACCCGCATCGGCAGCCGCATCTACCAGCGCAAGTGCCCTCTCCAGCTGGCCATTATGGTTGCCGGAGAGTTCGGCAATTATATAGGGGGGGGTATCTGGACCGATTATACGTCCATTGATTGTAAATTCATTCATAATTTTAATTAAACCTTTGATACAATTTTGATTTTAATCGTTATGTTTCTGTATGCGAACATGTGCTTCTATATCTCCAGATAATCGCATTGTCGGATGCGAAAAAACTAACCTATATTTACCAACGTCAATATAAGCTGGAGGGTAACCATCAACATCTAAAACTCTTATTTTATCAAATATATGTTCAATGCTGTCATTCATATCAATATTGCTTTGCTCCTTTTTTCTACGCTCAAATAATGTGACATCCCCAATTTGTGGCATTGGCGTAGGGAGTTCATGCAATAGTTTTTTCATCATGGATATGATAGTGAGATAGATCCTTCTGAATACCTCCTCGCCACCGCCAAGTAGGGATACATCTTGGCGTAAGTATATAGGGCCGGCATCTAGCTGATTTGTCATTTTAAGTGCCACAACTTGAGTAGTTTGATGCCCATTCAGCACCATATTCTGAATGGGGCTACCTCCTCTGCCGTAGGGTAAAGGTGTGCTATGAAAGCAGATGCATGTAAATTCTTCTATTAACTTATTAGAAACAATCCATGACCAATGTGGAAAAAAAATCAAATCTATATTTTTTTTAGACAACAAGAGTAAGTCGTCTTGAGATTTACAAATATAAGTTGCGTTGTTAAGCAGCTCAGGTGATTTTTCCTGTAGCAAATGCCAGAATGAGTCGCTTTTGCAAGCAATAGCATATTTCATTTATAGCGACCTCGATTTAATTATTTCAAACGCTTCTGAATAATTAAAGCCAGCCTGAGAACCTCTAACTCTATTTATATTTTCTATGGACGAAATTGATCTTGGGTGAGGTATATCTCTCATCTCCATCCAATAACAGTTGAGTGCTTCAATTTTTTTATGCATAAACTTATCGATGTTTACAAATAAGTTAGGGTTAAAGGTACGAACTCCCCATTCTGTTGAGGATGCAATTTCATAAGCTCTTATTTCTTGCCATGACTCATTTGGTTGAGCTCGAAAAGCAACTAATGTTGCCTCATGAACTCGCCTATGATCGATGTTAAGATCTGCAGACGAATGAGTATATATTATATCGGGAGATATATATTTTTTTACTTCCTCTATGTATCTTGCTAATTCGAGGAGTGGTACCGTGTCAAGCATATTATCTGGAAATTGACCTCTTCCAACCCAAGTGAATCCAATGGTTCTGGCTGCTAGGTCAGATGCTTGCTTTCTCTCTTGCGATAAATTTTCATCATCAATATTATTTACTCTGGCACCGATACCATTAGTAAATGATAATGCATATACAATATCCCCTTGGTTAATGTGTTTGGCAATAGTGCCACCACACCCAATGGTTTCATCATCAGGGTGGGCTGATATAACTAAAATAATTTTTTTCTTATACTTCATCTAACCTCCTATTTTTAGTAAGTTCCATTTCTAGGAACTCCTCATTTGAGCTTCTTTCAAGAAAATTAGATTTTTTATATAGTTTAAAAGCTACATCATTAGTTACTTTTACACACAAATTTAGCTTTTCTAAATTTGCTATATCAAATGCAATGTATTCTATTGCCTGAAGAATTTTCTTTCCAAACCCTAACCATTTATCACCAGGGTGTCTATATATATCTAACCAGGCTTCTTTTTTTATCCAATCGATTCTGTGTAAAGATGTAGAACCCATGATTTTATTTTCATAAAAGACCGCATAGTTTACATTGCAAGGGTCCTGCTCTTGACTTTTTATATATTTAATATGAGAGGATATTGATATACGCTTTGTATCATGCATTTCTTTACGAACTTTAGATCTATTTCTTATAGATAAAATAGTTATTTTTTCAGACTTATTCAATTGAATGAATGGGACTAATGTCAATTCTCTATAAGTGATAGTTGTAGATATTTTTGAATAATAAAAAAGTAAGTGAGATAGTCGTTGTGCCCCGTCAGGAATAGGGTATTTCCCCATGTTGAGAGCATGGGTTCTTCTTATTTGAATGTCATTTAATACCGACATAGAAGTTCGTATTTTTTCTATAAGATTATCATTGTCCCAGTTGTCAATAATTTCAAATAAGTTATGACTAGAGATGCGCTCTAGTTGTGAAGACTGGTTTTCAGCTGTTTTTATAATAATGGAAGGTAACAATGATGCAATTAGCTCAAAAATTGTCTGCCCTGCCGCACAAATAGATATATCACTTTGATACATTAATTCTGCTACCTGTTTGGCGCTAAGGTTAGAGTAATAGATACAATTTAATGAACATGCTGTCTGCACATTTGTTATTATGTGTATTGTTGCAGATGGATACATTTCTTTTGTTATGTTAACTATACGGTTAGTTATCCCTAGAATATCTGTTCCACCCATCATAACAAGAATGTTGTTAATAGTTTTTTTTGGTTTTTTATTCTTTTTACGGATATCAATAAAATCTGGTCTGATGGGTTGCCACGATGTGCCCATGAGCCAGCGAGATGGATTGTTTATAATTTTAGTTACGTCTGGTGTGGGATGTATAACTAGACCTTTTGGATATTTCACACGAAAAGTGTCATCAATATATGCTGTTATTTTAAAAAGCGATGATAATATTTTAAGTTGTGTTGCTGATGCTGTATAGCTATCTATAATAGCAATATCCATGTTCAAGGAAATCGTTATTTTTTCGAACTGCCATTTTTTCCATACTATGTTATTCCCATTAATAAACAGATGTGCAATTGAATCGCCATCAATCACCCATTGAACTTTACCACCTAATTTTTCCCATGCAGTGGCATATGAATGACATCGACTTATATGCCCCAAGCCTCTCTGTTGGTCACCCTCTGTAAAAATCCAAAGTGTCATCATTTAGCGTACCTTGAACACTGGCTGTATAGATTTGCCGTGTAGTTTGGCAGTTAGAGATTTATCGTGATCATGGTGGATTAGCGCTGGCAGTATGTCCCGATAAGCGGCCAGCAAAACGGCCACATCTCGTTCGCTGTGGGCCAGACTCATATTGTGACTGCCAAGAGTGAGGAGCCCCCGCTTGCACAACTCCTGGATCAGATAGCTCTTGAGAAGCCAGGTAGAGTGGTTTGCTGAATCAGCAACCAGCAGAAAGCTCCAGCTCGGGTGTCCGGCAGTTTGCAGCCAAGCGGGGGCATCGATCTCTTTTAGCAAGCTATCGAGCCCATCCAGTACCTGTTGTCCCCGCTCTGCAAGCCTCTTTGGCACATCAAGTCGCCGCATCTTTTTGATGACGGCGTTGGCGGCTGCGAGGGCAATAACATCCCCGCCGAAGGTACCGGAGAAGAAGATGTCTTCCATCCGTTTCATATATTGGCGGCGGCCAACAACGGCGGAAATGGGGAAACCGTTGGCCATGCCTTTGCCAAATGCCGCGAGGTCCGGTGTTACACCAAAGAGGCTCTGAGCCCCGCCCAAGTGGTAGCGAAAGCCGGTAATGGTCTCATCAAAGATGAGCAGCGCGCCATGGGCATCGCAGAGTTGGCGCAGACCAGGCAGAAAATCCGGGGTTGGCCAGGTTACATTCATCGGTTCCAGAATGACGGCGGCAAACTCGCTCGGGTGAGCTTCCAGCAGACGCTGCAGCGAGGCAAGATCGTTGTAGTCAAATCTGTGCGTCAGCTCTCTCACGCATTCGGGGACCCCCAAATGGCGGGTGGTCGAGCCTATATACCAGTCTTGCCAGCCGTGGTAGCCACAAACGGCTACCCGCTCGCGGCCAGTGACTGCACGGGAGAGCCTGATACAGGCTGAGGTGGCATCAGTCCCATTTTTGCCAAAGCGAACCATTTCGGCACAGGGGATAAGCTCAATGAGCTGTTCCGCGACCTCGGTTTCCAGCCGGTGGGGAAGGGAGAAGATCGAGCCCAGATTGAGCTGTTCCATTACCGCCTCATTCACATCCTGATCGCAATATCCAAGACTGATGGCCAGCAGGCCGCTGGCGAAATCAAGATACTCGTTGCCATCTACATCCCAAACATGTGCACCTTTGCCGCGCTCGATAAAGAGTGGGGCGGCGCCATAGGGAAAACAGAGGCGGCTTTTAGAGAAGGTTTGGGAGCCAAGAGGAATGCTCTGTTCCGCCCGAACAGAGAGAGCCAGTGAATGTTGATAACGTGAGGTCATATGTGATTCTCCTTGGCTAGCGAATTAGCCAATCCTTCGTTGCGTTGGTGCCGGGTATTCAGTGTTGCCAACTCCGGCTGCTGCGCCAGCAGGTCGAGGATATCGTCGGTCGTAAAGGTTGGGTTGGTAGGATAGAGAGCCTGATAAATGCGCTCCACCAGCTCAAAATCGTCAGGCTCATCGACAGTCCAGCGCAGGTGGGCCAGCGAAGGCGAGCGCTGCAGTTCGCCGATGGAAAACTGCTCGGGATGACAGCGAACGTAATAGGTGACATGTTCCCGCTCGGTTTGCGTGGTGGCTTTTTCCTGCAAGGTTGCCAGAGTCGCTCCGCTCATGATCTCGGCATCCAGCCCATCCGGATAACTGGGATTGCCGCAGTTGCTGCTGTAGTCGAACTTGCCCGAGAGATGGAGGGCTATCAGTTCGTCTATTACCATTGGGTCTGCCAGTGGGCAGTCAGCTGTGAGACGCACAACATGGGTCGGACTGTAGGGTTGGGCCGCCAGATAGAAACGCAGCAATACATCGTCAAGAGAACCGCAGAAACAGGGGATATTCAACCTCTCGCACAGTTCAGCAATGGCACGATCTTCTGGCTTATCGCTGGTGGCAACCAGCAGCTTGTCCAGTAGTTTGCTCTGTTGCAGCCGTTCAATCTGCCTTGCCAGCATGGGGTCGCCCAGCAGTTCCTTCAGTACCTTGTTGGGCAGGCGGGAAGAACTGGTTCTGGCTTGCAGAATACCTAGGATCATTGTGTTCTCCAGAGTCCGGGGTTGATAAGTTCCTGTTCCATAGACGCCAGATGGGCGATATCGGCCTCGTAGCACTCGTGCAGCGCTTGACTGGCTGCAACGATAGCGGCCAGCTCTTGGGCATGACAAACACCGACAACAAAGCGGCTTACTTGTGGTAGGGCCGTCATGATGGAGAGGGCTCTGCCAAGCGGGGCCATTGAGGGATGCCAGTGGTCAAACCGTTCAAGTGCGGTAGCGAAACGCTGAAAATAGTCAGGTCGCTGTGCTGGCTGCATCAACAACAGTCCCTGCAAAAAGAGCGAGCGAACATGGATTTCACAACCCATATCTACCAGTTTGTCGAGCCATCCAGTGCGTAAAAAGCGTTGATCGAGCAAATTGGCAGGTAATTGCACCAGTTCCAGAGGATATCCAGCTGCGCTCCAGGCATCGAGCTCCTCCGGGGAGTAGACGGAGATCCCGAGTTTTCCGATCGAGCCCTGTTGCTGCAAATCGGTGAGCAACTCGAACATGGCAGGTGAGGCATCCTGGCTGCGGTGCAGCAGCAAGCCATCGAGCCGCTTTCGCCCCAGTAGATGCAAACTGTTGTTGACTGCGGCCTTAACATCGGAGAGCGGTAGCCCCGGGGCCAGCTTGTCGATGAGCGTGAAGCCAGTGATATCTCTTTGTCCCAGCCTCTGCTCGGCATTGCCATAGGCTTGCGCCGTATCCAGGGTATCGATACCTGCATGACGGGCCAATGCAATGATCTCGTCGAGTTCCTCATCGCAGACTTGTCCGTCGTGATTGCTGATCCCGTAATCCAGACCGAATTGCACCGTGCCCAGAGCTAGTCGCATAGTGCCTGCTCCAGCGCATCTACGACCTGTTGCTGTTCTGAGTGTGTCAGAGCCGGGAACAGCGGAAGAGAGATTGCACCCTGATAGTAGGCTTGCGCGCCCGGATAGGCAGCTGGATCATGTCCCAGACCACGGTAGTAGGGCTGGGCTGGGATAGGAATATAGTGAACATTGGCGCCAATACCGGCAGCACGCAGCCGGGCAAATACCTGATCGCGTTTGGCTACTTGGATGACATAGAGGTGATAACCGCTCTGGCGGTTATCACTCTGTTGCAATGGCTGGACCGACAGGGGGGATAACAGCGCGTCATATCGCTTGGCAAGTTCACGTCGCTGGGCAATGAACTGATCAAGACGGCTCAACTGACTAAGCCCGAGTGCAGCTTGAATGTCGGTCAGACGATAATTGAAGCCAAGAATTTGCTGTTCGTAATACCACTCTCCGGGGGAGGGCATGAGCAGAGCTTGCGGATCACGAGTGATTCCGTGGCTGCGATAGAGTCGCAATTTGGCTGCCAGCTTCTGATCCCGGGTGGTGACGGCACCTCCCTCTGCGGTCGTAATCGGCTTGACCGGATGAAAGCTGAAGACCGTCATATCGCTGTGAAGGCAACTACCGATAGGTGACCCCTGATAGTGGGCGCCCAGTGCATGGCAGGCATCCTCGATCAGAACGATTCCGTACTGGCGACAGAGCGCACCGATCTCTTCGAGATCGCAAGGCTGCCCGGCTAGATGCACCGCAATCAGGGCTTTGGGCTGGGTGTGGGTAAGCACTGCTTGCTGCAGTTTCTTATCCAGTGCCACTACATCGATGTTACCGGTAGCAGGTTCAACGTCGACAAAGTCAACGTTGGCATTGCAGTAGCGAACACAGTTCGCCGAGGCCACAAAACTGACCGCGGAAACCCAAACGGTATCTTTGGCGCCAAGCTCCAGTACGGCGCAGGCCAGATGAAGTGCCGTGGTACCGTTACTGCAAGCCACTACGTGTGGCACTTGGCAATAATCGGCGAGTCCTTGCTCGAAGGCTGGAACGGTTTGACCTTGGGTCAGATATTCAGATTTCAGTACGGCAACGACTGCCTCAATATCGGCATCGCTGATCGATTGGCGGCCATACGGGATCATTCGGACAATACCTGCTGGTTCATGCTCTGTAGTTCAGCTATCGACAGAAAGTGCTGATTATTTAGCGAATTGTATTCAAAACCCGGAGCAACCAGCGTGGCTGTTTCGCCCAGAGCATTAATGCTGAAATCATTGTTGCGGCTATTGAAGCTGATGCTGGGAGCAATCACGTAGTAGTCGTTAAACTCATAGGTATGGAAAGAATCGTCTGCCGGGCACATTACTTCGTGGAGCTTCTCCCCGGGACGAATACCGATAATCTCCTGCTTGAGCGACGGGGCCATAGCGGTAGCAAGATCGGTGATCCTGACCGACGGTATTTTAGGTACGAACAACTCTCCGCCACGCATGCGCTTGAAATTGTTCAATACAAAATCCACCCCTTGCTGCAGGGTCAGCCAGAAACGGGTCATCTCTGGATGGGTGATGGGAAGCGTATTGGCACCGCTCTTGATCAGATTGTCGAAGAAGGGAACTACCGAGCCCCGTGAACCGACGACGTTGCCATAACGCACGACCGAGAAGATGGTTGGATTCTTGCCAGCCATATTGTTGGCGGCGACAAAGAGCTTGTCAGAACAGAGTTTGGTGGCGCCGTAAAGGTTGATCGGGTTGGCCGCTTTGTCGGTCGAGAGCGCGATAACCTTCTGGACACCATTGTTAAGTGCAGCCTTGATGACGTTCTCGGCTCCCCCAACATTGGTCTTGATGCACTCCATCGGGTTGTATTCAGCTGCTGGCACTTGTTTGAGCGCAGCTGCGTGTACCACGAAATCGACATCGCGCATCGCCATATCGAGGCGTTCTCCATCGCGCACATCGCCGATAAAGTAACGCATGCAGGGATCATTGAAACGCTGCTGCATTTCAAACTGCTTGAGTTCATCACGGGAGTATACGATCAGTCGTGCAGGCTGGTAACGGGAGAGCACGGTTGCAATAAACTTTTTGCCAAATGACCCGGTGCCACCGGTAACCAGAATTGTTTTTCCATTGAACATGATGGTGCCCCATGATGAGGTTGGTATTTGAAAAATTCTAAAGCACTTTCTATGCCATTTGCAGACACTGATTGGTTGATGTGATCTGAATGGCTCTTTTGGGGTTAATCGTCACCACGCTTGGTGTTAGCGCTTGCGAGCGTGCGGCATATATCTTCCACCGCATTGAGGGCTCTTGGGGTGAATCGGTGCAGCTCATCGGAGTTGGCCAGCATCAGTCGGTGATGTTTCACCGCATCAAGGTTTGGCCACTGCTGCCAGTGACTCAGGGCGTCAGGATCTTGACTCCCGGCCAGGATCAGCGCGGGGTTAGCCCTGATGACCTGTTCAATATTCACCTGAGGATAGGGTGTTCTGGCATTGCTCATGACGTTGACTCCGCCGCAGAGTTCGATGGCCTGCGCAGGCCAGGCGTTACCGCTCACGCTGGTGAGCGGCGGGTACCAGAGCTGGTAGAACACCTTGACGCCGGTTGGCCTGCCATAACGCTGCTCCAAGTCATGCAGGCGTGCCAGATAGCGATCGGCGGCTTCGTTGGCGCTCTTTTCCACCCCCAGCAATTTGCCCAGCGCCCGCATCTCGGTAGCCAGCGAGGCAAAATCGGTAGGCTCAGAGTAGAAAACCGGGATACCCAGCTGCTCCAACGGGACCAGCATCCGTGATTGAGCCGAGCGCCAGCCGAGAATGAGATCCGGCTTTTGCGCCAGCACAGCCTCGACGTTGATGCTGCGATAATTCGCTACCTTGGGCTTGGTTTTGACCTCGGGGGGATAGTCTGAGGCATCGTCGATGGCCACCAGTTTGTCGCTGGCGCCGATGTCATAAAGCAATTCGGTCAGGTGGGGAACAACGCTCACCACCCGGGTTGGCGTGGCGGCCTGCAGTGCACCGGGCAACCAGGCAAGCAGCGCGCAGGGCAGCCAGATAGGCAAGAACAACACTCTACCCATGAAATAACCCCGCTACCGTGACAACCAGCGCCAGTATCAACCAGCCCCAGCCGCACCCTTGCAGAATGTTGAGCACCTTGCGCGGTGTCTCGCTATCTGGCTCAGCACCCGTGCCGATGACGGGCCAGCGCTGGAGAGCCCCCTGATAGTAGCGAGGACCACCAAGGCGGATCCGGCACTTGTCTACCAGCAGAGTGAGCAGCATCCCCATGGCGGGATAGGGCCAGAGCGCACCACTGCGCAGCAGCTGCGCAGCCTGTTTGAGACGGCTTGCCAGCAGTGGCAGCCCCAGCAGCAAAATGACGGAGGCATTGAGCCCCTGATAGAGGGCGCTGGCGGCGCGACCAAAGTGGTCGAAGGCGGGTTCTTTGCGACTCCAGCTTTGATTCATCAGCTGCACCAGCCGCCAGAGCAGGGCGCCCTGTACGCCAGCTAGGGCAAATCCCAGCAACGGGCCAGCCCATTGGCCGACCAGACGCAGGGCGCAGCTCTCCGTCACCGCTTTGGCGAGCCCCATGGCCGAGAGTTTGCCGGTTTCCCGTTTGAGCCAGGGGGCGGACTGCAATCTCGCCAGCGGCAGGGTCTCCTGGGTGGCGAGCGAGCGGGTGGCATGGGCGAGTTCGCGCAGTGGACGGGATTCGAGCATCAGCAGCAGGAACAGCAGGTCGAAGATCGGCTCGCTCAGGGCCAGATTGCGCAGCGACCAGAGCCCGGCGGCGCAGGGGAGCCAAACTACCAGCATTGCCAGCAGGCCGGCCTGCATTTGCTGGCCGGGTGAACCATCGGGTCTGTGTACCTTGTGCCCCAGCTTGGTCAGCAGGGGCGTGACGGCCGAAAGACGCAGATGGGATGGCCACGGGATCACCGCCTCCAGTAGGGCTGCCCCCACCAGAATGGCCGCCGTCGTCGAGAGGAGGGCGTCGGCCATCAAATCAAGCGAGCCGGTCTCGATCACAGCTTGCCGAGCATCTTGATGATCACTTCGGCGGAGTGCTTGCCGGCCACTTCGATGAAGGCATCGAAGGATTCAACCTGTTCCTTGCCGGCGATATCGGACATGGCGCGAACCACCAGATAGGGCACTTTGAACATGTGGCACACCTGACCGATGGCGGCACCTTCCATCTCGACCGCCAGCATCTGCGGGAAGTCGGCGCGAGCCTTGGCGATGGCTTCCGGTTTGCACATGAACTGATCGCCGGTGCAGATAAGGCCGACCTTGGTCTGGTGTTTGCCCTGCTCGGCGATGCAATCCTGAGCGACCGCGATGAGCTTCTCGTCGCAGGGGAAGGCGGCGGGTTGCTGCGCCATCTGGCCCATCTCGTAACCAAAGGCGGTCACGTCGACATCGTGAAAACGCATCTCGCTGGCGATCACCACATCACCGATGTGCAGATCCTGGGCAAAGCCGCCCGCAGAGCCGGTATTGATGACGCAGTCGGGGGCAAATTTTTCCAGCAGCAGGCTGGTGGCCACGCTGGCGGCGACTTTACCGATACCGGAGCGGGTCAGGATCACCTCTTTGCCTGCCAGCATCCCTTGATAGAACTCGCAGCCGCCCAGTTGCAGGGTGGTGGGGTTGCTCATCTGGCTGCGCAGCAGGGCCACTTCTTGCTCCATGGCACCGATAATACCTACTTTCATTGCTGACCTCGTCTTGATAGCCGTGTGGCTTAATTTAAGTTGCTGTAGATCATAACAAAAGATGTCGTCGGCGCCGAGAGGCACAAGCGAAAGGAGAGATGAAGTGCGGCGCTCCATATGGGAGCGCCGCAGGTGACAAAAAGCATTGATGAGGAGGGGAGAGGGCCTTTAGCCGAGCGCGGTATCGAGCGTCATCATCAGGGCAAAGCCTGCCATCAGACCGAGGGTGGCATAGGTCTGGTGACCGTTGCGGTGGGTCTCCGGGATCACCTCGTGCGAGACCACAAACAGCATGGCGCCGGCGGCGAGCCCAAGTCCGATTGGGTAGGCGATGGCAAGGCCGCTGGAGAGCCCGACCCCGAGCAGGGCGCCAACCGGTTCGAGCAGGCCGCTGGCGATGGCAACCAGCACGGCGACAGAGGGGCGAAAACCGGCGGCGCACATGGCCAGCGCTACCGCCAGCCCTTCGGGAATATCCTGCAGTGCGATGGCCGTGGTGAGCGGCAGCCCCACCGACATATCACCCTGGGAGAAGCTGACCCCGATGGCCATCCCCTCCGGCAGGTTGTGCAGGGCGATGGCAAAGACGAACAGCCAGACCCGGGAGCAGCTCTCATGGCCGGGGCCGCAGGGGCCGGTTTTGTCATGCTCGTGCGGGGTGAACTGATCCAGCCCCAGCATCAACAGCACCCCGAGGGTCATGCCGACCACCACCACGGCGGCGGCACTAAAGCCGTTGCCGGTGATCCCCTCGGCGGCCTCCAGCCCCGGCAGCAGCAGGGAGAAGGCACTGGCTGCCAGCATCATACCGGCGGCAAAGCCCAGCATGGTGTCCTCAACCTTTTGCGGTACCGAGCGCAGAAACAGAGCGGGCAGGGCGCCGATGGCGGTGGCGGCAAACCCGGCGGCACCACCGATCAGGCCGTAGCGCACGCCGCTGGTCACCTCGCCGGTAGCGAGCATGATGAGACTCTGCAACAGCAGCAACAAGACGGCAGCCAGCGCGATAAAGAGACCGAGGGCGGTAAGTGGCCGCGCCTGCAGTTGTTCACGCAGCTGGGCAGACCAGGTTGAAGCGGGCAGATACGAGCTGTTATCCATAAACAGGGCCTCTTGTTACAGCAAATTGTTACAACGAACGGGGATGGCGCTCCGCCATCGGGTCATGTTGGTCATTACAACGAGTTGATGGCCCCTTGTCCATGCCACTGCCTCGATTGCATTTATCGGTTAACTATTTGAAATGATTTGGTCGCTATAAATATTTTGTGATGAATGTCGGGTTGTGAAGGAAATCGGCTTGCATTCATTTGGTGAAATCTGGTGAAGGATTAGGCGATATTGTGATAGAGTGCGCGCCTCGCGAAATCGTCCTTCCCCCGCTTTCGCAACCTTCCATCTCCCGTCAGGAATGGCCGGGATCAGCTCATACGGATGTGATCGCTACTGTTTACCTGCTTGTCAGCAGTTGAGGATCAACAGCCAATCATGTTTTACAAGAATCTCTCCATCGGCAAAAAGATTGCCGTGGTTTTTGCGGTCATTGCCGCAGTCAACGTTGTCTTCGGTGTTTTTCTCTCCAGCGAATTGCGCGGCGTGCGCGATCGGGTGCTGAATTTTACCGACTCCACTTTGCCGAGCGTGCTCTCGGTCGAAACCCTGCTCTACGACGTCTCTTATGTACGTCGGGCCCAGTTTGCCCTGCTGATGGTGGATGATGCTGCCGACCTGCAGGCCCGTCGTGGCCGTATTCAGGAGAATATTCGCAAGGTTGACGAGGCATTTCGTGCCTACGAAGCGACCGTAGGGGCCGACAACGAGCGCCAGGTGTTTAACCAGGCCAAACAACAGTGGCTCACTTATCAACGTTCGGTAAACGAGTTTGATATGCTGCTGGTGCAGGGTCAGCACGAGCAGGCCAAAACCCAGCTGTTTGCCTCCAACCCGCTCTTCGGGGCGCTGGAGCAGGCGGTCAACTCGCTGATCCAGGTGAACCTCGGTTTCGTCAAAGAGAACCGTGGCAGCCTGCTTGGCAGCGTCAGCATGGTGACCACCTTTGCCATGGTGAGCATCGGTGCCCTGCTGGTCTTCATGGTGGTGATGACCTGGTTCCTGACCCGCCAGATCTGCCTGCCGCTGCAAGCCGTGGTGGCTCAGGCCAACGCCATTGCCTCCGGCGATCTGACCCATCAGCTGGAGCGTCAGCACATCGGCCGCGACGAGCTGGGCATGCTGGCCAAAGCCTCTCTCAAGATGCAGGACAACCTGCGCGGTCTGATCGAAGAGGTGGTGGCTGCGGTCACCCAGCTTGGCACTGCCATCGAGGAGGTGAGCGCCGTCTCCGAGCAGTCTGCCAAGGGCATTCAGAGTCAGCAGCAGGAGATCTCGCTGGTGGCGACTGCCATGACCCAGATGAAGGCCACCGTGGCCGATGTGGCTGGCAATACCGAAACTGCCTCCAGCTCTGCCAGCTCAGCCAATGCGCTGGCACGCAGTGGCAATCAGGATGTGCAGCGTTCGCTGGTGGCTATCACCCGGGTTGCCGAGGAGATCGAGCAGGCCGGTACGCTGGTGACCGAGCTGGAACGTGAATCCGCCCAGATCAATGTGGTGGTGGATGTGATCCGCGGCATCGCCGAGCAGACCAATCTGCTGGCCCTCAATGCAGCCATCGAAGCTGCCCGTGCCGGCGAGCAAGGCCGTGGCTTTGCCGTGGTGGCCGACGAGGTGCGCACCCTGGCGGGTCGTACCCAGGCCTCGACCGGTGAGATCGTGGCCATCATCGAAACCCTGCAGGCGCGTGCCAATCAGGCGAAAGAGGTGACGGGCCAGAGCTGCGAGATGATCCGCCAGTGTGTGGATCAGAGCGAGCAGACCAGCAACGGCATCCAGCAGATTGAAGAGGCGGTCGCCCAGATTGCCGACATGGCGATCCAGATTGCCAGCGCCTGCGGTGAGCAGGATGCGGTCTCCGACGAGCTGGGCCGCAACGTCGAGCGGATCAACGAGTCCGCCAACGAGGTGGCTCTGGGCGCCGATCATACTGCCCGTGCCTGTCTGGAGCTGAGCCAGCTGGCGGTGGGTCTGAAGCAGACCATCGGTCGCTTCCGCCTCGCCTGATAAAGGGGCTGGCGTACGCCGGCCTCTTCATTCATAAAAGTCGGGGCGCTTTACATGCCCTCACGACACCCGGCCATGTGCCGGGTGTTTTTTTATCTGGCGATGGGTACGAGGCCTGATGGTTGGGGTTCTTCGCAAGGGATGAAGGTCAGGGCAAACAGGGGGGCAGATGATTATCTCGGCCTGTGCGCGGTGATATTCAAGAAGGTTGGTTAAGGCGTATTTGCTAACGAGAGAAGGGCGACGAACGGTTTTGGGGATGGGGTGAGCTGTGGGGGAGGAGAGCATAAGCAGTTGGTTGGAATGCTCTGACAGGGTATATCGCAGCAATAAAAAAACCGGCTTGCGCCGGTTTTTTTATCTGTCTGCTCGAAGGCTGGCTTATTTGGCCAGAGACTCCGGCAGCTCTTCGCGGATCTTGCCCAGCATCTCTTTCAGGACGCGCGGGTTGGCAACCACGATGTTGCCGGAGTTTTCGTAGTTGTGACCACCAACGAAGTCGGTGACGATGGCGCCAGCTTCTTTTGCCAGCAGCTCACCGGCAGCGGTGTCCCAGGGTTTCAGGCCGATTTCCCAGAAACCGTCGACACGACCGGCAGCCACGTAGGCCAGATCCAGTGCGGCAGAGCCGGAGCGACGGATGTCGGCACATTCGATGAACATGCTCTGGAACATCTTCAGGTAAGGCTCGATGTGATGCTTCTGCTTGAACGGGAAGCCGGTCGCCAGCACGGTGCCAGCCAGCTCTTTGGCCTTGCCGACACGAATGCGGTAGCCGTTCAGCTGGGCGCCGCTACCACGGGTAGCAGTGAACAGCTCGTCACGGATCGGATCGTAAACAACGGCTTGTTCAGTCTTGCCCTTGACGCGCAGGGCGATGGAGACGGCAAAGTGCGGAATGCCTTTGACCAGGTTGGTCGTGCCATCCAGTGGGTCAATGATCCATTGGTAGTCCGGATTGGTACCGGCAATCTCACCAGACTCTTCAGCGACGATGCTGTGTTCCGGGTAAGATTTTTTGATGGTGTGAATGATGGCCGCTTCAGCTTCACGGTCAACGTTGGTCACGAAGTCATTGCTGCCTTTTTGGATAGCCTCAATGTTCTCGGGCTGGGAGAAGGCTTTTACTACAACTTGACCGGCGTTGCGCGCAGCGCGCACGGCGATATTCAGCATCGGATGCATAGGTTCACCACTGGATGTTAAAGAACGGGGGATAAAAGGACGCGGTATGATACCAGTATTTTGTGGGATGGCAACTGTTATCCCCCTACGACCAATTGATTGCGACTGCCAGATCTGACGGCTCCAATATAGCCCTAATCTGCGCTAGTCTTATGGCAGCAGCCGGATACTGGCTGCCATGAGCATAGGGATATGAGCCATGAATTTGTCATTAGTGAGTCAAAACGTGTCAGGCGCCAGTGAAGGTCTGCTGGCCATTTTGCGGTCATCACCCGAGTATGGTGACCATTTTGCCCATATCAGCGTGACGCCACTGACCGAGTGGCAACCGGCCAAGGCCGAAGCGGCGATCCTGCTGATCGATGGCGATACCCCCTGGCAGGATGCCGGGTTTATCCGTGGCGAAGATGATGCCATCGGATTGCCGGTACTGCCGCTGTTGATCCGAAAGGGGGACAAGGATCTCACCATCTGCGGCCCCGATGTGCGCGATCCCCGTTTCTACTTTGTCTCCAACGGCATCGTGCTGGAGGAGTCAGAGCTGGCAGACCCCTCGTGTAGCCGGGTGCTGCTGCGCAAGCTGGAATCCTACTTCCCGCTGCTCTCTCGTCTTATCCTGCTGCGTCAGCGCAAGTCGGCCGTCGTCTTGAACTGATTCCCCCGGCAAGCTATGCAAGCGGCGCACTATCTGTCATCACTGGCAGATAGTGCGCCGTACTCTTTATGGTAAAACCATATCTGGTGAAAGAGTGGGCATCAGGATGCTCAGTTATGTGTGTGACTACATCAGCAAGGAGTGAAGGATGATCGACTTTTATACCGCCGCAACCCCCAATGGCTTCAAGGTGGCCATTGCACTGGAAGAGCTGGGATTGCCCTATCGGGTCATTCCTCTCGATCTCTCGGCACTGGATCAGAAGAAGCCGGAATTTTTGGCCATCAACCCCAACGGCCGCATTCCGGCCATCGTCGATCGGGATAATGACGATTTTGCCGTATTCGAGTCGGGCGCCATCCTTATCTATCTGGCGGAGAAAACGGGCAAATTGTTGCCGGCGGACCCCAAACGCTGTTCTCAGGCCATTCAGTGGTTGATGTTCCAGATGGGCGGGGTAGGGCCCATGATGGGGCAGGCCAATGTCTTCTATCGCTACTTCCCCGAGAAGATCCCCGCCGCCATCGAACGCTACCAGAAGGAGGGGCGCCGCCTGTTCGAGGTGCTCGACAGCCACCTGGCTCATCACGAATATCTGGCGGACGAGTACAGCATCGCCGATATCGCCACCTGGCCCTGGGTGCGGATTTATGACTGGAGCGGCATCTCCATCGAGGAGTTACCCCATCTGCAAGCCTGGATGGATCGGATGGCCGAGAAGCCTGCCTGCCAGAAGGGGATTACTATACCGCCGCGCAAAGAGCAGCCGGATGAGCTGATCAAGCAGGCACAACAGATGGTAACACGTTGATTTTGAACCGCAGACGGGGCGTATTGCCCCGTAATATTAGAAAAACTAAGGCAAGCCGATTATAAAGATTCGTTCGTTTTCTGTGAGCTGAATCACTATGATGCCCCCATACCACCAAGCGTCCTGTGCGGTGGTCTGGCGGGCTCCCCGCCTACTGTTTCCAACACTGTTTTTGATTGCATCACAGCCTCTGTGATCAGATTCCTCTGGGCCATTTTGTGCCAGAGGGCGGCAGCATTTTTTCGATTTTTTGGGACTGATATGGATCGGCACAGTTTTTATCCGTTGTTTTTACTGACCATTCTGATGGTCGCTGTGGGCCAGATGACCCAGACCCTCTATGTCCCCTCCATTCCCATGATGGCGGGGGACTTCAATGTGGCCTCGGGCCAGTTGCAGGCGGTGATGGCCTGCTACCTGATCCCCTATGGCCTCTCCCAGTTTGTCTACGGGCCGCTGTCGGATCGCATCGGTCGTCGTCCGGTGCTGATCGTCGGCATGATGGTGTTTCTGGTGGGCACCCTGATCATTCAGGTCATCCCCCATTTTGCCGCCCTGCTGGTGGGCAGCTTTATTCAGGGGCTGGGTACTGGTGCCGGTGGCGCCATGAGCCGTACCGTGATGCGCGATCGCTACAACGGCGCCGAGCTCAACCGTGCCAACAGTCTGGTGAGCATGGGGGTGATCTTCTCCCCGCTGCTGGCACCGGTGCTGGGTGGCTGGCTGACCGAGCTGTTCAACTGGCGTGCCGGTTACTGGTTCCTGTTCGGTTTTGGTGCCGTAGCCACTCTGGCGATCATGGCCTGGTTTGGTGAGACGCTGCCTGCTGCTGCCCGTCAGCCACTGCGCGTCGGTGCTGCCTATCGCCATGTGCTGGGCAACCCCAAGTTTCAGGGCAACCTGCTCTGCCTGATGGCGACCTTTGCGGGACTCGCGGTATTTGAAGCGGCGGCCGGTGTGCTACTGGGCGATGTGCTGAAACTGAGCGCCCGTACCGTGAGCGTGTTGTTCGTGCTGCCGCTGCCCGGCTATCTGTTCGGTGCCTGGCTCTCTGCCAAGCTGAGCTTCCGTTTGACTCAGGGCAAACTGATGCGTCTTGGCATCGCCTTTCTGGCGCTCGGCTCCCTCATCATTCTGGTACCGGGGCTGTTCGGGGTGGTGAGTGCCGCCTCGCTGGTCGGTGGTGCGGCCGTCTACTTCATCGGTAGCGGCATTCTCTACCCGACCGCCACCTCCTGTGCCATCGAGCCCTTCCCGGGTCAGGCCGGCACCGCGGGTGCCATTCTCGGCGGGATGCAGAATCTGGGTGCCGGTGTGGTGACCCTGCTGGCGGCCGGTTTCCCGATGACCGGTCAGGTGACTCTGGGGGCCATCATGACCCTGATGGTGCTGATCGTGGCGCTGAGTTTTGTCTGGCTGCGCCACCACGGCTCGCCGCACGAGCAGATGGCGATGTGATGCCCGCGCTTGCTCTCTGAAAGCCCGCCTTCTGGCGGGCTTTTTCTTTGCCAGAACCGGATGAGGTTTACCGCTTGGCCTGCGTCAAGGCGCGTTTGCCGGTTCACCTTCTGCCACCAGTTCAAGAAAGGCACGCATGGCGGGGGTGATGCTCTGCTGGCGGGTCAGAAAGGCGGTATGGCCGATATTCTCCAGCGGAGCGAGTGGCAGGCAAACGAGATCCGAGAGCTTGCTGGCAGAGCGGGCGAGGCCTGCGCTGACGATGGCCCAGCCCAGCCGGTGGCGTACGGCGCTGACCAGATGGAACAGCGAGTCGGTCTCCAGTACCACGTTGAGCGAGGTTCCCCCCTGCTCGGCGGCGCGATCCAGATACTGACGAAATTGCATGGTGCGGCTGGGTAGCACCAGCGGCTGTTGCTGCAGTTCAGCAAGCGCAATGTCGCCGCTGCGCGGGTACTGATCCGCTTCGTCACGGTTCATCAGCACCGCCATCTGGTTAGCGCCTTGCGGGTAGACATGAAAGGCGCGCCGGCCAGCTCCGCCGGCGGGTTCATCAAATCCCAGTCCGATATCGCACTGATGCAGCTCCAGCTGTGATAGCAGGGCTTCGTTGCTGAGCACCGACAGACGGATGACTATATCGGGATAGCGCTGCTTGCAGCGGGCGATAAACGGCATGATGTCGAGATTGGACTGGGGCACGATGCCGATACGCAGGGTGCCGGATAGCTCGCCCTGGAACAGGGCCAGCTCCTGCTTGAGCACCTCCTGTTCCAGCAACATCCGTTCGGCATATTGGCGCACCAGCTCGCCCGCCTCGGTCAGGGCGACAAACTGGCTGGTGCGTACCACCAAATCGGTGCCGACACTCTTTTCCAGGGCAGTAATGCTGGCCGAGAGGGTGGGCTGGGTGATGTGGCAGGCTTTGGCCGCTTTGGCAAAATGCCGGTGTTTGGCCAGTTCGTGAAAGTAGTGAAGTTGCTTGATGTTCATCTGGTTGTAGTGGAGGCAGTGGAACCGACTATTGAAGAATTAATCAATTGAAAAAACATCTTCGATAGAACAACTCTATCAGGATATAGATTTATTTCATTGGTTTTGCGTCAGTCGCCTCTCTAAACTTGAATGCAGTTTGCATTTTTAGGCCAACCTGCATGCCTGCCCATTCTCCCGTCGCAACCCCCGCCAACTTGCCCTCACTGGATCATCTGGTGGAAGAGGTAGCCGTCGCCATCAACATCAATGGCATCAACCATGCGGTGATGATGGCGACCCCGGACGATCTCGACGACTTTGCCGTCGGCTTTCTGTTTGGTGAGGGGATCATCCGGCATAACCACGAAGTCCACGACATTGAGATCGCGCCAGCCGAACAGGGTATTGTGCTGGATGTGACCATCGCCAACCGCTCTCTGGCCGCCTTGACCGAGCACAAGCATCGGCTGACCGGGGTGACCGGTTGCGGCATCTGCGGCGTGGCGGCGGTGGAGCAGGCGCTGCCTGCATTGCCGGTGTTGCCACTGACGCCGCCGCTGGATGGGGCCTTGCTGGCAGGTTTGCGTGCGCAGATCACCCAGTGGCAGCTCAAGGGACAGCAACACGGCGCCCTGCATGCGGCGCTGGCGCTGGATGCCGAGGGCCGGATCCTCCACTGCCGGGAAGATATCGGGCGCCACAATGCCCTCGACAAGCTGATCGGCCTGCTGCTGCGTCAGCAAAGTGCGTGCGACACCCTGGTGGTGACCAGCCGCTGCGGCAGCGAGCTGGTGCAAAAAGCCGCCCGCTTCGGTGCCCGTCATCTTATCTGTCTGGCATCGCCCAGCCAGCTGGCGGTCAGGCTGGCCCTCAAATACAACCTCAACGTCGTTCATATTCCCAAGTTTGATGCCCCGGTCAGCTATTCGAGCTATCGCCCGGCGGATCCCATCGGAGAGTGCCATGAGTCATATTGAAAAGCCCGCCAAAGCCGGCGGTTTTTCGTCCCTGCAATCCACCATGAAACAGGTGCTGCGCAGCCAAAAGACCCGTCAGAACATCAAGAACCTGCTGCGGGTCAACCAGACCGACGGTTTCGACTGCCCGGGGTGTGCCTGGGGTGACAACGACCACGGCACCTTCCAGTTTTGTGAGAACGGCGCCAAGGCGGTGGCATGGGAGTCCACTGGCAAGACGGTGGGGGCCGAGTTTTTCGCGGCCCACTCGGTGCGCCAGCTGGCCACCCAGAGCGACTACTGGCTTGAGTATCAGGGGCGGCTGACCGAGCCGATGCGCTACAACCCGGCGACCGATCACTATGAGCCGGTAAGCTGGAACGACGCCTTCTCCCTGATTGCCGACGCCCTCAAGGGGCTGAATAGCCCGGACGAGGTGGAGTTTTACACCTCAGGGCGTGCCAGCAACGAAGCTTCCTACCTCTATCAGCTGTTTGGTCGCCTGTTTGGCACCAACAACTTCCCCGACTGCTCCAACATGTGCCACGAAGCGAGCGGGGTTGCGCTGATCCAATCGGTCGGCATCGGCAAGGGCACTGTGGTGCTGGATGATTTCGATCAGGCCGATGCGGTGTTCGTCTATGGCCAGAATCCGGGTACTAACCACCCGCGCATGATGAATGCCCTGCGCCAGGCGGCGCGCGGCGGCTGCAAGATCGTCAGCTTCAACAACTTGAAAGAGGTGGCCCTCGAGCGCTTTGCCAGCCCGCAGAGCCCGCTCGAGCTGCTGACCCCGGCGGCCACCACCATCAGCCACCAGTACCTGACACCGAAACTGGGTGGCGACATGGCCGCCATCCGCGGCATGGCCAAGTACATCCTGGAAGAGGCGCCGGAGGCGGTGGATCGCGATTTTATCGCCCGCCACACCCGCCACTTTGCCGAGTACGAGGCGCAGGTGCGTGCCACCGACTGGGCGGCGATCGAGCAGCAATCCGGCCTGACTCGCGCAGACATCGTGCAGGCCGCCCGGGTCTTTGCCGCCAGCCAGCGCATTATCAGTTGCTGGGCCATGGGGGTGACCCAGCATCTGCACTCGGTCGATACCATTCGCGAAATCGTCAACCTGCACCTGATGCGCGGCCAGATTGGCAAGCCGGGGGCGGGGCTCTGTCCGGTACGGGGCCACAGCAACGTGCAGGGTAACCGCACCATGGGGATCAACGAAAAGCCGACCGCTGCCTTTATCGAGCGGCTCGAGCGTCACCTGCAGGTGAGCCTGCCGCGGGCCCGTGGCCACAACGTGTACGAAGCGCTCAAGGCGCTGGACGAGGGCAAGAGCAAGGTGCTCATCTGTTTGGGTGGCAACCTGGCTGCAGCGGCGCCCGATACCGACTTCACCTACGGGGCGATGAAAAAGGCCGAGCTCAACGTGCAGATCAGCACCAAGCTCAACCGCAGCCACTTGCAGGTGAGCAAGGCGGCACTGATCCTGCCCTGCCTTGGCCGCACCGAGCTCGATATCCAGCGCAGCGGCAACCAGAAGATCACGGTGGAGGACACCTTCAGCATGGTGCACGCCTCGACCGGCGCAGCCGAGCCGGTGTCGCCGCTCTGCCTCTCCGAGACCGACATAGTTGCGCGGATGGCTCATGCCACCGTGGGCAGCGAGCGGGTCGACTGGCTGGCTCTGCGCGATGATTATGCCCGTATTCGCGATCTTATCGAGCAGACCATCGCCGGCTTTGCCGATTTCAATGCCCGCATCCAGCAGCCGTGCGGTTTTCATCTCGATAACTCCGCGGCGCTGCTGACCTGGAATACTGCCAGCGGCAGCGCTGAGTTTCGTGCCAGCACCTTGCCGCAATCAGTGTTGCCGGAGTGTACCCGCCATGCCGAGCATATGGCGGATCAACCGGTACTGCTGCTGCAGAGCCTGCGCTCTCACGATCAGTACAACACTACTATCTACGGCATGGATGACCGCTATCGCGGCATCAAGGGCCAGCGCAACGTGGTGTTCATGAACGAGGCGGATGCTCTCCAGCTTGGCTTTGCCGAAGGGGATCGGGTCGACATGGCGGCCATCTGCAACGATGGGCGCGAGCGCAGCGTGACCGGTTTTGTGGTGGTGATCTACGAGATCCCGCGTGGCAACATCGCGGCTTACTATCCGGAAACCAATCCGCTGGTGCCAATCGACAGTATCGGCGCCGGCTCGTTTACCCCCACCTCCAAGTCCATCCCGGTGCTGGTGACCGCCTCCCGCCAGCCGGAGAACCTGTTGCTGGTCAAATAAACGGAATAACGCGGCTGGCTGCACTAATACCCGCCTGCACTTTAATGCCGTGATGCCCCGGATGAACTGTTCATCCAGGGCATTTTTCTGGTGTGCGGGGCAGGGGGGCTGGTTGCGTGGACAAGCAGGAAAAGAAAAAGCCCGTCACATCAGTGACGGGCTTTTTGCAGTTGGAACCCCGGAGATGCCGTTGCCGGTTTGGGCCCTTGAACCGTCGGTTCAAGGCGGGGTTCGGATCTGACCGCAGGCTTCTCGGTCGTGCCGAGCATGCGCAATAGCCAGAAGGCAGAACCCCTGTTTGGTATGAATATCGGCTCGGGGACTTGAACCGGCTGACAAACACCCCAGGGTATTTCAAAACAGTTTGCGATTAGGGCTGCTGCCCCTCTTCGCTGGAATCGCCATATTGACCGTGCTCGATCAGGGCTGCTTCGATAGTGCGCTGCAGCATCTTGATCCGCTTGTCCATGGTCTCAGAGTATTGGTGGTTCTTCTCTTTTTCAAGACAGAGCTCATGGCAGAAATTAAGCGCCGCCATGACCGCCAATTGCTCGTTGCTGGAGACTTTGGAGCGTTGACGCAGGTCGATCAGTTTATCGGTCAGCTGGTCGGCGGCCTGGCGCAGGGCATCCTGCTGTCCCAGGGGACAGGATACCTTGTAGGGACGTCCCAAAATGACGATTTCTACGGCCTCTGTGCTCATGCCTTCCTCAATACGGCGGAGCTGATTTCCGCCTTTATCCACGTGGACAACTGGGCGGGACTATATAGCGCAGATACATAAGTTTCAAGGCCTTGCTGGCTCTGGAAGAGGGAGAATGCTAGGATCCTGACCATTAATTCTGCAAATTTGCCTGAACTTTGAGCGGATCTTCTATGAGCAAAACAAACCCCCTTAAATATGCGGCTGTGGCCGACATCATGGAGCAGCATGAGCTGATGGCCAGTGCAGTCGAGGCCCATGGTGTGATCTGCGGTCTGGTGTGTGGTGGTGTGGCACTGGATGAGAAGAGCTGGGTCCCCCATTTCAACGATTTGGTGAACGACGGTTTCGGGCTGCCGGCCCCGGTGCGCCAGGTGATGACCGATCTTTATCACAATGTGGTCGAGAGCCTGATGGCTCAAAAAGGGGTGGAGTTGTTGTTGCCAAGCGATGATGCTCCCCTCGATGAGCGGATCGATGCGCTGGTGGACTGGTCCCAGGCATTTCTGGCCGGTTTCGGTGTAGTGCAGCAGGAGCTGTCGCGTGCGTCGGAAGAGCTGCAGGAGATGATCCAGGATATCGCCAGCATCACTCAGGTCTCTGCCGAGTTCGATCAGGAAGATGACGAGAACGAAGCCTCCTTCCTGGTGCTCTACGAACACGTCAAACTGGGGGTCATCATGGCCTTCGAAGAGTTTGGCAAGCGCCCCGATACCCCGAGCGCGCCGCCGACTCTGCACTGATAGATTGTTGCAGGCAAGTCAGCCTCCTTTTGCAAGAGCGCCATATTCTGGCTAACCCTGTGAGCCGTAACCGCTTTTTTGCCCTCAAGCGCACATCCGCCGGTCGCCTTTATGGTAGCATGAGGCCACGTTTTTCACTTCTCCCTCTCTGCTTATGCCCCAATCTGATGTGCGACAGGTCGATGTGACGCTGGTCGGTGGTGGAATGAGTGGTGCCGTGCTGGCCCTCTCGCTGGCGGCCCTGCGCAAGCCGGACGGCTCGCCCCTCGACATCCTGCTGCTGGAGGCGAGTGCCCCCGAGGCGCAACCATCCGCAACCCCTGCTCACCCCGGTTTTGATGCGCGCGCCATTGCGCTCTCGGCCGGTACCTGCGAAGCCCTGGAGAGGCGCGGACTCTGGCCCCTGTTTGCGCCCCATTGCGCCCCCATTACCCAGATCCATGTCTCGGATCGCGGCCACAGCGGTCAGACTCGTCTCTCGGCGGCGGAGTATGGGCTGCCTGCGCTCGGTCAGGTGATCGAGTTGGCGGCGGCGGGGGGCGAGTTGCAGCGAGCGATGGCCGCCATTTCGCACATCAAGGTGATCTGTCCTGCCAAATTGCGCGAGGTAGCGCCGCGGGAGGAGGGGGTGACTCTCACCCTCGAGAGCGGTGAGCAGATTGATACCCGCCTGCTGGTGGCGGCGGACGGGGGCAACTCCTTTGTGCGCCAGCAGTTAACGCTGCCGGTGAGCCGTCACGACTATGAGCAGAGCGCCATCATCGCCACCGTTAAAACCCAGCAGGATCCGGCGGGCCGTGCATTCGAACGTTTTACCGAGAGCGGGCCGCTGGCGCTGCTGCCGATGCAGGGCTGCCTCTCTTCGCTGGTGTGGAGTGTCAGACGGGACGAGGTGGATGAGCTGATGGCGCTCGATGATGCCGCCTTCCTTGCCCGCTTGCAGCAGGCCTTTGGCTGGCGGCTTGGTCGCTTCGAGCGATGTGGTGTGCGCAACGTCTATCCGCTGATCCTGACCGCCTGTGACTACCCGCTGGCCCAACGCACCGTGCTGGTGGGCAATGCAGCGCATGCCCTGCACCCCATTGCCGGGCAGGGTTTCAACCTCGGCATGCGGGATCTCGACCTGCTCACCGGGGCGGTGGCCAAGGCGCTGGCAGAGGGCGAGGATATCGGCAGCTTCAAGGTGCTGAGCGGTTACTGGCAGCTGCGTCAGCGCGATCAGGAGCAGACTGTCTGGCTCACCTCTTCGCTGGCTCAGCTCTTCTCCAACAGCCACGATCCGCTGGTGGCCGGGCGCAATCTGGCGCTCTCCCTGATGGGACGGCTCCCTTGTCTCAAGGCGCCGCTCGCTGCGCGTACTCTGGGGTTCGTTGCCGATCTCTGTAGCAATAATCTGCAGCAATAAATCGCCAGAGTTCAACAAAGAGCCCAGCAAAGAGTCCAACAGTTGCAAACGGGGAGGCCATGCGCCTCCCTCTGCTGGCCGATGGCCAGCCATGAAAGGATGAGATAATGCAGATGCAAAATGTGGATGTGGTGATTGTCGGTGGCGGCATGGTGGGGCTGGGGCTCGCTGCGGCCTTGAAACATAGCGCCCTCAAGGTGCTGGTGGTGGAGGGACAACTGCCCGACCCGCAGCTGGGGGAGGTGGCCGATAATCGGGTCAGCGCCCTGAGTCTGGCCAGCCAGCAGATCCTGCGCCATGTCGGCGCCTGGGACGGCATTGAAGCGCGCCGCCTGCAGGCCTACGACAAGATGGCGGTGTGGGAGCAGGACAGCTTCGGCCATATCGATTTTGATGCGGCCAGCCTGCGCCAGCCCTCGCTTGGTCATATCGTCGAGAACCGGGTGATCCAGCTGGCGCTGCTTGGGGCGATTGAGGGGGCCAGCAATATCCAGTTGCTGACCCCCGCCAGAGCCAAGAGTCTGCAGAGCGGCCCGGCGGGCGCCCTGCTGCTCCTTGAAGATGGTCAGGCCATCTCGGCCAAGCTGGTGGTGGCTGCCGATGGTGCCCACTCCTGGGTGCGCCGTCAGGCCGATATTCCCCTTACCAGTTGGGATTACGGCCACCACGCGCTGGTGGCAACGGTGCGCTGTGCCGAGCCCCACGAGGCGGTGGCACGCCAGATCTTCACCCCGGATGGCCCGCTCGCCTTCCTGCCGTTGTGGCAGGAGAACCTCTGCTCCATCGTCTGGTCGCTGCCTGCGGCTCGTGCCGAGGCGCTCTGCGCCTGTGACGACGAGCAGTTCAACCGCCAGCTCACCACCGCCTTCGATGCCTGCCTCGGTCTGTGCAAGGTAGAAGGGCCGCGCAGTGCGATTCCGCTCACCGCCCGTTATGCCCGCGATTTTGCCCGTGAGCGGCTGGTGCTGGTGGGAGATGCCGCCCATACCATCCACCCGCTGGCGGGGCAGGGGGTCAACCTCGGCCTGCTGGATGCGGCCGCGCTGGCCGAGCAGATCTTGCAAAACCATGCCACGGGCGAAGATATCGGCCTGCTTGCCAACCTGCGCAGCTACGAGCGTTGGCGCAAGAGCGAGGCGGCTCGCATGCTGGCGGCGATGGAGGGGCTCAAGCGGCTGTTCAGCGGTGCCAACCCGCTCAAGAAGCTGGTGCGGGGCGTGGGATTGCGCGCGGCCAACCTGCTGACGCCTTTCAAGGAGGGAGTGATCCGTGCGGCCATGGGGTTGGAGGGTGAACTGCCGGCACTGGCCCGTCTTGACGGGATTGTGGCGTCTGTTACGCCTGCACCTACCCGGCTAAAAGGTGAAAAAAACTAATATTACTGGCCGCTTTTGGCAACAAAAGTAATCCGACAAGGCTGATGCCCCATTTTGGGCATCAGCCTTTAATTTTGGTGTGTGGCGAAACGTTTTTCTGCAAATTGTGACGAAACGGTAAAAATCAAAATTTAATCTCGGCTATGGCCGCTTGAGGCTATTTTTATCGCGCCATTTATCTTAGTGTCTTGAGTCAGTTTACGGGGAGGGGATTAGTTTTTTTTGAGCGGCACGCTCGACGGCTTGTCATATAATCCGCTCCGTTCAAGGAATCCCTCTTGCCTGGCAAGGGCAGGAGCGAGCCACACCCTGTGATCCGATAGTGTTCCCGCTGCGGCGCAGCGCTGCCGGGGTGAAGATGCGGATCGCAAGGGCTGTCGCTGAAGCGAAAAGGCTTTTTGCTAAGGAAAGAATGCGATGATCCAGACTACAGTACTGCATCCCAAACACCTGGAAGCCGGCGCCAAGATGGTGGACTTCCACGGTTGGGAGATGCCCATCAACTACGGCTCCCAGCTGGAAGAGCACCACGCGGTGCGCAGCGATGCCGGCATGTTCGATGTTTCCCACATGACCATCGTCGATTTGACCGGCGAACGGGTCAAAGCCTTTCTGCAACACCTGCTGGCCAACGACGTGGCCAAACTCACCGTCTCCGGCAAGGCCCTCTACAGCGGCATGCTCAACCCGGAAGGCGGGGTGATCGATGACCTCATCACTTATTACCTGACCGATACCTTCTACCGACTGGTGGTCAACTCTGCCACCCGCGAGAAGGACCTGGCCTGGATCCGCCATCACGCCATCGACTTTGATGTCACCGTGACCGAGCGTCCCGAGCTTGCAATGATCGCGGTGCAGGGGCCCAACGCTAAGCTGAAGGTAGCGACCGTGCTGAGCGCCGCCCAGCGCACTGCCGTGGTGGGGATGAAGCCCTTCTTCGGCGTGCAGGCTGGCGATCTCTTTATCGCCACCACCGGCTACACCGGCGAGGATGGTTATGAAATCGTGGTGCCGCAAGAGAAAGCCTGCGAGCTGTGGCAGGCACTGCTGGATAACGGGGTCGCCCCGTGTGGTCTCGGTGCCCGCGATACCCTGCGCCTCGAAGCGGGTATGAACCTCTACGGTCAGGATATGGACGAGTCAATCTCTCCGCTGGCCGCCAACATGGCCTGGACCATCGCCTGGGAGCCGACTGATCGCAACTTTATCGGCCGCGCTGCGCTGGAAGCCCAGAAAGCGGCGGGCAACCAGCCCAAGCTGGTGGGCCTGGTGATGGAGGAGAAAGGGGTGCTGCGTGCCGGCATGCCGGTCACCTTCACCGCGGCAAACGGAGAGAAGCGGGAAGGTGTGATCACCTCCGGCTCCTTCTCGCCCACCCTCGGCTACAGCATCGCGCTGGCGCGGGTGCCCCGCGATATCGGTGAGCAGGCCGAAGTGGAGATCCGCAAAAAGCTGGTCACCGTGAAGGTCACCAAGCCTGCTTTCGTGCGCAACGGCCAGAAGCTGGCATAACCCTCTTACATTTGCAGGCGGGCAAGCGTCCGCCTGCCCGGTTTAGCAATGAGCGTTTCAACCCGACTCAAAGATCAAAGGAAACAGAGATGAGCCATATCCCGAGCGAACTGAAATATGCCACTTCCCACGAGTGGATCCGTGTCGAAGGCAACGGTGAGGCCGTGGTCGGCATCACCGAGCACGCCCAGGAGCTGCTGGGTGACATGGTGTTTGTCGAGCTGCCGGAAGTGGGCAAGCAGGTGAGCGCCGGTGACGACTGCGCCGTGGCCGAGTCGGTCAAGGCTGCCTCCGACATCTACAGCCCGGTGAGCGGCGATATCATTGCCGTCAACGAAGAGCTGGAGGGGAGCCCCGAGCTGGTCAACTCCGACCCCTACGGCGCAGGCTGGCTCTATCGCATCAAGCTGGATGACGCAGGCGAACTGGCCAACCTGCTGGATGCCGAAGGCTACCAGAACGTGGTGGACGAAGAGTAATGCCCTTGGGCCCTGCGAGTGCGGGGCCCATTTGTATGGCTGCAGACCCCGGGTCTGCAGGCGGGTGAAGTGGCCCATATTCGATCCTCAGGCTCGGCTTGAGGTCTGTTTACAGGGTGACCCCCGGGATGCCCGCGAGCATCCGGTGCCGCTCTGCTCTGACAGCGGCATAGCGAACATGAGTGAAGCCGGCACGGCTGGCTATCAGCACTGTCTATACAGGATTTATTAGCAGGACCTATTTATCAGGAATCAGGGAAATGACCCAGTCACTGTTTGAACTCGAACAAAAACACGATTTTGTCCGCCGCCATATCGGCCCGGGCGAGGAAGAGCTGCGCCAGCTGCTGGCAACCGTCGGGGCCGAGAGTCTGGACGATCTGATTGCCCAGACCGTGCCCGCCGCCATTCGCCTGCCGGGCCCGCTCGGCATCGGTGCCGGCATGACCGAAGTGGAGGCGCTGGCCAAGCTCAGGGGTTATGCCGCCCAGAACAAGATTGCCAAGAGCTATATCGGCATGGGTTATCACGATACCCATGTGCCCCATGTCATTTTGCGCAACGTGCTGGAAAACCCGGGCTGGTATACCGCCTACACCCCCTACCAGCCCGAGCTGGCACAGGGCCGTCTCGAAGCCCTGCTCAACTTCCAGCAGCTGACGCTGGATCTCACCGGCATGGATCTGGCGAGCGCCTCCCTGCTGGATGAAGCGACCGCCGCCGCCGAGGCGATGGCGCTGGCCAAGCGGATGGCCAAGTCCAAATCCAACCTCTTCTTTGTGGCCGATGACGTGCACCCGCAGGTGATCGACGTGGTCAAGGAGCGCGCGGTGCACTTTGGTTTCGACGTGGCGGTTGGCGCCGCGAGCGATGCGGTGAGCGAAGAGGTGTTCGGTGCACTGTTCCAATACCCCACCACCACCGGTGAGGTGAAAGATCTGCGTGCTCTGATTGCCGCAGTACAGGCCCAGAAAGGGTTGGCCTGCGTCAGCGCCGATCTGCTCTCCCTGCTGCTGCTCAAATCCCCGGGCGAGCTGGGGGCTGACGTGGTGTTGGGCTCCGCCCAGCGCTTTGGTGTGCCCATGGGCTACGGTGGCCCCCACGCCGCCTTCTTCGCCACCCGCGATGTCTACAAGCGCTCCATGCCGGGCCGCATTATCGGCGTTTCCAAGGATGCCCGCGGTAAGGCCGCGCTGCGTATGGCGATGCAGACCCGCGAGCAGCATATCCGCCGCGAGAAGGCCAACTCCAACATCTGTACCGCACAAGTGCTGCTGGCTAACATGGCAAGCTTCTACGCCGTCTACCACGGCCCGGTAGGGCTGAAAACCATCGCCTCCCGCGTGCACCGTCTCACCACCATTCTGGCGCTCGGCCTCAAGGCCAAGGGTGTGGCCCTCAAGCATGCCAGCTGGTTCGATACCCTGACCGTGCAGAGCGCTGACAAGGCCGCGCTGATCGCCAAGGCCGAGGGGCTCGGCATCAACCTGCGTGCAGACCTAGATGGCGCAGTAGGGGTGTCACTCTCTGAAACCACCACCCGCGCTGATGTGGCCGAGCTGTTCGAGCTCTTCCTCGGTCAAGGTCACGGGCTCGATATCGAGGCCCTCGACAAGGCGGCTCAGGCTCATCATGCCATCCCGCAGGATCTGCTGCGCACCGATGCCGTGCTGACCCACGAGGTGTTCAACAAGTACCACTCCGAAACCGAGATGCTGCGTTATATCCACCGTCTCGAAGCGAAAGATCTGGCGCTCAACTACGCCATGATCTCCTTGGGCTCCTGCACCATGAAGCTCAACGCTACCGCCGAGATGATCCCGGTGACCTGGCCCGAGTTCGGCAAATTGCACCCGTTCGTTCCGCTGGCGCAGGCCAAGGGTTACCAGCTGCTGCTGGCCGACCTCGAAAACTGGCTGGTGAAGGTGACCGGTTACGATGCGGTCTGCATGCAGCCCAACTCCGGGGCTCAGGGCGAGTACGCTGGTCTCTTGGCCATCAAGAAGTACCACGAATCCCGCGGCGAGGGGCATCGCGACATCTGCCTGATCCCAGCTTCTGCCCACGGCACCAACCCGGCCTCTGCCCAGATGGCGGGGCTCAAGGTGATCGTCACCGCCTGTGACAAGTCGGGCAACGTGGATCTGGACGATCTGCGCGCCAAGGCGGCCGAGGCGGGGGATCAACTCTCCTGTCTGATGGTGACCTACCCCTCCACCCATGGGGTGTATGAGGAGACCATCAAGGAGGTGTGCGACATCGTTCACCAGCACGGTGGTCAGGTCTACCTCGACGGCGCCAACATGAACGCGCAAGTCGGGTTGACGGCGCCGGGCTTTATCGGGGCAGACGTCTCTCACCTCAACCTGCACAAGACCTTCGCCATTCCTCATGGCGGTGGCGGCCCGGGCATGGGCCCCATCGGCGTGAAGAAGCATCTGGCACCGTTCGTGGCCGGTCACGCCGTAGTCAAGACCGACAAGGAGAGCCGTGATAACGGCGCCGTGTCGGCTGCACCGTTCGGTTCGGCCAGCATCCTGCCCATCAGCTGGATGTATATCGCCATGCTGGGTGACGAAGGACTGAAGAAATCCACTCAGGTGGCCATCCTCAACGCCAACTATCTGGCCAAGAAGCTGGGTGACTCCTTCCCGGTGCTCTATTCCGGGCGCAACGGTCGGGTAGCTCACGAGTGCATTCTGGATATCCGTCCGCTCAAAGAGGCTTCCGGCATCAGCGAGATGGACGTTGCCAAGCGGCTGATGGACTACGGCTTCCACGCACCGACCATGAGCTTCCCGGTAGCGGGCACCCTGATGGTCGAACCGACCGAGTCGGAATCCAAGCGCGAGCTGGATCGCTTCGTCGAGGCGATGACTTCCATCCGCGCCGAGATTGCCAAGGTGCAGGAGGGGCAGTGGAGCCTCGCCGACAACCCGCTGGTCCATGCGCCGCACACCCAGGATGACGTGATGGACACAGAGTGGTCCCGTGGCTACAGCCGCGCCGAGGCGGTCTTCCCGTCGGACGCCGTGCGCGCTAGCAAACTGTGGCCGTCGGTCAACCGCATCGACGATGTCTACGGCGATCGCAACCTGTTCTGTGCCTGCATCCCGACCGAGGATTACGCCAAGTAAGGGCGTGCCCGGAGTAAACCTATAAACAACAGGGCCACCCAAACGGGTGGCCCTGTTTGCTATGGGAGGGCTGGCCGCTAGCCGAAAGTGCGACTCAAATCTTTGAGCTGGCTTGCCTTGTTCAGCAGGCTGGCGCTGGTCTCGCTCACCTTGTCGATCTTGAGGCTGTTGTCGTGGGAGAGCGAGGAGATCAGGTTGATATTGCGGCTGATCTCTTCGATGACCGCTTGCTGCTGGGTGGCCGCGGCGGAAATCTGGTTGGAAAAATCCGAGACCTTGTCGATCTCGACCACGACCTGATTCAGGTTGCCGGTACTCGCCCGGGTGGTGGCAAGACAGGCGTTGGTGCGAGTCACATTGAGGTGCATCATCTCTTTCCATCCCCCCAGGGTGTGCTGGATGTGGCCGATGCTGCTCTGGATCTGCTCGGTAGCCTTGTGGGTACGGGTAGACAGGTTGCGCACCTCATCGGCGACCACGGCAAAACCGCGCCCCTGTTCGCCCGCTCGAGCCGCTTCAATGGAAGCATTGAGTGCCAGCAGGTTGGTCTGATCCGCAATGCCGCGAATTTCAGTCATGATGCTGCCGATCCGCTCCGACTCGCTGGCCAGCTCGACGGCTGACTGGAATGCCTGCTCCGCCTGGGTTGCCAGCGTCGCGATCTCCTCTCCCGCCTCGCAGAGCTGCTTGTTGGTGGTGGTGCAGTGGTGGCGAGCCTCTTCAATCTGCTGGTTGCTGTCCTGAATATTGCGATTGATCTCCTCTGCCGCTGAGGCCATCTGGGTCACGGCCGTGGCTATCTGCTGGATCTGGGTATCCTGCGAGGAGATATCCTTACTGGCCAGCGAGGCTGAACCTTGCAGATCGTTGGCCATGCTGTTGAGCGAGCCCGTTGCATCGTCAACCCGGCCGAGCACGGTACGGATCCTCGCTTGCCCGAGTTTGATATGGAAATCGGCGATGCTGTGGGGGGCATCCCCCGAGAAGATGAGGCGGCTGATGCTGTCGTAATCCTGCTCGAGCCGCTGCAGGTATCTTGGTGTCAGAAAGAGCGGGTGGCGGTTTAACCAGAGCACGGCCAGCAGGGGAGCGATGACCAGCAAGGCCTGGATGGGGGGGAGTAGCCAGAGAGCCATGGCGGCGCAAACCAGCAGCAGCGGAATGCTGAACATGGTCGGCGTCAGCAGGTTCTGGCCAAAGCGGATGGCTGAGCCGCTTTCGCGAGCCCTGAGCACCTTGTACATTTTATCGGCCCGAGCCTTGTGCTCCGGGGCGGGACGACAGCGTACCGACTGGTAACCCGAGATCTGGCCCCCCTCATAGATAGGGGTGACATAGGCGTCAACCCAGTAGTAACGGCCATCCTTGCAGCGATTCTTGACCAGCCCGCGCCATGGTTTCCCAGCCTGCAGATGGGCCCAGAGATCGGCAAATGCCGCTTTGGGCATGTCCGGGTGGCGGACCAGATTGTGGTGCTGGCCGATCATCTCTTCGAGGCGGTACCCTGCCACCTGGCAAAACGCCGGGTTGGCGTAGGTGATGTCCCCTTTGAGGTCTGTGGTCGATACCAGCTGGATGTTGTCGGTCAACTCTACTTCGGTATCTATGGTGTGAAGCGCGCTGCTGGCCATGATCAGGCTCCGGTGTTGAGTAACGGAATGCTTCATCTGAGTATGACAGAGAGCCTTGTTATTGTGTCTTTACACATTAAAAAATTGTGCTACCGCAGCAGCACAGGCATCCCTGTTATTGGCACCATGGTTTGGCGTGAACGCTCTGGCCAAGTAACATGGCATCACGTGATGTAACGCAGTAAAAGGGCGAAGAATGAAGTTGGACGCAATTTTGTGGGATTATGATGGCACCCTGGTCAATTCGGTGCCCAAGAATATCGACATCACCAAAAATATTCTGGCCGAGGTGGCGCCCCATCTGACCGGCGACAATCTACCCCGCTATTTGCGCAGTGAAGCCGACTATCACTATGCCAACCATGCTGCCAAAAATTGGCAGGCCCTCTATGTCGACTACTACGGTATGTCACAGGCCGAGATGCTGCGGGCCGGCTCTCTCTGGGCCAAGCATCAGGAGATGAACCAAACAGACGTGCATTTCTTTGCCGGGCTGGAGGCTGTGATAGGCCACTTTTCTGAGGTTCCTCACGGGATCTGTTCGCAAAATTCCCAGAAAAATATCCGCCGGGTGCTGGAGCAGCATGGCGTGAATGGACAGTTCAAGGCTGTGGTAGGTTACGATGATGTCCCCGTGCAGCAGCAAAAACCGCACCCCTTGGGCGGCATCAAATGCCTGGAGTCCATTTTGGGCACGGTACGCAGCGCATCACTGCTCTATATCGGCGATCATGAGGCGGATGTGCAGTTTGCTCGCAATCTGCAAGCAGAGCTTGGCGGCACCGCCCGGGTGATCTCTGTTGCTGTCGCCTATAGCCACTCAACCCCGGAGCTGTGGGAGCACAAACCCGATCATATTGCCCGTAAAGTTGAGGAGTTGTACCCCATCATCCAGCAGCATCTGTAACGGTGAGCCACGGATTTTTGTCCGTAATAAATAAGACGCCGATCATCCGATCGGCGTTTTTCATATCTGGGGGCAGAGTTGTTAGAACAGCAACTGCGTGAGGTAGCCCATCAGGACAGCCATGCCGAGGATCACGGTCAGGAAGGCCACTATCATGGGGGCTTTGAACATCGATCTGAGCAAGATCACTTCGGTCAGGCTGGCGCCGGCGCTGCCGATGATCAGCGCCATCACGGCGCCCATTCCCATCCCTTTGCCCAGCAGTACCGACGCCAGCGGGATCACTGCCTCGGCACGAATATAGAGCGGGATCCCGACGATAGCGCTGAAGGGGATGGCCAGCGGGTTGTCGGCGCCGGCATGGGCGGCGATCCACTCGGCCGGAATAAAGCCATAGATGAAAGAGCCGATGAGTACGCCAAGCAGCAGGAAGGGCAGTACATCGCGAAACTGCTGCCAGGCATCGGCACCAGCCTTGCGCAACTGGGCAGGCAGCATTTCTGTAGCAACCGGGGTAGTAGCTGTATCCGGGCAGCACGAGAGGGTGGGGACCTCTGCACTCAGGGCTGAGGTACTACAGCAGGTGGCGCTTGCCATCGGCCGCATGGCCTTGATGGGACTTGCGCTGATTGTGCAGCAGGCGGTTTGCGCCGGAGAGGCTCTCTTGGTGCCGGGTTTACAACCGGTGGTGCAACTACCGGAGATTGCCTCTCTGGCATCAATGACATGCCGTTCGAACCCCATCTTGTCGAGCAGCAGGCTGGCCAGCATGGAGACGCTGGCGGCAATCACTGCGTAGAGCAGTGTCACTTTCCAGCCGAAGGTGGCCCACATCAAGCCGACGATGATGGGATTCAAGAGCGGGGAGATGAAAAGAAAGGTGATGGTCGGGCCAAAGCCGGCTTTGGCGGAGAGCAATCCTCTCAGCATGGGGATGGTGGAGCAGCTGCAAAAAGGGGTGACGGCACCGAGCAACGCAGAGAGCAAGTAGCCTCTGCCTTTGCGCGCGCCCAGTAGGCGCTGGATCTTCTCATCGGGGATCTTTTGCCGTAGCAAGCTGACCCCTGCACTGATGACCAGAAACAGGATGGAAAGCTCAAAAGCCAAGAATAAAAACATATGGGATGCATCAGTCAGCATCGGTAACCAGTGGTTCATCATCATACTCTCTTGGTGAAAACTATATTTCTAAAATATTCGAAATGATGTGGCGGTCAAGATATTTCTGGTATTATCGAAATATCACCGCGTCGCAGGGGAATGAGAATGGAGCTGGAAGAGGTTGCCAAGGCGTTGAAGGAGCTGGGTCATCCAACCCGTCTGTTTATCTTCAAGCATCTGGTCAAGGCGGGGGAGCAGGGGTTGTCGGTGGGTGAGCTGCAAAAGCAGCTGGAGATCCCGGGATCAACCCTCAGCCATCATATTGCGGCACTGGTCTCAGTCGGGCTGGTGAAGCAGAACCGCGAGAGCCGCACCCTGCTTTGCGTCTCCCAATATGCGGTACTGGAAGAGATCATCGCCTTTTTTCAGGAGGAGTGCTGCGTCAACAGCCCTACCTGTACAGAGGCGTTATCCGCCAAGGCACCGGCTGGCGAACAGTGAGCGATTTGCTTGCATAAAAAAACGCCGATCAGATGATCGGCGTTTTTGGTATTGAGAAGCCCGGTTATCAACCCAGATTGACGGCGGCCTTGGTTTGGGCCTGTCCCTTGCGCTTGATGACGAAGCCGATGCCCAGTACCACCAGCCAGGCCGGGATCAGTTCGACCGAGATGCGGAAATCGGGGGTCATGTACATGATCACCAGAATACCGGCCATGAACGCGAGGCAGAGGTAGTTGCCGAAGGGATACCAGAACGCCTTGAACTTGGGCTGGACACCTTCCGCGACCTTGGCCTTGCGGAACTTCAGATGCGCGAGGCTGATCATCGCCCAGTTGATCACCAGTGCGGAGACCACCAGCGCCATCAGCAGACCAAAGGCCTTGCCCGGCATCAGGTAGTTGATCAGCACGCAGAGCAGAGTGGCGATGGCAGAGACCGAGAGGGCAACCAGCGGTACACCGCTCTTGTTGGTCTTGAGCAGCACTTTCGGGCCGTTGCCCTGTTTGGCCAGACCGAACAGCATCCGGCTGTTGCAGTAGACGCAGCTGTTGTAGACCGACAGCGCCGCCGTCAGCACCACGATATTGAGCACGGTGGCGACCAGATCACTATCCAGTGCGTGGAAGATCATCACGAACGGGCTGCCGCCTTCGACCACTTTACCCCAGGGGTAGAGGGACATCAGGATGGCCAGGGCGCCGATGTAGAAGATCAGGATCCGGTAGATCACTTGATTGGTCGCCTTGGGGATGCTCTTCTCGGGGTTGTCAGCTTCGGCTGCGGTAATACCGACCAGCTCCAGACCACCGAAGGAGAACATGATCACCGCCATCGCCATCACCAGACCGCTGATGCCGTTGGGGAAAAAGCCGCCCTGAGCCCACAGGTTGGTCACGCTCGCCTCGGGGCCGCCGGCACCGGAGATGAGCAGATAGCCGCCAAAGCCGATCATGCCGATGATGGCGACCACCTTGATGATGGCGAACCAGAACTCCATCTCGCCAAACGCTTTGACGTTGGAGAGGTTGATGGTGTTGATCAGCACGAAGAAGAAGGCTGCCGACATCCAGGTTGGGATCTCGGGCCACCAGTATTGGACGTAGATGCCCACCGCGGTCAGCTCGGCCATGCTCACCAGCACGTAGAGAACCCAGTAGTTCCAGCCGGATGCGAAACCGGCAAACTCACCCCAGTATTTGTAGGCAAAGTGGCTGAAGGAGCCGGCTACCGGCTCTTCCACCACCATTTCACCGAGCTGGCGCATGATCAGGAAGGCGATAAAGCCGCCGATGGCATAACCCAGCAGTACGGAGGGGCCAGCCATCTTGATGGTCTGGGCAATCCCCAGAAAGAGGCCGGTACCGATGGCACCGCCTAACGCAATTAACTGAATGTGCCGGTTTTTGAGGCCGCGTTTCAGCTCTTCACCGTCTTGTTTCAAATCCATGGATCTGTCCTTTACCTATCTCTGTTGTCTCTTGCCGGTGTTGGGCTCTTCCTGAGCAGCATAGCGATGCGTAGCCAAAACCTGACGAAATCTGTATTTATTTCGTTACGCCATGTCGTTTTCAATTTTTAATCTGGACTGGTAACGAAAGCAGAATAGTGATAATTCGCCATAAATGCACCTGTTTTCCGCGCTAAGCGGTGGTATTTTGGTCAAAAGCCAGCTTTTTAATTAGATTTTCAGGTGACGAAACAGGTTGTGCCTGAAATTCAATCAATCGAATTGTGTTTTGTTGACATTTGTTGAGTTGTTTTGATTTCTGGTTTTTTGGCCGGGAGGAGTGGTCTGATGATGGAGAGGCAACAGGGTGAGCAGCGGCATACCCGTGACAAGGTAACACTGCTGCAGCGCTGGGTTGCCAGCGGATTGCTGGTGACGATCTGGCTGCTGATTGCCGCCAGTCCGCTGCTGCTGGTCGGGATGACAGCCATGATGGGGGGCTGGTTTGTACTGGGTGATGAGGGGGTGTTGCACCACTGGCCGTTGCTTCTGCTGGCCGGAGGTGTGGTGGGGGCGCTGGCGGGTTGCTTGCTGGCCGAGCGGATCCGCAGGCGCCGCGGCCTGCTGCCCTTTTATGCCCGTTTGCTGAACAATCCCGAACTCAATCGCTAGGCAATTCCGGGCGGCTTTTTATCACGGTGGCCATGCGGTAATAACCAGAGAAAGAGGGGAGAAGCTTGATGGCTTCTCCCCTCTTTGCATCTGGCGTGGCTTATCTGCTGTCAAGCTGGCTTAACAGAGCTGGCGACGCAGGCCGGTTGCCTCGAGGATTTTGGCGCTGATCTCCTCTACCGAGTGGGAGCTGGTATCGAGAAAGCGGATCGCCTCCTGACGAAACAGCCGCTCCACGCTGGCCAACTCCTGCTCGCACTGCTCCAGCGAGGCGTAGCGGCTATTGGCGCGGCGCTGGTTGCGGATCTCGTGCAGCCGCTGCGGCGCTATGGTGAGACCAAACAGTTTGTGACGGTTGGCCTTGAGGGGCGTCGGCAGCTCCAGCCCACCCATGTCCTGCTCGATAAAGGGATAGTTGGCGGCGCGAATGCCGAACTGGAGCGCCAGATAGAGGCTGGTGGGGGTTTTGCCGCAGCGGGAGACCCCGATCAGGATGATGTCTGCCTCGTCGTACTCTTTGGTGGTGATGCCATCGTCGTTGGCCAGTGCGAAGTTGACCGCCTCGATGCGATCGTCATAGAGCTTGCGATTCTCCATGCCGTGGGTGCGATGGGGGCGGGGTTCGGCCTTCACCCCCAGCTCCTGTTCCAGCGGGCTGACGAAGGTGTTGAGAAAGTCGTGACTGCTCGCTTCGGCTTTCAGTACCTCCTCGCGCACCTGGGGATCGATGATGGTGTGAAACAGGATGGGGCGCACCCCGGTCTGGCGAAACTGTTCATCGATCCGCATCCGCACCTGCCGCGCCTTTTCACGGCTCTCCACGAAGGGGATGGTGATCTGCTCGAAGGCCAGTGGAAACTGGCTCAGTACCGCGTGGCCGAACACTTCGGCGGTGATGGCGGTCCCATCGGAAACATAAAATACGGTGTGCACGTTGAGCTCCTGTTACATCGACCAAGGGGCTGGCCAGGAAGTATCTGTCGAAACCATCCCCCTGTTGTCAACCGGTCTGCCATGCCCAAGTTGTGAAGTGGCTAGCAAACCTGAGTCGTTATCTTTTTGTGTCGGCATTGTAGAATGTTCGGGTCATTCGACCATCCCCTATCTTGCTCGGGGATTTTTTTGACAATAAGTAGAAAACGTTTTCATGGTCGTTGGCAATAGAAGAAAGAGACAATAACGCACCTTACTCACCTATAAAAATCGGGCACAAAAAAGGTGCCATGGCACCTTGCCCACCAACCTGGAGACATGCAAGTGCAACAGTACGTACTCTGGTACGAGCAACTCGGAATGCAGGACGTAGAACGAGTTGGCGGCAAGAACGCATCCCTTGGCGAGATGATCAGCAACCTCTCTGGCGCCGGTGTAACGGTGCCGGGCGGGTTTGCCACCACCGCCTTTGCGTTTAACGAGTTTCTGGAGTCAAGCGGCCTCAACGGCAAGATCCACCATCTGCTCGACAATCTGGATGTGGATGACATTGCCGCCCTCAATCGGGCCGGTCAGCAGATCCGTGACTGGGTGATAGAAGCCCCGTTCCAGAGCGCGCTGGAGCAGGCGATCCGCGAGGCTTACGCCAGACTGAGTGCAGGTTTGGATGCCTCTTTTGCGGTGCGATCCTCCGCCACCGCCGAGGATATGCCGGATGCCTCCTTTGCCGGCCAGCAGGAGACCTTCCTCAACGTGCGCGGCATCGATGCCGTCATGGTGGCTATCAAGCATGTCTTTGCCTCCCTGTTCAACGATCGCGCCATCTCCTATCGGGTGCATCAGGGTTATGACCACAAGGGCGTCGCCCTGTCGGCCGGGGTGCAGAGGATGGTGCGTTCGGATCTTGCCGCCTCCGGCGTCATGTTCACCCTGGATACCGAGTCGGGTTTCAACGACGTGGTCTTTATCACCGGTGCCCACGGTCTTGGCGAGATGGTGGTACAGGGTGCGGTCAACCCGGACGAGTTCTACGTGCACAAACCGACCCTCAAGGGCGGACGCCCGGCGGTGGTGCGCAAGACGCTTGGCTCCAAGCTTATCAAGATGACCTATTCCGGCGATGCCAGCCATGGCCGTCAGGTGCAGATCGTCGACACCCAGGAAGCCGAGCGCGGCCGCTTCTGCATCACGGATGCCGAGGTGATGGAGCTGGCCAGGCAGGCCCTTATCATCGAGCAGCACTATGGCCGCCCGATGGATATCGAGTGGGCCAAGGATGGGCAGGATGGCAAGCTCTACATCGTGCAGGCGCGCCCGGAAACAGTGCGCAGCCGCCAGGAGGCCAACACCCTGGAGCGCTTCGCCCTCAAGCAAGCGGGCAAGGTGCTGATCGAGGGGCGGGCCATCGGTCACAAGATCGGGGCTGGCCCGGCGCGGGTCATCTCCTCCATCAGCCAGATGGACGAAGTGCAGCCCGGCGATGTGCTGGTCACCGACATGACCGACCCGGACTGGGAGCCCATCATGAAGCGGGCCTCAGCCATCGTGACCAACCGGGGCGGCCGTACCTGTCACGCCGCCATCATCGCTCGCGAACTGGGCATTCCGGCGGTAGTGGGCTGCGGCAATGCCACCGATAGCATCGAGGCTGGCCAGCTTATCACCGTCTCCTGCGCGGAAGGGGATACCGGTTTTATCTATGACGGCGAGCTGGACTTCGACGTGGCGGTGACCGAGGTGGGCAACATGCCGCGCCTGCCCATCAAGATCATGATGAACGTCGGCAACCCGGATCGGGCCTTCGATTTTGCCCAGTTGCCCAATGCCGGTGTCGGGCTGGCCCGTCTCGAGTTCATCATCAACCGGATGATCGGCGTGCACCCCAAGGCGCTGCTGGAGTTCGACAGCCAGAGTCCCGAGCTCAAGGCCACCATCGGCAAGATGATTGCCGGCTACGAGAGCCCGCGCGAGTTCTACGTCGCCAAGCTGACCGAAGGCATCGCCACCCTGGCCGCCGCCTTCTGGCCGGAGCGGGTGATCGTGCGGATGTCGGACTTCAAGTCCAACGAGTACGCCAACCTGGTGGGCGGCCGTGGCTACGAGCCTCACGAAGAGAACCCGATGATCGGTTTTCGTGGTGCGTCGCGCTACATCGCCGACAGCTTCCGCCCCTGTTTTGCCCTCGAGTGCGAGGCGATCAAGCGGGTGCGCGATGTCATGGGGCTGACCAACGTCGAGGTGATGATCCCCTTCGTGCGCACCGTGAGCGAGGCGGAGCAGGTGATTGACATCCTGGCAGAGAATGGTCTGCGCCGTGGCGAGCGGGGGCTCAAGGTGATCATGATGTGCGAGATCCCGAGCAACGCCCTCCTGGCAGACAAGTTCCTCGAGCACGTGGACGGCTTCTCCATCGGCTCCAACGACATGACCCAGCTCACCCTTGGACTTGATAGGGACTCGGGCCTTATCGCCCACCTGTTCGACGAGCGTAACGAGGCGGTCAAGGCGCTGCTGGCGATGGCCATTGCCGCTGCCCGCAAGGCGGGCAAGTACGTGGGGATCTGTGGCCAGGGCCCGTCTGATCACCCGGACTTTGCCGCCTGGCTGGTGGAGCAGGGGATAGACTCGGTGTCGCTCAACCCGGATACCGTGGTCGACACCTGGCTCTATCTGGCGGAGCTGCATGGCCGCAAGTAAGCCGCTGTCGCAGTGAAGAGAATAGAAAGGGGGCCATGATGGCCCCCTTTGTTATCCCGCTGACGAGACCTATTTTGGTTGCCGCTCGGCCCCCGACAGCTCGATCTGTACCTTCACCCCCTCGCTCTGGAGCTTGGTGGCGATGGCGTTGAGATCGGTGCCCGATTTGGCCTCCAGCAGGGCGATACCGCCGCTGCTCTGCTTGAAGTTCAAGCCGTGGCGCGTCGCCAGCGCCTTGGCGGTGGCATCGTCAGCTTCCACCAGCAGGGTACCGCTGACGGTGAGCTCGGGGCTGGCGGCTCCCTGCATCAATACGTCGCCGCGACGCAGGCTTTGCTGCGGCACTTTGTCATCCAGACTGCGGGTGACCCGCTTCTTGCTGCCATTGTCGGGAATGAGGTAGGTCTGGCCGTTCACCTCTATGGTGCTGTACTGCTTGCCATCCATAGTGACGGACTCCTCGGCGCAGAGCTGTCCCGAGAGGGGGGCCAGCAGGGTTGCCAGAAGCAAGGTAACAGGTTTGTTCATGGTAATACTCCTAGCGTGTTAGCTGCGGTTGGCATCGTGACCCAGGACCCGCAGGGACCATGAGATCAGTTTGCCCGGTTGACGGTTGTTGCGCTCGGTCAGGGTGGTGCGTTCCTTGGTCTTGCGATTGAGCAGAGAGACCTGACGGGTACCGTTGGCAACGTCGGTTACCTCCAGTCGCCACTGGCCTTCGGCCGATTCACCGTAGAACTTGTGGGAGAGCAGGCGCATGTCACGCAATCCCTTGGTGCGCACAAAGCCCAGCTGCTGCTGGTCGAGAGATTGGCCGACCAGGCTGTTGAAAGGGCTCAGCAGGATGCTGCGGGTGCCGGCGGGGGAGACCAGTTCGATCAGAAGATCGGGCAGACGCTGGTGATCCAGGCTCACCATCACCTGAACCGCTTCGACCGTCAACGGTGTGGCAATGCGGGTCGCCGAGCTGGTCGGGCTGTTGCCCACATCCGGGATGGCAGCGACATTGCCGGTGACATTGATCTTCTGCCACGGCAGCTGCACCAGCGGGGGGAGGGGCTGGTGATTGGCTGCCAGCTCAAGCGCCTTGTTGACGTCGATCAGACCGAAACCGTAAGTCGGGCTGAACCACATGCCGGCGGCATTGCGCTCCCACCCTTCCAGCCCTTTCACGTCGCGAACCTTGCCGGTGCTGCTGGTGTAGCTGACCATCACGGGTTGATGTTTGGCATCGACCCGGGTAGCGCTGCGCGCCAGCAGATCCCGAAAATCGCGTACTGACAGATCCGGGTAGGCGGACATCAGCAGTGCCATGGCACCCGAGGTGCTGGGGGTGGCGGAGGAGGTGCCGTTCATCACGCCGTTGTAGTCGCAACTGGCATCCAGTTGCGGGTTGCCGTGCAGCCGGTTGGTGCGGGGATCGTCGGTGCGGTTGTAGCCCATATCGCAGCCGGGCAGATCCGTGGTCACCATGGCGGGGGAGTCGGTACCGTACTCGCCGCCGGTGGCGCTCAGGAAGACGTTGCTGCCGACGCTGGAGTAGGAGGATCTGACGCCATCTGCGTTGAGCGCGCTCACCACCAGGTTCCAGAAGTTGCTGTTTGAGGGGTCGAGATTGCTGTTCTCAAACGGCAATTTGGGGCCGTTGCCGGTGCGATTGAGCACATAGCCGCCCGCCGCTATCTTGTTGAAGCCGTTGCCGGCAGCCTTGATATAGGCGGCACTCTGCGCCTTGAGGGTTTGCTGTTCGAACAGGCGGTCGAGCTGGGCCTGATCCAGGTCGTTGGCCGGACGGGGATCGACCAGGCTCATGCCATAGCTCTGGTTGAACACCCGGTTATCGCGGCTGGCATCGCTGTCGCCAAGGGCGTAGAGCCAGTCTTTCTGCAACTGCTGGCTGTTGTCGTCCAGCAGGTTGAACCCCTGCAACTGGGCCCGCGGGGCGATCCCCTTGGTGCCGATGGCGTTGTCTACCGCCGCTATGATGCCGGAGACCGAGGTGCCGTGTGCCGTATCCGCATCAGTCGGGGTCGGGTCATCGCTGCCGGTCACCACGTTTTTTGAGCCCGGACGGACGTTGTCCGCCAGATCCGGGTGGGCGATAGCCAAGCCATCATCCACCACGGCTACATTGACTCCCTGACCCAGCACGCCGGTGCGATGTGCCCACCAGAGGTTGAGGTCGTTGCCTGCCACGCCACCACGGGCGCTGAAGGCATCCTGGCCACTGTTGAGCAGGTACCACTGCTGATCCTGCAGCGGATTGATGCCGGGCAGACAGCGTTCGCTGCTGCTGCGGCCGGTATCCAGTCCGGCTTCCTTGCCGGTCAGGGGGGCACAACTTTCATTTGCCTGAACAGATGCAACTGGCAGCGCCGACAGCAATGCTGTGATCGCCAGTGCTAACGATGTTTGCTTCATTATTTTTAAACTCCATCTTATAGAGCACCTTCCTGGGTGCGAATGGAATCTACACATGGATGATGAAGAGCCAAAAGAACCTGTTTTCATAAGTTAGATCAGCCTCAAAGAAATCTGATCTTTTTTATGTTAGATATTCCATTGGAGCTGTTCGTGTGTTCTATTGAGAGCATTTATCAGTGCTCGCTATTGATCTTTTTGTTGTTAACTCAGGTGGTTAGCTGTCTTTGTTAACTGATGCCCGCTGAGCACTGCCACATTGGCGTTGTTTGTTTGCACTCCGTGCTCTTCATTCCCCCACCTCTTCGTCGTCCGGCTCATAAGCTTCCTCATTTTTGTCGCTTGGTATTGGTAGCCGACTCTGATAAGTTGTCTTTCATTAGCCATTTGGACGTCCAGATTTCCAATTTGAAATCAGTAGTCCGCTATCACCTTGATGAGTCTTGAGACAGGGAGTCTTGTATGTTGCGTCGCACCTTCTGGTTTTGTTCTCTATTGCTCTTGCTGAGCGGCACTCTGGCTGGCACTGCCCGGGCGGGTGAGCTGGATCGCCAAGAGATTGTGATCGGCACTACGGTGGGGGATTTTGCCGACATGGTGACCGACTCCATCAAGCCGCAGCTGGAGGCCAAAGGGTACAAGGTCAGGCTGGTGGAATTTACCGACTATGTTTCCCCCAACATTGCGCTGGCGGATGGCTCGCTCGATGTGAACTGTTTCCAGCACAAGCCTTATCTTGAGAGCTTTAGCAAAGACCGCGGTTTGTCACTGACACCCGTTGTGCAGGTGCCCACCGGGCCGATGGGGCTCTATTCAGGCAAGTTGGCCACGCTCGATCAGCTGAAAGAGG
The DNA here is from genome assembly GCF_038739755.1 of Aeromonas sp. SE22. Classification (NCBI taxonomy): domain Bacteria; kingdom Pseudomonadati; phylum Pseudomonadota; class Gammaproteobacteria; order Aeromonadales; family Aeromonadaceae; genus Aeromonas; species Aeromonas sp. SE22. Next base: position 217,474 of record NZ_JBCGFD010000001.1, read on the forward strand.
GGAGTACGGTGGCTATCCCCAACGATCCCACCAATCAGGCGCGAGCCCTGCTGATGCTGCAGGATCTGGGCTGGCTCACTCTCAAGAAGGGGATTAACCCGCTCAAGGCGAGCGAGTTTGATGTGGTGAATAACCCGCACAATCTCAAGCTGGTGCTGCTGGAGGCAGCGCAACTGCCCCGTTCGCGGGAGGATGTGGATTTTGCGGTGATCAACGGCAATTTTGCCGCCTCCAGCGGCATCCCGTTTAGCCAGGGACTCTTTCTTGAGCGCAGCTACGACTTTATCAACTGGGTGGTCGTGAAGCAGGTCGACAGCGAGAAGCCATTTGTCAGGGATGTGGCGGCGGTCTACAACTCGGCCGAGTTCAAGGCTTATGCCGCCAAGCGGTTTGCCGGCTACAAATTGCCGCAGGCATGGTCGACCGGGCAGGTTCAATAATCCACACCAGCAATTGCTTGGCGCCACTCCAAAAAAACGCCCCCGAATGCGGGGGCGTTTTGTTTGAGATAGATGCCTGTCAGGGGTGACGGTAGAAGCGGTTGAGCTCGTTCATTACCTGGATCATGGCGCCCATGTCGGGGGTGGCCCGCTTGATGGGTTGATAGCTGTTGCGATCCAGCAGCTCGAAGTCACCCTGTTTGTTGAAGTGGGTGATGGTTCCGCTCTGGTAGATGGCAAAGTCGTTCTGATCCCCGGCCAACAGCCAGTTGCGCGGGCTGAAGTCGAACAGCGAGCGACCAATGCTGTAATCACGCGGCGGGTTGCGCACCCCCAGCATCCCCTGCATCAGGGTTGGCGCCAGGTCGAAATGGCTGCTCGGCTGCTCGATCACCTGGCTGTTTCGGCCAGGCCAGGCCACCACCATGGGCACCTGCACCTGATAGAGGGAGTAGTTGCTGCCAGCGCCCCAGCTGTTGTTCTGGGTGTCGTTGAACTCCTGACCATGGTTGGAGGTGATGACCACCACCGTATTGCTGTCCATGCCCTGCAGCTGCAGCTTGGTTAGCATCTCTTCCAGCAACTGGTCGGTATAGAAGACCGAGTTCTTGTAGCGATTCTCCAGCTTCACCAGGTTTTCCGCCCGATAGGCGGTGGCCGGATTGAAGTTGGTCAGCTCCGGCTGGAAAGGACCCTTCATGGTTGCGGGCAGCTGGTAGTCGCCAGGACTTGAGAGATAGACCAGCGAGAACCAGGGGCGCTCCGGCGTGCGCTTCTCCAGCCACTGCTGCCAGTCGGTCAGCAGCTTGCCATCGTTGGTCTGCTCGGAGACAAACACCTGTTTGCGCAGACCGGCGAGGATGCTCTTGCGATACTTCTGGCCATCTTCTATCGCCCCGAACAGGCCGAACTGGTAATCCTGGCGCAGCAGTTCGTCAAACAGCACCGGCGGGCGTTTGTCGCTGCTGATCTCTTTGTAGTAGTGACCGGGCAGGCCATAAAAGAGGCTGAACATCCCCATCAGGTCATCGTTGCCGCCGCTCAGGTGATTGCGGAAGCTGAGATGCTGATCCGCATAGCGCTGCAGATTGGGCATGTTGATGTTGTTGAGCATGTCAAAGCGCAGCGAATCGACCACCACAATCAGCAGGTTGCTGTGGGTGAGGGGCGCATTGACGTTGAGTGGCCGCAGCGGATAGCGGATCCGGCTGTCACTGTCATCGCTCTGGCTGGCCGCCTGCTTCTCGTACTGATCCAGATCCAGCCAGCCATGTTTGGCCAGGAAGGAGCGGGCCGTCATGGGGTAGGAGAGGGGGAAGTTGGCACGCTGCATGGTAATGGGCTGATACAGGGTGGCATCCGCCCAGCTGTTGACCACGTGGGTCAGGATAAAGCAGACCAGCAGCGCCAGCCCTACCTGATTGCCGTACTGACGGCGCTTGCGCTTGTTAATCTTGCGCCAGACATAGGCCGACAGCAGCAGTTGCAACAGGAAGATGGTCGGCACGGCGACGAAGATGATGCTCCAGATCGAGCCCTCCTCGGTCTGGGCCTGATCCAGCAGCAACTGCCACACCTGGGCATTTAGGTGGAACTTGAAGAGCCGGAATACCTGGGTGTCGATCAGCAAAAGCACCAGCGCCAGCGTCGCCACGACGGCGGAGATGAAGCGCAGGGGCTTCTCTTTGGGCAACACGAAGCTCAAAGGGAAGATCGTCAGCAGATAGGTGACGAAACTTAAGAACGAGAAGTGGCCAATCCAGCTTACAACGAGGTAGACCACGCCAAGGGTGGTCGACGGCCAGCTGATGGCACCCAGATAACGGGTGGCAATCAGCATGGCGAGAATGATGTTGAAGAAGGAGAACCAATGCCCCCAGGTGATCAGGCGAGAGACATTATCACGATAGGGGTTACCGGTTTCGACCATAGTGATCCATCTGCGTTGAGAAACGTCAAATCAACAGAGTCGGGGACTCAGTGCGTGTCGTGGCGGTTATCGACCGATGCGGTCAGGGCCTGGACAAACTTTTCGGTGATGGCCTGACGCTGGGCCGGAGCCATACCGTTGATGATATTGGTAGTCAGGTTGCCGAGCACCATCAGACTGAGATCTACCGGCGCCTTGTGCTTCTCCAGGGCGGTGATCAGGTCGTTCATCAGGGCGTCAAACTGCTCGTTATTGTACTTTGATACGATGGGCATAATCTTCAGTTCATCTCGGTTCAAAGCGCCTTATAATACTTCACCCTTTCGGCTAACACTATGGCTTTGTGACATGAGTCTCGATATCGACAAGATCATACTTCACTCCCTGCGCCAGGGCGGCGATGGTCAACCACACGCCGATACCCGCAGCCAGACCCTGCCTCCCGACGAGGCAGTACAGGGACTGATGGCGGAACTGCATCGCATCTATAACGGCAAGGGAGGCAAGGGCTTTGGCTTCTTCGCCGACCCCGAGGCTGCCGTCGCCGAGCTGGCGGATGGGGAAGAGGCCCCCAAGCAGCCCTCTCCCGCGTTTCGCATCGCCCTCGAACAGCTGCTCGGCGAGCAGACCGAATTCGTGCCCTTCTCGGTCAATGTGACCCAGATGCTGGTCAAACAGTTGGTGGAGCACGCCCTCGATGAGCAGGGGGTATTGCTGATTGCCAAATACAACTATGTCGGTGTCGATTATCTGATGATCGCCCTGCTGGAGGGCAAGGAGAGCGTCACCGTCAGCGAAGCGCTGGAGTTGCGTCATATCCAGTATCTCGATATTGGCAAACTCAATCTGGTGGCCCGCATCGATTTGACCGAGTGGAAAACCCAACCCGAGTCACGCCGTTATATTACCTTCAGCAAGGGACGTATTGGCCGCAAGCTGGGCGACTTCTTTATGGATCTGCTGGGTGCCCGTGAAGGAATGGATGCCAAGATCCAGAATAAAGGGTTGCTGCAGGCGGTTGAAGATTATTGCGAGAGTCGCCAGCTCGAACCGGCAGAACGCAATGACTATAAAAAGCAGGTTTTCAAATATTGCACCGAGCAGGCGAGTGCCGGTGAAGAGATCGAGATCAAGGAGCTGTCGGCGGAACTCTCCGCAAAAGATGCCGGCGAGGGTGACCTCGATTTTTACAGCTTTATCGGTCAGGAGTACGAACTGGAAGAGCGCTTCCCGGCCGACCGTTCTACCCTGCGCGGGCTGACCAAGTTTGTCGGTTCCGGCGGCGGTCTGACCCTGAGTTTTGAGCAGAAGTTGTTGAACAGCCGCGTGTTTTATGACCCGCAGACCGACACCCTGACCATCAAGGGGGTACCGCCCAACCTCAAGGATCAGCTGCTGCGCCAGTCGTAATGTGATCAAACCGTCATTTCCGGCAAAAAGAGACTCTGCCCTGGCAGAGTCTCTTTTTTATTGGGCGAAAGGGGCAGGGCGAAACCGGGCCGGTGCTTTGTTAACAGATCAAACAAAATAAACCACCTGAAAGGGTTTTCATTCAGGTGAAAACCCTTTCATTGAGGTAATTATATTTCAGTTTAGTAATTATATTTCGGTTGTTGTTTTGAAATAAGCCGATAAACAGGGTTATTTCCCCGATTTAAGAAAATGTTTTCAAAACTTTCTGGAAGGAAATACGTAATTGCATTTCAAAAATGCGAGTTGCGTCATGTGAGGCGAATGACGCTTGGGATAATATTCACTTCGCACACAATGCTCTTACAGCGCGGAACTACTACAAGGAAAGGCTCATGAAAAAGAAATTGCTGTCATCCCTGATCGGTCTGGCCACTCTTGGCGTCGCTTGCACTGCTACTGCTGCCATCGATGAAGGCCAGCTGACCATCTGGATCAACGGTGACAAGGGATACAACGGTCTGGCTGAAGTGGGTAAGAAATTTGAAGCAGAAACCGGCATCAAGGTTACTGTTGCTCACCCGGATCAGGTTGAAGTGAAATTCCAGCAAGCTGCCGCCACTGGCAACGGCCCGGACATCTTCTTCTGGGCTCACGACCGTTACGGTGAGTGGGTCAAGGCCGGTCTGCTGGTTCCGGTAACGCCGAGCGCTGCCACCAAAGCCAAATTCGAACAGCTGGCATGGGATGCCATGACTGTTGACGGTAAAACTTATGGCTACCCGGTTGCCATGGAAGCAGTCAGCCTGATCTACAACAAGGATCTGCTGCCTGAGCCGCCGAAGACCTTCGAAGAGATCGCCAAGATTGACGAGACTCTGAAGAAGAACGGCAAGCGCGCCATCATGTGGGCGTATGACACCCCCTACTTCAGCTACCCGCTGGTGGCTGCCAACGGTGGCTACGCCTTCAAGAAAACCGCTACCGGTTATGACGTGAAAGACACCGGCGTGAACAATGCTGGCGCCAAAATCGGCGTAGGTTACATCTCCGAGATGATCAAATCCGGTCACCTGGAGAAGGGTATCGACTATGGCGTAATGGATGCCAAGTTCAACAAGGGCGAAGTGGCCATGATGATCAACGGTCCCTGGGCCTGGAGCAACCTGGACAAGAGCGGTATCAAGTACGGCGTAGCGCCGCTGCCGACCCTGAAGGGCAAACCGGCTAAAGCCTTCGTTGGCGTACTGGGGGCCACCATCAACGCCGCCAGCCCGAACAAGGATCTGGCCATCGAGTTCCTGGAAAACTACCTGCTGACCGATGCCGGTCTGGCTCCGGTCAACGCCGACAAGCCGCTGGGTGCCGTTGCGCTGAAATCCTTCCAGAAGACTCTGGAATCCGATCCGCACATCAAGGCCACCATGCTGAACGCCCAGGCTGGCGAGCCGATGCCGTCCGTGCCCGAGATGAGCCGTTTCTGGTCCTCCTTCGAAACAGCCCTCAAGAACGTGACCTCCGGTCGTCAAGGTGTTGACGAAGCGCTGGATACCGCTGCCAAGCGTATCGTTCAGTAAGCACGCACTACCTGGGAGGCCGCAATGGCCTCCCTCTCTCTCAAATCTCTCTTGGCGTTATAAAGGTTAATTGGCATGGAAGTAGTACCTTCTGTTGAGTCCTATGCCGGTCCGAAGGATAAGCACACCTGGCTTAAGTGGACTATCGCGGCCCTGGTCGCCATCCTCAACGGCTATGCAGCCGTGATGATGTACGCCAGTGGCGAGTGGGTATTCGCGCTGCTGGATCTGGTGGTGGTATCCGTCGGTCTGTATGTCTTCATGAACAAGAAGACCTATGCCCATCGCTACATCTTTCCGGGTGTGGCTGGCATGGTTGTATTTATCATCTTCCCTCTTGCCTACACGATTGGCATCGCCTTCACCAACTATTCAGGCACCAACTTGCTCTCTGTGGAGCAGGCTCGTGATTACCATCTGAAGAAAACCTACAAGGTGGCGGGCGGTGAATTCGATTTTACGCTGCTGGGTGGCGACAACGGCCAGTTCCAGCTGCAGCTGAACCAGGATGATCACGCCTATATCAGCCAACCCGTTACCCTGATGAACAACAAGGCCCGCGAGCTGGCCGTGAGTGAAGGTCGGGCACAGGCAACTCCTCAGGTCATCGAGCTGACTCCGGTCACTGGCGAGATCGCCAGCAAACCGGCCCCCATTCGTGCCATCGTGGATCATCGCACCCACCTGAGTGCGCTGGATCTGGTGCTGCCCGATGGTTCCACCCATCTGACCCTGAGCAGCCTGCGCAAGTTTGCCGCCCAGAAGTCCCAGTACACCCGTCTGATGGATGGCGCCGTGCTCAAGTCCGGCGTGGTGATCAAAGACAGCAACCTGCTGCGCGACAACCAGAGCGGCGAGCTGATGCTGCCCAACGGCGAGACCGGTTTCTACCAGTACATCGACGATCAGGGCCAGTTTGTCGGCAAGGGCATCGCTCCGGGCTTTGTGGTCAGCGTGGGTTGGAAGAACTTCGCCCGCATCGTGACTGACCCGGGTATTCAGGCGCCGTTCCTGCAGATCTTCGTCTGGACCGTGATCTTCTCTGCCTGTTCAGTGGCGTTCACTCTGGCCATCGGTATGGTGCTGGCCTGTCTGGTGCAGTGGGAATCGCTCAAGGGGCGCGGCTTCTATCGGGTCATGCTGATCCTGCCCTACGCAATTCCGGCGTTTATCTCCATCCTGGTGTTCAAGGGGTTGTTCAACCAGAACTTCGGTGAGATCAACATGTTCCTGGAAGCGGCCTTTGGCATCAAGCCGGACTGGTATACCAATCCCATGCTGGCCAAGGTGATGATTCTGATCGTCAACACCTGGCTGGGCTACCCCTACATGATGATCCTCTGCATGGGCCTGCTCAAAGCTATCCCGGAAGATCTCTATGAAGCGTCCGCCATGGACGGTGCCGGTCCGGTGCAGAACTTCTTCAAGATCACCGTGCCGCTGCTGATGAAACCGCTGACCCCGCTGTTGATTGCCTCGTTTGCCTTCAACTTCAACAACTTCGTACTTATCCAGTTGTTGACCAACGGTGCTCCGGACATTATCGGTGCCAGCACTCCGGCCGGTACTACCGACCTGCTGGTGAGCTACACCTATCGGATTGCGTTCCAGGGATCGGGTGGTCAGGACTACGGTCTGGCCAGTGCCATCGCCACCGCCATCTTCCTCATCGTAGGTGCGCTGGCGCTGCTCAACCTGAAATTGTCCAAAGCCGACAAGCAGCTGTAAGGAGGCTTCAACATGGCAATCGTACAACCCAAATCAGTCAAATACCGGGTGTGGGCAACCCACCTGGTCATGTGGGGCTTCCTGGCGCTGATCATCTTCCCGTTGATCATGGTTATCGCCATCTCGTTCCGTAACGGTAACTTCGCGGTAGGGGAGATCATCCCCTCCAATCCGACCCTGGATCACTGGAAACTGGCGCTGGGCATCTCCATCACCAACGCCGACGGCAGCATCACGCCGCCGCCGTTCCCGGTGCTGACCTGGTTGTGGAACTCCATCAAGATCGCCGGCATCACTGCCCTGATGATCGTGACGCTCTCCACCACCTGTGCCTACGCCTTTGCCCGCCTGCGTTTTCGTGGCAAGTCCACCATCCTGCAGGGCATGCTGATTTTCCAGATGTTCCCGGCTGTGCTGGCACTGGTGGCCATCTACGCGCTCTTTAACAAGATTGGTGACTACATCCCCTGGCTGGGTCTCAACACCCACGGTGGCCTGATCCTCGCCTACATGGGCGGTATCGCCCTGCACGTCTGGACCATCAAGGGCTACTTCGAGACCATCGACTCCTCTCTGGAGGAGGCTGCGGCCATCGACGGTGCGACTCCGTGGCAGGCATTCCGCCTGATCCTGTTGCCCCTGTCGGTGCCCATTCTGGCGGTGGTGTTTATTCTGGCCTTTATCGGTTCCATTACCGAGGTGCCCATGGCCTCCATCCTGCTGCAGGATGTGAACAATCTGACCCTGGCGGTCGGAGCCCAGCAGTATCTCTATCCGCAGAACTACCTGTGGGGTGACTTTGCCGCAGCCGCTGTGCTCTCCGGCTTCCCCATCACAGTGGTGTTCCTGCTGGCACAGCGCTGGCTGGTTGGCGGTCTGACCGCTGGCGGTGTGAAAGGTTAAGTTTATGGCCGGGGGAGCTGACTCCCCCCGCTATCACGATTTGCAAAGATTCAAGAGCGGAGCTCGTCATGGCTGAAGTAGTACTCAACAACGTTCGCAAAAATTACGACCCGGCTGTTCACAAGGACACCCTGCGCAATATCAACCTCTCCATCAAGGAGGGCGAGTTCATCGTCTTCGTCGGCCCGTCCGGCTGCGGCAAATCCACCCTGCTGCGGATGATCGCGGGTCTGGAAGACATCACCAGCGGTGAGCTGACCATCGGCGGTCGCTACATGAACGATGTCCCGCCGGTAGAGCGCAACGTGGGCATGGTGTTCCAGTCCTACGCCCTCTATCCACACATGAACATCTACGAGAACATGGCCTTTGGTCTGAAGCTCAAGAAGATGGACAAGGAGAACATCCACAAGCGGGTGATGCGTGCCGCTGAAATTCTGGGTCTGGAGCCGCTGCTGGAGCGCAAGCCCAAAGCGCTCTCCGGCGGTCAGCGCCAGCGGGTTGCCATCGGTCGCTCCATCGTGCAGCAGCCGCAGGTGTTCCTGTTTGACGAGCCGCTCTCCAACCTCGACGCCGCGCTGCGGGTCAAGATGCGGATCGAGATCGCCAAGCTGCACAAGGAGCTCAACTCCACCATCATCTACGTGACCCACGATCAGGTGGAAGCGATGACCCTGGCCGACAAGATCGTGGTGCTGAGCCCGCTCAAGACCGATGCCGCCAGCAACCTGGAGCAGTTCGGTTCACCGCTGGATCTCTACCACAACCCGGACAACAAGTTTGTGGCCGGTTTTATCGGTTCGCCCAAGATGAACTTCCTGGCTGCCGAGCTGATGGAGATTGGCGAGCAGGAGTGCGTGGTCAAGCTCTCTACCGGCGACAGCGTGCGGGTGCGGGTCGATGCCCGTCGTGGCGCGGTGGGTGACAAGGTTGAGCTGGGTATCCGCCCGGAGCATCTGGTGCCGCTGAGCCACGCCCATGCCGACAGCAAGCTGAGTGGCGTGGTGCAGGTTGCCGAGCATCTGGGGGCCGAATCATTCGTCTATATGGATGTAGATGGTCACGACTTTACCGTCAAGACCACCTCGGATGTGGATGTGGCGACCGGTCAGAGCTACAGCGTGGGGATCCCGGCTGAAGCCTGCTATCTGTTCGATGCCAAGGAGCAGGCGTTCCCCCGCACAGCCAAGTACATCCGTACCTGATAGCGGTTTGGTGCAAGTTTTCCGTATCTTCAATGCCTTTTTGCCGGTCTTGCGACCGGCTTTTTATTGCCTGCCGTTTGGCTAAACCGGCAGGCGCAGTGGCAGGGCTCAGCCCTCGAGTTCGGCAGTAATATCGGGGACAAAGGTCTGGCTGGTCAGGGGGGGGCGTTCGTACCCTTCGGTCTTGATGGGGGGGAGCTTGATGGGCTCGTAGTGGATCGCCTCGTAGGGCACCTTGCCCAGCAGATGGGCGATGCAGTTGAGGCGGGCACGGCGCTTGTCGTCCGCCTCCACCACGAACCAGGGGCTGTCCTGGGTGTCGGTGTAGGTGAACATGTCATCCTTGGCTCGGGAGTATTCGACCCAACGCGAGCGGGACTGCAAGTCCATCGGACTGAACTTCCAGCGCTTGATGGGGGTGTTGATCCGCTCCTTGAAGCGCTTCTCCTGCTCCTCATCGGAGACCGAGAACCAGTATTTGATCAGGGTGATGCCGGAGCGGATCAGCATCCGCTCGAACTCGGGGCAGGCGCGCAGAAACTCGCGATACTCGGCGTCGCTGCAAAAGCCCATCACCCGCTCTACCCCGGCGCGGTTGTACCAGGAGCGGTCAAACAGCACCATCTCGCCAGCAGCGGGCAGGTGTGCCACGTAGCGCTGAAAGTACCACTGGGAGCGCTCGCGATCCGAGGGGGCGGGCAGCGCCGTGACCCGGCAGACCCGGGGGTTGAGGGGCTCGGTGATCGCCTTGATGACGCCCCCCTTGCCGGCAGCGTCCCGTCCCTCGAACAGCACTACCACCTTGAGCCCCTCCTGCTTGACCCACTCCTGCAGCTTGACCAGCTCCTCCTGCAGGTGGGCGAGGTGGTGTTCATAACATTTCTTGTCGAGACGTGGCCGCTTCTTGCTCTTGTCCTTCGGCATCTTCTTCTCCTCTTTGAGTCCCTTCTTGCCGTCACTTCAGCTTGCACCAGGGAGAGTCGACTGCCAAGGGGGACGTGATACACTGCCCGCCCATCGCTGGCAACAGGAGATAACATGAAGCATTTTATGGAGATAGCGGGCCGCCGGATGGCCTATCTGGATGAAGGGCAAGGGCCGGTGCTGCTGTTTGGTCACAGCTATCTGTGGGACAGCACCATGTGGGCGCCGCAAATCGAGGCGCTCAAAGGGAGCTATCGCTGCATCGTTCCCGATCTGTGGGGCCACGGCGATTCCGATCTGCTTCCGGAAGGCGCCTGCACGCTGGCAACCCTGGCGCGCGATCATCTGGCACTGCTCGATGCCCTCGGGGTTGACGAGTTCGTGCTGGTGGGCCTTTCCATCGGTGGCATGTGGGGTGTGGAGCTGGCGCGCATGGCCCCAGCTCGCCTCAAGGGGCTGGTGCTGATGGATAGTTTCGTTGGCCTCGAGCCGCAGATCACCTGCGAGCGCTACCTCGGCATGCTGGCGATGATCGAGCAGCTTGGCACCGTGCCGGCGCCTATCGTCGAACAGGTGGCGCCGCTCTTTTTTGCCAATCAGCCTGATGAAGCGCTGATGAGCGGTTTCAAGGCGCGCCTTACCGCCTGGCCAAAGGATAAGATCGCCGCCATGGTGGCGGTGGGCCGCAGCTTTGTGACCCGCGAGGATCGCATCGAGTGGCTGGAGGAGATCAGCACTCCTGCCTTGGTGATGACCGGCTGCGAGGACAAAGCGCGTCCAGTGCTGGAGGGCTATCTGATGGCCGAGGTGCTGGGCTGCCCGTTCAGGGAGATCCCGGCAGCTGGCCACATCTCGTCGCTGGAAAATCCGGCCTTCGTCAATCAGCAACTGAGCGAATTTCTGGCAGCGCTATGAGCCTGAATGGGCAGCCTGAAGATGGTCGTGAAAAAGGGAGCCGAGGGCTCCCTTTTGTTTGTTCGTATCTCACGGCTTATCACCGTTACCAGATATAGCCCAAGGCAAATCCCGCATAGAGTTCGCCATCGTGCTGGACGATGGGGCTGTTTTTAATGTCCCGATCATACAATTCGTAGTTCATGGCAAACATGCCAATCCAGTTGGGACTGAAGCGGTAGCTGGTGATGAGCGCCGCCATGGGGGAGAGGGTTGACCCCGTATCCCAGGCTGGACGCTGGGCGGTGGCCTCGCTCTCGGAGATGCCGCCGAAGTAGTAGTTGGCCATCTTGTCGCTGCGCAGCATCACCCCCATCCCCGGCATGATGAGCAGGTTGTCGCGCTGAATGGGGAAGTCGGCCCACAGCAGCAGCTCCTGACCCTTGCTGCGGCCGGTGATATCGCTGTTGGCCCGCACGGTCAGCAGGGCGTAGGGGGTGATGATGTTGCCACCGATCCCGCCTTCCAGCTGCCATTTGCGCTGTTCCATGCCGCTGAAGGCGGGAGAATCCTCGGGATCCAGATTGCCAAACCGCACCCGGCCATAGCCATACAGGGCGACATGTTCATCCTTGTGGAAGTAGTAGCGCGCCCGATCGCCGAGAAACATAAACTGCTTGCCGAAGTAGATAAAGCCCGGGATGGCGTAGGTGGCATTATCCTGCGCCTCATAGCGGGCTTGTCCCCCGATGAGCGCCGCACCGACGACAAAGCCTTGTGGCACCGGACTGGTGGGGCTGTCGCTGGTGAGCAGATCCATAGAGCCAAGGTCGATATCGGCGCGGGCGGGCAGGGCGGCAGCGAGGAGCAGGGCCGTCAGCACTGCCGCTCTGATTTGACGGAAACAGGTCATGGACACTCCGTTGTCACGATTGCATGGGAAGTGGGTTATTTTGCGGCGCTCGGCAGATCTTCACGTTTCGGCCAGGCATTGATCACCGCCTTGACCAGGGTAGCGAGGGGAATGGCGAAGAAGACCCCCCAGAATCCCCATAGTCCGCCAAAGACCAGCACGGCGATGATGATGGCGACCGGATGGAGGTTGACCGCCTCCGAGAAGAGCACCGGCACCAGCAGGTTGCCATCGAGGGCCTGAATGACCAGATAGGACACCATCAGCCAGGCAAACTCCGGGGTGAGGCCCCATTGAAACAGGGCAACCATGGCCACCGGCACCGTCACCACGGCAGCGCCTATATAGGGGATCAGCACCGAGAAGCCGACCGCGACCGCCAGCAGCACCGAATAGCGCAGTCCCATCAGGGCGAAGGGGACATAGGTGGCGATGCCTACGATGAGTATCTCGATCACCTTGCCGCGGATGTAGTTGATGATCTGGTTGTTCATCTCGACCCACACCCGGTTGACCAGGGTGCGGTTGCGCGGCAGGAAGCGGCGCAGGCTGCCCATCAAGACCCGCTTGTCCTTGAGCATGAAAAAGACCATCAGCGGCACCAGGATCAGGTAGATCATGATGGCGACCACGTTCACCAGCGAGCTGAGAGAGGCGCTCACCAGATGCTCGCCGCCACTGAGAATGCGTTGGCGGATGTTGTCGATGACCGTCTCCACCAGACTGACGTCGATCAGCTCGGGATAACGGTCAGGCAGGGTGCGGACATAATCCTGAGCGTGAGTCAGCATGGCCGGCGCCTCTTTGGCCAGATTGATCCCCTGACTGACCAGCGTCGGGATAAGGCCCAACAGGGCGGCGACCGCCACCGTAATAAAGAGGAGCAGAATGACGCTGGTGGCCAGGGTGCGCGACAGCCCCGCCTTTTGCAGCCGGGCCACCGGCCACTCCAGCAGGTAGGCCATCACCAGCGCCACCAGCAGGGGAGCCAGCAGATCGCCAAACAGCCAGATGATGGCAAAGCAGAAGACCAGCAACAGGAAGAGGGTAACGGCATCGGGATCGGAGAACCGGGTCTGATACCAGCGCTTCAAGACTTCTAACATGACTGCATCCTTACACGACAGGGGCTCAAGATGGCTGTGTCGCCCCGACAACCAGCTGCAAAGAGAGGGTATTGTCCGGCTCCTGGGTGAGAATGACCCTGTGGCCGAGACGCTGCAGATAGGCCGGAATATCCTGCCGAGAGCCCGCATCGGCCAGCCGTATGGTCACGGTTTGACCGGTTTTGGCCTCCCGCAACCAGAGCTTGAGCCGGATCAGCGGCTCGGGACAGCGCCAGGGGGTCAGGTCGAGATATTCCATGGGGGCTCCATCACGCAGATGGCCGCTATTATGGCCGTGATAAGAGCATGAAACAACGCTTGTAGCCCTTGATGGGCAAGGGTATTCTGCCGAGGCCCTTTCTGATGGAGATAGAGATAACGTGGCACGCTTTTCCCCCCTGATGGCATCACTTCCCCTGCTGGCTTCCCTGATGGGCGCCACGTTTCATGCCGAGGCGAACAATCAGCTTCCTGACATAGGCACCGCCGGGGTATCGGCCCTGCCCATCGAGCAGGAGGTCCGCTATGGCAATGCCTTCATGCGCTTTGCCCGTGCCGGTTTGCCGATCATCGATGATCCCGTGTTGAGCCAATATATCGACGATCTGGGGCAGCGCCTGCTCTCCAACGCCGATGGGGTGCGTTTCCCGTTTACCTTCTTCCTCATCAATGATCCCAGCATCAACGCGGCCGCCTTCCTTGGCGGGCGGGTCAAGGTGCACACCGGCCTGTTCCTCTACGCCGACAGCGAGAGCGAGCTCGCCTCGGTACTGGCCCACGAAATCACCCACGTGACCCAGCGCCACATCGCCCGCTATATGGAAGCGCAGGCAAGCAGCTCGGCGGTGACTCTGGCCGGTCTGGTGGGCTCCATCGCACTGGCGGTGATCAACCCGACCGCCGGTATTGCGGCGTTGCAGACCACGCTGGGCCTCTCCATGCAGTCTGCCATCAACTACACCCGCGACAACGAATACGAAGCGGACCGGATCGGTATGAAGACCCTCTACGATGCCGGTTTCGATCCCATGGGGATGGCCAACTTCTTCCAGAAACTGGCTGCCGAGTATCGCTATGCCAGCAAGCCGCCCGAAATGCTGCTGACTCACCCGCTGCCGGAGACCCGGATCAGCGAGGCCCGTGTCCGGGCGAGCAGCTATGGCCGCCGCGACTTGCCGCCGAGCCTCGACTTCTGGCTGGCCAAGGTGCGTATTCAGGTGCGCTATGGCACCGATACCCCACAGGGGATGCTGAGTTACTTCGACAGCCGGATCCAGAAAGGGGATTATCCGCTCAAGGATGCCGCCATCTATGGCAAGGCGCTGGCGCTGATCCAGCTCAAACGCACCGACGAAGCGGACACGCTGATGAAGGAGCTGGCCACCCGTCATCCGGAAGATCTCTTTATCGTCGATGCCCAGACCGACATCGATCTGGCCAAGGGGCGCAGTGCCCAGGCCATCGCGCGCCTCGAGAAGTTCCGCAGCCAGATGCCGGACAACGAGGTGGTGGTGGTTAACCTTGGCAACGCCTATCTCGAAAGCGGCAACTACAAGAAGTCCATCGCCATCCTCGACCCCTATGCCCGTGCGCATGAGGAGAACAATCTGGCCTGGAACCTGCTCTCCGACGCCTATCGCAAGGCGGGTAGAATGACCGAGCTGCACATGGCGCGGGCTGAAATCCTCTCCCTGCGCGGTGATTATCAGGCGGCCATCGACGAGCTGATCGTGGCGCGCGGCACCACCAGTGACCGGATGACTCTGGCCCGACTGGAGGCGCGTATCACCGAGCTGGAGCGGGCCAAGAAGGATCTCGACAGCCTCAAGGGGTGATGAGAGGCTATTGCCAACAACAAGGGCGCACTCTGGTGCGCCCTTGTTGTTTATGGTGAGTCAGAGAAACAGCTTTGAGCACTGTGGGCCGCTCAGTTGCCCGGATGCCTGATGGATGCCTTGAGGGCGTCGATCTGCGATTGATCCAGTTCACCAACCAGCGTCTGCTTGAGTTTGCCCTCACTATCGAGCAGGTAGCTGGTAGGCAGCCCGCTTGGGCGAGGGAAGGGGAGCCTGGCATCCTCATTGGCAATGAGGAGCGGCATCTTGATGTGGTACTGCGCGGCCAGCCTGTCCAGCTCTGCCGGGGTGATCGGGTCGTAGTTGATTGCCACCACTGCGATCTTTCCTTCGGTAGCCAGCGTGTTTAGGTGCGGCATCTCTCGCAGGCAGGGGGCGCACCAGGGGGCGAAGTAGTTGACCAAGAGCGGCTTGCCGGCAAAGTGGTCAAGGGCCACCGTTTGCCCCGCTGAGTCGGTAAATTCGGGGGCGGGCGTGCAGGCGCCCAGCAGGCCGGCCACAATCAGCCAACAAATTCGTTTCAATTCCTTTCCACTGCCGCTTACCCTGACCATCACTTTCCCCTACAATAGCGCCGTTTCTTGTCCCATCTTGCGATTAATCAGGGAGTTACCATGAGCGAGACCCAAATCTACCACAATCCGCGCTGCTCGAAGAGCCGTGAAACCCTGGCGCTGCTGGAACAGCACGGGATCGCCCCTGATGTGGTGCTCTATCTGGAGCAGGCCCCGAGTGAAGAGGAGATCCGCAAGCTGCTGACCCTGCTTGGCTTTAGCGACCCGCGCCAGCTGATGCGTACAAAGGAAGATCTCTACAAGGAGCTGGGCCTCGGCGAAGTGAATGGCGACGACCTTATTCGTGCCATGCACCAGCATCCCAAACTTATCGAGCGTCCCATCGTCATCAAAAACGGTCAGGCCCGCATTGGTCGCCCGCCGGAGCTGGTGCTGGAGATCCTCAAGTGAGCACCCGCTTTGCTCGTCTGCTGACTCTGGTCGGCTTTTTTGGTCTGCTGGGCTGGGTCATCCTCTGGCATCTTTGGCTCTCGCCCCATCCCGACCTCAACCCCTGGCTGTTGCCGGTGATCTGGACGGTGCCGCTGCTCTTCCCCCTCAAGGGGATAGTGCAGGGCAACCCCTATACCCACGCCTGGGGCAACTTCGTGCTGATGCCCTACTTCCTCCATGCCCTGACCCTGATCACCACGGATGAGGGGGAGCGTTGGCTGGCGGTGGTGGAGCTGCTGTTCACCACCCTCGCGTTTGTCGGCACCATCTACTACGCCCGTCTGCGTGGCCGCGAACTGGGCCTCAGCATTCGCAAGAAGAAAGACGAAGCCAGGTAATGCAGGAAGTAACATGAAGCTACGTAATGAAGAACGCCCCGCAAGGGGCGTTTTTTATGGCGGTGATACCAGACCCGAATCTGCCCGGAGCAGGACCAGCTGCTGCACGCTGTGACCCATCAGTTGCGGGTAGAAGCGCAGAAATCCTGCTTCGCACCGTTGCCATTGTGCTTCATCAAGGGTGAGCAGCGCATCGCCGAGCGGCATCGGGCGGCGTAGCCGGCGGCCAATACCATTGAGGGCCTGCGCCAGCCCCTCCTTGCGCTGATAGGAGGCGATCCAGTTCTGCTCGGCCATCCGCTTGAGGGGAAGCGGCAACCCCTCTGGCAAGACGTGGTGATCAGCCAGCAACTGGCCATAGCTCTGCGCGAGAAAGCGGGGCAGGGGGTCTGCGCTGAACACTTGCCAGTGCTGGCTCAACCAGTGGTCGTAGAGCATATCCACCACTATGCCGCCAAAACGGCGCCAGGGGGCCTCGAAACAGGCGACGGCCGCCTTGTGCTCGGGATGGCTATCGGTGAAGGCATCGATTTTGCGGTGCAGCCAGATCCCCTCGTCAAACGGTGCGGCAAGGCCCGTTGGCAGCGAACCTTTGACAAAATCGCCGAGCAGGTTGCCGGTGAGGGAGCTTCCGGTGTGGGCGGCCAGATGAAGGTGAGCCAGAAAGTTCATTATGAAAGCGGGGCCTGCGAACGGATAGTGCCGCTGAGAGTAGCGGATCTTCCATCTCTCATGAAAGTCTTGTTCAGGAAGTGCTTTCACCGGCGCGCCAATAGTGGGTAAATAGTCCATCTGCCTGATGGCATGTCACGGGATTGAGCGAGGAGTAACCATGATGTTGACCCTGATCGAGGGGGCCGAAATTTTCAGCCCCGCCTACCTTGGCCAGCAGGATCTGCTGGTGGCGGATGGCCGCATCGCCTGGATGGGCAAGGGGATGAGCGTGCCCGCCGACTGGCCACTGGTGCGCGTCGATGGACGGGGTCACTATCTGGTGCCCGGCATGGTGGATCCGCTGGCCCATATCACGGGAGGTGGCGGTGAGGGTGGCTTTGCCTTTCGTACCCCCGAACTGGCGGCGAGCGAGGCGCTCAAGACCGGAGTGACCACGCTGGTGGCGGCGCTTGGTACCGACAGCCTGACCCGCTCGCCGGCTCAGGTGCTCGGCAAGGTGCGTGAGTTTCGCGCCGCCGGCGTGAGCGCCTTCATGTATACCGGCTCCTACCATCTGCCGGTCAAGAGCATCACCGGCACGGTGGAGTCCGACATCATCCTGATCCCCGAAGTGCTGGGGGTGGGAGAGGTGGCTATCAGCGACCACAGATCCAGCGCGCCAACCCATGACGAGCTGGCCCGTCTGGTGAGCGAGGCACGGGTGGCCGGGTTGCTCGCGGGCAAGAGCGGGGTCAGCTTCTTTCATCTGGGCGATGGTCAGGGCGCACTGGCGCCACTACGGGCGCTGCGTGACAAGACCGATATTCCGCTGCGCCAGCTCTATCCGACCCACTGCAATCGCAACCCCTGGCTCTTCGCCGAGGCGATCGAGTGGGGCAAGGCGGGAGGCTGGGTCGATCTCACCACTTCCAGTTTTCCCGATCTGGTGGAGGATGGCGAGCGGCTGGCAGCCGATGCGCTGGTGGAGCTGTTGGCCGCCAACGTACCAGCCGATCGCATCAGCTTCAGCTCGGATGCCAACGCCAGTCTGCCGCGCTTTGATGGCGAGGGACGCCTTATCGAGATGCGCTGCGGCCAGATCGCCAGCCTGTGGCAGGAGTGCGTTCGTGCCTGCCAGCTCGGGGTGCCGCTCGAGGTAGCGCTGGCGGTCGTGAGCGCCAACCCTGCGCAGGCGCTCGGGCTTGGCGGCAAGGGGCGGATCGGTGTCGGTCAGGATGCCGACTTGCTGCTGATCAAATCAGCGTCGCTCGCCATCACTAAGGTGATGAGCGGCGGTCAGTGGCGTAGCTAAGCACTTGGCGTTTTATTGCGCGTATCGATTTTCAAACAAAAAGCCCGACAACTGTGTCGGGCTTTTTGCTGGGGAGAGGCAGCCTAGATAGCCAGAAAGCCGAGGATCAGGATGGGGCCGAGCAGGCTCAGGATAAAGCCGGAGACGATAGCCACTGGCACGACGGTGATGCCCCCTGACTTCTGGATGACCGGCAGGGTGAAGTCGAGGGCGGTGGCGCCGCCATAACCGATAGCCGCGGAGGGGTGACGCCGCATCAGGATCGGAATGATCAGGATGGCGATAAGCTCGCGTCCCAGATCGTTGATAAAGGCGGCAGAGCCCAGCACAGGTCCCAGCTTGTCGGCCACCAGAATACCGGAGAGCGAGTACCAGCCGAAACTTGATCCCAGCGCCAGCCCGTGAGCCAGGGGCATGCCCAGCAGCTGGGCCGCCAGCAGGCTGCCGAGCCAGCTGCTGACAATGACAGTAGCTGCGATCTTCATCCCCCAGGGGTTGAGCAGGATCTGGCGCAGCCGCATGCCGGAGTTACGCATCTGCACCCCGACCAGAAAGAGCAGCAGCATCAGCGCCCACTCGCTCCACTTGTCGATGGGCAGGGCGCGCAGATCTACCAGCAGACCCAGCAGCACACCGCCCAGTACCACAAAGCAGAGCTGCAGCGACTCCCACAGGAGATGGAGTTTGCTCGGCATTTTGGCATCGCTGGCAGCATGGGTCGGCGGCGAGCGCTTGTCGAGCCACCAGAGGGCCAGCAGGTTGCAGAGGGTAATGGCGCCGAGCATGACCCCGGCCACTTTGAAGATGACGGCGAGGTTGCTGCCAAGGTTCTCCACATAGGCAAGCCCCAGCCCCATCAGAAAGAGAATGAGGTAGACCATTTTGCCCAGCCCCTGATTGACCAGCTTGATCAATCGGGCGGAGGAGAGGGGAACCAGATAGCCGATCACCAGTGGCAACAGGATCAGCAAGACATTGAGCAACATCGGGGCCTCGATCACAAAAACTGATAAAAATCCCACCTTATCATTACTTATTGGCTCTGTGTCACATTTCTCTCGCTTTCCGTGGGGTGTCGGGGCCATTTATTAGGGAGTTGTTACTTTTCAGCTTGATGTGGGGTGTGCGAAGGGGAACGCAGCTTCCTGACAAGGGGCCAATAAAATCAGTTTGATCCATTCTCTCCAGCCAGAATCTGCATGGGGAGTGGCTGCATAAAGCCATTTTGGAGTCGTTGCGGACTGAATGTGGTTTTTCTCTTGCCACAGCCATGATTGGGGTATAAAAAGGCGGTATTCCAAACGCCGATGAAACGGCTGTTTATGCAAACAAAGTGCTGAAAAATACGTGATAGTCGAATAAAAATAGAGCGATTAACCAGGATCCCCGCGTTCCATATTGTTTTTTCACTATCCGGGTGATATTTTCGCTGAAGGTTACCATCGGTTAAATTTTTGTTAAGTTGGCGATGGTGGAGTCACGCCCCTGCGGCGTCTAGGGACAGACAAGGTTGTAATGGATGAGCGACGTTGCCGCACTGGAAGTACGTGATCTGCACAAATATTTTGGCACCCACGAAGTGCTCAAGGGCATCGACATGACTGCCCACAAGGGGGATGTCATCTCTCTTATCGGCTCCTCGGGCTCGGGGAAGTCGACTTTTCTGCGCTGTATCAATCTGTTGGAAACCCCCTCATCCGGCAGCGTCTCCCTCCATGGCGAATTGATCCGGATGAAAACCAGCCGTTCCGGCGAACGGTTGCCGGAAGATATGCGTCAGGTGGAGCGCATTCGCAGCCGGCTGGCGATGGTTTTCCAAAGCTTCAATCTCTGGTCGCACATGACCATCATGCAGAACATCATCGAAGTGCCGATCCAGGTGCTCAAGGTGCCCCGTGCCGAAGCGATCGCCAAGGCGGAGCAACTGCTCAACCGGGTTGGACTCTGGGAGCGGCGCGATTACTACCCGGGTCACCTCTCCGGCGGTCAGCAGCAGCGTGCCGCCATCGCCCGTGCGCTGGCGGTGGAGCCCGAGGTGATGCTCTTTGATGAACCCACTTCGGCGCTCGATCCCGAGCTGGTGGGAGAAGTTCTCGGCCTGATGCGCGAGCTGGCCGAAGAGGGGCGTACCATGCTGGTGGTGACCCACGAGATGTCATTTGCCCGCGATGTATCGAACAAGGTGATGTTCCTGCATCAGGGAAGAGTGGAGGAGGAGGGCAACCCCAAAGAGATTTTTGCCCATCCCAAGTCCGAGCGGTTCAAACAATTCATCTCCTCCATCTATTGATGGCCGGAGCCCGGATTTACACGATCGACTGTTTTATCAAGGAGAGATACATGAACAAGCTGATGCTGGCGACTACCGTGATTGCTGCCCTCTCTTCCGGCAGCCTGATGGCCAAGGAGTGGAAAGAGGTGCGTATCGGGGTTGAGGGTGCCTATCCCCCCTTCTCCTGGACCGAGCCCAATGGCGAGGTAAAAGGGTTTGATATCGACATCGCCAATGCCCTGTGCGAAGAGATGAAAGTGAAGTGCACCCTGGTCAAGCAGGATTGGGACGGCATCATTCCGGCGCTGCTGTCGCGCAAGTTTGACGCCATCATCGCCACCATGGACATCACTGAAGAGCGCAAGAAGAAGGTGGACTTCACCCAGAAGTACCAGCACATTCCGGCTCGCTTTGCCGCCAAGAAAGGGACTGACGTCAAGCTCGACAAGGCCTTCATGGAAGGGAAAACCGTGGCGGTGCAGCGTGCTACCTCCATGGATACCTTCATTACCGACAACTTCCCGAACGCCACCATCAAGCGTTACGGCACTGCCGATGAAGCCTATCTCGATCTGAAATCTGGCCGTGTCGACTATGTGCTGGCCGACTCCGCCGCTATCACCGACGGTCTGTTCAAGAAAGAGGGGGGCGATGCCTTTGAATTCGTCGGCCCGAAACTGACCGCTCCCAAGTGGTTTGGCGAAGGTGCCGGTATTGCGGTGCGCAAGGCTGACAAGGATCTGAAAGAGAAATTCAACGCCGCCATTCTGGCACTGCGTGCCAATGGCAAGTACAAGGCGATCAACGACAAGTACTTTGAGTTCGACGTATACGGCGAGTAAAAACCGGAGTCGTGTAGGGTGAGTCATTCGCCACATAGATAGCGAATAACAGGCCGACCGGCTCACCTCGTCAGTCGTCATCGGGCCCGTTCTCTCCGTGTGGAGCGATGGGCCCTATTAATTGCAATGGAGCTGCATCTGACCGTGTTAAGGATGTGGGTTCTCTTGTTGTTCAGAGGCATCGGCCCACTCGATAAGTTGCAATGGAGCTGCATATGTTTGATTTGAAAGGATACGAAGCCTCGTTGCTGGAGGGCGCCTGGGTCACCTTGGAGGTAGCGCTCGCCTCCCTGCTGCTGGCGCTGCTGCTCGGCATGCTGGGGGCGCTCGCCAAGCTCTCCCCTTACAAGTGGGCCCGCGCCATTGCCAGCAGCTATACCACCCTGATCCGCGGCATCCCCGATCTGGTGCTGATGATGCTGCTCTTCTTTGGCGGTCAGGTGTTCATCAACGCCGTCTGTTCCTGGGTCAACGAGACCTACAATAACTGGTTGCTGCAGAGTAACCCGGCTCAGGAGTGGGTCTCCCTGCTACCCGATTATGTGGATATCAGCCCGTTTGCCGCCGGTGTGGCGACCATCGGCTTCATCTTCGGCGCCTATATGACCGAGACCTTCCGCGGCGCCATTCTGGCGGTAGACAAGGGGGAGCTGGAGGCGGCCCGTGCCTTTGGCATGCGTTCGAGCCAGCTCTTTGTGCGGATCCTCTTTCCCCAGATGATGCGCCACGCCCTGCCGGGCTTTGGCAACAACTGGCTGGTGCTGCTCAAAACCACCGCGCTGGTCTCCATCATCGGGCTCGATGACATGGTGCGCAAAGCGTCGCTGGCGGCGGGTTCGACCCAGCAACCCTTTACCTTCTACATGGCCGTGGCGCTCATCTTCCTGATCTTCACTGCCGTCTCTACCTCGGCGCTCAAGTGGGCCGAGCGTCACTACGCCATCAAAACGAGGTAAGCCATGGATTTCTCAATCATTCTCAAAGAGTGGCCCACCTACTGGGAGGGTCTCTACACCACGGTCTGGCTGGTAGCACTCTCCCTGCTGCTTGGCCTGATGATCGCCATCCCCCTGGGCATTTTGCGCAATAGCCGCAACTGGCTGATCAAGGGGCCGATCTGGGCCTACATCTACTTCTTTCGCGGCACTCCGCTGCTGGTGCAGCTCTTTATCATCTACTACGGCGCTGCCCAGTGGGAGTGGCTGAAGAACAGTGCTGCCTGGTCGCTCTTCTCCGAGGCCTGGTTCTGCGCGCTGCTGGCATTTACCCTCAACACCGGCGCCTATACCGCAGAAATCGTGCGCGGGGCGGTGCACAACATGCCGCGTGGCCAGATTGAGGCGGCCAACGCCTTTGGCATGACCCGCTGGCAGACTCTGACCCGGATCATTCTGCCCAACTCGTTTCGTCGGGCGCTGCCTGCCTACAGCAACGAGGTGATCTTCATGCTGCAAGGTTCGGCGGTGGCGGGCATCATCACCATCGTCGATCTGACCGGCGCGGCGCGGATCATCAACTCCCGCTACTACAGTCCGTTCGAGGCATTTTTGACAGCCGGTCTGCTCTATATGCTGCTTACCTTTGTCATCGTCTGGCTGTTCAAGAAGTGGGAGACACGCTGGCACGCCCATCTGCGCCCGCGCAGTGTGTGACCGGTTAACGCCAGATGAAAAGCCCCGCCACGTCGACGGGGCTTTTTTTCGCCCGGCAATCGCCATCGGCCGTTTGCCAAATGGTGGCCGAGCAGGGACAATGCCTGCCCGAGAGCAGCCGGCGTGCCGGTTGCAGGCCTTTTTCCTGTCCCCCGAGGTGTTATGTACCGGATCCTGTTTCAACACGCCGATTTTCTGGTTATCGACAAGCAGCCCGGCATCGGCATGCATGACGAGAAGGGAGAAGAGGGAGGAGAGACTGAGCCCGGGCTGGTCAATCGGGTGAAGGCCGATACGGGTCTTACCCTCTATCCGGTACACCGGCTCGACAAGATGACCTCCGGTCTGGTGCTGCTGGCCCGCACCACGGAGGCGAACCGCGAGCTGAGTATGGCCTTTGCGGCTCGCGAGGTGAGCAAACAGTATCTGGCGCTCTCCGATCGCAAACCCAAGAAGAAACAGGGTTGGGTGAAGGGGGATATGCAAAAGGGGCGCGGTGGTAGCTGGATGCTGGCGCGGACTCTGGATAACCCAGCCATCAGCTGGTTTGATTCGGTGTCGGTGCGCGAGGGGCTGCGGCTCTATCGCATCAAGCCGCAGACCGGCAAGACCCACCAGATCCGGGTTGCCCTCAAAAGCATCGGCGCCCCCATTCTCGGGGATGAGCGCTATGGCGGTACGTCAGCCGATCGCGGTTATCTGCATGCCTGGCGGCTCAGTTTCACCTTGGCGGGCGAGCCGTTCGATTTTGTCTGCCCGCCCACGCAGGGGGCCGAGTTTGTCACCCCCGAGCTGACCGCCGCGATTGCCGCTCTTGCACCTTGAGGCTCCCATGATAAGCCGCTCGCCAGCTGAACCAGTGGTGCCGAAAGAGGGCGTGGGCAATAGAGATAACGGGAGTGCAACGCGCTGGATCCTGGCCGACTTTGACGACACCCTGGCCCCCGGCGACAGCCACGCCGGTCTGCTGCGCTATATCCTGCGGCGCCGGATCTGGCCGCTGTTGCTGTTGCCGGTGATTACGCTGGGTGGTTTGGTCTATCTGGTGCCCAGCCAGCGGCGGCGCGGCATCTCCCTTATCTGGTGGGCTATCACGCTTTGGCTCTCTCCCCTCGGTTGGCGCAAGCTGGTGCGCGCCTACTGCCACACTCGTCCGGGGCTCTTTCGCGAGGCGCATCGGCTGCTTGAAGAAGAAGGGCATCGCTGCTGGGTGATCTCCGCCAGTCCCTGCGCGCTGGTGCGGGCCCAGCTCTATCAGCAACTGCCCGGCCAGTTGCCCCACCGGATCATTGGTTCGCAGATGCACTACCGGTTAGGCGGTCTGATGCCGCGCTTCTACTGCCACGGTCAGCACAAGCTGCTGCCGGAGATCTGTGCTCTCGATACCGAGCTGGCGCTTAGCGACAGCTTGCACGATCTGCCGCTGCTGGGGTTGGGGGAAGAGGCGTGGTTGATCAATCCGACGCCCACGCGACTGCAAAAAGCCCGTGCCCGCTTGCCCCATCTGATGGTCAAAAACTGGCAACTGTAAGGCAAAGCTGACAGCCATGCGGGTCGTCACACTTTGATCCGCAGGGCTGCGGCTTGAATGTCACAATCCATTTACATCTTTTGCTGCCAGCTGCGAAAAACTATCTGCAACCTGCCTCTTCTCTTCCTGCTACGCCCTGCCTCTAATGAAACAAGTTGTTAACACTTGCTGCGCCGCTGGGTGCCGCAATCCGTTTTAACCGAATCAAGAGCAAGGAGCGCCCGATGAATGCCACCTCTTCCGCCACCCATACCATCAATCCGTTAGGCACAGACGGTTTCGAGTTCGTCGAGTACACGGCCCCCGATGCCAAGGGGATTGCCGCCCTCAAGAGCCTGTTTGTGTCGCTCGGGTTTGCCGAGGTCGCCAAGCACAAACACAAGCAGTGCTGGCTCTACCGGCAGGGGGATATCAACTTTGTGGTCAATGCCGAGCCTCACTCCCAGGCGGAGCAGTTTGCCAGCCTGCACGGGCCGAGCGTTTGCGGCATGGCATTTCGGGTGAGCGATGCGGGCAAGGCCCAGCAGTTCGCCATCGCCAAGGGGGCCAAGCCTTTTGTCGGCAAGATTGGCCCGATGGAGCTCAATATTCCCGCTATCTATGGTATCGGCGAGAGCACCCTCTCCTTTGTCGACCGCTATGGCGACAAGGGCTCCATCTATGACGTGGATTTTGTCTTCTACCCCGACTGGCAGGCCCGGATGGCGGAGGTGGATGCCGGTCTCATCGAAATCGATCACCTGACCCACAACGTCCATCGCGGCAATATGGATGTCTGGTCCAACTTCTACGAGCGGATCGGCAACTTCCGTGAAATTCGCTACTTCGATATCGAGGGCAAGCTGACCGGGTTGCATTCGCGCGCTATGACGGCTCCCTGCGGCAAGATCCGCATCCCCATCAACGAGTCGGCGGATGACAAGTCCCAGATTGAGGAGTACCTGCGCCAGTACAAAGGGGAGGGGATCCAGCACATCGCCATGGCCTCCAGCGATATCTACCAGACCATCCGCACCCTGCGCAGCCGCGGTACCGGCTTTATGCCGACCCCGGATACCTACTACGAGAAGGTGAATAGCCGGGTTGAGGGGCATCAGGAGGATCTGGCGGCCCTCAAAGAGCTGCGCATCCTCATCGACGGCTCCCCCACCAAGGATGGCATCCTGCTGCAGATCTTCACCGATACCGTGATAGGCCCGGTCTTCTTCGAGATCATCCAGCGCAAGGGCAACGAAGGGTTTGGCGAGGGCAATTTCAAGGCGCTGTTTGAATCGATCGAGCTGGACCAGATCCGCCGCGGCGTGCTGGATGGCGGTGAGGATGAGAAGGGTGCCCGCAAAGAGGGAGCGAGCAATGCGTAACTGGATTAACTTTCCCCACCGGGAGGGGACTCACTCCCGGCAGGCCCATGCCGACCTGCCGGAGCAGGCCATCTATGAGCGCGAGCTGGGGCGCAGCGGCTTTTTCGGCCCAGCTACCCACATGCACCACAAGCATGCCCCTACCGACTGGAGCAGTTGGGAGGGGCCGCTGCGGCCACGGCTGTTTGACCTCAATGTCCTGCAAGAGGAGGTAAGCTCGCTCTCCCCCTGGGTGGCTCCCGACATTCTCAGCAACCCCCACTGCCGCTACCGAGTCTGGCGGCTCTCCGAGGCGATGCCGTTTCTGGTACGCAACGCCGACGGCGACGAGTTGCTCTTTATCCACGAGGGGAGCGGCGAGTTCTTCTGCGATTACGGCCACCTGACTCTTCGGGATGGCGACTATGTGGTGATCCCCCGTGGCACAATGTGGCGCATCGAGCCGACGGCGCCCCTGTTCATCCTGATGATCGAGGCGACCAACGACAGCTACCAGCTGCCGGACAAGGGGCTGGTGGGCAATCACGCCATCTTCGATCCGACGGCGCTGGATGTGCCCGCCATCAACGAGCACTTTTTGGCCCAGCAGGATGAGAATCCCTGGTCGCTGCAGGTCAAACGCCACGATCAGGTATCGGTCATCACCTGGCCGTTCAATCCGCTGGATGCACAAGGGTGGCACGGGGACTTGTGCGTGGTGCGCCTCAACTGGCGGGATATCCGCCCGCTGATGAGCCACCGCTACCATCTGCCGCCGTCGGCCCATTCGACCTTTGTGGCGAGCCGCTTCGTGATTTGCACCTTCGTGCCGCGCCCCATCGAGAGCGATCCCGGCGCCCTCAAGGTGCCCTTCTATCACAGCAATGACGATTACGACGAGGTGCTCTTTTACCACGCCGGGGACTTCTTCAGCCGGGACAATATCGAGCGGGGCATGGTCACCTTCCATCCCGCCGGTTTCACCCACGGCCCCCATCCCAAGGCGTTTGCGGCAGGGCAGGCCTATGCCAAGAAGTTCACCGACGAGGTGGCGGTGATGTTAGATACCCGCGATGCGCTGAACGTCGGCAGTCTGTGCGAAGGGATCGAGAACACCCGGTATGTCTCCAGCTGGCAGCGCCCGGACGCTGCTGCCGGCAAATAAGGAATCGCTTATGAAATTAGCAACATTGAACAATGGCAAGCGCGATGGCGCTTTGGTGGTAGTGAGCCGGGATCTGGCCCGGGCAGTACGGGTGAGCGAGATTGCCCCGACTTTGCAGGCCGCCCTCGACGAGTGGGCCGAGGTTGCCCCCAGGCTGGAGGTTGTCTATCAGCAGCTTAACGAGGGCCGTGTGGCCGAGGCGTTCCCCTTTGACGAAGCGTCTTGCCTCTCTCCGCTGCCGCGTGCCTATCAGTGGGCCGATGGCAGCGCCTACGTCAACCACGTGGAGCTGGTGCGCAAGGCCCGCGGCGCCGAGATGCCGGAAAGCTTCTGGCACGATCCGCTGATGTATCAGGGGGGCTCCGACAGCTTTTTGGCTCCCCGCGGGCCGATTGTGATGGGCTCCGAGGAGTGGGGGATCGATTTCGAGTCGGAAGTGGCCATCATCACCGACGACGTGCCGATGGGGGTAAGCCCGCAGGGGGCCGCCAGCCACGTCAAATTGCTGATGCTGGTCAACGATGTGAGCCTGCGCAACCTCATTCCGGGCGAGCTGGCCAAGGGCTTTGGCTTCTTCCAGTCCAAACCGTCCAGCGCCTTCTCGCCGGTGGCCATCACCCCGGATGAGCTGGGCGATGACTGGCGTGATGGCAAAGTCCATCTGCCGCTTCTGACTCACCTCAATGGTGCGCTGTTCGGTGCGCCCGAAGCCGGGGTGGACATGACCTTCAACTTCTTCGAGCTGATTGCCCATGCGGCCAAGACTCGGCCCCTTGGTGCGGGCTGCATCATCGGCTCCGGCACCGTCTCCAACTACGATCGCAGCGCTGGTTCATCCTGCATCGCCGAGCGGCGCATGCTGGAAATTCTTGATTGTGATCAAGCTATAACCCCCTATATGAAATTTGGTGATAGAGTGGCCATCACCATGCTGGATCGCAATGGCAAGAGTCTGTTTGGCACACTCTCCCAGCAAGTGGTGCAGGGTGGCAGCCAGACAGAGTGATGATCCCCGAGAGATGGGGGGCCGACAGGGGGCGAGGCTGCCTGTCGGCTGACAAAAGAAGGACGAAGTATGTTGCAGTTGTTTGGCTACTGGCGCTCGTCAGCCAGTTTTCGGGTGCGGATCGTGTTGCAGCTCAAGGGACTGGATTATGAGCAGCACCCGATCAATTTGCGGCAGGGGGAGCAGCGCGAGAAGAGTTACAAACGGATCAACCCGCAGGGGCTGGTGCCCTTTCTGGTGGATGGCGATGTGCAGATCGGTCAGTCGGTCGCCATCATGGAGTACCTTGACGAAACCTATCCCGCCCACCCCCTGATGCCCTCGGCCCCCGAGGCACGCGCCAAGGTGCGCCAGATAGTCAACATGATCGCCTGCGATATCCACCCGCTCAACAATTTGCGGGTACTCAACTATCTGGAAGAGCACTTCAGGGCCAACAACGAGCAGGAGGCCCGCTGGTATCGCCACTGGATTGACGAGACCTTCACTGCCCTTGAACAGCTGCTGATGACTACCGCCGGTATCTACTGCGTCGGCAACGAAGTGACCCTGGCTGACTGCATGCTGGTGCCCCAAGTCTACAACGCCCGCCGCTACGAGATGACGCTGGAAGCGTATCCGACCATCAACCGCATCGTCGCCAACTGCGAACAGTTGCAGGCCTTTATCAAGGCTGCCCCTGCCAACCAGCCGGATGCACAACCCTGAGCGCGCGATGCAGCATTTTGATGGCTAAAGCAGCAAATACTCATTGAGCAAGTGAGACGACTGGCTCACTCACGAAATATGTTCGCGCTGTTGCCAAAACTCAGCTTGTTTTGTGAACTGCCATGGCAGCCCTTCCTGTGTGTTGGAATGGCTGCCATGGCGGGATTGGCATCAATTAGTTCTGCATATCCGTGATGTAATAGGTCACGGGATATGTTATCGGTTTTTTCATGTCCTGATTCACGAGACCTACTTTTTTGGCATTTTCAATGTTGTAGGTTGCACGTCGACTCTCAGACGAGGTGATGGCCTTTAGCTCCTCTGCCGGAATTTTGGTGCAGGAGGAGTAAATGGTGCGAAAGAGCGAGTTGTATTTTTCAGCGTCGTCCAAAATACGCTGTGCCTGATCTGGCTTCAGGTAATCATTGATTTCATTTGCCGCGGCAGCAGGATGCAGTAAGAAAGATGCCATTGGCATGGCATAACGCTCATTCGATGCACAGTAAATTATAGTTGCAGAAGAGGCGACATTTGATGCGTTAATCATATTCAGCTTCGTCGGATTTTTACGCAAAGCCTCGTAGGCCATATACCCGGAGTCCATATCACCACCCCCGCTATTGAGGTATATGTCTATATTTTGAATGTTGCGATAATTGCCGTTAATTTCATCAACAGAGGATAACAGCCAGGCCACTGTCTGCGGGTCTATGCCTGCATTGAAGTAGATGGCTGCCTTATCTACATCTGTGTCATTGACCGTATTTCCCTTGATGAAAAAAATGTTGGCGTGCACATGTATCGGTAATGCCAGAGCAAGCAAAATTAGTTTTTTTCTCAACATAGATACCTCATGGATAACATATTCTGGGACACTTGGTTGCTGACAATATCACTATTTCAAATATCGGCATCTGAAAAATATATTGCTGTTAATTGATACCTACATTAATACAGTGTCGACTACCCTGATTTCACCTCAACATGACGAATGCCATAGTGCCAGTTATGTAGCAGGGGAATACACCATCCCATTCTTCGATACGTGGTGCTCTGTCCGAGCCTATGCTCACACTTTCAACGTCGGTTTTATGGGCCATGTTCTGATCGTCGGTTTACTCTATTTGCCATAAGAAAAAGCCCTTCACCGTGATGAAGGGCTTTTTGCTATCTGGCGTTAGCCGCTGGGGTCGCCTCGCTCTGGCTTAGTAGCCCTGCTGGTGCACATCCATCACGGCGCGGCCAGACGGGTCGGCCATCTCTTTGAACTTGGCATCCCACTCCAGCGCGGTGGGGGTGGAGCAGGCGACCGACTTGCCGTAGGGCACGGTGCGGGCGGCAGCTTCCAGCGGGAAGTGCTCGTCGAAGATGGCGCGGTAGAAGTAGGCCTCCTTGGTGAGCGGGGTGTTGATGGGGAAGCGGAATGCGGCCGCCTCGAACATCTGATCCGTCACTTCGGTCTCGACCATCGCCTTCAGGCTGTCGATCCACGAATAGCCCACGCCATCGGAGAACTGCTCCTTCTGGCGCCATGCCACTTCGTGGGGTAGCAGATCTTCGAACGCTTCGCGCAGGATGTGCTTCTCGATCTTGCCCTTGCCACACATCTTGTCAGCAGGTTGCAGGCGCATCGCCACGTCCATGAACTCCTTGTCGAGGAAGGGCACACGACCCTCCACCCCCCAGGCGGCCATAGACTTGTTGGCGCGCAGGCAGTCATAGAGGTGCAAGGAGGCGAGCTTGCGCACGTTCTCTTCGTGGAATTCGCGGGCGTTGGGCGCCTTGTGGAAGTAGAGGTAGCCACCGAACAGTTCGTCGGAACCTTCGCCGGAGAGCACCATCTTGATCCCCATCGCCTTGATGTAGCGTGCCATCAGATACATGGGCGTGGAGGCGCGGATGGTGGTGACGTCATAGGTCTCTAGGTGATAGATGACGTCGCGCAGGGCATCCAGACCCTCCTGCACGGTGAAGTGGATCTGGTGGTGGATGGTGCCCAGATGATCGGCCACCTTGCGGGCGGCGGCGAGATCAGGTGAGCCTTCCAGCCCGACGGCGAAGGAGTGCAGTTGCGGCCACCAGGCTTCGCTCTTGCCATCGTCCTCGATGCGGCGCGCCGCATAGAGCTTGGTGATGGCGGAGATAACGGAGGAGTCCAGCCCACCGGAGAGCAGCACGCCATAGGGCACGTCGCACATCAGCTGGCGTTTGACCGCAGCTTCCAGCGCCGCTTTCAGCTCGGCCTTGTCGCTGACGTTGTGCTCGACCGCGCTGTACTCCATCCAGTCGCGCTTGTACCACTGTTTGAGCTCGCCATCCTTGCTCCACAGGTAGTGTCCTGGCGGGAAGGTTTCGACGCTTTTGCAGACCGGCACCAGCGCCTTCATCTCTGAGGCGACATAGAAGTTGCCGTGCTCGTCGCGACCGGTATAGAGGGGGATGATCCCCATGTGGTCGCGACCAATCAGGTAGGCATCCTGTTCGGCGTCATAAAGAATGAAGGCAAAGATGCCGTTGAGATCGTCGAGAAACGCCGGGCCCTTCTCCTTGTAGAGAGCAAGCAGCACTTCACAGTCAGATTTGGTCTGGAACTGGAAGTCGACCTTGAGGGTCTTTTCCAGCTCTTTGTGATTGTAGATCTCGCCGTTGACCGCCAGCACATGGGTGCGCTCGGGGTTGTAGAGCGGCTGGGCGCCATTGCCCGGGTCGACGATGGCCAGACGCTCGTGCACCAGAATGGCTTTGTCGGAGCTGTAGACGCCGGACCAGTCAGGCCCGCGGTGACGAAGTCGCTTGGACATCTCCAGCGCCGATTTGCGCAGGGCTACTGCATCGGACTTGATATCCAGAATGCCGAAAATTGAACACATTGGCGGTAATCCTCTTGATTTTTATATGAGCCCCCCACGTTTGGGCTCGAAATTCCATTTACATTCCTCGTCAGACACAATGCCTAGCGGAAAAACCTTTTGCAAGCGGGAAAACCGCAGAAAATCATGCCGTAAGCGTCAAGCGGATCAACAGGATAAGGGCTGCTGCAACGGGGCAGGGTGACGTGAACGTCAAGCCGAGGCGGGTTCGAAGATGACGTAGACCTTGCGACAGGGGGTGAGGGTCTCCCACTCTCCGACAAAACCGGCGGGAATGACGAATTGATCGCCGGGTTTGAGGGCCAGCTGGCCGCCCAGACTGTCGTGGATCACCACATCCCCCTCCAGCAGCTGGCAATACTCGTGCTCGGTGTAGTGGATGGCCCAGCGGCCCGGTTCGCAAGCCCAGAAGCCGATGTGAAACTGCTGGCTGGGGTCGGAGTAGTGGTTCCACACCGTCTGACTCGGGTTGCCCGCTTTAATGCGCTCGGGGGCAGGCATCAGCGGGGTGGGGGCCGCCTCATGGCGGTCGAGCAAAATCCAGTCGTTGAGGGTCTTCATGGTGCCTCCTTGGCTGCGGCAGATAGGAACGCGGGGCCATCCCGGCCCCGCGTTTGTTCGTTTTATTACACGAGGTTGTGCATAACTTAAACGATGCGCACTCCCTTGCCAAGAGCCGCTGGCCGCAGGATCAGAGCGGTTGCAAACGGCGGATCACATGGCGGGCAAAGCCGCTGCCCGCTTCGTTGTAGACGTTGAACACAGCATCCACCCCCTGCTCCTTGAGGGAGGCGATATCGTCCTCGAAGCGGACGATGGCGGCTATCTTGCCGGCAAAACCGTGGCTGCGCAGCTTCTCGATGGCGTAGAGATTCCCCGAGTGGTGGGGCATCGCCAGCAGCACCAGATTGACCTGATTCGAGAGCAGCACCTTGTCCCAGAAGTCAGTATCGGTGGCATCCCCCTCGATGACGTTCATCCCCTGGGCACGCAGGGTAGGCAGCTTCTCACTGTCGTTCTCCACCCCGAGGATGACGTTGCCGTACTTGTTCTCCAGCTCGAAGTAGGCCCCCTGACCGATCCGTCCCATGCCGAGGATGATCACCTCCGCATCGCCCAGCTCGATGGGTCTGTCTTCCGGATGGAGGTTGCTCGCCTGCAACCCCTTGAGCCAGTGACCGATGCGATGGTAGATGCGCTCACTCTGGGCATTGAGCGGAGCGGAGATCATAAAGCTTGCCGCCAGCGCCAGCGAAACCGCCACCAGCCACTCGTAGGAGAGCCAGCCCGCCTTGGCGGCGATGGCGGCGACGATCAGGCCAAACTCCGAAAAGTTGGTGAGCGCCAGGGTGGAGAGCAGCGCGGTGCGCACCCGCAGGTGAGCGCCGCTGTAGACCAGATAGTAGAGGGCGCTTTTGAGCGGCAGGGCCAGCACCAGTGCCAGCGCCAGCAACATGGTGTCGTGGGTCGGCAGACCATTGAGACCGATGGTGAGGAAGAAGCAGATAAGAAACAGGTCTTTGAGGTTGAAGAGCGCCTTGGCAAGGCCTGCTGCGGCAGGATGGGAGGCGAGCATCATGCCGATGATCAGCGCCCCGAGATCCGGCTTGAGGCCGACCACTTCAAACCCGGCTGCACCCACCACCAGCGCCAGAAATACTCCGAACAGCACCTGCAACTCGCCGTGACCGGCCCGCTCCAGCAGCTTGAACAGCAGTGGGCGCAGCAGCGGCAGCCCCAGTACCCAGAGTGCCCAGATGCTGGGCCACTTGCCGCTGGAGAAGGCCAGAAAGGCCACCGCGAACACATCCTGCATCACCAGCACACCGATGGCGATGCGGGCGTAGAGGGCATTCATGTCACTGCGATCTTCCAGAACCTTGACCGCGAAGACGGTGCTGGAGAAGGAGAGGGCAAAGCCCAGCAGCAGTGCCAGCTTCCAGTCCAGCGACAGGGCCAGCACCAGCCCGAGCCCCTTGCAGACCAGCAGCACCACGGTAAAGAGCAGGGTGGAGAGCAGCAGATGCAGGCTGGTGGTGCCCCACACATCGCGTCGCATCAGGGTCTTGATATTGAGCTTGAGACCGATGGTGAACAGCAGCAGGGTGACGCCGAGATCGGCGATCTCGTTGAGGGCCGGGGTGTTGTGATAGCCCATGCCATTGAGAATAAAACCGGCGGCCAGAAAGCCGAGTAGAGGGGGCAGGCCAATCAGATTGACCAGCATGCCGCAGCCAAAGGCCACGGCGATGAGAATGGGTTCCATAACAGGTCCAGCTGGGGCAGGGGAGACCTGCCCTGTTTAAATCCTTGGGTATCAGACGATATCGATGTCGACCACGGAGTCGAAGATGTGGTTCGGCCGAAACGGCATGCGGTCGATATCGGCGACCTTGCTCACCCCGGAGAGCACCAGCACCGTCTCGAGGCCTGCCTGAAAGCCCGCCAGAATGTCGGTGCGCAGGTTGTCGCCGATGATGATGGTGTCGTCGGAGTGGGCCTCCATGCGGTTCAGTGCCGCACGGATGATCCAGGCGCTCGGCTTGCCGACGTAGAACGGCTTCTTGCCGGTCATCCGCTCGATGGGGGCGCACAGGGCGCCACAGGCCGGGTGCATCATGGGGCCGTGGGTATCGGGGTTGGTGGCGATAAAGCGGGCCCCCTGATCGACGAACTTGGCCCCCTGCTGGATCATGGTCCAGTTGTAGTTGCGGGTCTCGCCCACCACCACGAAGTCGGGGTCGATATCGGTGATGGTAAAGCCGGCCTTGTAGAGCTCGTGGGTCAGCGCCCCTTCACCGATCACATAGGCCTTCTTGCCATCCTGACGCTTGAGAAAGTCGGCGGTGCCCATGGCGGAGGTGTAGAAGCACTCCTCCGGCACCTCGATCCCGGCGGAGCGGAAGCGGTTTTGCAGATCTTTCTGGGTCTGGGCCGGGTAGTTGGTCAGAAACAGCAGCTTGCTGCCCTGCTCCAGCAGGCGATGGACGAAGCGGTCGGCGCCGGGAATGAGATCGTTGTTGTGCAGGATGACACCGTCGATGTCACAGATGACGTTCTTCATGAAAACTCCTTGTCAGGGCGCAGACGAGCTGCCAATCGGTAAGACGTTCAATCATTTATGATTTTTGTGACGCCATTATAAATCTGTTTGATGACAAGTCTCCCCTGTCTTGCAACTTGAGCGCACAATAAGCATGAAGTCGGGGCAATCGTGTGGAGGGGTTGCCCCCGGGATCTGGTCGCTGATGGAGCCGTCGCCATGGATAACCCTATTGCCGAACACTTTATAGCCGAATTGCCCAAGCTGGAGCTGCACCTTCACATTGAGGGCACCCTCGAACCCGAGCTGATGTTCGAGCTTGGCAAACGCAACAATGTGCCGCTGCCCTGGCCCGACGTGGCCAGCGTGCGCGCCGCCTATGACTTTGACTGCCTGCAATCCTTTCTCGACCTCTACTATCGCGGTGCCAGTGTGCTGGTGACCGAGCAGGACTTCTTCGACCTCACCTGGGCCTATCTTGAGCGGTGCGCCGCCGACAAGGTGGTGCATGTGGAGATCTTCTTCGACCCGCAGACCCACACTGCCCGCGGTATCCCCTTTGCTACCGTGCTCGGCGGTATCGAGCGGGCGCTGCAGCGCGGGGAGCAGGAGTTTGGCATCAGCTGGCGGCTTATCATGAGTTTTTTGCGCCACCTCAGCGAGGATGAAGCGTTCGCTACGTTGGCAGAGGCCGAGCCCTTCCTGTCACGGATCCACGGCATCGGCCTCGACTCGGGGGAGAAGGGCAATCCGCCCAGCAAGTTTGCCCGGATTTTTGCCAAATGCCGCGAGCTGGGGCTGCCGGTGGTGGCCCATGCGGGCGAAGAGGGGCCTGCCGACTACATCTGGCAGGCGATCAACGAGCTGCAGGTGTGTCGCATTGATCACGGGGTGCGCTCGGCCGACGATCCCGAGCTGCTCCGCTATCTGGCCGATACCCGGTTGCCGCTCACCGTCTGCCCCCTCTCCAACACCCGGCTCAAGGTGTTTGACCAGATGGCCCACCACAATGTGCTGCGGCTGCTGGAGCAGGGGATCTGCGTCACCATCAACTCCGACGATCCCGCCTACTTCGGTGGTTACATGGGGGCCAACTTTGCGGCGCTGGCGAATGATCTCGGCGCCACTGCGGATCAGCTCTGCCGCCTCTCGCTCAATGCGGTGGAGGCGAGCTGGCTGAGCTTGGCCGACAAGGCGCGGCTGACCCGTGACATTCGCACTCATGCCGCCCGCCACGGGGTGCAGCTGCACTGAGTCAGGGGCAGGTTAATCCCGGATGCAAAGAGGCCCGCTATCACGGGCCTCTCTTATTTTCAGTTGCGAGCGTTTCTGCTGTCGGTGGATGACGCCAGCGCTACGCCACCCGCACCAGATACTTCTCGCCCTGACCTTCGCGCTTGAAGCGCTCGAGCAGGGTGGGCAGTTCCTCAAAGTTGCCGACCACCAGCGGCGGCAGGGTCAGCTCGCCGCTCGCCATCTGCGCCATCATGGCGACACCCGCGGCGACCAGCCGGCTCCACTGTTTGTCCGAGCCAAAGGCGTGCTGGGCACCCAGCGCAATCTCGTGCAACGAGTGGCAATGGCTAAAGGCGGGCAGCGGGTTGTGCGGGATGCGCCCAAGCACAGTCACCATATGGCCGTAGTAGCCAAGGGCGGGCAGCAGGCTCTCTGCCTGCTGGCTCGACACCAGATCGATGATCCCCTCGAACGGCTCGTTGCCGTTGGCGGCCTGCAAGGTGGCCAGCCAGTCGGGATCCCGATAATCGGCCACCCCCTGCACCCCGATCTGTTTGAGCCACTGATGGTGGCGTGGACTGGCGCTGGCAAAGACTCGCGCTCCTTGCTGGAGGGCCAGTTGCACCGCAAAGCGGCCGACACTGCTGCCGGCGCCGGTGATGAGCAGCGCTTCCCCGTGCAGGCGCGGCAGCTTGGCCAGTGCCTGCCAGGCGGTGAGACCGGGACAGGGCAGGGCGGCGGCCGCCTCGTCGCTCAGGGCATCGGGTACCGGCAGCAGGGCGCGTGCCGGCACCCGGGTATGACGGGCAAAGCTGCCGTGGTGGCGCAGATCGGTGTGGTAGGCGACCCGGGCGCCGAGACGCAGATGACTGACGTTGGCGCCGAGCGCCACGATCGTGCCCATGCCATCGACGCCGGGCACCTGACCATCCTGCCAGTGGGAGTGGCCATATTCGATCAGCTTCCAGTCCACCGGATTGAAGGCGATGACCCGGTTGGCCACCAGTACCTCATCCGGGCCAAGGGGAGAGAGCGGGAGGTCGGCGAGGGTGAGCTGATCCGGTTCACCCGGGGCATGCCAGCACCAGGCTTGGGTGTGATTCATGATGACTCCTTGCGAAACAGTGGGGGGAGTTTGATGAGATTGTTGCAACAGCAAGACAGTAAAACTTCCACTGTTGCAATTGTGCAACAATACGGCAGGCCCCAACCTGTGGGGCCTGCTTAACGTGGTCTGTTGGCCATTGGCAAGCAACGGCCGGTTTATGCGCCATCGGCCTGATAGGTCGGGTAGTCGGTCAGCCCCTTTTCGCCACCGCCAAACAGGGTGGCCGGATCGTGGGGAGCCAACGGATAGCCGTGGCGCAGCCGTTCTGGCAGATCCGGGTTGGCGACGAAGGGGCGGCCAAAACCAATCATGTCGGCCCAACCCGCCTTGAGGGCGGCGCGCGCCCGCTCGCCGTCATATTTGCCGGCATAGATCAGGGTGTTGGGGAAGGCATCGCGCAGACCCTGTTTGAAGTTCTCCGGCATCAGGGGCGCATCGTCCCAGTCCGCTTCGGCGATGTGCAGGTAGACCACGTTGAGCTGGCCCAGCAGGCGGGCGGCGGCCAGATAGGTCTCCTGCGGGTTGGCATCGACGGTGCCGTTGAGGGTGGTGAGCGGCGCAAGACGCACCCCGACCCGGTCAGCCCCGATCTCGCTGCAGACCGCTTCGGTCACCTCTTTGAGGAAGCGCAGCCGGTTCTCCAGCGAACCGCCGTAGCCGTCGGTACGGGCGTTGGACTCGGAGTCGAGGAACTGGTTGATCAGATAACCGTTGGCGGCGTGCAGCTCGATGCCGTCAAAACCTGCGCTGATGGCGTTGCGAGCCGCCTGACGGAACTGCCCCACCACCGCATCGATATCGGCTTGGCTCATGGCGCGCGGGGTGACGGTCTCGACAAAACCGGGGGCATCGCTGCCGTTATCGACAAACACCTTGACGCCGACCGCGGGCAGGGCCGAGGCCGAGATGGGCTGGGCGCCGCCGATATTGTCCGGATGGGTGACCCGACCCACGTGCCAGAGCTGGGCGAAGATGGTGCCATGTTTGGCGTGAACGGCGTCAGTCACCAGCTTCCAGCCGGCGATCTGATCGGCGCTGTAGATGCCCGGCGTCCAGGCGTAGCCCTTGCCCATGGGATCGATCTGGGTGCCCTCGCTGATGATAAGGCCGGCAGTGGCGCGCTGGGCGTAGTAGCTGGCCATCATGGCGTTGGCCACATCACCGGGCTGACTGGCGCGGGAGCGGGTCATGGGGGGCATGACGATGCGATTGGCAAGGTGCAGCTGACCCAGTCGCTGCGGGCAAAACAGGTGATCGTGGCTCATCTTGAGTTCCTCATGGTGGGATTGAGACTGACTCTAGCCGCCAATAGCGTTGCAACAAAGAGGGGTAATTGCACCATTGAATTGCACTGCATGCAGCAATCGCGGCTGGCAGGGGATAAATGTCGCGCCGGATAGCTGGCGGTGCAGAGAGGGCGCTGCAATCGGTGCATCACATGCAAATGAAAGGCGAATAAAAAAAAAGAGGGCTCACAGGCCCTCTTCTCATGGTTGCGTTGCGGCTCGATTAGCCTGAGACCGGCATCACCCGTACCCGCTCGATGCGCCGCTCGCTCACCTCCAGCACCTCGAAGTTGAGCGCCTGCAGTTGCAGCTGCTGGCCCGGGGTGGGCAGGGTGCCGAAGTGGGAGAGCAGCATGCCGGCCAGGGTCACGTACTCGTCGCTCTCGCTCACCAGCCCCTCGTGCTCCAGCACCTGCTCCACATGGTGGATGTTGGTGCTGCCGTTGATGAGCCACCCTTCGCCATCGCGGATCATGTCGGGGGTCTCATCCTCATCCGGCAGTTCGCCGACAATCGCCTCCAGCAGGTCGTGGGTGGTGACCAGCCCCTGGATCACGCCGAACTCGTCGGCCACCAGAATTAGGCTCCCCTTCGCCTTGCGCAGCTCCGCCAGCAGCTTAATCACGTTGATGGTCTGCGGCACGATAATGGGGTCGTTCTGCTTGGCCAACGCGCTTAAGGATTGCCCTTCGTTGAGGGCAAACAGCAGGTCGCGCGCCTTGACCACGCCGATCACCTCGTCCAGATCCCCGTCACAGACCGGGAACAGGCTGTGGGGTTCGCGCTGCAGCAGGATACGGATATCCTCACTGGTGTCGTTGATGTCAATCCAGGCCATCTCGGAGCGCGGCGTCATGATGGTGCGGATGGAGCGCTCGGCCAGCGACAGCACGCCGGTCACCATGTAGCGCTCCTCCTCGCCAAAGCTCACCGGCGCGGCGGCCGGGGCATCCAGATCATCGTCCGGTCGGTCCTGATACGCCTTGCTCCCCATCAGCTTGAAGATGGCGGCGGTGGTGCGCTCGCGCAGCGGCTGTTTGGCCTCGTGGCGCATGGCGCTGTGCTGGGCCAACTGGTTGAAAAACTCGATCAGCACCGAGAAGCCGATGGCCGCATAGAGGTAACCCTTCGGAATATGGAAGCCGAAGCCCTCCGCCACCAGGCTGAAACCGATCATCAACAGGAAGCTCAGGCAGAGCACCACCACGGTCGGGTGGGCGTTGACGAAGCGGGTCAGCGGCTTGGAGGCGAGCACCATCACCACCATGGCGATGGTCACTGCGGCCATCATTACGCCCAGGTGTTCCACCATGCCGACGGCGGTGATGATGGAGTCCAGCGAGAAGACCGCGTCCAGCACCAGAATTTGGGCGATCACCACGCTGAAGCTGGCGTAGGCACCGACAGGGCCATCATCGTGGGGCTTGGCCTCCAGCCGCTCGTGCAGCTCGGAGGTGGCCTTGAACAGCAGGAAGATACCGCCCCCCATCAGGATGAGGTCGCGACCGGAGAAGGGGTGATCCCAGATATGCAAAATGGGGGTGGTGAGGGTGACCAGCCACGACATCACGCTCAAGAGCACCAGCCGCATCAGCAGGGCGAGGCCAAGGCCGAGTACGCGCGCCTTGTCCCGCTGGGCGGGGGGCAGCTTTTTCACCAGAATGGCGATGAAGACCAGGTTGTCGATCCCGAGCACAATCTCGAGAATGATCAGGGTAAAAAGACCGATCCAGATATGGGGATCCAGCAGCAATTCCATTATGTGACCTCAAAAAAACAGACAGAGCGAACAGTGAACAGGGCTAGCGAAAGCCGCAGCGACAGCAAGGCAATGGCGTTATTCAGAGGCGCTGGTTAAGCAGAAACAGATAGCTTTTGACGGGAAGAAACGAAGGGCAACTTCGGGGATTGTCCATGATGGGCAATAAAACCTCGGGTTAAAAATGAGCCCTGATGATAGCGGCTGGCGCCAATTTGGCAAGTGGGCGGTGTCGGGATGTGACGCAGCCGGTGGAGGCTGGCAGGCCGCCTCCACCGGTTATCGGGTTACAACCAGCGCTTTTCGCGGGTGAAACAGACCGAGAGCCAGGCATCGCCCAGGGTGTCGCCGAGGCGGGACCAGAGCTCCTGACGCAGGGCATCCTGCCGCTCGACGGGCCACTCCTGACCCGGGGCGACCAGAATGTTGAGTTCGAGATCGAAGCGGCGACCACTTTTCGCCAGATGGCTGTAGCACTCGACGCCGTGACGCTGGCGCAGCGCTTCGACTTCGTTCTCGACCAGCTGGGAAACATCCCCTCTGGGGGCGATTTTCAGCACTTCCCGTAGGTTGCGACCGAGCACCTTGATGGGAATGAGGGTGGCGCAGAGGGCCAGCAGAGAGACCAGCACCGGGTCGATATAGCGGTTGTATTGGCCGTAGCCGATGGCATCGAGGCCGATGGCAACCACAAAACCGATAAGCAGGGTGGCACTGAGCAGGGTATCCACCAGCCACTCCTTGGAGTCTACCCGCACCAGTTCGGAGTCAACCTGCTCGGCGACCTGGGCTTCAATCCGGTAGAGGATGGCGCAGAAGAAGGTGGAGACAACGGCATAGATGAGGGCATGACCGAGATCGATCTCCCGCCCCCCTTCAAACAGGGTGGTGAGGCCGTTGTAGAGTGCCGCCAGACAGAGCAGCAGAATAATGGAGCCGTTGATGACGTTGGCGATGGGCTCGAAGTGCGCATAGCCATACTGGAAACGGTCATCGGAGGGGCGGGTAACGAGGTAGGCGGTAACCAGACCGAGGCCCGTCATACCCATGCTGAACAGGGTAAAGATGCCATCGAGCATGATGGCTTTGGAGCCAACGAACAGGCCATAGCCGATGCCGAAGATGGCGAAAGTGATGCAGCCAAACAGCGACAGGGTGAGCGCCTGCTTCTCTGTGGTGACCAGCGTACTGATAACATGGCTGTGGTGAGCCATAAAAGTCCTCCTTTCAAATGGTTAATATTGCTACGCGCAAGCGGTTTTCGAGCTGATATACTGCCCGCTCACATGTGAGCGGACTGGCCTGATTGCCATTGATGGGCGATGGGTCAGTCGTAGTCGCCGGGGTGCCGGCATCAAGCAAATAAGGGAACAAGGATTCATGATCCCGAGACTCGATTACCAGGACAGTTTGTCACCCACAACCCTGTCGTTCCTAGAGTTGCTAGGGCGCAGCGCCTTTCGTGGTGATATCGAAAAGTCTTATGCAAGCCGGTTGGCGATGGCGACGGACAACAGCGTCTATCAGGTAGTACCTCAGGCGGTTCTCTATCCGCGCAGTGCGGACGACATAGCAGTGATGCTCAAGCTGGCGGCGGAGCCGGCGTACCACACTCTGAGTTTTTTCCCTCGCGGTGGCGGTACCGGCACCAACGGTCAGTCATTGGGCGGCGGCATTATCGTCGATCTCTCCCGTCATATGAACCAGATCATGGAAATTAATCTGGAAGAGGGGTGGGTGCGTGCCCAGGCCGGGGTGGTGAAAGACCAACTCAACGCCTATTTGAAACCCCACGGCTACTTCTTCTCGCCGGATCTTTCCACCTCCAACCGCGCTACCCTGGGTGGCATGATCAACACCGACGCCTCGGGGCAGGGCTCGCTGGTTTACGGCAAAACCTCGGATCACGTGCTCGGCCTCAAAGCCGTGCTGGAGAATGGTGACCTGATGGCCACCGAGCCGCTGACCGGTGAGCGACTTGCCGACAAGCTGGCGCTGGAGAGTCGGGAAGGGGAGATCTATCGCACCCTCTATCGCATCGGCAAGGAGCGCCGCACCGACATCGAGGCGACCTTCCCCAAGCTCAACCGCTTTCTGACCGGCTACGATCTCAAGCACCTCTATCAACCCGATACCGATACGCTGGATGTGAGTCGGGTGCTGTGCGGATCTGAAGGGTCCCTCGGCTTTATCACCGAAGCCAGACTCAACATCACCCCCATCCCGCGCTACCGCACCCTGGTCAACGTCAAGTACGACAGCTTCCCCTCCGCCCTGCGCAACGCCCCCTTTATGGTGCAGGCCGAGGCGCTGTCGGTGGAAACCGTGGACTCCCGGGTGCTGGGGCTGGCCCGCGCCGACATCATCTGGCATTCGGTGAAAGAGCTTATTCAGGATGTGCCCGGCAAGGATCTGCAGGGGCTCAATATTGTCGAGTTTGCCGATACCGACGAGGCAGAACACCAGGCCAAGGTGGTAGAGCTCTGCCGCCGTATCGACGCGCTGCTGGCTCATGGCGAAGCCGGGATCATCGGCTATCAGGTGTGTGACCACCTGCCGAGCATCGAGACCATCTACGCCATGCGCAAGAAGTCGGTGGGGCTGCTCGGCAACGCCGAAGGGCGCAAGAAGCCGGTGGCCTTCACCGAAGATACCGCCGTGCCGCCAGAGTCGCTGGCCGATTTCATCATGGAATTTCGCGCCCTGCTGGACGCCCACGGCCTTGACTACGGCATGTTTGGTCACGTCGATGCCGGTGTGCTGCATGTGCGCCCGGCGCTCGATTTGTGCGACCCCGAACAGGAGGTGCTGCTGCGGCGCATCTCCGATCAGGTGGTGGCGCTGACCGCCAAATATGGCGGCCTGATGTGGGGCGAGCACGGCAAGGGTTTTCGCTCCGAATACAGCCCCGCCTTCTTTGGCGAGCTGTGGGAGGAGCTTCAGCGGGTCAAAGGGGCCTTCGACCCGGCCAACCGTATCAACCCGGGCAAGATCTGTATCCCCTATGGCAGCGATGCCGAGCTGGTATCGGTGGATGGGCCCAAGCGCGGCAAGTTTGACCGCCAGATCCCGGTGGCGGTGCGCGAGAGTTATACCCGGGCCCTCGATTGCAACGGCAACGGTCTCTGCTTCACCTTCGAAACTGACTCCCCCATGTGTCCCTCGGTCAAGATCAGCCGTGACCGCCGCCACTCTCCCAAGGGGCGGGCTGGCCTGATGCGCGAGTGGCTGCGTCAGTTGGCGGAGCAGGGGTTCGACCCGTTGGCGGAAGAGGTGGCACTTCACTCCGGCGGCGTGCGCTTCAAACAGCTGGTGGACAAGGTGCGCAACAGCTGGGCCAAACAGCGCGGCGAGTATGACTTCTCCCACGAGGTGATGGAGGCGATGGCTGGCTGCCTTGCCTGCAAGGCGTGCACCAGCCAGTGCCCGATCAAGGTGGATGTGCCCGATTTTCGCGCCCGCTTTATGCAGCTCTACCACGGTCGCTACCTGCGCGCGCCCAAGGATTATTTCGTCGGCACCGTTGAAAGCTATGCGCCGCTGCTCGCCAAAGCGCCGAAGCTGGTCAACTTCTTCCTCGAAAAAGAGTGGGCCCAGAAGGCGGCTGAAAAGGGCATCGGCATGGTCGATGTGCCGCTCTTGAGCGTGCCGACCCTAGCCGAGGAGCTGCGCGATAACCGCGCCCGTTACTTCGATCTGCCGAGTCTGGAGGCCATGACTCCCGAGCTGCGTCAGAAGGTGGTGCTGATCGTGCAGGATCCCTTCACCAGCTATTACGATGCCCCTGTGGTGCGGGATCTGGTGAAACTCGCCAGCAAGCTCGGGTTCCAGCCCTACCTGCTGCCCTTCAAGCCCAACGGCAAGCCCCAGCATATCAAGGGGTTCCTGCGTGCCTTTGCCCGCACCGCGGCGAGCAGCGCCCAGTTCCTCAACAAGATTGCGACGCTCGGCATTCCCATGGTGGGGGTAGATCCGGCCATGGTGCTCTGCTATCGCGACGAGTACGTCAAGGCGTTGGGGCCGGCGCGCGGTGATTTTCAGGTGATGTTGCCGCAGGAGTGGCTGCTCTCGCTTCCGGCCGACGTGCTGCCGAAACGTGAAGATCAGACTGCAGAGCCCTGGTATCTCTTTGCCCACTGCACCGAGAAGACTGCCAAGCCCTCGACTCACGGCGACTGGGGCACCCTGTTTGGCCGCTTTGGCGCCAAACTGCAACCGGTCTCGGTCGGTTGCTGCGGCATGGCGGGCACCTATGGCCACGATGTCAAACAGGTGGAGAACTCCAAGGGCATTTATGGGTTGAGCTGGGCCGAACCGCTGGCCCGTTTGCCACAGGATCGCTGTCTGGCTACCGGTTATTCCTGCCGCAGTCAGGTCAAACGGATGGAGGGAGAGAAGATCAAACATCCGCTGCAAGCCTTGCTGGAGCTGCTCTGATGCTGCGATTTCCCAAGCGGTTTCGGGTGCCGAAAGCCTATCGGCACCCGCGTTTCTTGTTATTGCCCGCCACCCCCGCTCAGGCGGTGGTGGAGTTTGTCGCCATCCTGCGCGAGCGCGAGCAACTCCATCAGCTGTTTCGGCCAAACGATCTCTGGCCCTCCGCCAATTTCAGCCTGA
The DNA here is from genome assembly GCF_038739755.1 of Aeromonas sp. SE22. NCBI lineage: Bacteria > Pseudomonadati > Pseudomonadota > Gammaproteobacteria > Aeromonadales > Aeromonadaceae > Aeromonas > Aeromonas sp. SE22. Next base: position 262,106 of record NZ_JBCGFD010000001.1, read on the forward strand.
GTCAGCACGAAGGAGATCTGGAGTGGCAGCAGTCGGAGTTTCTGGCCAAGCGCTCCTTTGCCTATGGCCTCTGGAGTCCGGATCGGGAGCCGCAATTCTGGGGCGGGGTTTATCTCTACCCCTCGGTACTGCCAGAAGTGGAGGCGGAGCTCTTTTTCTGGAAGGTAACTGAGGCCCCTATCAGTGATGAAGAGTTGGAAGGGCTGCTGCGCGACTGGCTCGCCAACGTGTGGCAGTGGTCAGAGCCCCGCTTGCCGGGTCGGGAGATGCCCTGGGCCGAGTGGCCCGGTGTCACCTATCCCTGGTAAGGTGGTCGGTTTCAGGTTTTTCCTGCCCCGGCTGCTGGCCGGGGCAGGCTGGTTGTGCAATGCAGTGATGCTCCATTTTCCCCATGCAATTGAAGGAGTTCTCTTTTCATGAGTCAGGAATCATCCCCCATCTGGCGCAGGCCCATGAGCCTTGAAGGGCTCAACGCCAGCTCTCGCAATACCCTGATGGCTCACCTCGACATCATCTATACCGCCTTTGGCCCCGACTGGCTGGAGGCCACCATGCCGGTGGATCACCGTACTCACCAGCCCCTTGGCATGCTGCACGGTGGCGCCTCTGTGGTACTGGCGGAGACGCTGGGATCGCTCGCGGCCAACATGGCGGTCGGACCTGACAGTTATTGTGTGGGTCTGGAGGTGAACGCCAACCATCTGCGAGCCAAGCGGGAAGGGGTGGTAACGGGGCGCTGCTCGCCACTGCATCTGGGGGCGACGACTCAGGTGTGGCAGATAGAAATTCGCGATGAGCGTGGTCGTTTATTGTGCACCAGCCGGTTGACCATGGCGGTGCTCAAGCACAAGCGGGGCAAGGACTCCGGAGAGGAACGATCTGCAATAACGCATCATGAGTGAAAAATAAGCAAGCTTAACTCGCAAGATCCCTCTATAATTGCCAACGTCTTGAGAGGCTTATCACATTTTTCAAGACAGCAGAACAAAGTGGCGCTATAATCGCCGCCTTTTTGCTATTCCGCGGTGTTAGCCGCCTGCCTTAATCTGGAAGAATCTATGTCTGATACCGAACAACTGCCCCTTTTTAGTGAGCTTGGACTGGCCGCGCCTGTATTGAAAGCGCTGCAGGACGTGGGCTATGAGCGCCCGTCCCCCATCCAGGCCGCAGCAATTCCCCACCTGATGGCGGGCCACGATCTGCTGGGGCAGGCGCAAACCGGTACAGGGAAGACCGCTGCTTTTGCCTTGCCTCTGTTGTCTCGTCTGGAAGCTGGTAACCGCAACACCCAGATCCTGGTGCTGGCGCCGACTCGCGAACTGGCTCTGCAGGTGGCTGAAGCGTGCCAACGCTATGCCCACCACATGCCTGATTTCCACGTGCTACCCATCTACGGTGGCGCCTCCTACGAAACCCAGACCCGCGCTCTGCGTCGCGGTGCTCAGGTTGTCGTCGGTACTCCGGGCCGTGTGATGGACCTGATCCGTCGCAAGAACCTGGATCTCTCCGGTCTGAAAGCTCTGGTGCTGGACGAAGCGGACGAAATGCTGCGTATGGGCTTCATCGACGACGTGGACTGGATCATGGATCAGTGCCCGGCCGGTCGTCAGGTTGCGCTCTTCTCCGCCACCATGCCGGAGCAGATCCGTCGCGTGGCCCAGAAGCACCTGAAGCAGCCCAAAGAGATCAAGATCGCCTCCAAGACTGCTACCGCCACCACCATCCGCCAGCGTTACTGGCAGGTGACCGGTCTGCACAAGCTGGACGCCATGACCCGTCTGCTGGAAGTCGAGCCCTACGAAGCTCTGCTGGTGTTCGTGCGTACCAAAAACGCCGCTGAAGAGCTGGCTGGCAAGCTGGCCGCTCGTGGCCACGCCTGTGAAGCACTGCACGGCGACATCCCGCAGAAGCTGCGTGAGCGTACCGTTGACAAGCTGCGTCAGGGCCAGCTGGACATCCTGATCGCCACCGACGTTGTCGCCCGTGGTCTGGACGTTGAGCGCATCACTCACGTAGTGAACTACGACATTCCGTACGACACCGAATCTTACGTTCACCGTATCGGCCGTACCGGTCGTGCCGGTCGCAAGGGCGAGGCCATCCTGTTCGTGGCTCCGCGCGAGCGCCGCATGCTGCGCGCCATCGAGCACGCAACCCGTCAGGCCATCGAGCCGATGAAGATGCCGAGCACCGAGGACATCAACCAGCACCGTCTGGCCAAGTTCAAGGAGCGCATCCGCGAAACCATGATGGGCGAAGAGCTCGAGATCTACCACAACCTGGTAAACGAGCTGATCGAAGAAGATTCTGCCGATCCGCTGGAGCTGGCTGCCGCACTGGCCAAGCTGGTACAGGGCGACCAACCGCTGCTGCTGGATGACTCTATCCCGGATCCGCTGTTCAACAACAGCAACGATCGCGGTGGCTTCGAGCGCCGTGACTTCAATGACCGTGGCGGTCGTGACTTCGGTGACCGTGGCGATCGTCCGGCCCGTCGTATGCCGTCCCTGGAGCCGCGTCCGCTCAAAGACAACCCGGACGTTGAGATGGAGCGCTACCGCGTAGACGTGGGTGCCCATCACGGCGTCAAGCCGGGCCAGATCGTGGGCGCCATCGCCAACGAAGCGAACATCGAGAGCCGCTTCATCGGCAACATCGACATCGCTGACGACTTCTCCACCGTCGACCTGCCCAAGGGCATGAGCGCCGATGTGCTGGAAGTGATCAAGAAAGCCCGTGTTTGCCAGCGTCCGCTGCAGATCACTCGCTACACCGAAGTGCCGGCCGGTGGCAACACCAGCAGTCGTCCGCCGCGCGGTGATCGTCCGTTCCGTGGCGACCGTCCTTTCAACAAGGATCGCCGTCCGCAGGGTGACCGTCCCTTCAACAAGGATCGCCGTGAAGGCGGTTTCGACAAGGGTCGCAAGTTCGGTGGCAAGCGCCGCGATAGCTAATCCCTGATTGGTAATGCCAGAAGGCCGCTCATTGAGCGGCCTTTTTTATGTTTTTCCTGATGGTGCTTCGCCATAGCGAATCGAGGGTGCACAACTCACTTCGGTGATAGAAACGAGAGCCAAAAGGGCATTATTTTTTTGTTAAACGGTTGTGAGTGATAGGGGAGTGGTGTCATCCTGTCTCAGGACATTGAGGTCGTAGTCAATAAGGTGTGCCTCTGCTTGTGTTGTGTGGCTGCGACTTTAGTCGGTATCCCCTCTCTTTCGTTTGCATATGGCAGAAGAGAGTACGATTAATAAACTGAACACAATGACATGGAGGTTCATCATGACTGGATGGTTTGGCAGAGTGCTGTTGTTGTCCGGGTGTCTCGTATCAAGCGTGGTGCTGGCAGACGATGCGTTTCTGACGATTAAGGGTGATGGGTGTTGCAATGGCAAGGGGCAGATTAGTCTGACCCGGGCCGAGTTTGAGGCACTGCCGCAAAGCGAAGTGACCACCAAAACGCCCTGGACCGAAGGCAGTCACACTTACCGCGGGGTGCTGCTGCGGGAGCTGGTGAAGAAATACGGCCTAAAGAGCAGCGAAGTGAAGGCAATGGCCGTCAATGATTACTGGGCTGCCGTGCCTGTCGAGGATGGTGACAAGTATCCTGTGCTGGTTGCCGAGAAGCAGGATGGCAAGCCGCTGACCCTGCGCAACAAAGGACCTCTCTGGATTATCTACCCGCTCTCCGATTACCCCGACCTGAACAAGGAGCTCTATCACAGCCGCATGGTGTGGCAGCTGATTGGGCTAGAGAGCAAGTAACATGCTGCGCGGCAAGTTTGTCAGCCTGATCCTGATGGTGACTGCCTTTTTGGGGGTCGCCATCTGGTCGGTCTGGAACTATGACCGCGCATTCAATGCAGTGACTCGCTATACCCAGTTGTCAGCCTGGGCGTTGGCACAGTTGGAGTTGGAAGTTCACGGTTTTGGCGAATCACTCCAGCTTTATCGCGCTGGCTCGGTGAGTCAGGAGGAGATGAACAAGCGGTTTGATATCGCCTGGAACCGACTTGATGTTTTCCTGCATGGGGAAGAGGCAAAGCCGGTCAGGTCTCGCTTTGGTGCTGCCCAAGCAGCAGGGCAGCTGATGTCGCTGTTTGAAGAGTACGAACAGGATGTGGTGAGCGGAACGCGCGATTCGACCCGGTTAGCTCGTTTCTCGATAGAGCTTGATCGCGATCTGGCGGCTATTCGTGATGTCATGGTGAAGAACTTTACCGGCCCCTCTGCCATTGCTCAGCGCGAACTGCTCAATGAGTCGCGTACTCAGAATTTTGCCATTCTCGCCTTTCTGATGTCGGCAACTATGGTGATGCTGGTGATGCTGTTTCGCGAAGTGCGTCACCAGCAGTTTCTTGCTTGGAACGATCCCCTGACCCGTCTCCCCAATCGGGCGGCGCTTATCAAGCACCTGAAGTTGCGGGCTGCCTATCGTGGCGGCGGCAGCAGTATCACTGTCTGCCTGGTGGATCTGGGCCACTTTCGTGAAGTGAACGACAGTCTGGGATATGAGATAGGGGATGGGCTGCTTAAACAGCTGGCCGAACGGATTCATAGCGTGGCGGCGCCCGGTATTTTTGTGGCCCGCACCGGCAGTGACGAGTTTGCCATCATTATCTCCGGCGCCATGCCGACCTATCTGCGTTTCCCCTTTCTGGAGCAGTTGCGCGCCGAGTTGGCCGATCTGGCCTTTGCGGCAGATCCGGCGCACCGGGTCAGGGTCTTTATGGGGGTGAGCCAATACGCTCGTCCGGTACATACTCCGGAAGAGATGCTGCTGTTTGCCGATATCGCCCTCGATAGTGCCAAGCGCCAGCGGCTTCATCGTTCAGTGGTCTTCTCCCGAGCCATGCATCAACACTACCTGCGCAACCGCCGCCTCTCGACCGAGTTGCGTGAATTGATCCAGAGTCCCGAGTGCCAGCAGCTCTGCCTCTACTATCAGCCGATAGTGCGTGGCCAGAGTGCTGTCCGGCTTGGAGCCGAGGTGCTGATCCGCTGGAATCACCCTGAATATGGCTTTATTCCGCCGCTCGATATCATCGCGCTGGCAGAGGAAAACGGTCTGGGAGAGGCTCTGGGGCTCTGGATTTTCCACCGTTTGCAGCGTGATCTTTCCATCTTCCCGAGCGATCTGGTGGAGTTGCTGGAGATCTCGGTCAACCTCTCCAGCTCTATGTTCAATATGGGGCTGGCTGCCAATGTCGAGGAGAGGATGAGTGTCGGCCCGCTCGGGTTACAGCAGTTGATCGTGGAACTGACCGAGACCATAGCGCTGGATGATATCGAGCTGAGCAAGCAGATCATCGCTTCATTGCGCCACATCGGGGTGCGGGTGGCGCTCGATGATTTTGGAACCGGCTGGTCCTCATTCTCATATCTGCGTGAGCTCTATTTCGACAAGCTGAAGATTGACCGCTCCTTTATTACCGCCATCGATAACGATACCCGGCAGGCGCTCTTTGTTGAGGCAATCACCTCGCTCTCTCATCAGCTGGGGGTGCGCGTCGTGGCCGAAGGGGTGGAAAACAACGACGAACTCAAGGCGGTGCTGAGCATAGGGGTAGACGAGATCCAGGGTTACTTCTACTCAAGGCCGTTGACCTTGCAGGACTTTCTCCAATTCTGCCACCGCTACTTTGTCAATCGCGCCATCATGCAGGAAGTGGCGCTCGGGTAGAGCAGCAAACAACTTGTCATCAGCAACAAAAAGGCGGCCAACAGGCCGCCTTTGCTATCTAGACAGTGCCATTTTCAGGTCAGAGCACCATGGCGGCAATCCAGCCGAAGATAACCAGCGGGATGTTGTAGTGGATAAAGGTGGGCACCACGCTGTCCCAGATATGGTCGTGCTGGCCATCGGCGTTGAGGCCCGATGTGGGGCCGAGGGTGGAGTCCGAAGCTGGCGAGCCTGCGTCCCCCAGCGCACCGGCGGTACCGACCAGCGCGATGATCGCCATGGGAGAGAAACCCAGTTGCAGGCAGAGCGGCACATAGATGGTGGCGATAATGGGCACGGTAGAGAAGGAGGAGCCAATTCCCATGGTGATGAGCAGGCCCACCAGCAGCATCAGGAAGGCGGCAATGCCTTTGTGCTGACCGATAGAGCTGGAAACGACCTGAACCAGGCTCTCGACGCCGTGAGTCGCCTTCATGACGGCAGCAAAGCCGGCGGCGGAGATCATGATGAAGCCGATCAGCGACATCATGCGTACTCCCTGGGTGAAGGCATCCTGACTCTCGCGAAACTTGATGACGCCACCGCAGGTGAAGATGACGAAACCGGCCAATGCCCCCAGCACAATGCTGTTGGTCATCAGCTGGAGACCAAGTGCGACGCCAATAGCCAGCAGAGCCACCCAGATATGGTTGAGATTGAGCTCGACGGTTTCCGGCTCGGCTTCCAGGATCTTGGCCAGGTCATACTGGCGGGGTTTGCGGTAGCTGAAGAAGACCGCAATCAGCAGACCCAGCACCATGCCACAGCCCGGGATGGCCATGGCCAGCGGGATCTGGCTGGAGGTGATCGGCACCCCGTTATCGATAAGGTTCTTGGCCAGAATATTGTTCAGGAAGATGCCGCCAAAGCCGACCGGCAGCACCATATAGGTGGCGGTCAGGCCGAAGGTGATGACACAGGCCACCTGACGACGGTCGATCTGCATCTGAGCCATCACATGGAGGAGTGGCGGGATAAGGATCGGAATAAAGGCGATATGCACCGGGATGATGTTTTGCGAGGAGATGGACACAGCCAGAACGGATGAGAGCAGCAGGGTCTTGACCCACAAAATGCGGCTGCTGCTGGCATCCTTGCCCAGCTGGCTGATCACCTTGCTGGCAAGCAGGTCGGTGATCCCGGAGCGGGAGATGGCGACGGCAAAGGCCCCCAGCATGGCGTAGGAGAGGGCAATCTCGGCGCCGCCACCCAGACCGCCGCTGAAGGTAGTCAGGGTGTCGGTGAGGGAGAGCCCGCCTACCAGGCCGCCAGCAATGGCGCCCAGCGCAAGTGAGACCACCACATTGATCCGCAGCAGACTGAGCACCAGCATCAGCCCGACTGCGATAACAACTGGATTCATTTGATTTCCTTATGTTTGTTATTGCTGTCTGTCATGTGAAGGGGAGTTAGTTTGCGAAAAATGTGACAAATGTCGAGAAAAAAATCGGTCAAAATGGGCATCTGACCAAGGTCATCTGAAACAAAGTTGATCGGGGATGGTATTTGCCCTTCATGCATCATGACCCCCATCTTGCAATCGTGCGGGAATTGCCAGGGGGATAAAGCGGGCGGTGGAGGGGCAATAAAGGCAAAAGAGAGTCAAAGCACATAAAGAAAGGCTGCCTGCGGCAGCCTTTGCAACTTATTCCAGCTCCTCATCTCCGGAGGCTGGGTCGCTATCCGGCCCGACTGGCGGCCAGCCGCCCATGCTCTTCCAGCGGTTGACGATATGGCAGAAGAGGTCGGTGGTCCGCTCGGTATCATAGAGAGCAGAGTGAGCCTCTTTGTTGTCAAACGGAATGCGGGCGCTCTGGCACGCCTTGGCCAGCACGGTCTGGCCGAGCGCCAGCCCGGAGAGGGCGGCGGTATCGAAGGTGGCGAACGGATGGAACGGATTGCGCTTGAGGCCAGCCCGCTCGGCTGCCGCCATCACGAAGCCGTGATCGAAGGTGGCGTTGTGGGCCACGATAATGGCGCGGCTGCAGTCGCTCTCCTTCATCCCCTTGCGGATCCCCTTGAAGATCTCGGTCAGCGCCTCTTTTTCAGAGACAGCTCCGCGCAGCGGGTTGAAGGGATCGATACCGGTGAATTCCAGAGCGGCACGCTCCAGATTGGCACCTTCGAAAGGCTCCACATGAAAATGGAAAATCTGATCGGGCAGGAGCCATCCTTGCTCATCCATTTTCAGGGTATAAGCCGCGATTTCGAGCAGGGCATCGGTTTTGGCGTTGAAGCCGGCTGTTTCAACATCGATGACGACGGGGTAAAAACCACGAAAACGGCCCTTGAGGGTATGAACTGCGTCGGTCATGGGATCTCGGTCAGCATAAAATGAGGCGGCATTATGGCAAAAAAGCGTAGGCTTGTCCCCATCCCGCAAGATGGAGCCTTGCGGGACAAGCGATGGCTCAATATCTGTGCAGCCACCAGCGAGCGGCCAGCAGCGCCGTGATGCTGCCGAGAATGGCGCTGGCCAGCACATCGGTTGGCCAGTGCATTCCGAGCACCATGCGTGACAGCCCTATGCCGAGGGCCCAGAGCGGCAGCAGCCAGACCCCTGCCGGTGCGCGGGCCAGCCAGATGAGGCCAAAGAACTGGGCAAGGCTCATGGCGGCGATGCTGTGGCCGGAGGGGAAGGCGTAGTTCACCTCCTTTTGCCAGTGATTGCCAAGCCACTGGGGCAGCGCCAGCAGCTGGCTGGCGGCGTGTACCTGTTCGCTGCGCACGTCGGTACTGGTTGCGTAGAAGCTCTTGATGGCGGGGATCAGGGATTGGCTCTCCAGCCAGAGCAGATAAGGTCTGGGCTCCTCGGTCAGATGCTTGATGATGCTTTTGATGAGCCAGTCTCCGGCGAGCAGCACCAGCAGCGCGCCAGCCAGAGCAAGCAGGGATGAGCGATCGAGCTGCAGTTTCTGCCTGGTCAGCAGCAACAGCAGCGCGGCGCTGATCCCAATTCCGGGAATATCGACCATGCGGGTGAGGGCATAAGGCCACCAGAGCCAGCCCGATTGCAGCGAGCCGGTCAGAAAGGGTTGCCAAGGGAGGATGGCAAGCAGCAGCAGGGGCAGGATCAAGAGGGTGGTAAACGCGAGCACCTGACTGCGGGAGAGGGAAGGGCTATGGGGCGGCATGATCTCTATCGGCAAGGGTCTGGAAAAAGAGCGCCATTGTGCCACTGCATGGTTTGACGGCAAAGCAGACCTGCCCTTCTGTTTACCTCTGCTTACACATTTGGCTGTTCGTTCATCAATTACCCCTGGTCTGCGGTAACCAAGTGCATGTCAGGCTGAAATATTGGCGGGCTTTGGGCTAGAATGGCGCGTCCATGGCGGTTGCCTGCAAAGAGAGCCTGATGAAAATAGTCGTAGATGAGAATATGCCCCACGCCGTGGAGCTGTTTGCCGAGTTTGGAGAAGTGGTTGCCCTGCCCGGGCGGCAGATGCAGGCCAACGATCTGCAGGACGCCGATGTGCTGCTGGTGCGTTCGGTGACTAGGGTGAACGCCGACCTGCTGGCGACCAGCCCCAAACTGGCTTTTGTCGGTACCGCAACCATCGGCACCGATCACATCGACAAGGCTTTGCTGGCTAGCCGCAATATCCCTTTTTATAGCGCCCCCGGCTGCAACAAATATTCGGTGGGGGACTATGTGCTTTCCGCTCTGCTGGTGCTGGCCGAGCGCTACGAGCTTGATCTCGCAACCATGACGCTGGCGGTGATTGGGGCTGGCAACACCGGCGAGTGCGTGGCCGGCAAGGCCGAAGCGCTCGGTATGCGGGTGCTGCGCTGTGATCCCCCCAAGGCGCGCAATGCCCCTGATGCGGATTTTGTCGACTATCAGACCGCCCTTGGTGCCGATATCGTCAGCTTCCATGTGCCCATTACCCGAGACGGGCCGGATGCGACCTACCATCTGCTGGATGCCGAGCAGATTGCTGTGCGCCCCGCCGGGCAGATCCTTATCAACGCATCCCGTGGCGAGGTGTGGGATAACCGGGCCCTGCTGGCACGTCAGTTGAGCGACAAGCCATTGCGTTTGGTGATGGATGTCTGGGAGAACGAGCCTGAGCCGCTTGCGCAGCTGGTGCCCCATACCGAGATTGCCACCCCCCACATTGCCGGCTACAGCCTGGAGGGGAAGGCGCGCGGTACCTGGATGCTCTATGAGGCGCTCTGCCACCAGCTCGGGCGCGAGCCCCGTCAGGATCTGCGTACGCTGCTGCCGGTTGCCGATGTGCAGGCGGTGGTGCCCGGACGGGCGCCGGATCAGGCATTGATCAAGCAGCTGGTTCACCTTATCTACGATGTGCGCCGCGACGATGCCCGTTTTCGCGCTCGGCTTGGTATTCCGGGCAGCTTCGATGAGCAGCGCAAACGCTACCCTGAGCGCCGCGAGCTCTCCTCCCTGCAGATCCAGGGTGAGTTTGCCTGCCATATGCTGGGCGCTGCCGGATTTGATATTTCACACTTATAAGGTGGGTGGGCCGCTACGTCCGCACTACTTATGACCCCGTTTTTACCAATCCGAGGCAGGCTTGCTCTGCGTCGGATTGGCCATATCAGGCGAGGATGCCCCGCATATCGGAGCCCCGCCGACCATGGCGCCAGCAGGCGCCATAGCCGTTTTATTAGAGGAGAACAGAATGAGCCAGCAGTTTAATGTCGCGGTATTGGGCGCAAGTGGCGCCGTGGGCCAGGCCATGATCGAGATCCTGGAAGAGCGCGAGTTTCCGGTCGCTACGCTCTATCCGCTGGCTTCCAGCCGCAGCGCCGGTGAAACCGTGCGCTTTGATGGCAAGAATCTCGAGATCCTCGATGTTGAGGAGTTTGACTGGAGCGAGGTGCAGATTGCCCTCTTCTCTGCCGGTGCCGAGGTCTCTGCCAAGTGGGCGCCGATTGCTGCCGAGCATGGTTGCATCGTCATCGACAACACCTCCTGCTTCCGCTACGACGAAGATATCCCGCTGGTGATCCCGGAAGTCAACCCGGATGCGCTGGCCGATTTTCGCAATCGCAACATCATCGCCAATCCCAACTGCTCCACCATCCAGATGCTGGTGGCCCTGAAGCCGCTGCATGACGAGGTGGGCATCGCCCGTATCAACGTCGCCACCTATCAGTCCGTCTCCGGCTCCGGCAAGGAGGGGGTGAGTGAACTGGCAGGCCAGACCGCCCAGCTGCTCAATGGTCGCCCGGTCGAGCCGACTCTCTATCCCCAGCAGATCGCGTTCAACCTGATCCCGCAGATCGACAGCTTCACCGACAACGGCTACACCCGGGAAGAGATGAAGATGGTGTGGGAGACCCAGAAGATCCTGGGCGATGCCAGCATTGCCGTGAACCCGACTTGCGTGCGGGTACCGGTCTTCTACGGTCACTCTGAAGCGGTGCATGTCGAGCTGCACCAGCCGCTCGACGCCGAGCAGGTGAAAGAGCTGCTGCGCGCAGCGCCGGGCGTGACCCTGTTTGAAGAGGAAGGGGACTATCCGACCCCGGTACGCGATGCAACCGGCAAGGATGAAGTGCTGGTTGGCCGCATCCGTCAGGATATTTCTCACCCCAATGGTGTAAATATGTGGATCGTGGCCGATAACGTTCGTAAGGGCGCTGCCACCAACAGCGTCCAGATTGCCGAACTGCTGGTTCGCGACTACCTGTAAGGCCGTATGGGCAAGAGGGTGCGCAGCAGGACGGCGGCGCTCCCTCTGAGCAAATAGTGTGGTGTGTGACCGGCCCCGCACTGCGGTGTTGCAAGATTCTTTTGCGATATCAACTGATTAAGTTTTTTTCTACACTCAGAGGCAAGTTGGGTGCTAAATGTGTCGGACTGCTGGCTTGCAAGGCGAGCCTGATTTATATTGAACCGACTGTTTTGGGGTAACTATCCAGATTTTTCAATGTGATAGGGCCGTCATACGAAGGAACGAATATGGGACATTCCCGCATAACATTGGCAACGCTACTCGCATTGGGTCTGCTGGGCACCGTTCAGGCTGCAGATTCCTCACGGGAGCCGTTTTTTGTCGAACTGAAAGGCCCTGACGAGCCCGCACCACCCGCTGTCAACAGCCAGCCGCTGGCCCAGCCCGTCGCGCAGCCGGTTCGGGCAACCGCCCAGCCCATCGTCCGTCAGGTGGCAACCGCCAATCCCGCCAGTTATGGCCCGATTCGTCCTACTGATACCCTCTGGAGTCTGGCAAGCAAGTATCGTCCCTCCAGCCGCGTCAGCGTCTACCAGACCATGGTCGCGATCTACGAGAAAAACCCCCGCAGTTTTGCCGATGGCAACATCAACCATATTCTGGTGGGCTCGCGCATTCTGCTGCCCACTGCCGCCGAGGCGAGTGTCATCACAGATGCCGAGGCCCGCGCCAAGTTCCGCAGCGACAATGCCAGCTGGAAAGGGCTGAGCCCCAAATATCTGGCCAACAAACAGGCTCATACGGCTAAACCGGTCGCAGCAAAAGCCGCGCCAGCCAAGCCTGAAGTGGCCAAGGCAGAGCCTGCGAAGGCGGCGCCAGCGCCGTTGCCTGCCGTCAAGGCGGCACCCATTCCTGCACCTGTGACCGAATCGAAACCGGCTGTCGAGACCAAGGTGGCTGACGCCAAGGAAGTAGCCAAGGTCAACGAGGCTCCGGCGAAAGAGGCCGTTGCCCCGGCCCCGAGTGCGGCAAGCGGTACCGCGCCTGCTCCGCTGCCCTCCGATCTGGACAAACCGGTTGGCAAACCTGCTACCGAGATGACCCTGGCGCTGGAAGATGCCAATGCCCAGCTCGCCCAGGTGACCGAGATGAACCACAGGCTCAAGCTGCGCCTGCAATCCCTGACCGAAGAGGTGGAGACCCTCAAGGCTCAGCTGCAGGATCAGACAGCGCTGGAGAAAGAGATTGCCGAGCTCAAGGCCAAGCCGGTGCCACCTGTGGTGGCAGAACCCGAGCACAAGCAGAACTGGCTGATGGACTTGCTCTCCTCACCGCTCAATCTGGCGATGATCATTTTGCTGCCGGTGTTGCTGGTGCTGGCGCTGGTGACCCTCTGGCTGCGCGCCCGGGCCCGTCGTGAGCTGGAAGAGCAGGAGAAGAGCCTCTCTGAATCCACAGCAATGATGATGGATCAGGATCACAGCGAGTTTGATGATCTGCTCAGCGTCGATATCACCGACAACGAGCCGGAGCGTCCGCTGCCTGACCTCAACACCCCGGATGGCTTCATGCCGGTTGAGCCGGCGCCGAAACCCGATGTTGAACTGGTGTTCAGCGACGAGGGCGAGATGGATCTGCAGGGCTTCGAACCCGAGCGGATGCCTGCTGCTACCAGCCGTGACCCCGATCTGGTGCCGGATCTTGATCTTGCCCATGACGAGCCGATTGCGCTTGCCAATGAGCCAGCCATGGATCTGGCCAGCGAGTTCAATCCCAAGCCCAAAGGCGCCAACGAGATCATGAGTGAAGAGGAGCTGCAGGCTGCGCTCTTCGCCGAGCTGGACGCTGATCTTTCTGCCGACATCGAACCGGAATTGAGTGCGCCGGCTCATGCCGAACCTGCCGACGATGATCTCGCCAGTTTCGATCTCAGCGATTTCGAAGGTGCCTTTGAGGAGCCGGCTGTCGAGATTGAGGATGAGCATGCCATCGACCTGAGTCTGGATGGGGACGCCAGTGCCGACGAGATGCTGGCCGAGCTGGGTCTGGAGCCAGAACCGGTCAAGGCCAGGAAAGAGGCTGAAGCAGATCTGGAGTGGGATCCGAACGAAATGGCGCTCTCCGATTTCGAAGATGCCTTTACCGAGGTCGAGTCGCACCCTGCCGATCTGCAACCCCGCGAGCAGGCGCAGGAGAGCGGCTACGTCGAGATCGACAAGCTGCTGGCCGAAGCGGATGCCACCACATCGGAGCCGGAACCCTATCAGGGCTTCTCGCTGGATGTGGGGCTGGACGGTTTCCCCGAAGTGCTGCCGGAGTCTACCGGATTTGATGTGGATGCCGATGATGGCGGCGTTGGTGCCAAGCTGGATCTGGCACGTGCCTACCTTGAAATCGACGACAAGGACAGCGCCCGCGAGCTGCTGCAAGAGGCGGCAGAGCAGGGGAGTGACCATCAGCGCGCCGAAGCGGAAAAACTGCTCAAGCGACTGGGATAATCCCATCATCCCGATGAACTTGAACGACAAGGGCAGCCAGCGGCTGCCCTTTTTACTTGTTGTCGTGGCTGGAGCTTGCGCGGATTTTGGGATTTTTGCCGCGAGATGCGTATAATCCGCCCCGTTTCTTTCACTGCTTTACCAAAAGACACCCTTATCCATGCGAATTGCCCTAGGTATTGAATATGACGGCAGCCGGTACTTCGGCTGGCAGCGTCAGCGAGAAGTGATCAGTGTGCAGGAGGAGCTGGAAAAGGCCCTCAGCCGGATCGCCAATCATCCGGTCTCCATCCAGTGCGCAGGACGCACCGATGCCGGTGTCCATGCCACCGGTCAGGTGATCCACTTCGATACCGATGCCAAGCGTGCCGAAGGGGCCTGGACTCTGGGTCTCAACTCCAACCTGCCGCCCGACATCGCCGTGCGTTGGGTCAAGGAGGTGGACGAGGAGTTCCACGCCCGTTTCAGCGCTACCGCCCGTCGCTACCGCTATGTCATCTACAACCACAACTACCGGCCAGCCATTCTCGGCAGCGGCGTCAGCCATTATCACGAGGCGATTGATGCCGAGCTGATGCATCAGGCCGGGCAGTGCCTGCTGGGTGAGCAGGATTTCAGCTCGTTCCGGGCCGTCGGTTGCCAGTCCAAGACGCCGTGGCGCAATGTGACGCACCTCTGCGTCAGCCGTCAGGGGCCCTATATCGTGCTCGATATCCGGGCCAACGCCTTTTTGCACCACATGGTGCGCAACATCACCGGCTCGCTGCTGCTGGTGGGGCAGGGGCTCAAACCGGTGGAGTGGGTAGCCGAGGTGCTGGCCGCCCGTGATCGCAATCTGGCCGGGCCAACTGCCAAAGCGGGTGGCCTCTATCTGGTCGATGTGGATTACCCGGCTGAACTGGCTCTGCCCCGGGTACCGCTTGGCCCGTTGTGGCTGCCGGACTCGGCACCGGGTACGACCAGTTTTTAGTAACTGCGCCCGAAAAATTGTGGTTTAATGACCCGTCATTTGTTGCCATCGAGCTATTAAGTCATTGAACAGACAAGGCTCGATGCGTTTTGTCAGGCACAAAAGCATTAAGGAATTCCATGAGCTGGCTTGAGAAGATTCTTCCCAAGAGCAAGATCACTGCCCCTCGTCGTCACAACATTCCGGAAGGGGTGTGGACCAAGTGCAGTGCTTGTGAACAGGTGCTCTACCGGGCAGAGTTGGAGCGCAATCTCGAAGTGTGCCCCAAGTGTGATCATCATATGCGCATCAGCGCTCGCGCCCGTCTCGAGAGTTTTCTCGACGAGCAGGGCCGCACCGAAGTCGGTGCCGAGCTGGAGCCTCATGATGTCTTGAAATTCAAGGATTCCAAGCGCTACAAGGATCGTTTGTCTGCCGCTCAGAAAGAGACGGGGGAGAAAGATGCGCTGGTGGTGATGAAAGGGACCCTCAAAGGGGTACCGGTTGTCGCCTGTTCGTTCGAGTTCTCCTTTATTGGTGGCTCCATGTCCTCCGTGGTCGGTGCCCGCTTCGTGCGCGCCGTTGAGGAGAGCATCAAGGAAGGTCGTGGTCTGGTCTGCTTCTCCGCCTCCGGTGGTGCCCGCATGCAGGAGGCGCTGTTCTCCCTGATGCAGATGGCCAAGACCAGTGCCGCACTGGATCGTCTGTCCAAAGCCGGTCTGCCCTATATCTCCGTGCTGACCGACCCCACCATGGGTGGCGTCTCCGCCAGTCTGGCCATGCTGGGCGACATCAACGTGGGCGAGCCCAAGGCGCTGATCGGTTTTGCCGGCCCGCGCGTTATCGAGCAGACCGTTCGCGAGAAGCTGCCGGAAGGGTTCCAGCGCTCCGAATTCCTGCTGGAGAAGGGCGCCATCGATCTCATCATCGACCGCCGCGAAATGCGTAACCGTCTGGCCAGCCTGCTCGCCAAACTGATGAATACTCACGTCATCGCAGAGTGAAGATGAGTTCAAACATGCATCAATCCCAAAGCCGGTCGCTTGTCGACTGGCTTTCTTATTTGGAGCAGATCCATCCGGTCTCTATCGATATGGGGCTGGAGCGGGTCGGCACGGTTGCCCGTCGCATGGGGCTCACCCGATTGCCGTTCAAGGTGATCACGGTGGCGGGTACCAACGGCAAGGGCTCCAGCTGCGCCATGGCGGCCAGCATTCTGATGGCCGCCGGCTACCAGGTTGGCGTCTACTCTTCGCCCCATCTGCTGCGCTTTACCGAGCGGGTGCGGGTCAACGGTCAGGAGCTGGCAGATAGCGATCACTGCGCCGCCTTTGCCGAAGTGGAAGCGGCGCGCGGCGAGATAGCGCTCACCTTCTTCGAGTTTGCGACCCTGGCCGGTTTGTGGCTCTTCTGCCGCGCCGCGCCCGATCTGCTGCTGCTGGAAGTGGGCTTGGGTGGTCGGCTCGATGCCACCAATGTGGTGGAGTCCGATGTCGCCATGATCACCTCAATCGCGCTCGATCACTGCGACTGGCTGGGGGATACCCGCGAGGCGGTAGCGGTGGAGAAAGCCGGGGTGTATCGCGCCGGCAAACCCGCCATCAGCGGCGAGCCCAATCCCCCTCTGACCATCGCGAGCGAGGCGGCGCGTATCGGCGCCAACCTGCGTCAGGTCGGTATCGATTTTCGTGGCGATGAGCACGAGAGCAGCTGGGATTACCACGGTCTTCACCAGTGGTGCGACCTGCCCAAACCGGCCCTGCCGCTGATGAATGCGGTCACCGTGCTGGCGGCGCTGGAATCCCTCGGCTTGCCGTTGCCGGAGTCTGCCATCCGCGACGGGCTGGCCAATGCCCGGCTGGCTGGCCGGATGCAGCAGCTGCAAAGTGCGCCGCTGGTTATCGTCGATGTGGCTCATAACCCCCATTCAGCCGCCTATCTGGCCGCCCAGCTGCGCAAGATGCCCTGTGCGGGTGTACGCCGCGCCGTGGTTGGCATGCTCAAGGACAAGGATATGGCGGGGTCGCTTGCCGAACTCGATGGCCTGATTGGCGAGTGGTATCTGGCCAGCCTGACCGGCCCGCGGGCGGCAAGTGCGGCCCAGTTGGCACAGGCGCTTGGCTCCGGACAGGGGCCGGCGACGACCTTTGACAGCGTCGAGGCTGCCTATCAGGCTGCCTTGGCCGTATCGAGTCCTGACGATATGGTCATTGTGTTTGGTTCGTTTTACACTGTCGCCGATGTGCTGGCGGGGTTCGCCAGCTAGCCAGCCCCTCTTTGTCGGGGGCATGCCATGAATTGGATCAAGTAAAGGAAGTAGGAGTCAACTTGGCCTCGAAGTTTCAAAACCGTCTGGTGGGCACCGTTATTTTGGTGGCCCTGGTCGTTATTTTCCTGCCGGACCTGCTGGATGGTCACAAGCTGGCGCAAAAGGAGGAGGCGTTTGCCAAAATTCCGCTGCGTCCCGATCTTGAGCCGGCCAAGCCCGCACTGCAGGTATCGGCGGCAAGCACGCTGCCGGCCGAGCATCTGGCCAGCCAGCAGCAAGCCTCGGCCGCCCAGCAGTGGCAGGTGGAAGAGGTCGCCGACCCCATGACCCTTGGCAATCAGGGGAGTGTAGCCCAGCAGGCCGGTGCGCAGGTTGCCCAGCAGCCGGTGCAACAAGCTGCGCCTGCCAAACCGCAACCCAAGCCGGAAGTGGTCGCCAAGGCGCCGGTTGAACAACCCAAGCCGGCACCAAAACCGGTTCCGACCAAGCCGGTCGAGGTAGCCAAGGCTCCGACTCCTGCGCCAGCCAAACAGCAGGCAGGCCAGATCAAGTCCCTCGATGACCTTATCGAGAGCAAGATGAGCCAGCCGACCACGCCTGCACCCGCTGCGGCACCGGCGCAGGGCAGCTGGATCCTCCAGCTCGGCGCGTTCAAGAACGTCGACAGTGTCAACGCTCTGGTGAGCAAGCTGCGTGCAGCCGGTTACTCGGCCCACACCTCGCCGCGCTCACCGGTGCAGGGGCAGATCAACCGGGTCTTTATCGGGCCGGATGTCTCCAAGGCCAAGCTGCAGGGGATCCAGGGACAGATCTCCCAGATGACGGGGCTGAGCGGCTCGGTCGTCGCTTACAATCCCTGATGGTCATTGCACTCGCATCACAACACCGCGCCCGTCGCGGTGTTGTTTTATCTGGTCGTCGCCATTTTTAAGCGCCGCGTCGCAAAGGCCACCACCCGGTTGGGATTTGCGGGGAGTTGGGTTAGTCTGAGCCCTCTGTCACCCATAGGAGTTCAAGATGATCCTCTCGACAACCCCCACTCTGGAAGGCAAGAGCATTCGTGAATACCGCGGCATCGTGGTGGGCGAAGCCATCCTTGGCGCCAATATTTTCAAGGATCTCTTTGCCGGGATCCGCGACATTATCGGCGGCCGCTCCGGCGCCTACGAAAAAGAGCTGGCCCGTGCCCGCGAGATTGCCTTTGATGAGCTCAAGGAGCGCGCCTCTGCGCTGGGGGCCAATGCGGTGGTCGGCATCGATATCGACTACGAGGTAGTGGGGCAGAACGGTAGTATGCTGATGGTCAGCATCAGCGGCACCGCCGTGGTGGTTTGAGATAGCAAGCTTTCCCCCGTGCGCTGAACCCGCGTGTTGAACTGGCAAGCCGATAACCGGGTTATCGGCTTTTTTTGTGCGCGACGCTTGAGAAGAGAGATGCCAGATAGTGGGGTGATGAAGATAGTGACGAAGTTAACCTGTTGATTTTAAATATTTATATTTTTTCATAATCGGTGGGCACGGGTTTTATTTTTTTTAACTGGGTCACCCTCATCGGCTGGACTAGAGTTGTTGCCATCAGGATGACATCTCATCATGGATGAACCCATTTTTCTTGAACCACCATTTCTTGAAGGCGTATCAGGATGCACAAAAAATCTGCTCTGTTGACTGTTATCACTCTGGCCATCGCTGCTTATGCTGGCAGCGCGGCGGCAACGGTACCGAACCTTACCGCTGACTGCCCGATGAACATCAAGGTCAAGTCGCAGGATGGCAACGTCTATATCAACGGCAAAAAGGCCACGCTGAAGACCAATGCGCCCAATGCCTACTCTGCCCAGAGCGGCAAAATCATGCTCGATATTACGTCTGACTCCGCTACCAGCGAGCCGAGTATTGCTTACAGCATCAAACACGATAACCGTGCCAACGGCATCTGCACCGTGCAATCCTGGTCGGCAGGCAAGGCCACCACACAGCCGATGGCCAAGGGGGATTCCCCCTATCAGGGCAAGTGGGTCGCCAAAAACAGCGGGACTGGCCAGACAGTGGCCGTCATCCGGGTGGATGGCAAGGAGCAGGTGTGGGTCAACGACGTCAAGGTCAAGGCCAAGCGTGCCGATGGGGCGCTGCAGATCCGGCAGGGGATGATCCTCTACACCCTGCAGGGCGACCCGCGGGTGCGCGGTGAAAGCGAGTGGCTGGACAGTGACGCAGGCTCGACTGGCCCTATCTCCTTCGAATAAATCCGTTTGCCAATTCCGATAAAAGCGACGCAGGCCATGGCCTGCGTCGCTTTTTTACTGGTCTACGGAAGGGGGCGCTCTGAGCGGTTACACCCCGGCCAGGGTATTGGCTTCGCCGTACCAGTCCAGTTTGTCAGCCAGAGTCACGACCGAACCGATGATGATCAGGCTCGGGCTCTCGACCTGAGTGGCCAGCTGCGCCAGCTGCTGAAGCTCGCCGCGCACCACCCGTTGCTGCAGGCGGGTGCCCTGTTCCACCAACGCTACCGGGGTGTGGCCGGGCAGGCCGTGAGTCTGCAGCTCGTCCTGAATGCGGCCGGCATGGGCCAGCCCCATGTAGAAGACCAGAGTCTGGCGGGGGGCGCCCAGCGCCGACCACTCCTGCGCGATATTGCCCTCCTTGTCGTGGCCGGTGATGAACTGCACCCGCTGGGCGTGATCGCGGTGGGTGAGGGGAATGCCGCTGTAAGCGGCGCAGCCCGATGCTGCCGTGATGCCCGGCACCACCGAGAAGGGGATGCCCGCCTCGGCCAGAGTCTCCAGCTCCTCGCCGCCCCGGCCAAAGATAAAGGGATCGCCCCCCTTGAGCCTGACCACCTGTTTGCCGAGGCGAGCCTGCTCCAGCAACAGCTGGTTGATCGCCTGCTGGGGCACGCAGTGGCGACCCGCCTCCTTGCCGACAAAGATCCGCTCGGCATCCCGGCGCACAAGTGCCAGCACCTCTTGCGACACCAGCCGGTCATAGACCACCACATCCGCCTGTTGCAGCTGTTGCAGACCGCTCAGGGTAAGCAGCCCCGCATCGCCGGGGCCGGCGCCCACCAGGGTGACGCTTCCCTTGCTCTGCGGTTGCTCATCGAGCAGCTCGGCAACACTTTGCTCGGCAGCCTGTTGTTGGCCGCGGGCCAGCTGGCATGCCAGTCGCTCATGGCTAAAGAGCCGCTCCCAGAAGCGGCGGCGAGCCAGCTTGTCCGGTATGGCCTTGACCCGCTCGCGCAGCTTGCCCGCCAGCACCGCGAGCTGGCCGAGGTGCTGCGGCAACATGGCTTCGAGCTTTTCCCGCAGCTGGCGGCTCAGCACCGGCGCCGAACCTGCGCTGGAGATGGCCACCATCAGCGGCGAGCGGTCGATGATGGCGGGCATGATGGCGCTGCAGTGGGCCGGAGAGTCAACCACGTTGCAGAAGATCTGGCGCTGATTCGCTTCGTTGAAAACCTGCTGATTGACCTCGGGCTGGTTGGTGGCGGCGATCACCAGCCATTTGCCATCGAGCAGCTCGGGGTGAAAGTCGGCGGCGCAGACGGTCAGCACTCCCTGCTCGGCCCAGCTCATCAGCTGGGGGTCGAGATGGGGGGCATTGATGGTCACCCGGGCTTTGGCATCGAGCAGCAGGCGCGCCTTGCGCACCGCGACTTCGCCACCACCGACGATAAGCACCGGCTTGTGTTGCAGCTGACAAAAGAGAGGGAGAAAGTCCATAACGGGCTCCGGATGCAGGTCCGGCAGCAGCGGGCTGCTCAGGACGAAAAGAGGAGAAGGCGTTGCAACGCAGTGAGAGGAAAAAGGGGGAAGCGTGATCCACGCCCGGGCCAACGACAGATCCCCACCGGTTGTCGGCCACTATGATCAGCTTCCCCAAACGAGGTTTTTCCTATTGCACCGCTTTGACATGCATGTTGGCGACGTACTGATCTTCGGCCCAGAAGATGCGGTCGGCGACCATGGCTTCCGGGTTGAGGGTGACGCCGCGCAGCACCCGCTCCTTGAACTTGTGATAACCGGCCCGATCGATAAGGTGACCCATGTGCAGGTAGATGGGTTTGCCATCCAGCATCTCGGCCTCGAACTCGAACAGGTTCTTGATCACCGCATGCAGCACCTCTTCGGTGACCCAGTTGAGAAACAGCTTGCCGGTACGGGGAGTCTTCTTGCTGGTGCGTCCCCCCAGCTTGACCATGTAGAGCTGCTTGGGATCCCGCTGCCAGGCGAGGGTCGGGCAGGCCAGCACGCATTCGCCACAGCCGATGCACTTGCTCTCCTCCTTGACCGCCTTGCCATGCCTGATGGCGAGGCAATCCACCGCGTGGTGGCTGCACGCCTTGACGCAGGCGCCGCAGCCGATGCAGCGCTCGGCATTGAAGTGGATCTTGGCGATGCCGAGGATGCCGAAGTCGGCCATGTTGGCCTTGGCGCAGTCGTTGGGGCAGCCGGCGATCACCATCTTGAGGTGATAGGGATTGGGGTAGAGGTGCTTCTCCATCCGCTGGGCCAGCCCGGTGCAGTCGATATTGCCCTTCTGGCAGATGGTGTTGCCCTGACAGGCGATGATGTTGCGTCCGCCGATGCTCTGGTAACCGGCGCGGGTGTCCTCTACCTCGATGCCGCAGGTCTCCACCTCAATCTCCCTGATAAAGGGCTCGAGGGCGGCATTGACCTTGTCCATGTCCTGATACTTGATGCCGGGCATCGCCAGCTTCTGGCGGGTGGTGAGGTGGATCAGGCCGTTGCCGTACTGTTCGGCAATCTGCTGGGCCACCGCCAGCAGGTGGGCGGGCATGATCCCGCCGGGAATGCGCACGCTGATCATCGCTTCGCCGCGCACCTTGGAGAGGCGGTATTCGTTCTTGGCGCGGGCCTTGATGATGTCGATATCGAGACTCATGGTGTTCTCCCTCAGTCGATCAGATGCTGGGCCTGGTCAAAACGAAAGACCGGTCCATCCACGCAGATATAGGTGTCGCCCATCCGGCAGTGGCCACACTTGCCCACAGCGCAAGCCATGCGGCGTTCGTAGTCGACCCAGATGCGCTCCTTGGGGATGCCACGCTCAAGCAGGGCGAGCACCACGAAGCGGATCATGACGGGAGGGCCGACCACGATGGCCTGGATATCCTCGCTATCCGAGAGATCCAGCTGGTCGATGTAGTCGGTGACCCGGCCGATGCGAAACTGCTCGCTCTCCTCACCCTCATCCAGGGTGACGATGAGATTCTGGCGCTTGGCCCAGAGCGGCATCTCGTGGCGATAGAGCACCGCCTGCTCGTTCTTGAAGCCGAGGATCATGTCGAGGGACTTCACCTGTTCCGGGTGTTTGCTGAAGCGACGCAGCAGCCCCTTGACCGGGGCGACGCCGGTGCCGCCCGCCACCACGATGAGGTGCTGGTTGCGATAGGCCTCCAGCGGGTAGCCGTTGCCGTGGACGCCGCGCATCCACACCTTGTCGCCCACATCGAGGGCAAACAGGGCATCGGTCACCTTGCCGACCTTGCGGATCAGCAGATCCACATAGCCATCGCCATAGTCGGAGACCGAGATGGGCGCCTCGCCGACAGTGGGCAGGGAGATCTCCACAAACTGGCCGTAGTGGACATCAAAGTCGCGGGATACCCGAAAGTTCCACTCCAGCTCGGTGTGACGCTCGATGGCCAGAATGGTGTAGGCCCTGGGCAGCAGGCGGTTTTCGACCACGTCCTGCTGTTGTTCTGCTGTTGCGGTTTGCTGGCACTGGCACATATCAGTTCGCCCCCTGCGCGTGGTCGGCTGCGATGGTCTGTTCGACCACATCGGTCATCTTGTTGATGATGTTGCTAAAGGAGATGTAGTGAGGGCAGCGATCGTCGCAGCGGCCGCAGCCGACGCACATGTGCTCCTCTCCCTGACGGGCCTTGTAGTCGTTGACCTTGTGCAGGGCGCGATAACGCAGGCGCTCGCCATGTTTGGCACGAAAACCGTGGCCACCGGCCATGTCGCTGAAGCCATCCACCATGCAGCTGGCCCACTGGCGACGGCGCTCGCCCTGCTTGGGGTTTTCCGCATAGGTGAGGTCGTGCACGCTGTAGCAGCTGCAGGTCGGGCAGGAGGTGGTGCAGCGGCCACAGCCGATGCAGCGGCTGTCGTACTCGGCCCAGACCGGATGGGCGGTGAGGATCTGGCGGATCCGCCGGGGGTCGTCACAGACACTGTCCGGGGTGCGCACCTTGACCGGGTTGCTCTGGACAAACTCCGGGGTGAAGTCATCGGATTCACCGAGCTCGGCAAAGTAGCCGAGCAGCTCGGGATCCTTGACCTCGATACGGGCCCCCTCATCGCTCAGACGAATGGCGGCGGCGTAGTCCCGGGTCTCGTTGCTGCCCATGGAGACGCAGAAGCAGTTCTCGAAGCTCTCGCGGCACTCCAGCAACACCAGTTTGAGCTTGCTGCGCAGTCTGGCGTAGTAGACGTCGCTGTTCTGGCCGTTCTTGAGATAGACCTGATCCAGCCGGCGCAGGGCGTGGATATCGCAGCTGCGCAAGAACAGCAGGGTGGGTTTGGCCTCCACCCTGGATTCGCGCAGCTCTAGATTGTCGAAGTGGAACAGGGTCTGGGTGATGGGGAGCACCACCTCTTTCGGGGAGAAGTGGGACTTCTCCTGCCACACCAGATCGGCCGGATGGCGGATGCTGTGGTAGGTGATGTTGTCGGTGTCGGAGAAGCGGCCACCCCGATATTCGGCCGCGGGCGCCATGATCCGGTAATCGGGTAGCAGCCGCTCGAACAGCTGCGCCAGCGCGGGCTGGGTGAGAAGAAACGACATAAATAAACACCTTGTCTTGGGGTGACATGCCTTGGCATTGCAAGGGGCGTGTCTGTCCCGGTATTGACTGGCCGGGAGAGCTAGACAGCTTTCCCGCGGTCCGGTTTATGACTCATCTTGTTCAACTGACCCGATGGTTATTGTGTTGGCGGCGCGAGCGTCGCGGCAGGTCGGGTCATGCCTGTAAAACCCTTGTCAATTGAGCAGGGCGGCCTGATAGCCAGCGCACTTGCCCATCACGTATCCCATCTCCAGCTTGTTGATATCGCGGGTAAAACGGGACACGGGGAAGTAGTCGGCCGGGGCGATCACCTCGATCTGGCAATCAGCGGGCGGATTGGCGATGAAATCGAGCGCCTCGTTGTAGCTGCGATCCCGCTGCTCCAGCGCCTGTGCCAGCGCGGGGTGAGTCTTGAGCAGGGTGCGGATCATCCAGGGGAAGGGCATCGGCTTGAGCCGGTAGCCCAACGGCTCGGAGAGGATCACCGTCATCTGGCGGGCGCCGCGGCGGTAGGCCTCGATCACCGGGATGGAGTCGGCGACGCCACCATCGGTCATCGGCACCCCGTGCACCTCGGGATATTCGCGGGAGGCGAGGGGAATGGCGCAGCTGGCGGGCAGCACCTCATCCATGTTCTCCGGCTTGACCCGGATGTACTCCGCCTTGCCGGTCAGGGCATTGGTCACCACCGCATAGAAGGGGATGCCGCTCTCCCGATAGCGATGGATATCGAGGGGGTATTTGCGGCAGCTGGTGTGCCAGAGCCAGTGGATATCCACCAGATTGCCACCCTTGGCAAAGCGCAGCGGGTCGAGAAACTCCGGGGTGCAGGCCAGCTCGGTCAGGATGTCGTGGCTGCGGCCATGCTGGCTGGCGAGATAGGCCAACAGGTTGGTCGCGCCAGCCGAGACGCCGATGGCGAAGTCAAAGGGGCGGTAGTCACGTTCGATAAACGCATCCAGCACGCCGCTGGCAAATATGCCGCGCATGGCGCCACCTTCAACAACCAGTGCAGTGGGGGATGCGGTTCTATTCATGACTGGGTCCTCATTGAAATCGGCGTCGCAAGAGCGTCGGTCGGCGGCAAGCTTCAGGCTTGCCCGGGCGACCATTTTGGCTGCCAGCCGGGGCTGGCTATCGCAATGAGGTCATTCTAGGAGCGCGGTTTTGTTTAGAATATCTGTTAATAATGAATCAAGCGTTTTGTATTTCTAAACGCTGGCGAGCCAACCGTTGTGCCAACAGGGGCGATCAGAGATAGTCAGAGCCTCTGATTTCACGGTTTGATGAGCCCCGGGAGGTGTGCCTGATGACGAGACTCCTTGCCCCGCCACTCCAGTGCGGCGACACCATCGCTTTTTTCTCCCCCTCCAGCGCCGCAACCGCCTGGGCGCCCACCCGTTTTGCCCGTGCAAGAGCCTTTCTCGAAGGGCATGGCTTCCGGCTCAAGGCGGGCTGCCTCACCGGTCAGCAGGATCACTGGCGCTCCGGCTCCATCGCCGCGCGGGCCGAGGAGCTCAACGCCCTTATCCGCGACCCCGAGGTGCGCTGCATCATGTCGGTGATTGGCGGCAGCAACTCCAACTCCCTGCTCCCTTATCTCGATTTTGCTGCGCTCAAGCGCGATCCCAAGATCATCGTCGGCTACTCCGATGTGACGGCGCTGCTGCTCGGCATCCATGCCCAGACTGGTTTGGTCACCTTTTATGGCCCGGCGCTGGTGGCCTCGTTCGGCGAGTTGCCACCGCTGGTGGACGAGACGCTGGCCAGTTTTTTACAGATTGTGCTGGCCGATGAGGCTAGCGTCCCCTGCATGCTGCCCACCCCGGCAAAGTGGAGCGATGAGCGGCTCGATTGGGAAAATCAGACCCGGGCCAAGCAGTTCCAGCCCAACCGGCTGATCTCGGTGGGGACAGGTCGGGTAGCGGGGCGGCTGATGGGCGGCAACCTCAATACCATGGCGGGGATCTGGGGTTCCCCCTATATGCCGGTCATCGAGCGTGGCGATATCCTGCTGCTGGAGGACAGCCTGAAATCTGCCGAGACGCTGGAGCGCTCCTTCGCCCATCTCAAGCTGTGCGGGGTGTTTGATAGGATCGGCGCCCTTATCCTCGGCAAGCACGAGCTGTTCAACGATCAGGGCAGTGGCAAGCGCCCCCTCGATATCCTGCTGGAGGTGGTGGGGGAGCCACACTTCCCCATTCTGGCGGAGTTTGACTGCGCCCATACCCACCCCATGCTGACGTTGCCGCTGGGTATCGAGGCTGAACTGGATCTCGACCGCCAGCAGCTCACCTTGCTGGACCCTTGGTGGCAGAGCGCCTGACGGTGTGCAGGAAGCAGACAAGGCCGCTGATGCGGCCTTGTTTGCTGTTGGGGGATGGGATTGTCAGGGCAGGGCATCGGCCCGGAAGCTGGCACGGATCTGCGGCACCAGTGGCGAGACGTCGAAACCCTTCTCCTCGCCCAGCACAGGATGGAGCAGGGGGCCGTCGCTGATGGGGGTGAGATTGCCGGTCAGCAGCTGGCGAGTGGCTTGCCCCATCTGATAGAGCTGGCGCACCGGCGCAAACTGGGTCGCCAGATTGAGGGGATCATCGGCGCGGGTGAAGGCCATCATGGGGATCCGGTAGGTGGCATCGCGCGCCGGTTTGTCGCCGTGAATGCCCTTGCCGGCGGACATCAAAAACGGCTGGTGATCGCCAAAGGCGATAACCAGATAGCGTTTGCCCGACTGATCGAGACTCTTGAGCAGCCGCTCCAGCGAGGCCATGGCATCCACTACCCCGGTGTAGTAGGTGTTGAGCAGCTGCCTGTCACTCTCGCTCTCGTTCGGACAGGCGCCGCTGCGCTCCTGTGCCTGATAGCGGGGGCCATCGAAGGGGCCGTGGCCCTGCATGGTGACCGCATAGGCAAAGAGCGGTTTGTCATCCTGTTCGCTGCGTTTGAGCAGGTGATCGACGAGGGCATCGTCCGAGATATAGAGCCCCTTGTGCTCGAGGGTGGAAAAACGGCTGTCGAACCAGCGCTCCTGATAGCCGAGCGCCGGGATCGCCTTGGCACGACCCCAGAATTTCTCCACATAGGGGTGGACGAACAGGGTCTGGTAGCCACTCTGGTTGGCGCTCTGGGCCAGTCCCGGCACCTGATCAGAAAGGTAGTAGTAGGGCACCACCCCCTGCTTGAGCAGCCCCACCGGCAGGCCGGTGTTCATCTCGAACTCCGCCAGCACCGTCATGCCGCCGGTGGTAGGGGAGTGGATGGTCTTGTGCCACTGCTGGATGGTGGCGGGCAGGTTCAGGGTGGGCGCGGGGGCGCAGAGCCGCCCCTGCCAGTCGAGCATCAGCGACTCATATTGCAGCACGATCACCAGATCCCAGCGCGGCACCGCCCCCTCTGGCGGTTGGCTCAGCTGGGGGGTGAATTCGTTGATCTGCAAGGGATAGCGAAACACGCTGCCCTGCTCCAGCATCTCGTCCACCAGATTGAACAGATAGAGGCCGGGGCCGGAGCGGATGATGTCCCTGTGGTAGTTGACCGCCCGATCCACGTAGCGCACGTTGGCCCCCAGCAGCTTGTTGCTGGTCTGGGTGGCAAAGACGCAAAGGGCAAAGAAGGCCACGGTGGCGGCGGCGGTGCGCAGGATCCAGCGGGAGAGGGCAAAGCGCCAGCAGAGGAAGAGCGCCATAGCGCCGCCAAGTAGCGGCACGACGGGGTGCTGATCCTGCAGGATCCGCAGCAGCGCCATCAGGTTGCCGAGATCATCGCCGCCGAGCGGCACGCCATAAATAGCGATCTTCATGAAGTTGGCCAGCAGCCCTATGCCGGAGAGGGCGGTAAAGACCAGTCCCATGTAGAGGTTGAACCCTGCCAGCGCACAGAGGCTCCACCCCAGCACCATGCTGCCCCAGGCGAGATAGTAGTGCTCCGGGCGAAAGCCTGACCAGAGCAGAAATTCCCCCAGTTTGAACACCACGAAGCCGTGCAGCAGCACGAAGGTGAGGTTGCCGAGCAGCAGGCTGCCGATGATGCGCCAGCGCAGACTGCGGCGCAGCCTTGGCAGCACCGCCTTCAGCACGGCGGCGCTCAGCGCCAGCACCAGCGTCAGGCTCACCATCAGGTAGGTGAGGTTGAAGCCCTGTTCCGGCAGGGTCTGCAGGATCTGGCTGAAGTCGCCGCTCTCGGGGCGATCCGCCAGCAGCAGGCCGATCCGCAGCTGGTAACGGCTGGCCAGCGCATCGTCGGGGGCGCGCAGCGTGCTGTTGAGATCCAGGGTGCAGCGGTGTTGGCGGCATACCTGACGCTTCTCCACCGGTTGGCTCAGCTCGTCGATCCGCTCCCCCTTGTCATTGAGCAGCTCGACTCGCACCTTGTCCCCCGGCTGGAGCGGCCCTCGCAGTAGCCACTGGCTGCGCACCACCAGGTAGAGGCCGCGGCTGTCGCTCTTGTAGAGCAGGGCGTGGCGGGTGAGGGTGGCCAGCGGGTTGTCGGCGGGCCCCAGCACCAGCGGTTGGGCTCGGCCCAGCCAGCTGCCGGGATTGATGAGGGGCAGCAGCAGGGTGACGATGAGCAGGCCACCGAGCAGGGTCAGCAGCAAGCGGGAGAGACTCAGGGCACGGCGACGGCCTGAGAAGGGGCGATTCATATCAGCTCATCCTTTGAGCAAGTGAGAGAGATGCAGATCATCTGCATACTATTTGACCCGATGGTGCGGGGCCGGTTCATGGATGTCAATTTAATGACCGCCTGATGAATTTTTGGTTGCACTCTGGCCCTGCATATTGTGATCCCGATCGAGAGGTTGTCCGGAATATGTGATGAAAGCGTCATCATGAACGTTTGCTGCTGGTCTGCGAGAGAGGTGCTGTTTAGTCTCTCAGTAGCGACAGGAGGTACATGTATGAATCCCAAGGTGATGGCACGGCAAGCCAGATTGCTGCGTATGCTCGAGAGCAAGGAGGAGATCCGGGTCGGGCGCGAACGTGACTGTCCGCTTCCCGTGGCGCAGCTGGTCAAACTCAAGGATTCCCATCCGTCGGTGATCAAGGTCTATCGTCACGGTCTTACCGCCGAGGTGTTTCATCTCAAGATCGATGGCCATCACTGGTGCCTGAAGCGGCGCCGCAACGATTCGCTGGTCGCCAACCTCGATGGCAAGACCGCTTTCCTCACCGAACTGGAGCGGCGGCGCGAAATCGAAGCGCTGCGCGAGTTGCATCCCACCGTACTCTCCCACGTGGTCTGTACCAGCTTTGGTTCGGCCCGTGCCGGCATTCTGGTCTCGCCCTGGCTGCGGGGCGTGCCGGTGCATCAGCTCAACGAGCGCAATCTGGCGCAGATGCTGGAAGTACAGGGGGAGCTGGCCCGCTGGGGCTGGTTCGACTGGGACCCTAGCCCGGGCAACCTGCTCGATGACGGCGAACATATCAGCGTGTTCGACTTTGGTTACATGTGGCCCTTTGATCCCCGCTTCGAATACAACTCCAACGGGCTGGTCGACCCGCAATTTCATGTGCCGGAGCGGCTGGAGACCCGCACCCTCTCCGGGCTCTGGCTCGATGAGGCCGATCCCTTGCCGCAGTTCCGCTACTGGCGCGAGCTCTGTCTGAAATGGGTGAAACGGGAGATCCACCACCTGATACGGGAAGGCGCCAGCGCACCCGTGCTGGCCCGGTTGCAGAGCCTGCAAGAGGAGTGGAGTGCCGCGCTGGCAAGCGACGAGGCGCTCGCCGCCAACTGGTGGCGAGATATGTATCGCAGCCACCGACTCGATGTGGCCGACGATCTCAGTGGCCGCAGCTGCAGCCCGCTCACCCTGCGTCGTCTCGACTGGCTGGAGCAGGCGGTGACCGACCACTACGAGCAGCTGGTCGACAATCTCTCCAGCGAAGAGCTGGGGCTGGGTCAGAGCGAACTGCTGGCCAGATTGCAGCGCCAGCGCCGCGAAGTGATGGCGTGCCAGTTGCCGGTGACCACCTGTGCCTGAGCCAACGCCTCAGCGAAACAGAAATGAAAAGGGCACCTTGCGGGTGCCCTTTTGCATGGTCGGATTTGCCAGCCGTGAGGGTTAGTCCAGCAGCTCCTGATGGAGGCGGTTGACGATCTGGCCCGCTTCGCCCTCTTTGACCAGAAAGCAGAGGTTGTGGGCGCTGGCGCCGTAGCAGATCATCCGGATGTTGTGATCGCGCAGGGCATCGAATACTCGGCTACCCACCCCGTTGACCTCGCTCATCCGGTTGCCGATTAAGGCCACCAGAGCCAGCTCGTTCTCCACCTCGACTTTGCAGAGCTGGCTGAGCTCGGCCAGCACCTTGTCGCTGAGCACAGGTTCGCCATTGCTCTGGCTGCCGGTGTGATCCAGGGTGAGCGACACGCTCACCTCCGAAGTGGTGATGAGATCGACGGAGATGCGGTGACGGGCCAGAATGCCGAACACCTCGGCCAGAAAGCCGTAGGCG
This sequence comes from Aeromonas sp. SE22, assembly GCF_038739755.1. Lineage (NCBI taxonomy): Bacteria > Pseudomonadati > Pseudomonadota > Gammaproteobacteria > Aeromonadales > Aeromonadaceae > Aeromonas > Aeromonas sp. SE22. Next base: position 292,467 of record NZ_JBCGFD010000001.1, read on the forward strand.
TGGAACATGTTGAGGCTGTGCAGGGTGACCAGCACCTGCTGGCGGCGCAGGGCCACGGCGCGAAACAGCGGGCTGGTGTCCGTGGTGGAGCGGATCCAGGTTCCCCCCGCCTGCGGCTCCCTGCTTGAGCCGACAAAGACCGGAATGTTCTGGCGCACCGCCGGTTGCAGGGTTGCCGGGTGGAGCACCTTGGCGCCGAAGGTGGCCATCTCTGCCGCCTCGACAAAGCTGATTTCGGGAATGGGGCGGGCCCGGGTGACGAGGCGCGGATCTGTGGTGTAGATGCCGGGGACATCGGTCCAGATCTCGATACTGGTGGCATCGAGCGCTTCGGCGAGCAGGGCCGCGCTGTAGTCGGAGCCGCCACGGCCAAGCGTGGTGGTGCGACCATCGCCATCGGCACCAATAAAGCCCTGGGTGATGACGAGGGTGTCGCCAAGCACCGGGCCCAGCGCCTGCTGGCAGAGATCGCGAGTCGCGCTCAGGTCGACGGTGGCCTTGCCAAAGCGGCTGTCGGTGCGCATCAGCTGGCGCACATCCTGCCAGTGGGCATTGACGCCGCGCTGGCGCAGCAACTCGGTAAAGAGGCGGGTCGACATCAGTTCGCCGCAGGCGATGAGGCGATCAGCCAGTTCGGCATCGGTCTGCTGGCTGGCCTGCTGCGCCATGGTGCGGATCTCGCCGAGCTGATCGTGGATCAGGGCCGTCACCTCGGCGGGGTGACCAAGGTCGGCCAGAATGGCCTGCTGAATGTCGGCCAGCCTGGCCAGCTGGGCTTCGCGGCCCGCGTCGTCCAGCTCGCCCTGAGCCAGTGCCACCAGCAGATTGGTGACGCCGGCGCTGGCGCTCAGCACCACGATGCGGGTGGCGGGATTGGCCAGCACGATATCGGCACAGTTGTTCATGGCCGCGGCGTTGGCGACACTGGTTCCGCCAAACTTGGCAACATTGATCGGGCTCATTGCTTACTCCTGTCTTAATTTAAAAATCCGGATCCATCGGGCAAAAAAGAGAGGAGGAGGCTGAAAATGGCAGGAATGTGCGAAGCGATCCCGGCCAGAAGCACTCCACCCGCAGAGCCCATCCCGTACCCGCCCCTGACAGGGCGCGGTGGGGGATGACCACTACCGATGACAACCCGGGGGATTCAGCCCCCGCAGCCGACACTGAGGTTTCCAGTCTCCTCAGATGTCTCGGCGCTGCTCCCCCTGACCCAAGTTCACCGGACTCTGGCGTCCTCCCTCGGGCTGCCTGGGCAGCGCTCCTCTTCTGGCTCCACCATGACGGTGGAGTGCATTTAGAAATACCTTGCGTTGGATTGGACTGTCAATCGAGTTTGTAAAAAAGTTCAAAATGTCAGCTAACTCAACGCAGAATCAATGGGTTACACAATGTTTTTTGACAAAACCTTGGAACGACGCTGCCAGTTGTAGAGGCGCTGGCGCTCAACCGGCAGATCTTCCACCTCCAGCGGTTCGAACCCCCGCTCCCGGAACCAGTGGATGGAGCGGGTGGTGAGCACGAACAGGCGGCGGATGCCGAGCCGCTTGGCCCGCTCGGCCACCTTGGCCACCAGCTGATCCCCCCGATTGGAGTTGCGATAGTCGGGATGGATGGCGACGCAGGCCATCTCCGCCATCGCCTCTTCCATAAAGCAGTAGAGGGCCGCGCAGCCGATGATTAGGCCATCGCGCTCGATGATGGTGAACTTGTCGATCTCCATCTCCAGCTGCTCGCGGGAGCGGCGCACCAGAATGCCTTCCTCCTCCAGCGGGCGAATGAGATCGAGAATGCCGCCGATGTCCTCGATGGTGGCGGCACGGGCCTGCTCGGCGCTCTCCCGCACAATCTGGGTACCGAGGCCGTCGCGGCTGAACAGCTCCTGCAGCATGGCGCCGTCATCCTGATAACTCACCAGATGGGAGCGGGGCACGCCGCCACGGCAGGAGGCAATCGCTGCGCGCAGATAGCGGGCGGTGCCGGACATCTCTTCTCCCGCCTGCTCCAGCTCCACCAGCAGCTCTTCGGCCTGCTCGGGGAAGAGCTCGGAGATGGCTTCGCCGTGTCTGTCCATTACCCCCTGGGTGCTGCTGAAACAGATAAGCTTGTCCGCCTTGAGATCGACCGCCACCCGGCGAGCCACCTCTTCCGAGCTCAGGTTAAAGCTCTCGCCGGTGACCGAGCAGCCGATGGGGGAGATGAGCACCAGACTCTTCTGATCGAGCTGGCGGGTGATCCCCTCCACATCGATGCGGCGCACCCGGCCGCTGTGGCAAAAGTCGATGCCATCATCCACCCCCAGCGGCTGGGCGGTGACGAAGTTGCCGCTCACCACGCTGATCCGCGCACCCTGCATCGGAGTGTTGGCGAGCCCCATGGAGAGCTGGGCAGTGATGTCGTATTGCAGGCCGCCACACACCTGTTTGATGATGGCGAAGCTCTCGTCATCGGTGACCCGGATCCGCTTGTGGTACTGGGCCTCGATGCCAGCGCGGGCCAACGCTTCATCGTTTTGCGGACGTGAACCAAACACCAGCACCAGCCGTATGCCCAGGGTCTGCAGCAGGGCGATATCGCTGACGATATTGGCAAAGTTGGGGTGACAGACGGCTTCCCCCCCCATCATCAGCACAAAGGTGGCGCCCCGATGGACATTGACATAGGGAGTAGATTGCCGGAAGGCATTGACCAGACTGGGCTCACGTTCACGCACTTGATATTTCTTCCATAAAAAAACAGCGATTGGCTCAATATATGAAAATAAATTCACAAATCAAGACTAAATATTGATTTGGTTGGGTTTGTTGGCCAACCGGATGCCTTGCCGCGGCATAACTGGCCGAAGTGGCAGGAGAGGCGCAGGGGAGTGAAGAGAAGGAAGGGGGTGGGAGGCGCCGGTTGATCCGATGCCACAAACTGTTATCTTCGATGCTCCTTTTCGTCATCGTGCATTGGCACCGGTTTTTACAAGGAGTGGCTTGATGGAACAGATTATTTCGCCGGCAGAGGCGTTGCCGGGGCGCAGCGAGGCCATGGTGATTGGCCAGCAGCATGCAGTAAATGGCCATCCGACTCAGGGGCCCTGGCCCGAGAACATGGCGATCGCCTGGTTTGGCATGGGCTGCTTCTGGGGCGTGGAGCGCCTGTTCTGGCAGCAGCCGGGCGTCTACTCCACCGCCGCCGGTTATCAGGGCGGCGTGACCCCCAATCCCACCTACAAGGAGGTGTGCAGCGGGCTGACCGGCCATGCCGAGACGGTGCAGGTGGTGTTTGATCCGGCGGTCATCAGCTATGGCGATCTGCTCAAATTGTTCTGGGAGCAGCACGATCCGGCGCAGGGGATGCGGCAGGGTGGTGACATCGGTACCCAGTACCGCTCGGTGATCTTCTATGGCGACGAGAGCCAGCAGGTCATCGCCCAGCAGAGTCTGGCTGCCTATCAGCAGGCCATGGCGGCGAGCGGTGACAGCCGGGCCATCACCACCCGCATCCTGCCGCTGGCGCCTTTCTACTACGCCGAGGATTATCACCAGCAATATCTGGAGAAAAACCCAGATGGTTACTGCGGATTGGGTGGCATTGGAGTCTGTTTGCCGCCCAGCCTGAACCGCTGAACAGGTTTGTAGTCGATTCCGTAAAAAAAGTGAAAATAAATGGTCGGAGGAGGGAACTTATTGCGACCAGTCGGGACTAACTAGGTAGCGTCCAGGGATCGGATGCGAAGTCCAGACACATTTCTTGCCTTGATAACCGCCTGATGAATGAACGCACTGGCGGATTGAAAATGATAGCAAGCAGGGCTGCCCATCAAGGCGGCCCTTTTCATATCTGCTTGTTTTAGCTCGGGAGGAGCGATCGGTCAGGCGATCGCGCTGTCGAAGAGGTTCTTGATAAGATCGATGAACTCGATGAGGAAGGCTTTCTGCTCCGGGGTCGGCTCGCGCAGCCAGACGGCTGAGAGCACCTCTTCCAGATCGGCGACCACGGCGTCCGCCTCCTGCATGATGGTAAAGCGTACCTTGGGGGCCAGCTGGGGGTTCTGCTCGCAGATGGCCATCAGGTTGCTGGCCACCCGGCTACTGACGAGATCCTCGATGGTCTGCTCGCCACCCGCGTTCTGTTGCTGGGCCTCAAACAGTCCCAAACTCTCCACCAGATACTCGATCAGCGAGATATAGCCTTCACTCTCTACCACCATGGTTGCTGCCTCAATACAGTAACAATACGAAAATTAAGCGTATTTTAGTGGCTTGATCTAGCTTGGCAAGCAGCAGTGCAGGCGGTGGCGGGTAAAACTGACTCCGCCGCGCTCCACGCTTTCCACGCCGGTCAAGGTAAAGCCATGCCGTAAAAATAGCTCATAACTGAAGGCGCTGGCCTCGGTTGTGATGGCGCTGATGCCAAGGGCGCGGGCTCCGGCCAGCGCCGCGGTAAGCAGCAGATTGCCCAGCCCCTGCCGCTGGTGGGCCGCACCGACGTAGAGCAGGCTGAGGTGGCCATCGGCGCTCAGGGTGACAAAACCGGCAGGCGCGTCACCCAGCATGGCAACCCAGCCATGATGCTCGCGCAGCTGGCTGACAAAGCCGGGATGTTGTGAGCCGAGGGCCCACTGCTCCACCTGCTCCGGGCTGTAGTGCTGGGGGCCGGTGTGGCGGATTGCCTGCTCGAACAGGGTGACCAGGGCTGGAATGTGCTGCTCGCCAAGGGGGGCGATAAAGAGGAGAGACGTCATGCCGAAGCCCCCTGAGCTGCTGCATTGTGGGCGGGCGCCATGGGCCGCCTGGATTTCGGCAAACCGGCGACAACCCGCTCATAGGAGTGGTGCACCCAGCCTTGCCAGAGATCATCGGGCAAGGTGCTGTTCAGGGTCACTGTGTTCCAGTGTTGCTTGTTCATATGCCAGCCCGGCTTCACCTCGGGGTGGAGTTCGCGCAGCAACAGCGCCAGCTCGGGTTCGCACTTGAGGTTGATGGTGAGCGGGTCAGCTTGCCAATCCACCAGCGCAAACATCTTGCCGGCGATGCGGTAGACCAGGATCTCCGGGCCAAACGGGGTATCTTCCTGACTGCCCGGCAACGAGAGCAGAAAGTGGCGTAAAGGGGTTAACTCCATGGTCTGGTCTCGCTGTGGGTGATCCGATCAGTGCGGTTGCATATCAATCAGGGGAAGGCATCTGTTACTATGCGCTGCCGAGTATACCCCCCATCACCGAGGGAGCCTATTGATGTTGTATCACAAGACTTTCGAACTGGGTCCCGAGCGGGATTGGGTGGTGTTTGTCCACGGCGCCGGTGGCAGCTCCTCCATCTGGTTCAAGCAGCTGCGCGCCTATCGCGAGCACTTCAACGTGTTGCTGCTGGATTTGCGCGGCCATGGCCAGTCCAACAAGCTGCAGCAGGTGATCCAGGGCCACTACAGCTTTCGGGCCGTGACCGAGGATATCGTTCGGTTGCTCGATCATCTCGATATCCGCCGCGCCCACTTTGTCGGCATATCCCTTGGCACCATCCTTATTCGCCATCTGGCCGAACTCTGCCCGGAGCGGGTCAAGAGCATGGTACTGGGCGGCGCCATCCTGCGGCTCGATATCCGCTCGCGGGTGCTGGTGCAGCTGGGCCGACTCGGTCAGCACTTCCTGCCCTATATGTGGCTCTACCGGCTGTTTGCCTTCATCATCATGCCGCGCCAGCACCATCAGGAGTCGCGCAACCTCTTTGTGCGTGAGGCCCGCAAGCTCTGCCAGAAAGAGTTCAAGCGCTGGTTCCGCCTCGCCACCGAGGTTAACCCGCTGATGCGTTATTTTCGCGAACGCTCCCTGCCCATTCCCACCCTCTATGTGATGGGGGAGGAGGATCATATGTTTCTGGCACCGGTGCGCGAACAGGTGGCCCGCGATGCCAGCTCCTCGCTGGCGGTCATTGAGCAGTGCGGCCATGTCTGTAATGTGGAGCAGCCGGAGCAGTTCAATCGCCGTACCCTGGCGTTTATAAAGTCCCTCACCTGCAATCGTCTTTAGGCCGGATCACGGGCTGGCGTGCCAGCCTGTGCAAAATGCTTGTTCCTCCCTGCTTTTATCTTTCCTGATTTGCTCACAATGCGTTGATACTGCACGCGTTCAGCCAACTATCTCTCATGTTGTTGCCCTGTTTGCCGCTATCCATATGGAGATAGCTTATGGCTGCATTGGCAACGGGATTTCGACCAAAGATTAACCCCACCTTTTATGGTGCATTGCTACCTTCTTGAGAGATATAGTGCTTATCAATAACCAAGGATGGGAATCTGTATCATGGCCCAAAACATCACCCCCACCCAACGCGAGATCACCTTCCATCGGGATGAGTTGATAGTCTCCAAGACCGATCTGGCTGGCCGGATCACCTACTCCAACAAAGTGTTCATGCGACTCTGTGATTATTCGGAGGAGGAGCTGCTGGGAACACCCCACAGCATCGTGCGTCATCCCGATATGCCCCGCGGGGTTTTTTGGGGGTTGTGGCATACCCTCAAGGAGAATCGCGAGTTCTTCGGCTTTGTCAAAAACATGACCGCCAACGGTGATTTCTACTGGGTGTTGGCAAATGTGCGTCCCGATTTTCGTGACGGCAAGGCGATCGGCTACTTCTCGGTTCGCCGTTGTCCATCCCGCCATGCCATTGCGACCATTGCCCCCGTATATCAGAAAATGTGTGAGCTGGAGCGGGGAATGTCCGGAGATGCTCCCAAGCAATCCTGGACCTGGCTGGAGCAACACCTGACATCGCAGGGGACTGATTACGAACGTTTTGTTCTCAATCTGGTGCAGCAGGATTAAGGAGTCGCCCTATGTTGACTGTGCTAACCAAGACCAGCAGTGCCAGTAAAAAACACCTCTTCATCAGTCAGAAATTTTTGCTGATCTGTACCGTGTTCGGCCTCTCTGTACTGATGTTGGCCATCTTTTCTCTTAGTTCGGTCGGGCCGACCTGGTTCAATCTGGGGATCCCCGGGTTGGCGTTGCTCTTTATTGTGCTTGCACTGCGTGAACAACGCAGGCTGGTGGCGATCATGGATCAGATCAACGAAGTGCTGGTGAAGGCCAGTGCCGGTGAGACCCATGTCCGGGTGACCAGAACCAAGGGGCTTGGCGAGCTGGGCAAGATTGCCTGGAACCTCAACAGTTTTCTCGACATCGTCGAAGCAAACATCAAGGACATGGTCTCCTGCTTTGAACATGCCGGTCAGGGACGCTACTACCGCCATGCGTTCAAACAGGGTCTGCCCGGCGAGTTTTCCAAGACAGCCGATAACATCAATCTCTCCCTGCACGCCATTCAGGAGGCGACCGAGCTCTCCCGGCAGGGTAATCTGCTCAACAAACTCCACCAGACCAACAACCAGAACCTGCGCAGCAGTCTGGCTGGGAATCAGGAAGATCTGCTGACCCTCAGCAACAAGATCGAGGACGTACTTGGCAATGCCCAGAGCGGGCTGGATGCATCGCTGCACAGCATGACGGTGGTCGAAGATCTCAGCCAGGAGCTGCTAGGTATCAACCGCGAGATGCAGGATACCGGACGGGCAGCGACCACGCTGGCCGGGGAGAGTGCCCGCATCACCGCTACAGTCAATCTCATCACGGAGATCACCGCTCAGACCAACCTGCTGGCGTTGAACGCTGCCATCGAGGCGGCCAGAGCGGGTGAAGTCGGGCGCGGGTTTGCGGTGGTCGCCGACGAAGTACGGGCTCTTGCCGAACGCACCCGTCAGTCAACCAACGAAATCCGCGATGTGGTCAAGGGGCTGACGACCAGCATCGAACAGATAGTGGGGAGCGTGCTCTCGCTTGGGGAGCGTAGCCAGCGCATCAGTGACAATGTGGACGGTTTTCGTCAAAGCTTCGAGGCAGTGGCCGAGGGAGCAAAATCCAACATCGGTCATCTCCACTTCGCCAGAGGGCTGGCGTTTGCCTCGCTGGTCAAGCTGGATCACATCATCTTTATGCAGCGTGGTTACCACGGGCTGGAGGTTCGGGATAGCGAGAGCGTGGCCAGCCATACCGATTGCCGTTTGGGCCGTTGGTACTATCAGGGTGAAGGCGGCGAGTCGTTTGGCAAGTTGCCGAGTTTCAAACACATCGAGGTGCCCCACAAACAGGTGCACGAGGCTGTCAGCAGAGCATTGACTGCCGCACGGGGTGACTGGCTCCATGATGACAGGTTGCTGCACACCATTCTGGCCGAGATGGAGAGCGCCGAGCAGGCGAGCAAGCAGGTGATGCAGTTGCTCAACCGGATGGTCGAGGAGCAGCTTCAGGCTTGAGCTATGTCGTCCCATTGGCTGCAACTGGCTGTGGGCAAATGGTCTGCAAAGGGGAAGCACAGTTTGGTAACCGGTTGATGCTCCATGGCTTTCAGCAGAGCGGCGAGAGCGCCAGTTAGTGATCGGTGCAGCAAAAGAGATAAGGATCCTCGCTGGATCCCGCTTGCCCGAGGTGGTTAGAATAGGGGCTTCCATGGGTCACAGGATGAGCAAGGATGTTACACAAGCAAGTCAGTTTTATCATCGATAGCAAGGGGAACAAGCAGGCGGCCGTCGTCCCCATCGAGATCTACAACGAGCTGATGACCCTGCAAAAGGCGCTCTCCGACAATCGTCCCGGGGAGCGTGAGCTCTACCACTTCAACGGCAAAGGGGCCGAAGCTCACGGTTATCCGGTGGGCAAGCGGCAAAATCCGGGCTTTATGGTGCTGGCCGGTTCCACCGCCAATGGCGAGGATGCCGCCTCTCTGCGCGAGGCGGTGATTGAACTGCGGCTGGAGCTGCTGGAAAAAGGCATTCTGGTGCCCCGCAGCGAAGGGGGCTTTCTCTTTACCGCCGATCAGCTGTTCAACAGCCCGAGTCTGGCCGCGAGCCTGGTAGCAGGCAACAACCGAAGCGGTCTGGATGCCTGGCAAAACAGCGCGGGGTATACCCTGAAACAGTCCGGTTTTGGCAAGAAGTGACGCATATCGGAGGGGATTGAGGCGCACCTGTTGTGACATCTCCCCCCAAAAAAGAGCGCCCCCTGTCGCAAGAGAGGGGGCGCTCTTTTTATATCCAGCAGAGGGGTCAGTGTGCCTTGTGGCCGGTGAGCAGCCAGTAGCTGAGGGCTGAACCGACCCCGCAGCAGGCGATGGCAATGGCCATCGGCAGCGGCGAGTGGGGCGGGTTGAGGTTGACCAGAATGCCGACCAGCGCGCCGATGCCAAAGCGCAGGGTGCCCGCCAGTGCCGAGGCGGTGCCCGCCGCTTGCGGGAAGTGGCCCATCAGGCCGGTCATGGCGTTGGCGCCCACCAGACTGATATGACCGACAAACAGTACCACCGGAATGACGATGCCCCACAGGCCGCCGGTCTGGCTCCAGGCGTTGTAGACCAGCAGGGCGCCCGCGCAGGGCAGTACCAGCAGGCCGTATTGCAGCATCCGCTCGGCGCCCACCCCTTTTACCAGTCGGCTGTTGGCGAAGGTCACCACCATCATTAGCAGGATATTGAGGCCAAACAGCCAGCCGTAATGCTCGGTCGGCACCTTGAAATACTCGATATAGACGTAAGGGGAGCCGCTTAAGAAGGCGAACATGCCGGAGCTTGAGAGGGAGCCGCACAGCACATAGCCCATGGCACCGCGATGGGAGAGCACCCCCCAGTAGTTCTTGAGGATCTGGCCGATCTTGAGCGGCTGACGGTGCTCGGCTTTCAGGGTCTCCTCGATTTTCCACTGCATCACCAGACAGATCAGCAGGCTGATCCCCACCAGCAGCCAGAAGATGACCCGCCAGCTGGCATGGGCACTGATGTAACCCCCCACCACGGGTGCCACCAGCGGCGCCAGCGTCATCACCAGAATGACAAATGACATGGCTCGGGAAAAGGCATCCTTCTCAAACAGATCGCGCAGCAGGGCATTGACCACTACCGAACCCGCGGCGCCGCCCGCCGCCTGCAGCATCCGATAGGCCAGCAATTCGGGCAGGGAGTCCGCCATGGCACAACCGACCGAGGCGATGGCAAACATCACCAGCCCCGCCAGGATCACCGGCTTGCGGCCATAGCTGTCAGCGAGCGGACCGTAGAAGAGCTGGCCGATGGCAAAGCCGCCCAGAAAGGCGCTGATGGTGAGCTGGGCACCGTCGATGCTGGTGGCCAGATCCCGGGCAATGGCGGGAATAGCCGGCAGATACATATCTACCGCGAGCGGGGTCAGGCCCGCCAGCGCACCCAGCAGGATAAAGAGAAAACGGGGGGAGAGGGCGGAGGCCCGGGTCGGAGCGGTTTGGGGCATAGGGTATCCAGTTGTGGGATGGATGAAAAAAAGGGCGAAAAGGCAGTCTATCAGTTTTGTGTCAGCGGGGGATCCGGTATGGCGAGCCAGAGGCCCGGTTCGGCGTGAAATCGGGGGGCAAACCAGATCTGTCTGCTGCCAGCCTGCATTTCAGCAGGCTCAATGGCCCGGCGGCTCAAACGGCAGGCTCCTTGAGAGATCGCCAGCGCCGCATCCCCCTTGTACCAGCCGTCCGTTACCGGCAGTACCGTGGTCTCCCGCAGCAATCTTACCCCCCACTGGGTCACCAGCGCCGGGCACGCTGTTTCTGCCAGTTTTGCCGCCTGCACCATAGCGGGCGGACGGGGTAGGGTGAAGGTCGCCGCTAGGAGCAGCAATCCGGCCACCGCGACCGGCCACTCGCCACGGCGCGGCAGCCAGCTTGCCAGCAGCACGATACCGAGCAGGGTGACGGGGGCCAGATGGCGGGGATTGTCGGGATTCTGGCCAAACAGGGTCCAGAGCAGCAGGGCGAGCCAGTAGAGCGTCCAGAGTGGAGAGAGGGCGGCAGGGTGTTTTTTTGATCTTTGCCAAAGCGGCAGTACCAGCAGCGTCCCAACAGCCAAGGGCCAGAGCGGAGTGAGCTGATCGTTGAAGGTTCGCGCCCAGCTCAGCAGCCGATCGCCATGGGCTGCTGCCGTGTTGCCCCACAGGGTAAAGTGGCCGTCGGTAAATCGGCGCCCCTCGCTGAAGTAGGCCCAGCCATCGGCCTGCCAGACAAACAGCAGGCTGATAAGCCCCACCAGAACAATGGGGAGCAGAAAGTTAAGTCGCTGACCCTTTTGCGCCATCCCCAGCCAAAGGGGCAGCAGGGTCAGCATGAAGTAGGAGGGGCGCAGCGCCAGCATCAGGCCGAGCAGCAGGCCTGCCAGTGCGAATCTGCGCTGCTGCAAGGCCAGCAGCGTTCCGAGCCAGGCGGCCAGAGCCGGCCCGTCTGAGAGGCCGGAAAGAGCGAGCGTCGGGGTGAGCGGCAGGGCCAGCACCAGCAGCCAGACGGGGGCGAGCAGGCTTGGCCGTTGCCACAGCTTCACCGCCAACAAGGCGGCAAGCGGCGCCAGCAAACTGCTCCCGAGCAGGCTTGCCCACTGCACCGCGCGGGCCGGATCGTCCACCGCCAGATTGATCAGCCGCGCCAGCCAGATAAAGGCGGGGTAGCCCGGAAAGTGGGGGGAGAACTCCAGCACGCTAAAGCGCGTCACCCCGTAGGCGAAATTGAGGGCATCGTCGGAATCGAGGGCCACCGGGAAGGCCAGCAGCCAGCCAAGCCAGGCCAGTTGCAGCAGGAGCAGTAAGTAGGCTCGATTAGCGAAGCGTAATCGGCCGTGGTGACGCCCCCCTTCTCCCCTTGCGGGAGAAGGGTTGGGAATGAGGGGGGCCGTCGTCATCGATGAGAGGCCATCAAAGCGGCGCCAGCACGGCCATCAGCGCTTTTTCTGCATCGCTAAAGGCGGCGGCGTCGGCGGGCTTGGCGCCCACCCCGAATACCCCCGGGTTACCGATGGCATCGAGCACCCTGGCCAGCGCCTGCTCGGCCGCCTTGCGATCCCCTTCACTGAGGGAGGGGAGGATCAAGTCGAGGAAGCGCTTGCTCTTGACCACCAGCACCTTGGCGGTCTGGTAGTCGCCAAGATTCTGGCTGGCCCCTTCGAGGCGGCGCTCGATCTCCGCCTTGTAGGCGCGATTGAGCAGGGCGGCGGTGGCGGCAGTGTCTTTCCCCTTGATGGCTGCTGCCAGTGGCGCTTGCAATTCCACCTTGTGGTGCTGTTCCAGATAGGTCAGCTCCTCGGCAATTTCGCTCAAGGTGGCGCTGGCATCCTTGCCGTCAGTGGCGGCGCCCAGCAGCGCTTCGCGTGCATCGATCAGCGGCTCCTTGCCGGCGGCGGCGTAGGAGTAAGCCTGCGCCTGCCCGCAGAGGGTCAGCAGCAGGGTGAGGGCGAGTAAACCCGGGCGGATGATCATCCTGTTCTCCTTACTTAATGCCAAGAGGTTGGCACTCAGGCCACGCTCTGGGTTTCAATCACGGTATTTTCGTTGCGATGGTTAAAGATGGCGTGACGTCTGTCCACCCCGTCGATCACCATGTCGGCAGCCATCATCCCCATCTCCATGGCGGTGTCGGTGAAGATGTAGCGGAATGTCCCCTGACGGCCGGTCATGATGAGGTTGGTGATGGGCATCAGCGCCTTGATGGCTTCGTTGCGGCGGGCCTGATAGCCGAGATCCATCAGTGGGTAGGCGTACTCGCTGCGGGCTTCGAAGGTCTCATCGCCAAGCTTCTGGGTATCGACGCCGAGGCTCGCCAGATCAGCGGTAACCCGACCGCGCAGATCAGAGAGCGGCGCCTGCCAGATGGCATCCCCCGGATTGCAGGGGATCTCAAGCATCACCGAAGTCTGGCCTTGGGGCGCCATAAAGGGGCTGCGGCGGCGCGGCTCCTGCAGGCGGGTGGCCAGAATATGGGGGTCGGAGAGGTACTGCCAGGTGTTGTCCGACAGGTTCTCCTGCTTGAGCGGCATATTGACGAAGCGAAGCGACCGGTAGTGCAGATCGCACGGCAAGCCCAGATGCTGGCAGGTGAGCGGGAGCGGCAGGGTGGAGATCACCTGATCAAAGCGCTCGCTCTGCTCAACGTCATCTTGTTTCCAATAAACCCGTTCGATGCGGCCATCGACCTGCTCAAGGCGGGTGATGGTAGCGCCGGTTTTGAGCTCAACCCCTTCGGCCACCAGCCGCTCGCCCAGGGTGGTGAAGATCTGGCCGAAGCCATATTTGGGGTAGCGGTATTTGCGGGCATAGGTGCGCACCGAGATACTGCCGTTGCGTCTTGGCAGCAGGCGGCGCGCCACGTCTTTGAGATCGATCAGGCTGATGCGCTGGCCGGCCCAGTCGGCGGAGAGCTGGTCCGGATTGATGCCCCACAGCTTGCCGGTGTAACCCTCGAAGAACTGGCGGTAGAGGGTGCGGCCGAAGTGACTCTGGATCCACTCGGCAAAGCTCGCCTTGGCAAAATCATCCGGCTTCTTGCTAAAGGGCAACAGCAGCAAGTCTTTTACCGCCCCGGCCATCAGGGCGAGCGGCGCCGTCTTGAGCAGGTTGGGCAGGTTCAGGGGGTAGTCATAGGTGCGCCCGCCAAAGCGGATAACGCTCTTGCGCTCGGCGTGGAGCAGGTCGTCACCCATCAGCTCGTCGATAAAGGCGAGCAGCTCGGGGTTCTTGGTGATAAAGCGGTGCCCGCCGTAGTCAAAGCGATACTCCCCATCGCGCCCCTTGAAGGTCTGGGTGGCGCACATGCCGCCGACCACCGGCTCCTGTTCGAACAGGGTGACTGCAAAACCGGCGCGGCGCAGGCGCCAGGCGGCCATCAAACCGGCGGGGCCGGCACCCAGCACGGCAATATGTTTCTTGTTGTTATCGCTCATGACGTTTTCCGAAACTGCTTGATAGATAAGGGAACCGCACCAGTGCGCGGCTCCCGAATGGTGTTGTTACCCCGTGGCCATGTTGCCACAGAGAGTGCGGGCTCAGCCCTTGCTGGACTTGGCGCTTACCTGCGGGCGGTAGCTGCGCTGCCAGAGGGTAACGAAGATCGCCAGATAGAGGGCCCAGGTCAGCAGCTGCAAGCCAGCGGGTGAGGCATTGTAGCCAAACAGGGCGCGCAGGAAGGTACCAAATACCCCCTGATCGTCGAGAATGTGGCTGATGTCGAACACCGGCGTGGTCCAGAAGGTGATGATATCTGCCGCTTGCAACATGTTGACGGCGGACGAGAGCAAGCCTGCGGCGATGATGATGATCAGCAGCCCAGTCCAGCGGAAGAAGGGGGCCAGAGCCACCTTGCGGGTGGAGCGCAGCAGCCCCCATACCAGCGCGATGGAGACCAGCAGCCCCGCCAGCGCGCCCATCAGGCCGGATTGCAGATCGACCCCTTGCCCGGAGTAGAGCAGGGCGGAGAAGAAGAGCACGGTTTCAAACCCTTCGCGCATCACCGCCAGGAAGGCGAGCAGCACCAGACCAAACAGGTTGCCGCCATCGATGGCCGCATCGATGCGCGCTGTCATGGCTCCCACCTGGGATTTGGCCTGTTTTTGCATCCAGATCGCCATATAGGTGAGCACCAGAGTGGCAAAAATGAGGATCCCCGCCATCAAGAGGTGGTTGTAACGCTCGCTCTCGAACTGGCTCACCACCACTTGGAACAGGAAGGCGACGATCAGGGAAGCGACAAGGCCAAGCCCGACACCCAGATAGATGAACTTGTTGTAGCGGCTCGCCCCCAGCTTGGCGAGGTAGGAGAGGCAGATGCCGACCAGCAGGAAGGCTTCCAGCCCCTCGCGCAGGGTAATCAGAAAACTTGCAAACATCAGGATTGAGGCTCCGTAGCAGGCGTGACGGGAACAGGCTGCAATGTAAGTTGCAACCGATTTAGCTGCACTATGGGTGGCTCCGGCAAGCTTGGCTCGGCGGCGCGCACCGCATCATTGACCCACTTGGGGTAGGTGCGGAAATTGAGTTTGATATCGGCCTTGAAGGGCCCCTTGGCATCAGTGGGCAGCGACCAGGCTTCATCGCGCCAGCCATCGGCCGGAATGCGGGTATCTTTCAGCAGTTTGGCGTAGCGCCAGAACTTGAGCCCCACCGGCTTGCCCTCGGCATCGCCGAACACTTTTCTGAACAGTCGCGCATCCTCAGGGACTGCGCCATCCACCGGCTGGCCGCTTTTGAGCACCACCTTGCCGCTGGCGTCGGTGACGGTCAGCTCCAGCCAGAGTTCACGAAAATCGGCCACCCCGGTGGGCAGGGCATGGCCCGCACCGGTATTGGCGACCCGAACCACCAGCTGCTGACTATCGGCAGCCTGTTCGATACGGGCCGAAAGGGTAGCGCTGGAGCGCAGCAGGGCCAGACTCTCTTGTTCAAGGTCGGGATTGCGCAGCCCCACCAGCTGGTGCTGGGCGCCGGTAAAGTTGTGGCGATAGAGCCGCGCTTTCATGGTGCCGTTTTCGGTGGATTGGCCCGCGACCGGCGCACCGCCATTGCCCGGCTCCGGGTTCATATGGCAGTCGATACAGGTGCGCCGCTTGGCGGGATCCTCCGCGTTTGCGAAGCTGGATTTTTCCCACTCGTCCCAGGTGTTGACGATATTGGCGCCGGTGCCCGGGGCAAACTCGTTGTGGCACGACTTGCACAGGGCCGCGTCGCGGTAGAAATCCTTCTGGTAGGAGGCCTTGTGCATGGCGGGGCGGGCGTTTATCTGCCGCTCCGCCAGCCAGTGCTGGAGGCTGCCGCCCGGGGCATCCTCGAACACATAGCTCTCGCGGTCTTTCAAATTCACGGTAAAGGCGCTGTTGCCGCCCGCGTCTTCTACCTTGGTGATGCGATGACAGAGCACGCAGCCGGTCCCTTCCTCCACCACAGGTTCGCCCGCCTTGTGGGCGGCAATGAGTGAGGCGCCGCCCTGCTCGAACATGTGGGAGCCCTTGGGCAGATCCAGCTGGCCTGTCATCACCTGCTGGGGCATGTGGCAGCCCTGACACCATTGGCCGAACGCTTCCCCTTCGGTTTTGCGGGCCAGCGCCTGCACCACCTTGTAGTAGGGGTGGGAGTTGCCCATCAGCCGGTGGTTGCTCTCGCTCCAATCTTTGAAGGCCTGTTGGTGGCAGTTCTGGCAGGAGGCGGAGTTGAGCCACGCCTTCGGGTGAGTGGTAGGCGCCTTGGCGGGATCCGTGCGCGGGGCATCGAGTCGCAGCCAGTTGGCCAGATAGGGGAGGTTGCCATCGGCGGTGACGAAGGCGTGTAAGTCCTCCATCATCGCTTTCACTTCCGGTTGAGGCCTCGCGGGGTCAACCGCCTCGGCGCCATCTCGGGTGTCGTGCCCCATGCCACCCTGGGTCTGCTGGGTCATGCGCAGGTATTCGCCGACAAAATCCCCCGCCACCATGTTGGTGAGGTTGGCGTGGCCGTTGATGGCGTTGTCGCCGCTCTGCTGGCGATGGGCCGCCATCAGATAGCGGTTGGTGAAATTGAATCCGTCCAGATGGCAGGAGTTGCAGCTCATCCAGTTGTCCCCCGCCATGGGGAAGCGTGGGTTGGACGCTGTGTTACCGAGGTTAAACAGCCGCTCGCCGCGCTGAAGCAACTCGGGGCGGGGATCTGTCTCTACCAGCTTGGCGAAGTGGGGCGCATCAACGGTGACCCGGGCAAACGGGCCGCTGCCGCCGCTATTGAGGCGGGTGAGATCCTGCCCCATGGCGTTGTGCACCAGAATATGGTCGCCGTCGATCAGCAGATCCCTCGGATTCTGACCCGGCAGGTGACGCAAGAGCTGGGTCGCCTTGGCCCCCCCCTGAAACTTCTTGCGGCGGTGGCGGTTGTTGTTGGATTTGCCGCTGCGCGACAGATCGAACACCAGCAGATCTTCCGAGCCCGCCAGGGTCAGATAGACCCGCTTGCCGTCGGTGGCGAAGCGGGCGGCGAACGGGTTGGAGACGATCTGGCTGCGGTTGCCGACGCTTGGCAGATTGATCTGCAAAAAGAGCTGCTTTCTTTCATCGACCCGCTCTTTTTCCTCATCCAGATCGATGATGGAGACGGCAGGAAAGACGGTGCTCTGAAACTGAAAGGGGTGATCGAAGCTCCACAGCACATGTGGCAACCAAGCCTCGCTGCCATCGGGGGAGAGGGCTATGCCATCGAGCAGGCGCGGCAGACCCTGAGAGTCGCTCGGCGTGTCGCTATGGGTCTCGGCCAGAGTAATGAGCTTGGGCTTGGGGAGCTGAGCTCCCTTGGCGCCATGGCCAAGCTTGGCGAGATCATAGATGGCGAGCTGGCCGGTCATGGCGTGGGTGAGTAGCAGGCGGTCGTCGTCGGTCAGGGCTAGTCCACGCGGAGTCTCGGCGGTTTCTGCATCCAGCTGGAGGTTGCCCGTAGTGTCGTAGGCCTGCAGGCGAGCAGATTCGAATAGCGTGACCCAGAACCACTGCCGCTTGGCATCGAAAATGACCCCGTAGGGCCTATGGCCGGTGGGGATCGCCTTTTCCAGATCGAGATCATCATCCAGCAGCAGCAGGCGATCGCCGCTGTAGTCGGTGACCAGCAGGGTGCCGTCATCGGCGCGGGCAAGCTGGCGCAGATCGCCCCCCAGCTGCACCTCTTTTAGCCGCTTGCCGCTATCGCGCTCAAGCAGGGTGACCGAGCCAGCGCTCAGATTGGCGGTGACGAGGCGCGGGCTTTGCCCCTCCTCATAGGCGATCATCCCGGCGCCCATCTGCTGGGCCAACGCAAAGGGGCTGGCCAGCAGCAAGATGAGGGCCAGCAGGGGTGACAAAAGTGCACAAAGAGATGACTTCAACATGGGATCAGGCGCGCCATTTCAAGATGGTCCAGCGCCAGGCGTGGCGCAGCACCAGAGGAGTTAACGCCAACGCGCTCAGCCAGTGGGCCCAGCTGGCGAGGTTGCCCATGGCATCGCCCGGAGTGCCGTGCAGCACCAGCAGCAGGCCGCTGGCCAGACAGACCAACAGCAGGGCTTCGATAATCCGCCCCGTGGTGCGCAAAAAGGGTTTGTTGCTGCGGTTCAACAAGCTGCGATGGGAGAGCCAGAAGGCGCCAAACAGCAGCGGAAACAGGGTGAGCGAGAGCATCACATGCAAAAACAGATTCCAGCGCGCCAGCGACCAGAGCGGGGTCAGCGGTTCCCACAGCAGCAGGCCGGAGAAGAACATCAGGTAGAGGGAGCCCTCGGCAGCCTGATGGTGATAGGCCAGCCACTGCCAGAATTGTCGGGGGGCGAGGGAAAGGGTTGTCATAACTGCTCCAACACCCGGGCAATCGGCCCGGGGGGAGCAAGTCTATAACGCAGTAAGAGTAATGAAAAGAGTTATCAATTGTATTGCTGATGAATATAAGCTGAATCTCGCCAGTGAAGATCCACCGCTATTTGTGTTCGGCCATGCGCTCGGTGATCGCATAAATCAGCGCCGCCATCGAGAAGGCGAGAAACACTACCACAGACCACTTCATCTCCACTTCGTTGGTGATGCCATCTTCGAGGAAGGCTTTGAGCACCTCCACCCCGGCAATGGTGACCAGCGAGTTGATGACGATGAGCTTGAGGGAGGCAAAGTTGATCTTGCTGAGCCAGTTGTTGCCAAGCGCCTCGCGCTGCTCCTGGGTCTGGATGAACTGCACGTAGCCGCACACCGCCACCAGGATCAGCATCTGGGCCACCAGCACAAAGTCCACCAGCGTCAGCACGCCGGTGATGAGATCCATGTAGGGGATCTCGATGATATTGACGCAGAGCGCATAGAGCTGCATGAAGAACTTGACCATCAGCAGGGCGACGCAGAGCAGGATGCAGACGTAGAAGGGGTACATCATCATCTTGCTGCCATTGAGCATGAGATTGAACTGGCGCATAAAAACTCCAAGATAAGGAAACAGGGTGATTATGACGTGAACTGCATCCGAAGACAGCGCTCTGTGTTGATGACGGCTGCTTTTATCTGCTTGGCTCGAGAATGACGCGCTGAGGGCAGAGCAGCTTGTCGTGCTCTCCTCTCTAAAAAAGAGGCAGAAAGGATTTCCGAGAGCCGTGCATATAGTTCGGAAATAAAGCAGCTTTGCTGACAATGCCCAAGCCTGCAAGAAAGATACGAAAAAGCCCAGCCATAAGGCTGGGCTTTAGAATGTGGCTCCCTCGACAGGACTTGAACCTGTGACATACGGATTAACAGTCCGCCGTTCTACCGACTGAACTACGAGGGAATTGGCTCCTCCTACTGGACTTGAACCAGTGACATACGGATTAACAGTCCGCCGTTCTACCGACTGAACTAAGGAGGAATTGCCTGTCTCGTTGAGACGGGGCGAATATTAATGACCAGAAAGACGGGTGTCAACCCGCGAGCTCCCCGAAAATCGGATTTTCGGACTGTTTGCCCAAAAGTTGCGCTTTGCGGTTTATTTTCAGCACAATCAGTCCCTTGCCCATAACCGTTGATGCCATTCATCGACATGCTGCCTTGGGCTATGTGGCAATCGTGTGGCGAACATGTCGGCAACGTGCAAGGGGGCGAAAAGCCATTGTGGTGGCAAACGTGGCGCCAAAAAGGGTGGTCGAATCGATAAAGTTCGGGGATTTGGCTGGAAATGAGTCAAATGATGCCGGATTGTGGTATTCATTGATCCTGCCCATCGAAATAGTGGCGCTGCTGGAGTAAGGTTACGCAGGATACCATCGCCGCGTCGACAGCTCTGCCGGCCCTTGATGATGATCGGGCGCCGGATCCCTCCGGCCTTTATCTCCCTCTTCTTGGTATTACGTATACATGCACAAGCAAGCCTCTTTAAATAGCGTGAAGCTCGCCATAGCCTTGCGCCAATCCTGTATTGATGAGCCCTATAGCATGGCCCGTTTTGGCCGTGACCTGATCGCCGGTGTGACGGTGGGCATCATCGCCATTCCACTGGCCATGGCGCTCGCCATTGCCAGTGGTGTTCCTCCGCAGCATGGCCTCTATACCGCCATCATCGCCGGTATCGTTATTGCAGTGACCGGCGGTTCCCGCTACTCCATCTCGGGCCCGACCGCAGCCTTCGTGGTGATCCTCTACCCGGTTGCCCAGCAGTTCGGGGTAGGTGGCCTGTTGATGGCGACGCTCATCTCCGGCCTCTTTCTGGTGGCGATGGGTCTGGCCCGCCTCGGTCGCCTTATTGAATACATCCCCCCCTCAGTAACGCTGGGTTTTACCGGTGGTATCGCTATTGTGATCGCCACCTTGCAGATCAAGGATTTCTTCGGTCTGAGCGTCCCTCATATGCCGGAAACCTATCTGGGCAAGGTCGAAGCACTGGCCAGCGCCATGCCCAGCTGGCAGTGGGGCGATACCCTGGTGGGGGTTGCAACGCTGGCCGTGCTGCTGCTGTGGCCGCGGCTCCGGCTGCCGGTTCCGGGCCATCTGCCAGCCGTGCTGGTGGGGGTTGGTCTGGGCTTTGGCCTGCATCAGTTCGGGGTTGATGTGGCCACCATCGGCAGCAAGTTCAGCTACACACTGGCCGATGGCACGCAAGGGATGGGGATCCCGCCCATCGCGCCGACCCTGGTGATGCCATGGGCGCTGCCCGGGCCGGATGGTGCCCCGGTGACCTGGGATCTGGCTGCCATCGAACGTCTGCTGCCCGCCGCTTTCTCCATGGCGATGCTGGGAGCCATCGAGTCGCTGCTCTGCGCCGTGGTGCTGGACGGCATGACCGGCCGCAAGCACAGCTCCAATGCCGAACTGCTGGGGCAGGGGCTTGGCAACATTTTTGCTCCCTTCTTTGGCGGCATCACCGCGACTGCAGCCATCGCCCGCTCGGCGGCCAACGTGCGTGCCGGCGCGACCTCACCCCTCTCTGGCGTGATCCATGCGCTGGTGGTACTCGCCGCCATTCTGGTGCTGGCACCCTGGCTCTCCTGGCTGCCACTGTCGGCCATGGCTGCGCTGCTGCTCATCGTCGCCTGGAACATGAGTGAGGCGCACAAGGTGGTTGAACTGATCCGTCGTGCTCCCAAAGCCGACGTGCTGGTGCTGCTGGTCTGTCTGTCGCTGACCGTCATCTTCGACATGGTCATTGCCATCACCTTCGGGGTGATCCTTGCCTCCCTGCTCTTTATGCGCGAGATCGCCAAGATGACCAAGCTGCACAATCTGGCCGAGCACAAACGCTATGCCCACGAAGTGCCGGCCGATGCGCTGGTTTACAAGATCAATGGGCCGCTCTTCTTTGCTGCTGCGGAGCGGGTGTTTGCCGAACTGGCAGCCGAGGTGAAAGGGCACCGCATGCTGGTGTTGCAGATGGAGGCTGTCTCGATTCTGGATGCCGGTGGTCTCTCCGCTTTCTTGCAGTTTGGCAAGCAGATGGCCGCGGCCGGTATCGAACTGCGCGTCGCCGAGCTGCAGTTCCAGCCGCTCAAGACGCTGGCGCGCGCCAAAGTTCGCCCGCAACCCGGCAAGCTGGAGTTTTATGGCTCGCTGGAAGAGGCGCTCAAAGGAGAACATTTGCACGAAGCGGCGGTAAATTAAATAAAAGGGATACGAAATGGCATGTTTTTGGTCAGTTGGTTCGGATATTGAGCAAACGAACGCAAAAAGTAAAAAATTGCATTGACCACATGCCCTCGTATCCCGTACATTACGCCCCGTTCCAGCGCAACGGCGCAGCGAACACCGTGTTGGCTGAACACGTTAAACAACAGACCAAAATTTGGTGAGGTGTCCGAGTGGCTGAAGGAGCACGCCTGGAAAGTGTGTATACGGCAACGTATCGAGGGTTCGAATCCCTCCCTCACCGCCAAATGATAAGCCCAAGCAATTGAATTGCTTGGGCTTTTTCTTTATGTGCAATTTTCGATGTGCCATCCACTATGCCATCTGATGTTGGCTGGTACGGAACTAACTTGTACCCTGTTGGACAGTCTAGCCTAGTCGATGCTTACCAAATGTGTGGAGATGGTAAGTTTTGTAGAGATTGTATACGAAGAAAAATTTTCTTTACTTACAAATCCATTTATAATGCTAGGCCATTAAGTGAACGCTTCGCGATGAAACATCTATCTGATTTTATAATGCATTTCGCTTTTTGATGGGTCGTAGAAGCATATTCCTGGACTGGCTAGAGAAAGAAATTAAAGTGCAGAAAAACGATGATAAGGATGGTTGGCCGGATTTTTACCCTTCCGACCTAGCACTTCCTCCAATGGATGCCTTTGATGCAAATGCAGAGGAAATAGTGTATAGGCTAGTCAAGTCGATTCCTCCGACTGAAAAATGCTTTTTTTGTACTCATCAGGAGCAACCAAATAGGCATAAACAATGTCATACTTTGGAGGAAAAACAGGCTGTTTATGGCACCAGTGTGTGGAATAGCAAAGATTTGTTGGTTGAGGTTATGGCCTCATTGCCCGAGGCTTTAAAGCAGCGAAAGCTCGCATGTGGCACGATAAGTGCTGGTATGGGGAAAATCCGCAAAACGCTAGTTGCGGGGCATTTCACGCTGTGGCTCAAAAAGAACAGTCGTGTTCACCTGAATTTTAGTGAGGTGAAATAAATGGATATATTTGCCAGTGTCCCAGCATTAGGTCAGCTTAGAATAGTTAACGTCTATCTTGAATTTGAGGGACCTAAGATCTTCTACGCCGAGAATGAAAGTGGTTCAACCTTCTTCGTTTACTGGGTAGGGGATGATGCTGATTATGAAAATTGGTACATTATCCCATGCTCTAAAGCTCGGCTCATTGCTTATGAAAAAGCAAAAGTCGGTCTGCGTGATATGCTCGAACGTCAAGAGCAAGACTACTTTTGCGCACTGGCACTTCCCTTTTCAACAGAGCTTTCGTTAAGTTTTGAGTTTAAGCATAAAAACAAAATAGCGGAAATAACTCTACCAGCACCAGGGATTTTTGTTAAAAGAGTTGTAGCATACTCATCTACTCTATTGAATGATAATCTTGTGCCTACACATGAAGTTATTGTCTCAAAATATAATAAAAAGGCAAAACAGAACGTTTCACTTGAACACGTGAGCCAAGTGTGTGATCGCTTCAGTGAGTTGGTATTCGGCTTCAATCGTTCAATAGGTGTGAAAGGAAATATGCAGGCGCTGAATGCGCGTTATGGTTCTTTCGCTATTTCGTTACATGCAGAGGAGCTCTCAAAGTTTGAAGAGTTCTTAGGTCAAGTATCATCACTTATGATCCACAAGAAGGACATCACCCATCTGTTGGAATCAAATGATATCGACATCAAGGTTTTTCTTAATTTCTTGAAAGCACTTGAGCTATCAAGCGTTGACTTTGAACTTCGCTCATCAGCATCACCAGATCAGATCATTAAGCTTTATAAAGTTGATGCTGAATTATATTTATCGAAGCTTAAATCACGAGCTATGACCTATATCTCATCCATCAAGGTCCCACAGGGAAATAGTATTGAAACAGTATTTCAGTATGTTGAACTCAAATGGAACAATGAGCCAATCACAGCGGAAAATTTGAATGTAGATAAACGCTTAGTTGATTATTATCGCCATGCCGCACTTATTCTAGGATTCCTAGAATACAATGGAGAATTAACCCCACAAGGGGAACGACTGGCACTCTCTGATGAGAGTACACGATATCGAATTACAGCGAATGCCTTTGAGGGGAGTGAGTGTGCTTGGGCGTGGATGAATTATTGTGACATTACAAGTCTGGCTGACATTGATGCCAGTACTGCGATGGAGTTCTTAAGCCAATGCTGTCCATCTCTTTCTGGTGACACGATTTCACGGCGAGCCAATACCCTAAAGTCTTGGTGTACGCAATTAAAACCCCATTACACCAATATGGGTTCATGCATATAGTAAACTAGGGTAGTGGGTAAAGAGACCATCGTTCTCTTTACCCATTATCTACATGCTTTGATAATCGTTGTAGTTTTAGTATGAATACATCCCAGTTATAAGAACAAATTGCCCCGAGAGAAAGGTATCCAATCCTAACGCTGGATAATTCAGAATTTACACTAGTTCCACCGTTCAGAACCATTAATCCGCTATAGAGCAGGCAGAAGATAAGTAAACCGATTACAATTGAAAGTACGGGTGCCATGAGATACCCCCACACATGATCTATATCTAAAGTTTTAGTTACTGCCGAATACTTATGCAGCGAAGTTATGCTGAGGGTTGAACCACCAAGCAAAGCACCGGCAATCGTAAATGTAGCCAATCTTATTTCATCACTGATCACTAGACCGCCTGCAGGCTGAAGTAATAAGGTTAGAAAGGTATAATCTCCACCCCAAGTAAGGAGAAGGTATTTAACTGTGATTAAGGTGCAGGTTATTATCCAGAAGAAAAGAAAGAAGGAGAGGATAAATCGCCATTTATCTATACAATTTTCATTCTGTACTTTATCCATACTGGAATCCTTTAGGTTAACTTCAATTTAACTCGCGATAGCGAAATGAGAGCCTTTACAATAGCGAAATGAGAGCCTTTACAAAGTAGGAGTGACTTTTAGGTTGTTTTTGGCCAATCATTGGTACATTTTCTTGGGAGTATTCCTGTAATAGATCTCTGATTGCTGCAGGTTGTGTGGCACTTTGGTGCCGAGTTCCCTAACTTGATTCTTGTTTACTCAATTCCAAAATGGCATGTTGGTACCTTGCTCTCAGATGAAACATGGCTCGTATGATACCGGAAAAATTGGAGTTAGTCAGGTTCAGGAAACGGTGATTCCATCTAGGATGGGATCATAAAAAACAAAGGGAAGGCCATGAATTGGCCTTCCCCACGACCGACCCACTTATCACGGACGAGTAGGTTGAAAAATGTTACCACAAGCGGATTGGTGGTCACGCCTTGCGGTCAGGATTGGCGTCCATGTTCGTCGTTGGGTAAATGGCTAAGTAGACATAGCCGTAGCTGCCAAGGGTATCGGCTTCGCAGGTAAAGCCTCCGTGCTGGATAGTGATGCAGTGCTGACGTTGGGCATCCAGTTCGCCGGTCAGCAGCTTGGCTTCCAGAGCTTTGATGATCTCCGGGAAAGCCAGGTCGAGCTTGGCTATCTGCATCTGACTCCATTCACCTATCAGACTGGATCGATCGGGTAGAAAATCCAGTCGGTAGCGACTCTGTATCAGACGAGCGCCAAAGCGTGGGGAGATATCACGTGGCAGACCCCAGCAAATGCTTGGAAGCGGTGTGAGAGTCTGGAGCTCTGGAGAGTGCGTGGGATGGGTTGTGCTCATGATTAGCGGTACCTCAGTTGAATGTCGATGCGGGTGCCTGGCACGTTGTGGCGCTGGCGTAGTCTGGTCAGGTGCTCTGGGAGCTCTGTCAGGCTTGCCAGTCGCCCTCGGTAGAGCCGTGAGAGATTGACGTAGTCGGGGTGGCTCACGGTGATGGGCACCTGATGCCCTGGCTGCCAACGGCCAAACAGACGGGTTTTGGCCTCCTTGATGGTGGTGATGCCGGGAGCGGGTAACGTCTGGCGGTTGCGTAGATGCAGTTTGTTCAGCTCGGGGGCATAGCGATGCACCTCGAGCCCGGTGATAAGACGGGTCATGTTCGGTGACTCCAGTAATGAAAAGGGCCAGCCCTCTCAGGCTGGCCCTTTATGCTGTCTGTAGATGAGCGAGATGCTGTGGCGTCAACGGGCGCTGTCAGCCGTCTCATTGATCACTGGCTTGCAATTGAGCCGGTCCAGCAGGTGTCGCGAGCCGTATTGAGCCACTAGCCGGTCTATAACCATCTGGGCACAGGCTGTTCTGCTGGGCTTATTCTCAGGTATTGCGTAACGAGCGGACAGCCAGCCGCCGAGCAGGGCTATGCGGTAGCCACTCGTGATGTGGGTGAGCGAAGTGCCGATGCCCCTCCCGTGAATAAGGAAAGGCACTGCTTGGCCACCGATGTCGATATCCATGCGCTGGCCCTTAAGCTCAAAGGTGGTGAGCTCACCGGTTTGCGGGTGCTTGCCGGGCACCTTGATGGTGATGTTCTTAGCCATTTCACACCTCCGGTTTGGCTTCAAAATGGTGGGTCACAACGCCCGTCTCCGGGTCGATGCAGATAAACGCCGGAGCTTGCGGGTGGTACTGATAGAGCCGCGCCAATTCAGCGCGAAACGCCTCAACGTTCGGTGCAATCACATGGTTGGTATCCCCCTCGGCGTAGGTAAAGGTCTCAAGCTTCTCTGTGTGGATCCAGATGCCGAAATACCACGCGTCTTCCTCGGTATCGTATTGCTGCCAACCTTGAGCCAGCAGCGCCCGGTCGTAGTAGTAACGGTCAGCCTGATGGCAGCCCCGGTCTATACGGCAACCAGTCACGGTGAGCTCAAGCGGGATACGCCCTACCTTCAGAGCCTTCTTGACCCGGCGCAATGTGTGCCGTGCCTTGGCCTTCTCTTTGCGCGGGTCGTAGGGGTTCAGCTTGCTGCCCACGTAGTTGAGGATCCCCTCGGCATTGGCGGCTGCATTGTGCGTCAGCTTGTGCAGCAGGGCGGTGACGTCACGGCGGGCCAGTGTGCCCACGTGATAGAACTTGTTCATGATATTTATCCTTGAAACAAACACCCCGCTAGTTAGCGGGGTGGTAGATGTCGAGGTAGAGGTAGCCGTAGCTGCGCCTCGGACTGGCTTCACACACCCAGCCCTTGTGTTCAAGGCGAAACACCTCGTCCATGTCGGTGCATATCTGGTATGCCTTGGCCATCTTGGTTAACTCACGCAGAAAGTGCTGCAGCACAGTGCCACACTCGGCCCGCCACGCCTCGTCTGGCTCGCCGTACATACCGGCACGGTCGCCCAGGAAATCAACATAACCACGTTGCAGAATGGCTCGAGCCCCCAGCTTGGGCAGGTTAGGGGTGCCCAGTCCCCATGTCATGTGCTCGAAGTTGCTCATGTGTGGCTGCTCCAGTTTGGGTTGTCGTTGGTGCCGTGGTTGAAGTAGGCACCCACAATGGTGCGTCGCCACTCCCCAACGGGATAGCCGAGGTCGTTGCACTCACGCTCCCACCAAGCAAAGTTAATCTCGCGGGGCAGGTTGTCCACCATGTCCAGTGGACTCACGAACAGCGTGGTCTTGTGCATCGTTGGCACGGGCTTGATCTTGTCGGGGCCAGTGCGTTTGCCGGTCTCGTCATAGTCGTGTGCCCACTTCGGGAAGGTGAGCTGATAGGCAATGAGCCGATGCAAATCGCTATGTGCGCTCATTGCCTGAGCGACTGCGACCTGAGTGAAGCTATCGTTGAATTCGATCATGGGTGTTTCTCTCTTTCTGCAGGTGAACGGTAAACCGCTGCCAGTAGCGCAAACTGTTCGACCAAGTAACTGATGCTGATGCCCAGTTCATCACTGACCCCATCCCCTAGACGGTGATGCAGGTGTGCCATGTCATCGGAGACACGTTGGGCTATCTGGGCGGTTGAGCTCGGTGGTGAGCTTGTCACCGTCAGAGTGATGGAAAGGTTCATTACATCTCCCCCCAAGGGGCTTGCTCCCACAGTGACAGCCGGGTCAGCACGTCTTGCGCCAGCGCTTGCTGCAACTGCTGGATTACCTTCACTAGCCGAGGTGCCTGCTCAGGGCTCCCGCTCCATTCACTCGACTGGTACAGGGCGCAGCAGGTGAATTTGTACAGCGCCACCAGTTCGGCATCAGTAAGTGGTGCTTGGTGGTAGCGATGGGCAGGTTTAAGCGGCCCTAGCTTGGTCGAGCCTTCCTTCTGGTCTTGCTGGCGTCCTAACTGATAGCGATGCCAGACGGCCCGCCGGTTGGCGAGCATCATCAGTAGCACTAACCGATCTACCCGCCATGCCCAGGTACTGGTGACATCCATTGGCGAGTTCCACCAGAGGGTGCGCAGCAACTCAAGGGTGTAGTGCGGTGGCATCGGGGCATTGCAAAAGCGGTGTAACTGTACGGCAAAGGCAAGGTAGTCCTTGCGGTCAATCATGAAAGCAGACATGGGGTGACTCCTTGAAATGCAAAAGGCCACCTGTAGTGAGGTGGCCTTGTTGGGGGGATCGGAATATCCGGAGCATGGTGTTGGACCTGATGCTCCGGGTTTGGGGATGCTGGCGTTATTCGTGCGCCTGCTCGGCTTCTGGGTGAGCGGCATCGAACAGGATGGCGTAGAGCGTGGAATCAATGCCGTTGACGGCATCGTGATGCGGGTAATAGGGCGGTGCGTCTCGGGAGCGCTCAACGTAGTCGCCAAAGCAGCTGAGACAGTCGCGTATCTCGATGGTGGATCCTTGCAGCAAGGCCTCTTCAAGCTGCTTGGCATAAACCTCGTCATCACGCGCTTTGTTGACGGCTTTCTCCAACAATGCCAGTGCATCCTCGTTACAGGCGGTTGTCAGGCCACTGCGTAGCTTCCCGAGAGTTTCCTCAAGGGAATAGGGATTGGGTAATCGCATGGTGCTTGTCCCTTCTTGGCGCGGCTAATGGCGCAGCTGATGCAGCAGCGCATCAATGGCCTCGATACAGTCAGTTTGGGTGAGCAGGTAGCCATTGGGCAGGTGAGCCACGATGGCGGGCTCTGCTTGCATCTCGACGTTGTCTGCCAGCCAGCAGCGCAGCTCGAGGAGGATATCGAGGGTGGTGAGGTGGTTTTTACCTGGGGTCTGGTTCATAGCTGACCTCTTTCGGCCAGCGAGACGACACCCTCAGCACCGACCACCAGATGGTCGAGCAACCGGACATCGACCAGGGCCAAGGCCTCTTTGAGGGCCTGTGTAAAGACCCTGTCAGAGTGGCTGGGTTCAGGATCACCGCTTGGGTGATTGTGCACTGCAATGACGGCCCCACTGTTGAGTAGCAAGGCCCGCTTGACCACTTCCCGTGGGTAGATGCTGGCACTGTCGAGGGTGCCGCGAAACAGCTCCTCAAAAGCCAACACGCGATGCTGGGAGTCAAGGAACAGTACCCCAAACACTTCATGCTCCCGGTCCTGCAGCAGGGTTTGCAGCCGCTCTGAGGCCTCTGTAGTACTGGTGATGGCAGTGCCTTTGGCCAGGCGTTTGCGAGCAATCTGGTTGGCGATGCGCAGCAGGTCTTGCTCGGTCACCGGTTCAGTGACGACATAAGTGCCAGGGCATTCCCCGGCTTTGAGCTTGTGATAACGCATGGTGGTCTCCTGAAAAAGAAAGACCCCAGCATGCATGAAGCATAGCGGGGTCAAAGGTAGATCGGTTGTTGGTTCGCTCGAAAGGGGTTTTCAGTTGGCCGTGGTGGGGCCTGTCGTCGCTGCAGGGTCACTCTGTACCGGTGTCAGCGATTCGGGGACCTGCACAGTGAGCGGGATAGCGAGGGCCACACGCAGCCGTTCCGCCAGCTGGTAGGCCGGTCCGATGGTGTCGTAGTCAGCTACCCAGGTAGCTAAGGCCAGCTCGCTTGCTTTCACCACCCGCAGATAGACGCTGTAGCCCTGTACGGCCAGTCCACTGTCACGCACCACCTGCGTCTCGCCATCTCGATTGATGGCTTCGAGCTCAACGGCTATCGGTTGTTTGGACATCGTGAGCCTCCTCTTGGGGTAAGGGGTCACTCTCCACGCAATAGCCGTGATGAATGCAGGTACGCTGCAGGTCGTTCAGAAAGCTACTCAGCACGCGGGGCTGCTCAGAGAGTGGCACCGGTCCTGCCTGGCCGCGCCAGAAGCAACGACGCGTAGGGTCAACGCAGATTTCATCCATGGGCTGGCTCATGGTGCGCCAGTCCTCGGCATTGGTGAGGGAGAGCAGTTGCCACTGCATCCCAGACCAACGCAGATGCAGCGTGACCGTGCGGGCATGTGGGCTATTAGGGGTCAGGTGCAGCAACCAGCGCTCGCCCTGGCGAGTAGGTATCAGCTTGGTCTTGGCCGCAACCAGCCCCAGCCACTGGCGTGAATAGTGAGAGAGCGGCAGTTCGTTAGTCATCACACACCTCCTACTCCCCACTGACCGTGACGGTAAAGTACGCCATCCGGCAGTAGGCAACAAAGTTGGTCTGCCACAGGGTGAATAACTCATGGGCCTCGGTGCGTTGCATCGGGCCCCATCCTTGCAAATAGTGTTCGTCATCCAGAAAGTTGAAATCGAGCTCCTTGCAGAGCTCGGCATCCTGGCCCAGTCCCTGGTAGCTGAAGTCGGTGACGTAATCGAACAGCCAGCCATCAAGGCCGCGTATCAGACGTATCTCGACGGGGTGAGTCCCTCCTTGCTCGGGGCTGTAGGTGGGACTGCGAAAGTTGAAGGTGAGTTGGGTCAGGCGCTCGAGGTTGAGGCCGATATGGCTGACCTCCTGATTGAGTAACGTGAGCAGCGCTTGGGCAACGGGCAGGGCAAAGCCATCCCGGAAAAAGGGAATAGTCATGGTGTACTCCTTGAACGGGTTAAACGTCGCCGAACAGGTCACGCATTGTTCTGGCAACACGGGCACGGATTTGGTCATCAATGAAGGCGGTAATACTAGCGAGTGCGGCACTCAGCACCGCGATGTCATCGGCCAACCCCATCGGTAGCACATCCGGAATGGCATCGATGGGCGAGATAAAGTAGGCCAGCGCACTGTAAATCAGCAGCTTGGTCCACAGCGGCAAATCCTCTTTCTGGCTGGTGTAGTAGAGCAACAGACAGGTCTCGATAAAGGGCCGACCGGCACGTTTGGCAAAGGCCCAAAGTTTTCGCCAAAAGCCTGGGTGATCGAACGGCTCGCATTCGGGGGGAATGCAGGGTGGCATAGTGTGTCTCCTTCACGGGTGGGTGAATGGTGGAAATGAAAAGAGGAGGCAAAGGCCTCCTCTGGGATGGAATGGGTGTGAGCTACTGGTCCCACATCAAGCAGTCAAACTCGGGGGTATTGGTGGCGGGCAGCACAGAGGCCACCTCTTTGGTCGGCAGTGTGAGTTGCTTACCGTCAGCCGTCAAAATGCGGATCGACTTGGCCTTGCGCAGCTTGCCCCACATGTCGAAGAAATTATTCTCACCGACACGGGACTCGGTCTCGTAGGGCGCATCGTATTGGCTACCATCGACGATGATGGAGAAGGCTTGTCCTGCATAAGAGCCATACTCCTTGCCCTGTACGGTAGCCGTCATGCTGACCTTGCGGGTGTCATTGCAGGCGATATAGAGATGGTTCTGCTCGTTGACCACCGCCGTGTATTCGCTGGTGCCCTGACCCCAGCCACTGCTCCAGCCTCCGGCCTCACCATAGGCCAGGGCGTTATTGCACAGCAGGATGGCCGTCAACGTGATCCAAGAGTTTTTCATGGTTAATGCTCCTTATCCAACGTAGTAACCCAACACATTCTGTAAAAAGCCGCCGGCAGCAATGTAGCCAACGACGCCCCCGATGAGCTGGGGACCGGCTTTCCAAAACAGCTTCTTCTTGAACATCTCCTGTGTGCCGTCAGCCAGCAGCAAATCAGGCTGAGTGAAGCGGCGAAAGAGTTCGCCAGCCATCATCCCCAGCGACGAGAACAGTGAACCGAACACAAAGAACCAGATATGGCCCCATACCCCAAGTTGGGGTGAGCCTCCAGTCCAGAGGGAATGAATGGTGGCAGCCAGTAAAAAGAGGGTGGCAATGATGGGGTAGCGGATCATGATTTTCTCCTTGGGTAATATAGTGAGTGTGAAAAGAGCGTGAGTGATGCTCGAGCCAGCGAGGACAGCGGGCTACACGTCTTGCCTGGATGGCGACACGAGCAGTCTTAATGGTCATCGTATTATGCTCAAGATAAACCTATAGAGTTGATATTCACCTTTTTGGGTCCTTATCGTCAATGGGTCCATGGTCAACCATAAGGGTTGATTGGAGGGACTATGACAGACATCAACTTTGAACAGCTGGCCAAGAGCGTGGGTAAAGCGATTGGGCGCCAGCGCAACCAGGCTGGATTTACCCAAGAGCAGGTGGCTGAACATCTCAATATCGGGATGGAGGCCGTCTCCCGGATGGAGCGAGGTATCGTGGTGCCAACGGTGGTCCGGCTGGCGGAGCTGGCTCAGCTGTTTGGCTGTGAACTGGCGGACTTTTTGCGTGAGACCAGTAACCGACCCACCGAGCAGAGCATTGTGTTGAGCCAGCAATTGGCACAACTTGATGATGCCGACCGGACCTTGTTGCTGGAAACCATTAGCCGTCTTGTGACGCGATTAACCCAATCAAAGTAAATGAATTAGACAACGTTGATGGCATAAATCGCCTTACTCGGACTGGCGTCAACCAATCCGGGTAAGGATGTTTATGCCGGTGGTATAAAGAGAAGAACAATTATTGTAGTAACGTGAGAGCCTTTTCCAGGGCGTGGGATTTGAGCTGAGCACCTTGGCCGAACCAGGCTGAATCAAGTCGATTATCCTGACTGCGTGCACGGCGATGATGATCGACATATTTCGTGACAGCATTAACTAAGCCCCAAGCAGTATTTTTGGCATTGGCAAGGTCTGAGCCCATTCCTGCACCTTGGTAGAGTTCCTGTAATTTCTTGGTAGGACGACTCAGTACAATGTTGCTGTCATCACCTGTCGGGTCATTAATCAGGTCACTGAAGAAGAGAATAGCTTCAGCAGGAGAGACTGAGCGATGACTTAGCTCATGTATATTGCGTTGAAACAGGTCCCAGTTTGCTAAACCAAGACCGAGCACCTCTTTGACATGTTCCGGGTTGAATTTAGTTGAGTGGGGCACTTTAATGGCATCGGCTTTATCGTTGAGTGCCATCTGTAATGTATTATTACAAACCACCCGCAGAGAGGTAAATTGAGCTGTGGTACAGAGGGTGCCATCACAACTGGTCGCCAGCAATAAATAGAATTTAACGGTGTCGCCGCCGTTTAGTTTCATGTCCTGGCCCGTCTTGGCCAATGCCCACAACTTTCTCCCTCCTTTTAATACGCCTGCTGTTTCTAATTCAAACCCACCTGCTTGCACCAGATCCTGATAGAAATGCAATACCTCGTGAGGCTGTACCACATTGTAACGTTTGGAAACCACCGAGAGTGGAGCCAGCGTATCGGAGCGGTAAAGGACTTTACTCATCGTAAAGGGGCGGATATGCAGCGCATCAGAGGTGACATTGTAGAGCACATCACTTTGTTCGATAGTCCAGTCCATTCCGGCCGCTTGCTGCCAGATATCTAAAGATTGTTTTTCTGGTAATTGATTACCCAAGCCATGCCAAGGGGTTTGGCCAGTGTAGGCCATTGTTTCAATCAAGTGTGCCATATTTAATCCCTCTATGTATAAATATCACAAAGGTTATATAGGGATGAATATATTTGGAGATGGATGCTCGCTTAGGTCCTTCATGCATTTTTTGAATAATGCAAGCATAAATAAGATGTTGAAGGGCTTTGCTATCTGCTATTTTTGCTACAGTAGCAAGATAATGACAAATATCATCGCCTTTTGGGGTGATTTGTCGCGGTAGGGGAGGGGAGAGAGTGGCGGTTTGTGCAAACGGCTATGTGTCTTCTCGATCTGGATTTACGGGTCAGAATGACAGACGCATCATTCTGACCCGTATGTCTCATCAATACCACTCACTATAGGCAATTCATTTCATCGTAATAATTGCCCCATTCATCAATAGCAGTGGAGATAAGCGCGAGTCTATTTTTTAACGAGGCAAACTTATTGCTTGAATAGCCCTTTGGGAGAACTGATGATATAGCCTCATTGGTCCCAATTCCATCCAGATTTATTTTTTCCCAGCAAATGAGTGCGAGAATATGTTCTTCTATGTTGCTTTTTCTCTTCACATACTTATTTTTATTGAGGTTTCGCTTTAGTAATGGCCTTAGCTTTTCAATTTCTGGAGCTTCGATAAAGTCATTGCTGTTCATGTGATAATAATTTCTAAATTTTTCAAATTGGTATTCGTATTCATCAAAAGCTTCATGTATGTCTTCTTTTTTTGCATTGAAGTGACAGCTTATCGCCAATGAGGATATTGGTGAATTATCATCAATCTGGGGGTAGACATAAAATATCCCAGGTTTCAGTTTTTCTGGATAAAATGATAATGCGTGACTTAGCGGTGTGGGTTGAGCAGTATTGGCTTCAAGGGATGTGCGAATGGGCTGGTTATCATCATGACTACCTACTCGTCGTTTACTTTGTAAGTATTTTTTTGCATCTCTTATGTTTTTTAAAAAATCTTGTGGTGTCACAGCATTAATGATATCTGCAATTCTTAACCAATTCAGGTGGAAAAAACCACTGTTCAAGTAATTTATTGTTTTAATGAAATCTGGGTTGGATTTGAGATCTTTAATAAATAAAACAAGGTTTTTATATATTGTTTTTTCTTCTTCTGAAAGCAATGCCAAACTTAATACTCGGTCGTAAGAGAAGTTGCATTGCACCGAGTCCCAGAATTCAGAGGTGATTTTTAACTTTACAATATGTTCATCGTTAACTTCAGCATCGTGAAGCATGGAAATGATTTCGTTATTTATCTCTTTCAATGAAATTATTTCGTATGGTTTATTTAATCTGGCGTGGTTGTAAATAACGTAGAACTCAATAAGCTGCTCGGTAGCGTGAGCCAGTAGAGTATTAAAGTCTGCATGCGTAATACGTGCTTTCATTATGCCGCCCCTCCTGATGAGCCGTTACATCAACGAGATTATTACGCATTGTGTTTATTCTGTGTTGGAAGGGAATCACAGTTATTGGTTCTTTTTCAATAGACTGCACCTATCAAGGAGCAAGTAGAACATGTTGTTGCCAAGGTAGAAATCGATGGCGCACCTCATGCGATGTTCGTCATGTCAACATTAAGTTCTTTAAAAGAACCTCATGCTGCGGAAAAAAATGCGCTCCGTATGATGGCCTCGTACATATTAAACGGAGGAAATCACATGGCGATGTACACGAGTGAAACTGGTGCTGCGACTCAACTGATGCAGCACGTAGACAGAATTATCCGACTGCCCGAGGTGAAACGCCTGACAGGGTACGGTCGCTCCACCATTTATAACCGCCTCAACCCCAAGTCCAAGGGCTACGACCCCGATTTTCCGCGCCCAGTCAGTCTTTCTCCCTTCGGTGCCGCTCGTGGGATAAAAGGGTGGCGCATGAGTGAGGTCATGCATTGGTGTGCGACGCGTCCTTATGTTGAGGCGCGCCATTCTTCGCTCGAGGGTTCAAAAAATGATTAATGAGAAGGGTGAGCTTATCTTTCGCGATCAGCCATCATTTACCGAGATCTTGGAAGCTGCCAACCAACAAGAATCTGAAGCCCAACGCGCAGCACTTGCTCCTGTAGGGTTTCCTGTATCTGCGTTGTCTGAGCAATTGCAGGCGGTCATCCGCGGTGTGAAGAAACAAACGCAAGCTTCAGAGGAGCTCATCGGGTGCATGTTGATTGGCATGATGGTACCTGCAGTTCATGATCTGTTTGTCATCACGCCCTTGGACAACATGTCTTTCCCCCTGTCGGCCAGCATCATGGTCGTAGCCGGCTCTGGCGAGGGTAAGTCATCCGTTGCTAAATGTTTCCTGAAGTCCATTCGTACACTCGAGAGTGATCTCGCCATGCAGTATCAAACAGAGATGGCGCAGTTTGCTGACGAGCTGGAACATTGGGAGATCAAACATAAAGTGCTGAAAAAAGGGTACCAGCGTGCCATTACACTGGGTGAGGAGGAAGGGGCATGCAAGCGCCGCCTGGATGAGCATATGGCGAGCAAACCAACTAAGCCTGTCCAAAAACGCTTACTGGTGAACGATCTGACGACGGCTGGGCTTTTGAAGCTCCTGGGGACGGGATGGCCCTCGCTCTTTTTATTCTCCGATGAGGCTGGCAGCATTCTGGATAACGAGCTATTCCACAAACCGCATTTACTCAACACGCTGTGGGATGAGCAGTGTATCAGGGTTGACCGCGGTAGCAGTCATGCTGCGTTCTCGATTGACAATGCACGATTTAGCAGTTTGTTGATGACGCAGCCTGCATCGTTTCACCGCATGCTCAAACAACAGCGTGGCGTTGCCATCACATCAGGTCTCTGTGCGCGTCTACTCATCTGCGCGCCTAAATCGACAATGGGGGAGCGGCTCATAGGCGATGCACAAGAGCAGCAAGACGAGGTTGAGCGCGCGGCGCTGGAATGGTTTTCCCAGCGACAAGCAGCACTTTTGATGCAATCGATGGCGCGTCGGGAGGCAGGCTACGAGTACATCAGCCTGCAACTTTGTGCAGAGGCGAGAACCTTGCTTTGTGAAACTGCCAATACTGTCACGTTGAGACTTGATCCTCAGGGTGACCTTCACCAGTACTGCAATTTTGGTGCCAAGTACTTTGAGCATGTTGCACGTATAGCCGGGGTGCTGGAAGCCTTCTGTACAGGAGGTAAGATGGTTTCTACTGCTACCGTGCGAGCAGCTATTACCATCGTCGACTATTTCTTCAAGCAGCATATTCACTTGATGGCTGATGATGTCATGCCGAGCATGCGTACTCATGCAGAAGAGTTAGATGCGTGGTTGAAAAAACGTGCAGGGAGCAGGGTTGATTTTGAAATCCCTAAAAATGAAATTCTTCAAAAAGCGTTCGTGGCATTAAGAAGTGTTGCTGTGCTGGACAAGGCCATTGATGAGTTAATGGCAAAGAACAAGGTCCATCTTCGCACGGAATATCGCCATCAAGGGCATAAAGCAATGACGATGGTGTGCTATTACAAAGGTGACAATAAAACATAACATCCTGGTTAATATTCTGATGGAGGTAGAATAGACCTCCCGTCATGCCGACTAAAAGACAACTGACTGATAGCGTGTCTGGCCATGCACAAACAAGCCTGAGACCTTAAATAAAGGTACGCTAACTATACAAGCGCAAGTTGTTTTTAGATGGTCGGTTATGTCGAAGAAATCAGCGCTAGATGCACGCTTTTGCTGATGTCACAGTTTTAAATTGAGTCATGAATATTGGTTTTTAATGTTATTAGTAGTTCACATTAACTAATGTCTAAGCTGACGTAATTTATTCTGCCATCTAATAAATAACTAAGGTGAGCTCATTTACACGTCAGCTCATGCATCACTCGATGCAACGATAGGCAGCCTACGACTTACTCAATCAGCCATGATTGAATGAAGAGACAACCTAATACGAGCAGGACATGACCACATGTCCTCACTCATCGTTAACATCAAAACATGGAATTATTAATCGGCATGCTTAAGTATAATTACATTGATATCGATGCTATCCCTATACAGCATAAACCAACGAAAGCGTTGCGCATGAAAAAGGCGTCCTCTATAACAAGAACGCTGAGCGAGATGTGTCATCAATCTATTTATTACCCGAAACTATTCAAGTTTATCGACTATCTGGTGCAGAGGGAGACGCCTCCTGCTCTATTTTCAAGTAAGATGGCGGGGGGGATTTATCCTCTTACCAAGGAGGGGGCGAGGCTATCAGGTATCATCACGCTTGCTGTGCAGGTGTACCTGCATCAGGAGTATTTTAATTTGGATCCCAAGTTGGCCTGCTTGTGTAATTTCGTCGTCAAGCATCAACTTCGTGAGATGATCATGGATGGTGGCACCAGCCAAGATGCGCAGGAGAAGCTAGATCTCAGGTATCAGCAGTTGATGTCGGAATTGAAGTCAGAAGCCATTCAGGGCAAGTGCGATACCTTCATGAAGGGGGCGCAGAGGAATACCGCCTCACTGCGTCGCTATATGAATGGGTTGTTTGGGCGCTATGCTCGCCTCCTGGTGCTGCGGGTCGATTTGTACTACAAAACAGAGTGCTTGGATGAGCTTTCTATTGAAGAGATCATCAAACACAAAAAGACGCTGTTTAAAACCCGTGGTAAGGGGGCATTGGCTGCCAATTGGGTGGGGTATGTTTGTCGTTTGGAGTTTGCACCTCACACAGGCTTTCATTTTCACTTGGCAGTTTTTATGAATGGTGCTCATTTCCGGCGTGATGTTTACTACGCAGCTGCCATCATTAAGGAATGGTTGCATATCACCGGCAACCGGGGCAGAGGGCATAATTGCAATCAGAAAAAGGCTGAGTATCGGGAGTGCGGGATTGGCATGGTGGGGCATGCCGACAAGACGAAACGAGGCTTTTTACAAAAAGCCCTTGCTTATCTGACTAAATCAGAGCCTGCCGCCAAGTTGAAGCTCAAAAAACACCGTACCTTCTTCAAAGGAAACTTGCCCAAGCACGTTACAGCACGAGGTAGGCCGCGATTGTATGTGTAGGCTGTGATGACAGTCTCTTCAGTTAATAAGACCGTGATGTGCATATTTCAATTCACGTTAAGTGAGATAGCAGTATGAGCCGGTTAGCTACCGCGGAATTTGTTATTTATTTTTAGTGAGTATGGAAATAATGTTTTTATCTTTATCTAAGTACCGTTCGTGATAGATGAATGGGGCTGGCCATCAAGGAGTGAGGGCGGGTATCGTGTCCTAGTGAGGGTAGGGTGTTATCACCAAATGTGCTGTGATGCGTCCAGATGCATTTATTTTAGCTGAGGTGTAGGGTGGGGTTGGTATAGTCATCAACGCTAACACCAAGGCATGTAAGCACTATATGGATGGCTGTGATTTGCTCAGTGTGGATGGGATGCATTAAATAAGTTTGTCATTTCAACAAACCATTGTAATCCATGCGTGAAATGGTACTTTTTACTCGTGCGATATTTCTTGGCAATCAAAAGGGGTAGGTGACAACATTGGAATGTTGATATAATCTTCTTGGACAATCAAATATTGTTGTCCTTTATTACCCAATCTATTGAGCGAGAGGAAATTGATGAGTGAATTTTTGAAAGTCTTGTTGAATGTGCGTAGTCTGCGAGCCGCACTGCGTGAGTTGTCCCTGGAGCAAGTACAAGAAGCTCACGAGAAGATTGAAGCGATTTATCTGGAACGGTTGGAGCAGACAGAGAAAGAGCAAGCAGCCCAAGCTGAGCATCGGCAAAAGCTGGCTGAATTCCAGGCGATGTTAGCGCAGGCTGGTATTGACCCGACAGAGTTGGTTGGCAGTACTCCAGCAGCTGCAACTGCGACTAAAGCCAAACGGGCACCTCGTCCCCCGAAATATCGTTATGTTGAAAATGGCGTAGAGAAAACCTGGACCGGTCAGGGGCGTACTCCCAAGTTCTTGGTGCAACAATTGGAACAAGGCCGTCAGCTGGATGATTTCCTCATCTAAATAGACAAGGCCATGCCAATAGGGTATGGCCTTTTTGTTTCCAGCAAAAGCTGAAGATGGTCTAACTACGTATCCGGAGCTAGCAGTCAACTCAATGTTCACGTGGCCTTTGCCAAGGCTCGCTCTACATAGAGATAGCCAATCCCCATCACCTGCTGGGCGCGACTGAGTTGGCCGAAACGGATATGGGTGGCGTTGACTGCATCGCTGCAGTCGAACGGGTTGGCGCCGGTCTGACTGACGATCGTTTGCAGCCAGCTTTCACCAAAATCGCAGCTGCGGCCATAGAGCCAGATGCGGTTGATGTTGAGGATATTGAGGAAGTTGTAGAGGCTCAGGCCAATGGCGCGGGCCCCTTCGTCCACCAGAGTACGGATCATGGCATCCCCCTTATGGTAGAGCGCGAGCAGTTGGGCGGTATCCAGCTCTACACCCGTCTGTGCCGGGTTGTCGGTACTGGCTTGTTGCTTGAGAAAGACCCGGGCCCGTTTCTTGATGGCAAACAGCGAGGCGACTGTCTCCAGGCAACCATAGCGGCCACAGGCACAGGCGCTGCCGTCCGGATTGATGATGGTGTGGCCTATCTGGCCGCTGCCAAACAGGGCGCCCCGGTAGATCTGGTCGTTGATGATAAAGGCCGATCCGATACCGTAATCGACGTTGATGACGCAAAAATCCCCGTTCCCTTCCCGGCCCTGCCACTTCTGGGCCAGTGCCAGCATGATGCAGTCGTTATCCACCATCACCTCGCAACCCAGCCGCTCCTCCAGCAGGTACTTGAGCTCAACTGGCTCGTGCCAGGGGGCTTGCGGCATAGTTTGCGACACCCCGGTCGCCGGGTTGACCTGACCGTGTACTGCCAAGGCCAGCCGGATCGCCAGTCCCTTGTGGCGGCGCTTGTGCTGGTAGTAGTGCGCTTCAATCAGGTGCAGCAGTTCATCAGGGGCTTGCGGGGCAATCTTCTGGTCGCTGAACTCATCCAGCGGGGTGATCAGGTTATCCACCAGGATGCTTTCCAGATGGGTGGGGCTGATATTGAGGCAAAGAATGGCCCCCTGGCCGCTGGCAATGCGGTAGCTGCCGCCATTGATACCGCGCAGGGAGAGGTTCTGATCGCTGTGGCTGATGGCGCCATCGGCCACCAACTCGTCAAGGATCTTGCTGACCGCCGGAATGGAGAGCTCACAGTGGCGCGCCAGGGTGGACTTGCTCGCCTCTTTTAACTGATAGAGCAGGGCCAGCAGCACCTGCTTGTTGTGGTGGCGGACCTTCTGGTTGTTCAACCCTATGCTCATCGCTTCACTAAACTCCGCTTACTGTATTGCGTGATCTTTCAGCAATTAATGCAGTCTTAACCATTCTAATCTGATCTCACTGAAAACTTTACTAACAAATGTTGAGTGAGGCGAGATTAATGAGAGCTGATGTCAAGGTCTGGGTAGAGACCATCTCACTGCCGACCTACGAGGTGGGCGCCGAAGATCCCAACCCCATGTTTCTCGAGAAGCGGGTCTATCAGGGCTCCTCGGGGGCTGTCTATCCCTATGGGGTGATCGACACCCTCACTGGCCAGAAGCAGATGAAGTCCTATCAGGCGGTCTGGCTGGAGAACAACTTTATCAAGGTGATGCTGCTGCCGGAGCTGGGGGGGCGTATCCACCGTGCCTACGACAAGGTGATGAATCGCGACTTCGTCTATTACAACGAGGTGATCAAACCGGCGCTGGTGGGGCTGGTGGGGCCCTGGATTTCCGGCGGCATCGAGTTCAACTGGCCGCAGCACCACAGACCCACCACTTTCATGCCGGTGGACTTCACCATTACGGAACTGGAGGGGGGCGCCAAGACCGTCTGGCTGGGCGAGGTGGAGCCGATGCGTGGTCTGCAGGTGATGGCGGGCTTTACCCTCTATCCCGACAAGGCGCTTATCGAGATCACTGGCAAGGTGTTCAACGGCAACGACACGCCGCGCCACTTCCTCTGGTGGTCCAACCCGGCAGTGAAAGGGGGCGATGCCCACCAGAGCGTTTTCCCACCCGATGTGACCGCCGTCTACGATCACGGCAAGCGCGACGTCAGCGCTTTCCCCATCGCTCGCGGCACTTACTACAAGGTGGACTACTCCGCTGGAGTCGATATCTCCCGCTACCGCAACATTCCGGTGCCCACCTCCTACATGGCGGACAAGTCCGACTACGACTTTGTCGGTGCCTACTGCCATGACGAGCAGGGCGGCCTGTTGCACGTGGCGGACCACCATGTTTCGCCGGGCAAGAAGCAGTGGAGCTGGGGCAACTGTGACTTCGGTCTGGCCTGGGATCGCAACCTGACTGATGACAACGGCCCCTACATCGAGCTGATGACCGGGGTCTATACCGACAACCAGCCTGACTTTACCTGGCTGGATGCGGGGGAGGAGAAGGTGTTTGTGCAGAACTTCCTGCCCTACAACACCCTCGGCACCCTGCAAAATGCCAACACCCGC
The DNA here is from genome assembly GCF_038739755.1 of Aeromonas sp. SE22. NCBI lineage: Bacteria > Pseudomonadati > Pseudomonadota > Gammaproteobacteria > Aeromonadales > Aeromonadaceae > Aeromonas > Aeromonas sp. SE22. The sequence goes on from NZ_JBCGFD010000001.1 coordinate 334,009, forward strand.
GCCGCCATCAAGCTGGAGCGCAGCGATGATGGTCTGCTGTGCGGTGCCTACGCGATCGCGCCGCTGTGCCACGCCCGTTTCGAGGTAAGTGACGAGAGTGGCGTGCTGTTCACCCAGACGCTAGATCTGCAGCCGGGTCAGGCCTGGCTTGAGCCGCAGGCCATCACCAGCGAGGGACGCTTGCAGGTACGCCTGCTGGATGAGCAGGGCCAGCCGATCCTGAGCTATCTGGAGCATCAGCCCGCAGGCGAAGCCCTGCCTGATCCGGCCACCGCGCCAGAGCCCGCCGTCAATCTCGACTCGGTCGACGAGCTCTACTTCATCGGCCAGCATCTTGAGCAGTATCTGCACGCCAGCCGCTCGCCTTTTGATTACTACCTGCGGGCGCTGGAGCTGGATGGTGGCGACTATCGCTGCAATCTGGCCCTGGCAACGCTGGAGTACAACCGCGCCAACTATGAGCAGGCGCTGACCTACGTCAATCAGGCGCTGGTCCGTGCCCATCGCCTCAACAAGAACCCCCAGTGTGGCAAAGCGAGTTTGCTGCGCGGCCACATCGAGGAGCGTCTGGGCCAGTTTGATGCCGCCTTCGATGACTTCTACAAGGCGACCTGGAGCGGTAACTGCCGCGACAGCGGCTTCCTCGGGCTGGCCCGCATCGCCATGGTGCGCCGTGACCCGCTCCAGGCGCTGCCCTTTGTCGAGAAGAGTCTTGCCGTCAACGGTACCCACTACGGCGCCATCGCCCTTAAAGGGTTGGCGCTGCTGGAGTCTGGCCAGCGGGAGGCAGCCATTGCTTATATCGACGAGCAGCGCATCCGTTATCCGCTTCACTATCAGCTGGCCTTCCTGCGCTGGCTGGCAAGCGAGCAGCCGAACGATCTCGAGGCGCTGCGCACCCTGTGCAACGGGCGCGGGGTGAATCTCTGCTTCCTGGCGAGCGATCTGCTGGCGCTGGGACGTCCCGAGCTGGCGCAGCAACTGCTCTCAACACTGCCGGTGGAGGAGACCCTGCCGCTGCTGTTCCAGGCTACATTGTTGCCGGAAGGTGAGGCGCAGGATGCCCTGCTGGCGCGAGCCGAGCAGGCCTTTGGCCGCAAGGTGCGCTTCCCCAATACCCTTGGCGAGGTGGCCATGCTGGCGCAACTGCCACACAGCTGGTTTGCCAGCTATCTGCTGGGCTGCTTCCACTACAGCAAGCGCAACTACCCGCAAGCTATTGCCCTGTGGCAGCAGGTGTGCGAGCAGGCGCCCGGGTTTGCCCCGGCATGGCGCAACCTTGGCATCTATCACTTCAACAAGAGCGGCGATCCTGTGGCGGCCGAGCAGTGTCTAAGCCGAGCCTTTGCCCTCAAGCCGGATGATGCCCGTTTGCTGTTTGAACTGGATCAACTGCACAAACGTTGTGCCATGGCACCCGCCGAGCGGTTGGCGCTGCTGGAGGCGCACCGTGCGGTCGCCCTCAAGCGCGACGACCTGACCGCCGAACTGCTCAGCCTCTATCACATCACCGGCCAGCTGGATGCGGCGGCCGAGATCTTGCGGCTGCGCGAATTCCACCCCTGGGAGGGGGGCGAGGGCAAGGTGACCGGTCAGTACCTCATCAATCAGCAACGCCGGGCGTTGGCGTTGATGATTCAGGGACGCCACGAGCAGGCTATTCCGTTGCTGCAACAGGCGTTGCACTACCCCCTCAATCTGGGGGAGGGACGTCTGGTAGGACAGACCGACAACGATATCCATTACCTGTTGGCGCTCTGCCATCTGGCCTGTGACAACCAGAGTCTGGCGGCCCAGTGCCTGCAACTGGCCTGTCTGGGTCAGGGTTCGCTGGGGGCCAGCCGCTACTACAACGATCAGCCGGTGGATTATCTCTTCTATCAGGGTATTGCGCTGGCACGTCTTGGTCGGGTTGCGGAGGCGCAGCGTCTCTTTGAAGGGATGGTCGGCTGGGCCGAGCAGGCGATGGGCGAGTCGGTCGAGGCGGACTTCTTCGCCGTCTCACTGCCGGATCTCATCGTGCTGGATGACGACCCGCAGCACAAACATCGCCAGCACTGTCTGCTGGTCCGGGCGCTCGGCCTGTTGGGGCTGGGTCAGCGGGATAGTTGTGAACAGACCTTGCGAGAGCTGCTCACCCTTAACCCGGCTCACGACAAGGGGCATCTCTTTGTCCTGATCTGCCGCGAGCTGTCACTCAACTCATAACTCTCATAACAAAAACCGGCGCCCCGCCACGGTGAGGGGCGCCACTGCACCCTACAATCGACAAGATAGAAAGGATGAGTCATGGAACGCACGAAAAATCAATTGGATACGAATGGGCTCAATATGAGCTACATCTGGATGATCTGTTTGGTGGCCGCCTGCGGTGGCCTGCTGTTTGGTTATGACTGGGTCGTGATTGGCGGGGCCAAGCCCTTCTATGAGGCCTATTTCGCCATCACGGATCCGGCCCAGTCCGGCTGGGCCATGAGCTCGGCGCTGGTGGGCTGCGTGCTGGGGGCCGCCATCTCCGGCTGGTCAGCCGACCGCTTCGGTCGCAAGAAGCCGCTGATCCTGGCCGCCATTCTCTTCACCATCTCGGCGTGGGGCACGGCTGCGGCCAGCAACTTCGATCTGTTTGTGGTCTATCGCATCATCGGCGGGATCGGCATCGGTCTGGCCTCTGCGCTCTCGCCCATGTACATCGCCGAGATCAGCCCGGCCAACAAGCGCGGCAAGTTCGTGGCCATCAACCAGCTCACCATTGTCATCGGTGTGCTGGCGGCTCAGCTGGTGAACCTGATGATCGCCGATCCGGTCGCGAGCAACGCCACTCAGGCCGATATTCTGGCGACCTGGAACGGCCAGTCCGGCTGGCGCTGGATGTTCGGTGCCGAGCTGGTACCTGCGCTGGCGTTTCTGGTGTTGATGTTCTTCGTGCCGGAGTCGCCGCGCTGGTTGGCCAAAGATGGTCAGTATGAGAAAGCCTCCCGCATGCTCGGCAAGATTGGCGGGGATGCCTATGCCAAGCAGACCCTGGCCGATATCCGTCAGACCCTGGTGGGTGAGACCCACAAGGTCTCGCTGGCGGAGCTGGGCAAACCCTCGGTGCGGCCGATCCTCATCATCGGGATTGTGCTGGCGGTGTTCCAGCAGTGGTGCGGCATCAACGTCATCTTCAACTATGCGCAGGAGATCTTTGCCTCCGCCGGGTTTGACATCAACAGTACCCTCAAATCCATCGTCGCCACCGGTCTTATCAACTTGCTGTTTACCCTGATCGCGCTGCCCATGGTGGACAAGATTGGCCGCCGCAAGCTGATGCTGATTGGCTCGGCGGGACTGACCATTATCTACGGCATGATGGCAGCGGCCTATGCCACAGGCGTACTGGGGCTGCCAGTGTTGCTGCTGGTATTGGCGGCCATCGCCATCTATGCCTTGACCCTGGCGCCAGTGACCTGGGTGCTGCTCTCGGAGATCTTCCCGAACCGGGTGCGCGGGCTGGCGATGTCGGCCGGAACCTTGGCGCTCTGGATCGCCTGTTTCGTGCTGACCTACACCTTCCCGCTGCTCAATGCTGGGTTGGGGGCCGCAGGCAGCTTCCTGCTCTATGGCCTTATCTGTTTCGCTGGTCTCATCTTTATCTATCGCAAGGTGCCCGAGACCAAGGGGGTGACGCTGGAGGCACTGGAAGCTCAGCTGGCCCAAGGCAAGGTGGAACTGATGCCGACCAGGGCGAGCGCCTCGGCATGACGGTTTACACATTGGGCAACCCGCATCTTCGGATGCGGGTTTCAACACAAGGGGCTTGCCTGCTGGGGCTGGAGGATGAACAGGGGCGCCCGCTGTTGCGCGATACGGACCCGGCGCAGCCCTGGCATCCCGGCCAGAGCGCGCTGTTTCCCATGTTGCCGCTGGCCAATCGGGTAGCGGGCAACCGTTTTGAGTTGTGGGGGGAGGAGCATCGCTTGCCAGAAAGTCCCGTCGATCCCGACTTTTTCCTGCATGGCGATGGCTGGTTGCAGCCATGGCAGCGGGTGGCGGGTTCTACCAGTTCGGTGACGTTGCAGTTGACCAGCCAATGCGGTCCTTTCCACTATCTGGCGGAGATCGACTATCGGCTGCATGTTGCGAGCCTGGTGGCGCGGATCAGCCTGACCCATCTTGGGGAGAGCCCCTGCCTCTACGGCGCGGGTTTTCACCCCTTCTTCTGGCGCGACGAGCAGACCCGCATCCGTTTTCTGGCGAGCGGCGTCTGGCAGGAGGGAGCAGATCATCTGCCGATCGACTGGTCGAGCAGACTGGCGCCCCACCTCGACTTTCGTCAGTGGGCTCGCCCGCAAGGGTGGCTCAACCACTGTTATGGCAGCTGGCGCGGTCAGGCCGAGCTTGACCATCCTGCCCGCCAGCAGCGCCTGCTGGTTTCAAGCGAGTTCGCCTTCCTGATGCTCTACCAGCCCGATGAGGGGAGTGGCTTCCTCTGTCTGGAGCCCCAGAGTCATGCCGCTAATGCCCACCACCTGGCCGGTCACCCCGGTTTGCGGCTACTCGCCAGAGGTGACCGTATTAGTATCGGTATGACCTTGACAGTGGTGTCCGGGGGCTAACGCAATCCTGCTTCGATCAGTGGGGATCCGCCGGTACCAGCAGTACCTCGATCCCGGCATGACGCAACCCGGTCAGCACGTCTGCTGGCAGGGCATCATCGGTGATTAGGGTATGAATACGCGGGGTATCGATAATCTTGTGCAAGCTGCGTCGACCAAATTTGCTGGAGTCGGTGACCACGATGATCCGCTCTGCGACCTGACACATGCAGCGGTTGAGGCGCGCCTCATCCTCATGATGGGTACTGACGCCGCGCTCCAGATCGATGCCATCCACCCCGAGAAACAGCATGTCAAAGTGGTAGTTTTGCAGGGACTGTTCCGCTTGTGCACCGTAGAACGAGAGCGACTTGCGGCGCAGATGACCACCGGTCATTAGCAGCTCGACCCCCTCCGCCTCCAGCAGTGCATTGGCCACGTTCATGCCGTTGGTCATCACAAGGATCTCCTGATGCTCGCGCAGATGACGGGCCACCTCCAGGGTGGTGGTGCCCGAATCGAGGATAAGACGACATCCGGGCGGCACCAGTGTGGCCGCCAGTGCACCGATCCGTTGTTTGACTGGCCTATTGAGTACGCTCTTGTCGGCAATGGTTCGCTCGGGCACCGCCTGATTGGGTTCGCACAGCAGGGCGCCACCATAGGCGCGTACCGCGACCCCCTGTTTTTCCAGGAATGCCAGATCGTTGCGAATGGTGACGGTCGACACCTGATAATGGGTCGCCAGTTCGTTGACCTGAACGCTGCCATTGCTGCGCAGCTGCTGAATGATCCGTTCCCGCCGCTCGCTGGTACCGAGCGTGCTTCTTTCTGTTGTCTGCATAGTCTCTTCTGCCGGAGTGCTGTGGTGAAAATGTTCTTTCACTTTGTTACGTTTTTATATTAACGCTCAGCAGCAGAGTCAAATCAAGCCATTACTAAGCTTTTTCACAGCAATGTTTTCATTTCGCATCACACTGGTGATTTCAATGTCTTTCTTTTTTGTGATCACCTTCAAGAAGATAGCACTCTTCTGTTTCGTTTTCTTTGTTCCGCCACTAGGGTAAAGAAAATGAAGTGAAAGATTACTTTCATCTAGAGCAACGAAGGAAGATCAAAATGAAATCCATGCTGGCACTGGTCGAAAGACATAAACAGGGAGAACCGATCGGGATCTATGCCGTCTGCTCCGCTCACCCGCTGGTGCTGGAGGGCGCCTTACGCTTGGCCGCCGAAGGGGATGAGCTGCTGCTGGTCGAGGCTACCTCCAATCAGGTGGATCAGTTTGGCGGCTATACCGGCATGACCCCAGCCGACTTTCGCGATCGTCTCTACGAGCTGGCAGCACAGTGTCACTTTCCAGCGCACCGACTCATTCTTGGGGGTGATCACCTGGGCCCCAACCGCTGGCAAGGTGAGCCTGCCGAGCAGGCCATGGCCCATGCCGAGGATCTCATCGCCAGCTATGTCGCTGCCGGGTTCAAGAAGATCCATCTCGACTGCAGCATGTCTTGTCAGGGTGATCCGGTGCCGCTGACCGATGAGCTGGTCGCAGAGCGGGCCGCACGTCTGGCGCAGATCGCCGAGCAAACCTGTCTGGCCACCTTTGGCCAGAGCGATCTGGTCTATGTGATTGGCACCGAGGTGCCGGTGCCGGGCGGTGCCCATGAAGATCTGGCCGAACTGGCCGTCACCACACCGGAAGCCGCTCGCCATACCCTGGAGGCCCATCAGCAAGCCTTCGCTCAGGTTGGCCTGGCCCATATCTGGCCACGAGTCATTGGTCTCGTTGTCCAGCCAGGGGTCGAGTTTGACCACACCCACATCATCGATTATCAACCCGCGAAAGCGGCACCACTGAGCCGGATGATCGAAGCCTACCCTCATCTGGTGTTCGAGGCTCACTCCACCGATTACCAGACCCCCGAGGCCTACCGCCAGCTGGTTCGCGACCACTTTGCCATTCTCAAGGTCGGCCCGGCCCTCACCTTCGCCCTGCGTGAAGCGCTGTTTGCCCTTGCTGCTATCGAAGAGGAGCTGGTGGTCGCCAAGGCGTGCTCGGGCCTGCGCCAGGTGATGGAAGAGACCATGCTGGATCGCCCCGACTTCTGGCGCAGCCACTATCAGGGCAGTGCCAACGAATGCCGACTCGCGCGTGGTTACAGCTACTCAGACCGCATTCGCTACTACTGGCCCGATGCGCGCGTTGATGAGTGCTATGCCAGATTGCTCACCAACCTGGCCGCAGAGCCCATCCCCTTGCCACTGCTCAGCCAGCACCTACCCCTGCAGTACCGCAAGGTACGTTTGGGCACGCTGTCGGCCAATCCCCATGAGCTCATTCTCGATCAGGTGCAGGAAGTGTTGCGCAGCTATGCCAACGCCTGCGGCACAGCCAGCCCCTGTCCTTCCCAGCTCGACCCTGTTGTTTAAGGAGTTGTAGACATGATTCTTGGTTATTCAGAAGAGATGCTGCGCACGGCCAACGGCCTGGCGACAGCCCGCGAAATTCAGCAACAACCGGCAACCTGGCGAGAGACCCTTGCCATGGTGGAGGAGTGCCGTCATACACTGGACCGCTTTCTCGCCCCCCTGCTCGCCCATGGCAATCTGCGGGTGATCCTGACAGGTGCTGGTACCTCCGCTTTTGCCGGACGAGCACTGGCGCCCTACCTTTCAGCCCACTTGAAAGCCAGGTTCGAGGCGATTGCCTCCACTGATATCGTCACCGATCCGGCCGAATATCTGGCCGAGGATTGCCCGACCCTGCTCATTTCCTTTGCCCGCTCCGGCAATAGCCCAGAGAGCGTGGCGGCGGTCGAACTGGCCAGCCAGTTGCTCGGCAACTGCCATCATCTGGTGCTCACCTGCAACGGTGAAGGGGCTCTCTATCGCCGCTGCCAACAAGATGCCCGCTCTCTGGCCCTGCTGATGCCGCCCCAGACCAATGATCGCAGCTTCGCCATGACCAGCAGCCTGACCAGCATGATGCTGAGCTGTCTTGCCGTCTTCCTGCCGACACAGTTCAACCGGCAGGCTTGCACGTCGCTGACTAGCGTCAGTGAAGCGATCCTTGAGCAGGTTGTTCAGCTGGTGCCGGCATGGAATGAGCCGTTGCCACAAAGGGTCATCTATCTTGGCAGCGGCAGCCTGCAAGGCGTTGCCCAGGAGTCAGCGCTCAAGCTGCTGGAGCTGACCGGTGGCCGACTGGTCGCCATGTTTGACTCTCCCACCGGTTTTCGCCATGGCCCGAAATCCGTCGTCAATGCACAGACTCTGATCGTCCAGCTCATATCCAACGACCCCTATACCCGTCAATACGATCTGGACCTGCTGCGCGAACTGCGGGCTGACGGCCAGGCCGCCCGGGTGGTCGCCATTGCTGATCAGCATGACCGTCGTATCGAGGAGGGTGAGCACATCTATCTACCCCACCCCCTGCAAGGTGATGACGCCCAGCTGGCCTTCTGTTACCTGCTCTATGCCCAGTTCTACGCCTTCCATACCTCGCTGGGACTGGGTATCAGCCCGGACAATCCCTGCCCGACAGGACAAGTCAACCGGGTCGTACAAGGGGTAAATATTTATCCATATAAAAGTCAGGAATGAGAATCAACGGGCAGAAATTGCCATAAAGATGAATAACTATGTGTATGAATATATTGCATATTTAAAATTGTAAACGTTTCCATTCTTTCATGGTCTGTTTGTTGTTAATCATTAGAAAAAGGAGTGAGTCACATGTTGGGCATCATCATCACGGGGCATGGAGGTTTTGCCAGTGGACTGGCAAAGGCAATGGAACAGATCCTCGGTGAGCAGCCATATGTGGCGGCAATTGATTTTCCTGAATCATCGACCACCAGCAAATTGGAGCATCAACTTGCAGAAGCCATTTCGGCAGTAGAGCAGGGGGATGGTGTGGTGTTTCTCACTGACTTGCTAGGGGGAACACCTTTCCGGGTGGCCTCTTTGTTATCAATGGACGCTCCCAAACGAGAAGTGATCACCGGAACCAATCTCCAGCTGTTGTTGGAGATGCTGCTGGAGCGTGATGGCCTGAGTGTCAGTGAATTTCGTGTTCAGGCCCTCGCCTGTGGTCACCGGGGCCTCACGTCGCTGGCGGATGAGATGAGCAAAGAGCGCCATGCTGATGCCGCTCTCGTCGAGGAGGGCATTTAAATGGCCTCACGGATCCGTGCCCGTCGCCTGCTGACCGAACAGGGTTGGCTGGAACATCAGGAGCTGACCCATGAAGGGGGCATCATCACCGCCATCGTCCCCATCATTGATGGCGATCCGGTGCGGGATGTCGAGTTGCTGGTGCCAGCGCTGATCGATGGTCATGTCCACGGCGGAGCTGGCGTCGATGTCATGGATAGCGATGGTAACGCATTGGCAACCTTGTCGATGGCCAAGGCAGCAGAAGGGGTCGGCGCATTTCTCGCCACCACGGTCACCGCACCGCTCCCCGAGATAGAACAAGCCCTTGCTCACATTGCCGATGGCGTTGCCCGCGGCATGCCGGGCGCCGAGCTGCTCGGCTGCTATCTGGAAGGACCCTACTTCACTCCGGACAACAAGGGTGCCCACGATCAAGCGCTGTTTCGGGAGCTGGATGTGTCCGAGTTGAACCATCTGCAACAGCTGGCTCGCGGCACCCTGAAAGTGGTGGCGCTGGCACCAGAAAAGCCCAATGCCATCACGGCTATTCGCCATCTCGCCGCAAACGGCGTGCGGGTGATGCTGGGCCACTCGGCGGCGGATCACGACACCACCATGGCGGCGCTGGCAGCGGGCGCTTCCGGGCTGGTGCACTGCTTCAACGGCATGCGGGGTATGCACCACCGCGAGCCCGGCATGGTGGGCGCGGGTCTGGTCCATCCCGATGCCTGGCTGGAGTTGATCGCTGATGGTCATCATGTCCACCCGAGCGTGCTCAAACTCTGCCACTGCTGCGCCGGTGAGCGCCTGCTCCTCATCACCGATGCGATGCGTGCCGCTGGCATGCCAGATGGTCACTACCTGCTGGGCAACTATCGGGTCGAGATGAAAGAGGGAGTGGTTCGCACCGAGGCTGGTGGCCTGGCTGGTAGCACCCTTACGTTGCTCGATGCCGTGCGCAACATGGTCAATCTGGCAGGCGTCCCGCTTACCGATGCCATCCGGATGGCATCACTGGCCCCGGCACAGATGCTCGGCATTGCCGATCGTCTCGGTTCGCTAGCAGTTGGCAAACAGGCCAACCTGCTCGCCCTCACCACTGAACTCAATCAACAACACATCTGGGTGGCTGGCCGGGAAATTGATCCCGTCCACTTCGCCCCCCTTTTCTCAGGATCTCGCGTCAATCAGGACGCTCAGGAGTCACTATGTATCTGATCTCTTCCCATGAAATGCTCAAAGATGCTCAGCGCCGCGGCTACGCCGTACCTGCTTTCAACATCCACAACCTGGAAACCGTGCAGGTTGTTGCCCGCACCGCCGCTCGCATGCGCTCTCCGGTGATTTTGGCTGGCACTCCGGGTACCTATCGCCATGCCGGGGTCGAATATCTGGTCTCCATCTGTCAGGCAGCTGCCCATGAGTACCGCATTCCGCTGGTGCTGCATCTGGATCACCACGAAGACGAGCAGGACATCCACAGCAAGGTCGAAGCGGGCATTCGCTCGGCCATGATCGATGCCTCGCACTTTACGTTTGAAGAGAACATTGAAAAGGTGCGCAGCGTGGTGACGTTCTGCCACCGCATGGGCGCCAGCGTCGAAGCCGAACTGGGCCAGCTGGGTGGTCAGGAAGATGACCTCATCGTTGATGCCGCAAATGCCAAATTTACCAACCCGTTGAAAGCAGCTGAGTTTGTCCGCCGCACCGGCATCGACTCACTGGCCGTTGCCATTGGCACCGCCCACGGCCTCTACAAGGAGGAGCCCCGCCTCGACTTCGCCCGCCTCGCCGCGATCCGCCAGCAGGTGGATATTCCGCTGGTGCTGCACGGCGCCTCCGGCGTACCGGAAGCCGATGTGCGCCGCTGCATCGAGCTCGGGATCTGCAAGGTCAACGTTGCGACCGAACTGAAGATAGCCTTCGCCGATGCGATGAAAGCCTTCCTTGGCTCTCATCCGGATGCCAGCGACCCGCGCCAGTATCTGGTGCCCGCCATGGCAGCAATGGAAGAGGTAGTCGAAGCAAAAATCCGCATGTGTATGAGCGATAACAAATTATAAAAGTCGATATTAGTAACGTGAAATAAAGGATTACCACTATGCCAAATATTGTTTATACCCGTATCGATGAACGAGGATTACATGGTCAAGTCGCTGTAGGTCATGGCCCTCATTCTGGATGTAACCTGATTCTTTTTGCCAATGACGCGGTTTCGCAAGATCCTGCACAGCAAGCTTTGGCAAAAATGTCGGCTGGTGAATTTGATACCCGTTTTTTCAGTTTGCAGAAAACGATTGATGTCATTCATAAAGCTGCGGACCATCAAAAAATATTCATCCTTGTTCGTACACCTCAGGATGCATTGATCCTTGTTAAAGGTGGTGTGCCGATTAAGAAAATAAATGTTGGAAATATGCATTACAAGGAAGGGAAAGAGCAGGTTCATGCAACGGTGTCGTTGGATGATAATGATAAAAGTACATTCAGAGAGTTGGTCGGTCTCGGGGTTTCTTGCACCATCCAACGTAACCCATCAGATACTCCAATAAATATTGAACAATACTTGTAAGGTGAAAACATGGATATTTTAACTGTATTCGCCATTGCCCTGTGGGTTGGCTTTGCCGGGCTTGATTATTATGGCTCAGGGTTGATGTTTGGTCGGCCTATTGTCACGGGGACGGTTGTTGGTCTGCTGATGGGGGATATTGAGTCAGGCCTGTTAATTGGTGCGACGTTAGAGCTGGCCTGGCTTGGTTTAATGCCATTGGCTGGTGCTCAGCCACCTAATGTCACTATCGGATCTGCAGTTGGTGTTGTTTTCGGGATCCAGTCTGGATTGTCCCCAAGTGCTGTAGTCGGTGTTGCAATACCTTTCGCGATATTGATGCAGCAGTTGACCGTCATTCAATTTACGGCTTTTGCTACCTTGATGGCCAGAGTCGATAAAATGGCGGATAAATGTGACATAAAAGGGATTGAACGAGTCAATTACCTTGGTATGGCCGCCTACTTTTTCACGTTCTTCATCTGTGCCTTTATCCCGACTTACTTTGGTGATGTCGTTGCAAAAACAATTGTTGAGCAGGTGCCGAAGGTTATCATCGAAGGGTTAAGTATTGCTGGTGCCATGATGCCTGCGTTGGGTTTTGCAATGCTTTTGAAGATGATGTTGAAAGAGAGAAAATATACTCCATTTTTCATCATCGGCTTTGTCTGTGCGACATTTTTGAAGTTGCCCGTTATCGCTGTTGCGCTTCTTGGTTTGTCTGTCGCAATTATTGATTATTTTAATCATGCCGAGCGCAAGAATAGCAAAAATAAAGTAACTCCGCTTGACAATGAACAAATGGATGAGGGCATTTAATATGTCACAGCACACTGAAAAAATGATGAACAATGAAGAGTATCTTGACCAGGACACTAACGCAGTTCTGGACCAGAAGATTATGAGGCAGTCTTGGCTGCGGATGCTGTGGGTTCAGGCTTCTTTTAACTATCAAAGGATGCAATCATCCGGATTCCTCTATGCGATGTTACCAGCATTGCAGCGAATTCATAAGAATAAGCATGACCTCTCATTGTCATTGAAGCTGCATAACGAATTTTTTAATACTGCACCTTGGCTGGTTACTTTTATGCAAGGGGTTATCCTTGCCATGGAAAAGGGCAAGCAACCAATAGAAACCATCCGCTCTTTCAAAGTGGCGGCGATGGGACCATTAGGCGGTATTGGTGATGCAATGTGTCAACTGACAATATTGCCTATCACTGCTTCTATTGCAGCAGCCTTGGCATTGGATAAAGTTTATATCGCGCCGCTTATTTTTCTGTTGCTCTTTAACCTGGTTAGATTTGCAATATACATCCCGTTGTTTAACTATGGTTACAAATTAGGGCTCAATGCGCTTGGTTCTTTGAAGCAGCAAAGTGATGCATTTAGTCGTGGTGCAACAATTCTTGGTCTGACAGTGGTAGGTGCACTCACGGCATCATTTGTCAGGGTTAAACTAGGTGCTGAAATTCATCTCGGTGACTCGGTATTGAATATCCAGGATGGGATTTTAGACAAAATCATGCCGAATATTTTGCCTCTTATTGTCGTCATTGGGTGCTACAAGCTGATCATGCGTGGGCTATCACCTGTAAAAATGATGCTTGGCATGATTGTTGGTTCAGTGTTACTGCATTATGTCGGAATACTTTAATAGATATATGAGAGGACAACATGATTAAGTATATAGATAACTGTAAAGCCATTATTGAGAAAGTGATGGCGAATGAAGGGACTAGCATTGAGAATGCTGCGAAACTGATGAGCAATGCAGTTCAGCATGATGGTGTTATTCATGTTTCTGGTGGTCACTGCCATATCTATGCGATGGAGACATTTTATCGCGCCGGTGGTTTGGTGCCGATCAACCCTCTGCTACCACATATTTATTCTACCGCGCCGCGAACTCAGGCTTATTCAGATCATATTTATGAAGTTGAAGGTGTTGGGACGACCATTTTTGAAGACCAGCGGGTGACTGTGCATGATTGTGTCATTTTGGCCTCGATTGCAGGGCGTACAATTCCGACGGTAGATATCGCTTTGGCGGCCAAAAAGCGTGGGCTTCCGGTGATCGCATTGCAATCGATGGAGTTCAGCAAACGGACAAAACCAAAACACTCTTCCGGTTTGTTTTTGAGTGATATCGCAGATATTACGATTGATCTCAACATCCCGTATGGTGATGCGGTCATCGAATTGGATGGACTATCCGAAAAATGTTGCCCGGTATCATCCATTATTGGTTTTTCAGTTATTCAAGCATTAGTGACACAGACGGTATGCAATTTGGCTGAGGCGGGGGTAACACCACCAGTTTGGGTTAGTTCAAATCTGGATCGTGGTGATGCGATCAATAAAAAGCATATTTTGTCTATGAAAGGCCGTGTGAGTTGCCTGTAATTGGAGATGGTTATATGTACAAAAAATATTTGACTGACTTGCTACAACATATTGATGCGGTAAAAGATCAGCAAGAGGTAATTGAACAATGTGCTGTAGCGATGGCCAATTCAATCATAAATGATGGAATGATCCATGTTACAGGTTGTGGCCATTCGCAAATGTTTGCCCATGAGATGTATTTCCGTGCTGGAGGTCTGGTACAAGTCAATGCTATTTTGCCACCTGTTCTGGCATTATCTCCCTATGCTCCGATGAGTACTTTTGCTGAGCGGCAACATGGGTTGGCGGCTATCGCGCTTGATGGTGAAAAAGAGTTGCGCCAAGGCGATATATTGATCGTGGTATCTACCTCTGGACGAAATCCGGTACCAGTGGAGTTTGCTATGGAAGGTAAAAAACGAGGCTTGACCGTCATTGGTTTGACTTCATTTGCATTTACTCGTTCAGTTACATCAAGGCACCAGAGCGGTAAAAGACTGGAAGATGTTTGTGATTATGTCCTGGATATGGGGGGCGTGCCCGGAGATGCAATTATCCCGGTTCCCAATCATGATTTTTCAACCGGCTCAATTTCTTCCGTCATTGGCTTTACTATCTTGAATAGCTTGGTATGTGAATGTGTCAAACATACTATCAAGCTGGATAAACAACCGCTGTTATGGCGCTCTGTGAATGCTGTACAAGCAGCTGAGGTCAATAAAGGAAATCTTGACAAGTATAAGAATCGAGTTACCTGCATGTAGTTTAATTGTGGTATTGCCTGCGTGTGGTGGGCAATATCATTTCTTCTAATGACATGGAGTTTAAGATGAAAATACGCTCACAACTTGTTGCTGGGGGGATAATTGGCTTAAGTTGTTTATCTATTCAGTATGCCAATGCCACCGTTACTGCTACACACACACCTCCGGTAGCGGTTCATTTAGTTAATGACTCTCCCGGTTTTTCATTCATTGATGAAACTGGGAAGTATTTCTATCATGACACCCTGTCACAATATAATAAATATAATCCAAATAATGCTGATCACGCTTGGCGTTTCTTCAGTGCAAAGAACTATCAAGAAGCCAGTGATAACATCAAAGACAAGTTGCACGATTACAACGAAGTTAAGAAAATTTATGACCAGGCAACAGTTCAAAATACCGTCCCATTGTGCACTAATACGCCATTGATGAAGCGTATACAACCCCAGGGGAGTGGTTATGATTATATAAACTATTGTGGATTAATGGATGTGTGGGTTGATCCTGATAGCGGAGATTGGTATGGCTTGCTGCATGATGAAATTTTTGGCCTGACCCCAAGATACGATGCAATTGAACTGGTTAAGTCCACGGATAAAGGGGTGAATTGGGCAGTAACTGATGTTATTCAAACTTCCCAGTATGGTATGAAAGACTCTCGAGATGAGGCGCTTGGTCAGACCTACAATTATGGTGGTGGTGACCCTCGGCTGTTTGTCGATTATGCATCAGGTTATTTCTACGTATTCTACACCAGTCGCGTAATGAACCTCTCTGGCTGGTCCGGGTTTAGCTCGTTCATGCAAGAGCATGTCATGAGAGCGCCAATATCAGGCAAGATGTCACCAGCCAGTTGGCGGAAGTTTCATAATGGACGATGGGAAGAGTTTAATACTGATGATTACTCTCTGGGTAATACCGGGCCTGCCAGTAATATTGTCTCAGTAGATGTGTCAGCCAATGGATATTTTTCACCCGAGTATGATCCAGAATCAATGAATGGCACTGCATCAGAATTGGTAGCTCAGGGGAAATTGGTTAACTCTCCCTTGCGGGTGGCCAATGTTGCATGGAATAGCTATTTGGGCAAATATATTGCCACACCGGAGCCTTCATCAGGAGTACAAAATGAAGGTAAGGCGCCTCTGGAATTTTATGTGACTGATAGCTTGTCAAGTCAGAAGTGGGCGACGCTATTAACACTCAATGATTATATGACTCGGTCCTGGTATCGCTTCACGATGGATCCGCAAGTACAAACATTGTCCAACTTCATTGTGGGTAAAACAACCAGAACGTATTGCTATATTGACTGCCAGAAATATGATGGTGAATATATTGATGTTACCTTCCAAAAAACTGACACAGATAATCAAGCGCTTATAGAGGAAAAACTGTTACGTAATCGTGATGGCGAGGTACTGACGGCCGATAGTCGATTCAATCTGACGGTGAAGCATGGACAGGCTGATGGCGATCTCTCTTGGGGACTCGTGAACCGGCAAGATGGTTACTACCATGTCGTGGCTTATCCGGCAGGACATGTGGATCAGAAAAGATACTTGGGCATTACTGAGTCGGGTGATGTCAATGACTCAAGGCGTTGGGGGGCAGAAGTCGGGCTGGTTGCAGACCCTTGCCAAGGGGTTGAGACCTCGGATACCTGTTTGAACTCACAGTGGGTCAAAGTATCGACAGTGCAAAGCCGTAATGACGGCAGTGAGCAACGAGATGGTAGCTATCGTCTGGTAAACAGGTTCAGTGGGTTGACGTTGAGTTTTGATTCAACTAAGGCGCTGAATCAACAAGTCACGGTATCTCCCTTCCGCTCCTGGGATTGTACCGATTCGACATGCAAGGATAGAACCAAGGTGACATCGCAGATTTTGCAATAATTCAGTATCTGCCTGAACATATCTTTTTATTTTACAATTTAAAGAGCCACCCAAGGAGTGCAATGCTGATCAGTTAAGGATCCATTGACCGATCCTTCTGCTGTAGGACAATCCGGAACCAGTCATTGGTTCCGGATTTTTTTATGTCTATTGCAAACGACTTGAACGATGTTGTTGAGGCATCTGGCGACATGCTGGCTCGGCTGGCCATTTTTGCCGACCATATTCCCGACGAATGGATTACTGCCGCTGCCGACTTGTCTGAAAAGGCCACTATTCGCCGCCGCCGCTTACCTTCTGATATGGTCTTGTGGCTCGTCGTGGGCATGGCCTTTTTTCGCAATGAGCCCATCTCCGAGGTCGCTCGGCGCCTCAATATCTGTGCAGAAGGGTTGGCCAATGATGCCTAGCTCGCGGACAGTGCCCTGTCTCAAGCCCGTCAGCGACTCGGCAAACAGCCGCTCGAGTGGCTGTTCAAGCAGTGTGCCGATGTGTGGGGGCGGGAACGTTATCCTGAAGACCATTGGCACGGTTTACAGGTCTTTGCCATCGATGGGGCCCTGTTCCGAACCCAGGATATGCCTGAACTCAGAGCACATTTCGGCTCGGGTAACACCTCAACCAATCGGCAGACACCCTATCCGATGCTGCGGTTGGTCACGCTCATGAATGTCCGCTCGCATGTCATTGCCAACGCGGCCATCAGCCCGTACCGCAAAGGGGAAATCCCCCTGGCCAGCGAGTTCATTCACTCATTGCCGGACAAATCGGTGACTCTGCTGGATAAAGGCTTCTTCGGTGCCGACCTGTTGCTGCGTATTCAGGCCGAAGACACCGACCGTCACTGGCTCATCCCGGAACGCAAGGGGCTGGTATACACGGAACTGGAGCGCTATGGCGACGGTGACCGTCTGTTGCAAATGACGGTCTCGCCTCAGGCTCGCAAGAAAAACCCCGAGTTACCGACGCACTGGCAAGTTCGTGCAGTGACCTATGAGGTGGCCGGCAAGGAGAAAACGGTCTTTACCTCCCTGCCCGTGGCGCGATTCAGCGCAGCTCAGGTGGCGACCCTGTACCACGAGCGCTGGGAAATCGAGCTGGGATACCGGGATATCAAAAGTGCGATGCAGCACAACGCCATCACGCTGAGAAGCAAGAAAGTGGACCTGGTCTATCAGGAGCTGTGGGGTTTGCTGCTTGGATACAATCTGGTCAGGCGGGAGGCGAGCCAGGCCGCCGTAGCTCATCAGCGAGCGCCCAATGAGGTGAGCTTCAAGTTTGCCTGTCAGTTCATCGCGAACCAGATGGCAGTGATGGCGGGCGCGTTATCGCCAGCCCATCCCCCCCGGAGGTTGGCGGAGTTACGGGGCTGCATAGGCGTCATGTTCATAGAAAAACGCCCCAGGCCATCGAGACCCAGGGCGGTGAAGATATCAAAGACCCGTTTTCCGGTAAATCGCAATGCGGCTCCGCTTAAGTGAACAGCATTGACCCAAGGAGTGGCTCTTCTACATTAGTTCCTTAATGCGTTGTTGCCTATAATGATGCAACTTGAATGGAACTAACTGCGAACTTGGTGAGCTGATCACCACCATCCTCTTCAAGTCAGCATCATGGGCATATCGCTTCACCCCATCACCAACAGGTCTAAATACAACAAGCCTCCGATTTATCGTGGCTCTCTCATCTTATGGGTTGATGCCGAGGTCTGAAAGCCTAACATCAGAAAAATGGACTACTTTTCATATTGCTATGACATAGCCGCCATCTGCCATCAATGCTGGACGATACAAGGAGTCTTAATAACTATAGTACGGCTAAGGTGTAGCCCTATTCGGACCAGTTATTTGAATAAGCCAGCCAAAGCTCAGCATCGGCAGAACCAGCTGTGGCAGCCTGTCCCGTTGATAGGAGTGGCGGCATGTTTGGCTTGCTGTAGCTGGCTATCCATTTGAGTTTTCAGTGTGTCTAGGCAGCAGCCTTGTACTCGGATGAGCGGTATTTATTTTTTATAAAAATTTTTTATTACACTTTGACCTACTTTGCATTGATCATGTCTACGTGTTGGGCGTTGGGCCGCCATGGCCATGGTTGCTTCAACTTCAACTTCAACAACCAAACCTATTCTCTTATTAAGTTATCACAGGTTATTACAGAATGCCTTCAATCAGAGATTCAGAAAATATATATAGTGATTTAGATAGGCGTTTACGTGAAGCAATCGATAATTGGGATCCACAACGCCCTAGGCGCTGGATGGTTAAATATGGTGGTTGGCGGATCGGAAAACGCTCTATCCTCACACTGCGATATTGTGAGCTTCGAGATACAGCACAAGCTTTATTGATGCGCTATTAACGAGTTATCATGATATCCCCGATGCTTATTCATGAAGGGAAGCTCAATTGTCTTACTTTCGTTTATAGATGAATGCGTTAGCGTATCTGTTGTTTATTGGAAGTAAGAATCTTATCGATCTTGCCGCCCTCGGTTATGCCTAAATAATATTTGATGTTGCTAATATTACTAGTGATGGTGAAATATGACGCTTGCAACTTTGTTTACATTTACCTTGGCTACATTATCCCAGACATTATCAATTGGTCCTGGTGTTACACTAATAATTCTAATATATATTAACAAAAATGCATTTGATGCTATGAAATCTAGTATTTTCAATACGGCTGGGAGAGCTCTGCGTTATTGTTTTAACATTAATAGCAATATCTCAAACAGCAAACATTCAACACTATTTAGAGTATTTTAAACTCTTTGGTGGTTTATTCCTTTCTTGTATGGGAGCAGCAGAGTTATTAAGGGTGACAAAAAAAGACAAACAAAAACATCAAACAAAAACCACATTTCACCCTTTTTTAATTCCAGTGCTAAACCCCAAGGCTCTATTGTTTTTCGCCAGTTTCATCCCTTCATTTATTAACTCGCCAGATAGCTTCGATATGTAGTTTATTATTCTGGGGGGTATTTTTTTATTTGTGTCATTCATGTCTGATATTTTTTTTATTATGTTAATATCACATGTGCGTCATTTCCTTTCTGAAAGAATAGTTTTTTATTAAACGCTGTAAGCTCTCTGTTTATCTTAATTACTGGAGTTTATTTCATTACCACGTGCTTGTTATCTTTTTATCCTTGAACAAGTAATTATCATGTAAGGTAAGGCCGGGGCTCGGCTAGCCGGTAAGGTGATAACTAAATTCTGTGTGCATCAACTCAGTTCTTTTTTTTTGGGGGGGGGGGTTGACAACTAATGCAAGCATACAAACTAGACTGAATCATCCTTCAGCCGGTGGCCTACTATTCGGATCCGCTATTTAGGAGGATTTACTTTGGCTAAGTGTAAACATTTACTGGTAATTTAAATACAGTAATTGAGAATGTTGTAAAACTTATAGACTATTGCTGTTGGAACAATAGAGATATGCAAATTCATCAATATACAAGTGTGTGGTAATGGCGTTATGGTTTGACAGATCCAAGTCATAAAATGGATCCGTGGTACTATATGCTATATTATATCTTTATGTAGATTTATTTCTACATTCATATTTCAGGAGGAAGTATGAATATACAAGGGCTAAACCACTTTACAATTCGCACCACACTCGTTAATGAAACTGCAGATTTTTACGCCAAAGTGATAGGGATGGAAGTTGGTCCACGCCCAGCATTTTTGTTCCCTGGTGTATGGATGTATGCAGGGGGAAAACCTATCCTACATATCGTGTCTTTTATTGAGCCTAATCAACATATGGATGCCTACTTAGGCCAAAAAAAATTTGCAGAAGGTTCTGGTTGTGTCGACCATATATCTCTTCAAGGTACTAATTTATCAGAAATGCAAGATCACCTAATTGCTATCGGTGAGTCATTTCGTGAAAGAATTATTCCTGAAATATTTGAACATCAACTGTTCCTTGAAGACCCTAATGGGGTAACTATTGAGCTGATTTTTCCATTCTCTCCTGAAGATAGAGTGATGGGGGTGTCCATGCCAGAGATGATGTTTATCTCATGATAAAAAATTAATTTAAGTAATGAGGAATACATTGTTTATTCTACAAATTTATATAACCCACGGCAGGGTATAAATATGGATATTGTCATTACACCAGAAGGCCGTATTAAAGAGTTAGGGGTGAAATTACCAATGACGGCTCCAGCATTGGGTCATTATGAACCATGGTGTATTGTTGGAAATACGTTTATGACATCAGGGCAATTCCCATGGATAGATGGAGACCTGAAATATAGAGGTCGATTAGGCAAGGATATTAACTTAGAGCAAGGTTATGATGCCTGCCGTCTTGCTGCATTAAACGCTATATCTCAACTTAAATCAGCTGTCGATGACCTCTCTAAGGTTTCTCGAGTATTTAGAATAGAGGGGGTGCTCAATGTAGCTGAAGGTGTTGATTTTCATCCTAAAGCGTTAGATGGGGCATCTGATATAATTAATTCTATTTTCTCTGAGCGCGGTCGGCACACAAGGATGATTTGGACGAATCCAGTTATGCCAATGAACAGCGTCTGTATTGTTTATATTTTTGCTGAAATATGTAAAGAACCTTCATTTTGTAAACAACAATGAGATCACCTATTTAAAGTGATAATCATACGCAGATTAAATGATTTTCATGTGAACTTTTGAAATTGCCATCTTGGCTCTAAAACTACGTTTTTATAAAAGTGAGGAAATATATGAATTTTAAATCAAAGAGCGTTTTGTTTTTATATATTCCTTTAATCAGTGTCGGGGTTTCGGCTGCAGATTTTAATCTGTCTAGCCAAGATGTTAAGGATGGGGAAAACATACAGGTTAAGTTTCTTGCAAATGATTTTGGTTGTACAGGTGATAACTTGCAACCAACCCTTTCATGGAGCAATCCGCCAGATGGAACCAAAAGCTATGCCATAACATTTTATGATAAGGATGCAGATACTGGTAGTGGTTTCTGGCACTGGATTGCTATCAATATCCCACAAAATGTAAACACGCTAGTTGGATCTAACTCTCCTTCTGGTATGGTTGTGAAAGCAAATGATACGGGTAAGAAACAGTATTTAGGGCCTTGTCCTCCAGTCGGTGAAGTGCATACCTATAGCTATACAGTACATGCGTTGGATACAGATAAGCTGGAAGCTCCCGCTGATACGACAGCCCCGCTAACTGGATATTTCATTAATAAGCACACAATTTCAAAGGCTTCTCTTAATCTACGTGTGTCTCGTAGTTAGTAACTGTTTTATATAGATAAGGAAAATAATAAGGATAACTTATGAAAGACAAGATGTATTGGCTAGTGGTCTTGACAGGTATGATATCATTTGTATCTGTTTTGACTTGCATAAATCAGTTTGATGGTGCTTGGTCAACAATCTGCATGTTGTTATTCTCAATGTTGATTCCTCTGTCCGCACTGTTCTTTCGTCGAAATAATGTTGTTTGGTTTCTATTTGCCACTTTTTTTACAACTATTGTGGTCAGAAACGCAGATCAACATGACTGGTCACAGGTTGGTTGGTGGACGGCACTAACATATTTACCATTGTTGCTACAGCTAATTTTTATCTTGCATGAAGGGTATCAAAAAAATGGCTCGCAGTCGATGGTGCTCTCTTTTATTCGCATGTTCATCGGTTTTAACTGGCTGACTCACTGTACGGAAAAATTGTTTGTTTCTAATCATGATGCTGGATTGGTAGGTTTTTTTCAAACAGTGGTTGGGCCCAATACTTTTGGTACCATATTGAGTGAGCAGCTTGCTATTAATATGATTGTTTTGGGGGGAGTTGTGGAGCTGACTGCCGCGATTTCTCTAGGACTCGGTGTGCTATCCCGATTTGGCGCCTTAGCGGCTGCTCTCTATCTGATTGCGGCTGAAGTAATGAGTGGACATTTTGGCGTGGGGTACACTTGGATGCTGCCCGGCGGGGGATGGGAAGTGCCGTTTTACTTCTTTATGGTGACAATACCCTTCATGCTGCCTCATAGTGGTGGTGCTCTCTCATTGGATAAAGAATGGCAGTTGTCACGTCGACTGGACATCATCGGTAAAGCCACTGGATTTTAAGACCGGAGTGATTGTTTTTCGATATGGAGCATTATTTAAGGTATTTACTACGGTACGGTTAGTTGAATTAATGCTCGTGTAGTATTCATGCCTCATTACCATGGCCAGAGCACTGTTAGCCTGGCCATTTCCTGCGGAATAAACATTCAAAACTTATTCTTTTATTGCCTGTATACTGTTATTTACTTCACCCAAAAGATCAAATTATCTTGCATGTTAAGCCTTGCTGAAACGCTTTTTCAGTATTAGCCGACAGTCTCAACCTGAAATAAAAGTGGATAGTGTTCCCTTTATTTAATTAAACGTGCTTAATTGAACGATCATGATTGAGAGTCTTCATCACCTAATCGAGTAGCTATAGTATTCATTAATGCTCTAACTCTACGTGGCTGGTTTCGGCTTAATGGATAGACCAACTGTAAACGTGAAGGAATGGCTGAGAAGGAGGCCAATACTTCTACTAATGTCCCTCTAGCTAAATCATCCTGTACATCCCACCGAGATTTGAAACAGAGCCCCAGTCCCTGCAGGCACCATTGACGTACCAGCAAGCCATTGTTAGTTATTCTTGGTCCGGCCACGAGCACTCGATAGGGGGTTCCATCAACGGTAAACTCCCAGCTACGAGCTGGGTTTTCCCCAAAGCGCATCACCAAGCAGTCGTGCTGCAGCAACTCTTCAGGATGACGGGGGACTCCCCGTCGCCGTAAGTAGTCCGGAGAGGCACACACTATCCTAGGATTTTGTCCAAGAGAGATAGTTCGAAGAGAACTGTCAGCAAGAGTTCCGTAGCGAAGTGCGAAGTCGAGTCCTTGGGTCACCAGATCAACATAACCATCGGTCAGATTGAGATCAATGGTGATGCCAGGGTGCATATCAATGAACTGATCCAGCAAAGGGACCAGCCTGGTTGTCCCCAGATCTACCGGTGCACTGAGGCGAATTGGGCCAGTGATCTCTTGACTGCCAAACTGAATGCGACGTTGTAGATCGTCAGCATCAGCCAGTAAGCGGCGCCCTTCCTCTACCAGCAAACGTCCCTCCTCGGTGAGGCTGATGGAACGCGTTGTGCGCGTCAGCAGGGCTACCCCATAGTGACGTTCCATTGCTGCGAGGCGTTCGGACACGGTAGCAGGGGAGAGTCCCAGCTCGCGTCCTGCGGCGGAGAGTCCCCCTTTCTCAACGATGGTCAGGAAAAGTGCCAGATTATCTAACATGACTGTTTGCCATTCTCGAAATATGAATTCAATTTTAGCGAGATTATCAGAAATACCTGTCGAATATATCCTCTATTTATCTCATGCCAACCTGTGATGACCCTCATCCGGATTGGCTATCTGCACATTTTAGAGAGGAATCGATGATGTCATTTACTGCACAAACGCTTTCCGTGGTGATCGGTGGTCATAGTGGCATTGGTGAGGCGGTCGCCGCCGCCCTGAGTAACAGACCTGGCCGAGTGATCGCAGCCAGTCGCCGCGATGGGGTCGATGTGACCGACCCTGCCACGCTGGAGGCATTCTTCCTGCGCCATGGCCCGCTGGATCATCTGGTGATCACCGCAGGATCTCAGGCACCGGGGGGCCATTTTTTGGCCCTCGACGCCGCGGCCGCCAAGTCGGCTTTCGACACCAAATTCTGGGGCACCCTTGCCATCATCAAGGCAGCCGCTCCGCACTTGAAGCCCAATGGGAGCATTACGCTGACCTCCGGCTTTCTGGCCCGCAAAACGGTGCCCGGCACGCTGGTCAAAACCGCCATGAACGCTGCGTTGGAGGCCAGTGCAAAAATCCTGGCGCGCGAACTGGCTCCCCTGCGGATCAATGTCGTCAGCCCGGGCCTGACCGATACCAGCGCCTATCAGCTGATGTCCCCCGAGGCACGCCAAGCAATGCTTGAGCGGGCCGCCACAACGCTGCCTGCCGGTCGCTACGGTCGTGCGCAGGACATCGCCGCAGGCTACCTGCTGGCTATCGACAACTCCTTTATGACCGGCGCCACCATCGATATCGATGGTGGCTCCCTCATCAATTGAACATCAGGGGAACCAAGATGAACCACTCCAACCGATTACCGGGCCAGATCTGGATCCTGACGCTCTCGGCCTTTGCGATTGGCACCGCCGAATTCGTAATAGCAGGCATCCTGCCACAAGTGGCCGAAAGCCTCGGAGTCAGCGCAGGTGGCGCAGGCAACCTGATTACCATCTATGCGCTGGCCATTGTCATTGGTGGTCCCATCCTGACCCTCTGGCTGGCACGCTTCGACAAAAAAAGGGTGTTAATGGGCCTGATGGGGCTGTTTATCATCGCCAATCTGCTCTCGGCCTTTAGCGACGACTACCTGATCCTGGCCATCAGCCGGGTGCTGGCTGGTCTCACGCAGGGGCCGTTCTATGGCATCGGTGCTGTGGTCGCCACTCGGATGGTGCAAGACAAGATGGCTGGGCGGGCGGTTGGTCAGATGTTCGCTGGCCTCACCATTGCCAACGTGCTTGGCGTTCCCGCTGGCGCCTGGATTGGCAACAGTTTCGACTGGCATACCACTTTTCTGGCCGTCGCAGCTCTGGGAATTGTCGCATTGATCGCCATCACCGTTGCCATCGAGCGCCAGCCAAAGGAGATCCCCACCTCCATCACCAGTCAACTCTCTGCATTTCGCAACTGGAACTTGCTCGCCAGCCTGCTCTTCACCGTGCTTGGCTGGGCCGGTTTTATGACACTCTACGGCTACATCGCCCCCTTGGCAGAAGATGTCGCCGGATTCGACCGCTCAGCGATCACCGGCGTGCTGGTTGTAGTGGGTCTGGGTCTGGTGCTTGGCAACAATATCGGTGGTCACAGTGCCGACCGCAATCTGAAACGCTCTCTGCTGCTATGGCCACTGTTGACAATTCTGACGCTGCTGTTGCTCGGTGCGGTAGAACACTACTCCTGGTTGTTCCTGATTGCGGCCTTTCTGTTTGGGGTTGCCACCTTTGCGAACCTGCCAGCCATGCAGATGAGGGTCATGAAATATGGCAAGCAAGCACCTGAGCTGGCCGCGACAGCCAATATCTCGGCATTCAACATCGCCAATGCGCTGGGGGGATCATCGGCGGTACTGTGGTCGACAGTCACTTCGGTCCTGCTTCCTTACCCTTCTTTGCCGCCCTCGTACCGCTGATGGGATTGCTGTTTATCCTGAGCCAGGAGCGCAGTAGCCGCCGTGCCGCGCTGGCTTGCTGACCATTTTTCGCCATGACCATCGCCCTCCAGAGGGGGCTAACAGGAGCCAAGATGACTGTACGAGCCATCGACCATCTCACGCTGCGCACCCGCGCGCTGGAACAAACCGTCGCCTTCTATCGGGATGTTGTGGGCTTGCAGGAGGGGAGCCGCCCACCCTTTCCTTTCGCTGGACGCTGGCTCTATGCCGATGGTCGACCACTGCTGCATTTGGTGACCAGCGGCACCGATGAGGGATTGGCAAACTACCTTGGTTTGCGGGGCGAGGAACAGGGTAGCGGCTGCATCGACCATATCTCCTTGCGTGCAGAAGGTGCTGATGAGGTACAGGCCCGCCTGTTGCGCCTTGACATCCCTTTTGTTAGCCGCCAAATCCCGGAGCGGGGCGAACTGCAACTGTTTTTGCAAGACAACAACGGCGTCATGGTTGAGCTGCTGTTTCTGGATGAAGTATCCCAAGAGGACGGGAGATGACCAACTGACGTGATTTCATCAAAGGGGGGGCCGCCATCGCTATGCTGGCGGCAGCGAGCATGTCACTCAACGCTCGGGCATTGACACTCCCGAACACTATTCAACAATTGTACAAAGGAGACGGCCCCATGATCAGGCTAGGTATCACAGATCTATCGTTTCATCGCATGACCGGAGCGTTGGTTGCCGCTACGCTCGAGCAACTAGGTTATCAGGTTACTCGCAGCTATGCGTCTCATGAGGCCAACTTTGCTAGGCTGGCCAGCGGAGAGATCGACATGTTGGCATCAGCATGGTTGCCCTCCAGCCACGGCATCTACAAGGCGCGTGTCGAACAACAGGTCGAAACCCTCGAGTTGGGGCTGCACTATCAGCCCTACGCCCTTTGGGGAGTACCGGACTATGTGTCCGCCGGGCAGGTCACCGAGGTAGCAGATCTGCTGCGCCCTGAAGTTCGCCAGCGTATGACACCATTGATCCAGGGCATTGGTCCGGGGGCGGGTATCAGCCGTTTCTCTCGCCAGATCATGGCGGAATATGGCCTTGAAGCTGCTGGTTACCGCTTTTTGAACGGTTCGCAAGAGGAGTGCTTAGCCGCATATGAACAGGCCGTTGCCGAAGAGCGTTGGGTTGTCGTGCCCCTGTGGCGCCCCCAGTTCCTCCACGCAACCTACCGGATCCGTGAATTGAAGGAGCCTAAAGGGTTACTCGGTGGGGTAGATCGGGCAGTGTTATTGGTTCGCTGCGATCGACTTTATCTGCTAGCCAGCGAAGATATCAGCCATCTTGATCGCTTAAGGTTTGATAACGCTATTATTGAGCAGCTTGATCATAGTGTAAGTCGTCTAGGAGTATCACTTGAGTTGAGTGCCAAAAGATGGATTGAGCAAATGGATTTGCTCCGGATTTTGTAGCCATTCAGAGTTTGTAAAGTTGATACTCAGAAAAAGCCTGTCAATGCCCACCTATTATTCGACAAACCACACCTTGCCGGTTGTCGTGCGGGGCTGTTTCGTGAAGGAGGATGATTTATTATTTTTTATAATTTCCTACTGAGCGTTAACTGCTGTAAAACGCAATAATACCTTTTCATTAACGTGTTAAAAATTGACAAATCTGTTGATTTGCAACTCTATTTTCTATGATAAGTAGTTCTGTTTTTTTTGGTGGGGGCTTTTACTAAAGGCTTTTAATTAATATGAATTATTTAGTTAGACGGTTTAAAAGGGGCGGTCGGCGCTAGTAGGAATATTAAATTCTGTGGTCGTTATGATACTCTTGGAATTAAAATTATGGTTGAGCATTATTAATGATGTGCGTATTAGATTTGAAAGGTGGAGAGATTAATAAAATGGTTAAAGTGATATTGTGATTACGCAGGTCGTGCTAAGAGCTTATGCTTTCATTTTGTGTGTGAATATTACGTTGTGTTTAGTGTTGTATTTTATTGTGAATTCTTGATATGTAATACTGTTGTAATGTGTCTTTCTGTTTTTTAAGTTTTTTAAAGCTAATGTGTACCATGTAACCTAAATCTTGGCTTTTATTTAATAATCGTAGATAAACAAACGTCCTAAATTTGTTGTGCTATACTTAGAACAACTTTAAGAAAGGAAGTTTTTTCATTCTGTTTTTATATTTGAATTTGGGGTGGTGTGATGGGGTTTATTGATTTTTTCGATAAAAAGCTAAAATTGTTAGTTGTTGATGATGACAGTGCTAGTTTAAATTTACTGACTGCCCTATTGAATCCCCGTTATCATGTAATGGTGGCTAATAATGGCTATAAGGCTGTTTCAATAGTTTTAAATGAGTTCCCTGATTTAATATTGCTAGATATAGAAATGCCAGATATAAATGGTTATGAGGTATGTCGACAAATAAAGTCAAATTTAAATGCTAGGCATATACCGATAATTTTTCTTACTGCTAAAAATGATATTTTAGACGAAAAGTTTGGTTTATCTCTTGGTGCGGTAGATTATATTGTCAAACCGATTAGTCCACCAATATTATTAGCAAGGATTGAAACGCATCTTCAGTTAAAATTAGCGTATGACTTTTTACGTGAAGAAAACAAAATTTTGGAGTTGGAGGTTAAAAAACGGAGTAAAGATATAATTGCTCTTCAAGAAGTTATAATCTTAGCTATGGCTACTTTAGCAGAGACTAGGGATCCAGAAACAGGTAATCACATTAAGCGTACTCAACATTATATAAATGCTTTGGCTACGTACATGCAGAGTCATTCAAACTACTCATCTGAACTCAATGAACAATATATTGACTTATTGTTTAAGTCAGCCCCGTTGCATGATATTGGGAAAGTAGGTATACCAGATCATATATTGTTAAAACCAAGCAAGTTGACTTCTGATGAATTTGAGGTAATGAAAACCCATACAATAATTGGTTATAAAGCAATCACTTATGCAGAGGCTAACTTAGGCATTTCAGAAAGTTTTCTTTCTATAGCAAAAGATATTTCATTGTATCACCATGAAAAATGGGATGGCTCAGGTTATCCATTTGGATTAAGCGGTGTTAAAATACCACTCTCGGCTCGAATGATGGCAGTGTGTGATGTTTATGATGCATTAGTTAATCGTCGGGTTTATAAGAGTGAAATGTCTCACGAATCAGCGGTCCAGTTAATTTTTGACGGAAGGGAAGGGCATTTCGATCCTGATGTTATCGATGCGTTCATTACTATATCACCACA
This sequence comes from Aeromonas sp. SE22, assembly GCF_038739755.1. Lineage (NCBI taxonomy): Bacteria > Pseudomonadati > Pseudomonadota > Gammaproteobacteria > Aeromonadales > Aeromonadaceae > Aeromonas > Aeromonas sp. SE22. The sequence goes on from NZ_JBCGFD010000001.1 coordinate 362,866, forward strand.
ATTTAAAGACATAGCAGAACGTTTTTCTGATTAATTGTTGGTGGGGTGATTATGCGGCCATCTTTAATGGTGACATTGTTAATAACTCTGTTTGTTATGCTGTTTTTTTACATTTTGGATTCAATATACTTTTCAGTTGAGAAAATGAAATATAAAGAATCTATTGATGCTAGAATTTTTAGAATATCCGACAATCTACAGCAACTGACCCTCTCAAGCAAAGGGATGGGGGCGGTGCAACTGGCTGGCCGCCTAAACCGCGAGATCCAGCAATTCTCCCTGCTTGAGCGGGGGGATCTGAGCCCAAGCGAGGTATTGCAGGTGTTGGCGCAGGGTGTGAAGGCAGATCATGTCTTTGTCACCAATAAAACAGGGGTGATTGTCCGTGATTGGGATGCGATCGGTCGCCATGTTGTCGGGCAAGATGTGTCGTTTCGCTCCTACTTCAGACAAGGGATCCAGGGGCTGGAAACGGTTGATGCCGGGGTTAGCCTCAATACCGGTAAGCGGATGATTTATGTTGCGGCACCGGTCTCTCACGATCGGGCACTAAAAAGCGAAATTTCCGGTGTGGTGGTAGCGCGCTATGAGATGGCGCTGCTCGATACCTTTCTGGCCGGGTGGGGCGATATCATCGGTTTGCTGGTCTCGCCCGATGGGGTGGTGATGGCCAGCAATAAGAGCGACTGGCAAATGGCGGTGGTTGGGCCGAATTCTGCCGTCAGGCAACAGCAGCTCTTTGCCTCTCGCCAGTACGGACACTACTTTGCTCCGGATCGCCAACCGGTGATACTGCCTGCTCTCGATGGCAGTGAGGTCAGGATTGGGAAGGATAACTATCTGGTGAGCCGCATGCCTATCGAGTGGCACGATGCCAAAGGGCAGTGGACGCTGCTGCTGTTGGGCAATGTGGATCATGTCGTGTCAGGATGGCGCCGAGTAGCCTTGTTCGGTACCGCCCTGTTGATCTGTCTGATCTCGGCCCTGCTCTGGCAGGGGCGGATGTTGCGTCGTCGCAGCATTCGCGAGCGCAACGAGCAGTTCGCCTTTCAGCAGGCGTTGATCGATACCTTGCCACACCCTCTCTTCTATACTGACAATCAGGGCCGCTTGTTGGGGGGGAATCGCGCATTTACTAGCGGATTTGGTGGCGCCCGGCCGGTCGAGGGCAAGCTGCTGGCGGAGTTGCCGCAACTGGCCGGACTGGATGCGGTGGATGAGGGCAACACCTTGCAGAGGGTGGCGGGCAGTCAGGCCAGAACGCAGCATGAGGTGCGTCTGCTCTCGCCGGATGGTCGTCCTCTGGACATGCTCTATTTTCTCTCGGGGATCGAGCTTGCTGAGAGCGAGCGAAGTGGTGCGGTCGGCAGCCTGGTCGACATCACCCCGATCCGTGCCGCCGAGCAGGCCATGCGAGAGGCCCATGACCGGATAGCGGCAGATCGCCAGCGGCTGCACGAGAGCGAGCAGCGGATCCAGTCCATGGTGCGCAACGTACCGGGTATGGTCTATCGCTGCTTGCCTCATCATCCCTGGACCATGTTGTTCGTCAGCGACGAGGCGGAAAAATTGACCGGCTATCCCGCCAGCGATTTTGTCGGCGTAGGCAACAGCCGCGATTTTGGTGACTTGATCCATCCCGATGACCTCGAACTGAGCAACCGCAACACCATCGAGGCCATTGCCGAACATCGGCAATATATCAACGAATACCGCATCTTCGATCGCTGGGGTCAGCTCCGCTGGGTCTACTCCATCGGACTCGCCACCTATGATGCCCAGGGCAAGGCCATCTATCTGGACGGGATCATCTTCGATTTCAGCGATCGCAAACAGGCAGAGGCCGTCATACTAGAAGCCAGGCAGATCGCCGAAGATGCCACCCGAACCAAGAGCGAATTTTTGGCCAACATGAGCCATGAGATCCGCACGCCAATGAATGCCATCATCGGCATGGCCCATCTGGTGCTGCAAACCAACCTCTCCCCCGAGCAGCACAACTATGTGAGCAAGATAGACAGAGCGGCGAACAACCTGCTCGGGATCCTCAACGACATCCTCGACTTCTCCAAGATGGAGGCGGGCAAGCTGCAGCTAGAGCAGGTGGATTTCCAGCTCAACGAGGTATTCGAGTGGTTGGCTGATCTAACGGCGTTTCGAGCTCGGGAAAAGGGGCTGGCGCTGCTGTTCGATCTGGCCGGTGACCTGCCTGACCGTTTGTGCGGCGATCCCCTGCGGCTTGGCCAAATCCTGCTCAACCTGACCAGCAATGCGATCAAGTTTACCGAGCAGGGAGAGGTGATCGTCCGGCTGGCACGCAGTAACGAGCGCGATGGCGAGATCTGGCTACAGGGCTGTGTGCAGGACAGCGGTATCGGCATGACGGCTGAGCAGTGCCAGCGTCTCTTCCACTCCTTTGAGCAGGCTGACAGCTCGACCACCCGCAAATATGGTGGCACCGGTCTTGGTTTGGCCATCACGCACAATCTGGTGCAACTGATGGACGGGGAGATCCGGGTGGAGAGCAACCCGGGGCTGGGCAGCGAGTTCCACTTCCGTATCTGTCTCGCCACCCTGGCGGATAAGGGTCATGAAGAGCAACGTGTGGCCATGCCGCTGGCGCCGCAGCGTCTGTTGTTGCTGGAGTCGTGTCCTGCTTCGCGAGCGGCCATTCTCCACCAGCTGGCGGCGCTGTCTGTTGAGCTTGTCTGCGCGGACGAGCCCGCCGCGCTGCTGGCACTGCTGCATCAAGGCATCGCGGCGGGCAAACCCTGTGAACGAGTGATGCTGGGCTGGCAGGATGGAGATAGCTGGTTGCCAGAGGTGCTGCAGGAGGTTGGCACGCTGGCAGCGCCGCCTGCGATCTTGCTGATCACCTCGGGCGATCCCGCACCGCTTGCCAGCCATGTTGCTGGGCTGGGGTTGCCGCCGTGTGATGTGTTGGCCCATCCGTTTACTCCGCAAGCACTGCGTCAGGCGCTAGCGGGCGATACCGTGGGACGGGAGGCGTTATCGGATGCAAGCCCCCATCATCAGGTTGCGATGCCCGCTCATGGGCTGGCGGGGGCTCGTCTGCTGTTGGTGGATGATAACGACATGAACCGGGAAGTTGCACTGGCCCTGCTGGGCAAGGAGCAGATCTCCCTGGTCTGTGCTTGCGATGGGGCACAGGCGCTCGCCCTGCTGGCGCAAGATCGCGGGTTTGACGGCATCCTGATGGATTGCCAGATGCCGGTGATGGACGGGTACACCGCGACCCGGTTGATCCGCGCCGATCCGGCGCTGGCCGGGATCCCCATTATCGCCATGACCGCCAGCACCATGGCAGGAGATAAAGAAAAGGCGCTGGCGGCAGGCATGAATGACCACATCGCCAAACCCTTGAATATGCCGCTGTTGCTGGCGACCCTCTCGCACTGGATCACACCCGCCAGACCGCTGGCTGCCGCCAGCAAGTTGCAGGTGACTGACGATGCGAACCCTTGGCAAGGCGTGCCCGGCCTTGACGTGCAGCGGGGCATGGCCGTGATGGGGGGCGACAGTGCGCTCTACCGCAATATGTTGCAGCGCTTTTGTAACGGGCAGCAGGGGTTTGAAGCCAGTTTCCACTCGGTGTGGGTGTCGGATGACAAAGTCACGGCCCGGCGTCTGGCTCACACCCTCAAGGGCAGTGCCAGCACCATAGGGGCGACCGGTGTGGCGGAGCAGGCGGCGCAGCTCGAGCAAGCCTGTGAAGAGGGGGATGATGCAGGGGTCGCAACCCGCTTGCCATCCCTGATGGCTGAATTGACGCCCCTGCTGTCTGGGCTGGAAGCCGCGCTAGCAGCGTCCCCAGTGACGGTGGCTGCCCCCAGTGGCATCGATGCCGAGATGTTGGCGGCACAACTGCAGCTGTTGGGGGCCTTGCTGGCACAGAGCGATGCCCAGGCATTGGCGCTCTGCCAGCAGATAGAGGCTGATCTGGCAGGCAGTACATCGCCGCTGCGGGTTGCGTTTCAAGAGGTGAACCGGGCGGTTAACGAGTTTGAGTTTGAGAAGGCACTGCTGTCGCTTCAATCGTTGTGAGTTTGTTAATTTTTAATTAGAAATAATTATTTCATAAAGCTTCAGTGGACTGCTAATTTAGTATGTTTAGTTATGTCTATCCATTGCTCTCGTATCGCTTCTACAAGTGACCTAGTGCTGGTATCGTACGCTGAGACCTGTCACTTAGGGCTTTGCCGTCAGATTGCACAAATGCGTTACACCGTAAGGCTCTCGGAAAGGTATAGCCTAATTAGGAACAATTTATTTGGAGGTGACGATATTTTTAACAATTTCTTTGATCTCAGTTGCGCATTTATTTACAACTTATTAGGAATGATTTTTATAATTGCAAGATTTTTATAGTAAAAAGCAAAAATCAAGCGTGAATTAAATTTTCTTAATGATGAATGAAAAGAAAAGGCAGTTGATATAATGGACATCATACAAACTGATGAAGTATTAACCTATCACTTCGGTGATTATGTATTTGATGTCAAAAAGCGAGAGCTGATTTTCTGTGCCGACCAGGACAACTTGCAAAACGCGCGTGTGGTGCGCTTGTCATCGGCAGAGAGCCTCATCTTCAGTTATCTGCTCGATCACCATGATGAGGTGTGCGACAAGGATTTGTTGCTCGATATCGGCTGGTTGGGTCGCCCCATCAGCCCCAACTCCCTGAACGTGGCCATCGCTAATATTCGCCGCCACTTCGCCTCATCCCCCCAGACGCTGGATATCAGAAGTACCCCGAAAAAAGGGTACTCCCTTCATCTTAACTGCAAGATGAAGAGCTATTACGGCAAGGCACTGCCAACAGAGAGTGAGCCCTTGTCCGAGCCGGTAAGCGAGCCCACGCCTGCAGTGGCTGTGCAGTCACCGTCGACACCACCAAGTTCTGACCATGAGGTCATCAAAGAGCCTGCTGCCGCCGCTCCCCGTTCTTTTGGTAAGCGGGCCAAACTTGCCTTTCTCAGCGGCATCGGGCGGCCAATGCTGGTCAAGAGCCTGATGTACGTCAATCTGCTACTGGCTGTGCTGGTGGCGTTTGTCGCCAGCTATCTCCATTTCGAGTGGCTCCATGTGCACTGTACCGACTCGCCGACCGGCGTTGTTTGCCAGATGGAGGCACGGAGCGACGTGCCACCAGTCAAACCGGCATCGCTGGTGCTGGTCTCCGGCCACCAGGTTCGCGTGCTTTCCTATAAAGAGCTTGAAAAAACGCTGTAAGGGATCTCTGATGAAACGAACGCTGAAAAATTCCTTGCTGCTGTTGCCACTGCTTGTCGTGCTGCTGTTTGTGGTCGGGATGTTTATCAACAGTTTGGGCTGCCATTACGACCTGAAAATGTCGGCCAATGGAGTCAACTATCACGGGGTGTGCCGCTGGGGCAAAATTACCGTGATCGAAGAGGAGGAGGCGACCAGGGAGAAGTGGCGGGTGACCGGTTTTCAACTGACCTTCTTCAACCAGCTTGTTTACCTCATCGACAGTCGTACCCAACTGCACGAATCGGGTAACGATGACTCCTATCTCAATGAGTACAACCTGATCCAGTCGCAATATGCGCTGGTCAACTATGCCTGGGTGCCGCTGACTGAAAACAAGGTGGCGATCTTCCAGCGCGATCCGGTGCATGAGGTCGTGATTGCTCAGCGAGATGGCTGGTTCGATCTCTACCGCTGGTTCTTCCCCCCGGCACCGCTGGTGCCTGTTCAGCGGGTTTATAGGATGATAGTGCCTCCTCACTTGGCATCTGATTAGATGCAGTGGCTTCTAAGTTAGTTCAATTTAAGTGGCATTGATGACGGGCAAAATCAGTCTGCGAACATACAACGGTCAGGTAGGGGAAGTGATGGCGTATTATGTTGGTGCGATCAACAAACTGAACACCCTTGGTCTGCTTGTCAGAAAGCCCCGAGTGTAACGGTCACTTGGGGCTGGGGAAGTCATGACTTACTGGCTGATTTGAGTAACAACGCCCCGACCCGGAAGAGTCTGGCAGGCCTTGTCTGCAGGCGGAGGGGCTTCTTCCGGATATTTCTCGTTCGGCGTAATATATACCTGTGTTGTGGCTACATACCCGTCACTGAAGGTTGCTTCAATGTAAGTGGCCTGCCATCCGCTGTCTGGAGTTGTTAACAGAATGCTGACTGTATCACCGGTGGTAGTCTGACTGACGGGTACAGAGTTGTATTTAACACCGCAGGCATAACGAAAGTCCCTTGCTGCCGGGTTCCTAGCTGTCCACTGTAAAACGGTTACTGGCTTCTCTGAGAAACTGACCATCAGCTTTGTTTTTCCGTACCCACTGCTTTGTACTTTTTCCGTAATTTCAGGGAGCTTTTGCTCTCTCTGAAAACGGTTAACGAAGGTAGTCAGCGATCGTTCTGCAACGGTCAAAATGCTATAATGTGTGGAGTTTGGTACAACCCGCAGGGACTTCTGACCAAGTAGCCGATCATAATAAAAATGGCTGTTGTCAGGAACATAGAAATCATCACCACTGGCATTAATGATGTACTTTTCAATTTTAAGGCGCCCGCCCATGTCGGTATTCAGATAAGAAAATGGATCTTCTAGCTTAATTAGGCTTGCAAATTCATCAGTATGAATCCGCAGATCAATGCCCTGTTGATAATACGGATAAAAGGCTACGGGCCAGTTTTTCCCATATGACTGATAGATGTGTTCAAGAGATTTTTTAGTGTTCAGCAGATCAAAAGCAATAGGAATAACGGCATCAACATCCGGATCAGACAGCGCAGTCAGCCATGCCGCCCAGCCGCGTTTGGAGGCTCCCGTGACTATAAATTTAGTAATTTTTTGTTGGGTGAGTTCTGTCTTCGCCAGCCTAAATGCCTGTGATACTGACGCTGCCATAGGTATATGAAGAGATGCGTTTTGATATTGCTGAGTGTCTCCCATGAACAGTTTCCAGCTGTATGCCACACTATAATCTTCAGCTAGAGGATCTGCTAACCCTTTATAGCGGAGCACTTGATTAGGGACGTTACTGACTGCTATCACAACAGTTTGTGTGGCAGCCGCAATCCGTGACAGTTCTTGCTCACTGAAGTTTGTGGGTTCCACAGGACTGCCTGAACCATTGTTGTTGCTGCCATTATTTATAACAACGAGTGCATTTTTTTCTCTGGCTGAATCAGGAATATAGATATCCACACCATGTCTCCATAGTTCCGGATAGACAACGCCCTGTGGAGACCACGACTGTGAATTCAGACTATACCTTTGCAGCATAACTCCGAGTAGTTGTTTTTTTTCCAGGAGAAAATAATCAAGAGGAAGTGACGCCAGTGATGCCCGGTAATCAGAAATAACATGCGTCAGGTTTGTTAATTTATGATTCTCTCTAGGGGAAGACAACACCACATAAACAGGTGAGCTCAACAAAACAGCCAGATAAAATGGACTAATTCTCATCAAAAAACTCCTTTAATAAGGTTAAAAAATGATTTGTTACAAGTTGCTAAGTGGGGTAGATTAGTGATTTACTTGAGCTGGCGGGTGAAGATAAAATAAAGCAAGCTCCTTAAATAATAGAAAGTGGCCAGAACCATGCATCCATTATTCATACAGAAATAAAGTTGCTTTGTTTTTATTAACTCATGCATTTTTCCTATGCCTATGGCCCCTTCCACTTTACTTTATAACTTTCGCATCTGGTATTAACACTGCCCCTGGAAATTATTTAGGTAGCCATCTTGCCACCAAAAAATATCGATATCAGCCCCCTCCAGGGGCATTAACTCCTCATAGCTGAAGAACTTGATGTGTTCGGGATCCTACAATTTTAAAGTTATAGCAGGTTACGAACTTCAGCATGTAACGAGCCTTGCTCATATGTGTTTTAATATTGAAATGCTTATTAGTGCGTAGGCCTTATAACCAGATGCCCTTGGTATAGATTTTACCATCCTTAGGTTTTGTATCGAAGAAAACAACTTTCATCTTCACACCTTGAGCGTAAAAAAATCCGTAAGTAGATGTAAGTATAGCGTAAATATTACACCTTTCGAGCAGTTTACGGCGAATTGTTTCTCTAAAAAGCTGTTCCGAATAGTAGATCACTGGAGGAAGGGAACTCAGTCCAGTTTGTGCGATCTCATTAGTCGCCAAACAAAACAAGCCACACCCAAAGGACTGAGTTGATGCCTGTCCTACCCCCCTGTCACGGCCACAACGGCGCCGCATTCACAAAATCATCCATGCCACCCGTGATAAAGGGCATGCTCGTCGCTTGATGGCCATCTTGCTGTTACATGAAGGACGCACGATCACTGATGTTCATCACCTTACCGGCGCTGCTCGCTCGACCATCGGCCGTTGGCTTCGGTGGTATCGGGATGAAGGCGTGGGGGCTCTAGAAGTCTTGCCGGCTGGCCGTGCCCCAGTCTTACCTGTCGCCAAGATTGTCACCTTACTGGTGCTGCTCATGCAGTTTTCCCCGCAAGATTTTGGTTATCAGCGCAGCCGCTGGTGTACTGAGCTATTGGCCATCAAAATCAATCGGTTAACAGGCCTCAATATGGCTGCCTCCACGCTCCGTCGATGGTTACCTCGAATGGGCATTGTCTGGCGAAGGTCCGTGCCGACCTTGCGGATAAAAGACCCAGCCTATCAGGAGAAAATGGCGGATATCGACGCGGCACTGGCCCGCTGTGATGCCGATAATCCGGTGTTTTATGAGGATGAAGTCGATATAGACCTCAATCCCAAATTAGGGGCCGACTGGATGTTCAGAGCGCAGCAAAAGCGGGCTGTCACACCGGGACAGAACGCCAAACATTACCTGGCAGGCGTTCTCCATGCAGGCAATGGAAGAGTACTTTACGTCAGTGGGATAAAGAAAAACTCATCCCTGTTTATCGCTATGCTGGAGAAGCTGCGTCGCCACTACCGACGAGCCAAAACCATCACGCTGATCCTCGATAACTACATCATTCACAAAAGCCAACAGACCGAGCGATGGTTGAAGAAGAACCCCAAGTTTTGTTTAGTGTTCCAGCCAGTTTACAGTCCTTGGGTTAATCACCTAAATAGCTGTTCCGAATAGTAGATCACTGCACTCGTACCGCTTCTACAGGTGACATGGATCACACATCGTCGCTGGGCCTTGTCACCTCAGGCATTGCCGTCAGATTGCACAAATTCCTTACGCCACAAGGCTTCTGGCAAGATGTAGCACTATTAGGATCAGTTATTTAGAACGGCTGTGGCACAAGTTACATGAAACCATCACGCGCAATCATCAATGTAGAGGAATGGCCAGCCTGCTGGCCCGAGTGAAACACTTCATGGATACCGTGTCTCCTTTCCCGAGGAATAGCTATGGCACAGCGAAGGTGTAGCACTATTGGGATCAGTTATTTAGGTTCGTGTTTGATAAAGGTGGTGTTAATATTTTTTTTCGTTTTTTGACCGATTGTAGTCGTGGCGATGATTTTATTGTTATCTAGTGAATCCAAAACCTAGGGCATAGAGACAGTGTTTGCTAAAGCAATTCTTATCCCTATGCGCTATCGATAAATAATAAAAACAATTTCCTTAATTGAAGTCATTCACTCCATTTGTTTATGCCAGAGTTTGGCATAAAGACCTTGAAGTGCCATCAGTTCATTGTGGGTACCAGATTCGACAATTCTACCCTCATTCATCACAAGAATACGGTCGGCATCACGTAGAGTATTAAGTCGATGGGCAATACTTATGAGGGTTCTCCCACGCCGGATCTCCGTCATATTTGCCATGATAGCTGACTCAGATTCATAGTCGAGAGCAGATGTAGCTTCATCGAGAAGTAGAATTCTTGGGTTAGCAAGCAGTGCTCGAGCCAAGGCGATACGCTGGCGCTGCCCTCCTGAAAGGCGTGCGCCTTTCTCTCCGACTTGTTGCTCGAAGCCTTGGGGTTGCTCAAGAATGAATGGTAGAGCTCCAGCCAGCTGAGCGACCTTCTCGATCTCGCCTTGACTGGCGTCTGGACGACATATACGGATGTTGTCGGCGATGGTGCCGGAGAACAGCACGCTCTCCTGCAGCACCACGCTCATGTTACGGCGTAGTGAGACGGGATCGGCGATGGCGAGATCCATATTGTCCACCAGTACCTGACCATGCTGGGGCACATAGAGCCGTTGTAGCAACCGGGTTAGGGTACTCTTGCCGCAGCCGGACGGGCCCGTTATCCCTATGAACTGCCCTGGCTCAATAGTGAGTGAGATGTTGGCCAGCACCTCGGGAGAATCCTGCTGATAGCGAAACCGGATGTGGCGAAACTCAATGGCGCCCTTTAGAGCGGGCACAGAGGCGAGCCCGTTGTTGCCATGTTCCGGCGCCTCGTCGAGGATGTCGCCGACCCTGCGCAGGGCGATCAGGGTGTGTTGAAAATCCTGCCACACTTGGGCTAGCCGTAGCACCGGCTGGGTGACGTGGCCAGCCAACATGTTGAAGGCAACTAGCTCGCCAGGACTTAAACGGCCATTCAATACTTCGTCGACGCCGAGCCAGAGCAGCAGGGCTGCGGTGATCTTTTGCACCAGTTCGATGACTTGACCGGCTGCCAGCCCCATCTTCTTGGCCTGAAAAGCGCGCCTGAGCTGATGCGCCAGTAGGTGTTGCCACTCCTGATAGAAGCGGTGTTCGGTGGCCGTGGTCTTGATTGTTTCGATACCGGTGATCGCCTCGGTCAGAAAGCTGGTGGCATCGGCATCCGCTTGATACTCCGCCTCAACCTTCTTGCGCACCAGTGGGCCTATCAGCAGCCAGAGTAGGAAGTAGACTAGCAGTGAGCCCAGTACACATGCTGTCAGGCGCGGTGCATAGTGAAACATGACCCCGACAAATAGCAGAATGAACAGCAGATCCAGCACCAACATCAGGGTCGAGCCAGTGAGGAACTGGCGGATCTGGGCCATTTCCTTGACCCGGGCGATGATCTGGCCGGTCTGCCGGGTCTTGAAATAGCCGATGGGTAGGCCGACTAGATGGCGATAGAGCTTGCCGGAGAGCTCTGCATTGACTTGGTTGGCTAGGTGGCCAAATACCTGGCCGCGCAGAAAGCCGTAGAGTGGCTCGGCGCAGGCCAGCGCCACCATAGCCAGTGCCAGTACGTGCAGGCTGCCTAGGCTGCGCCCCACTAGTACCTTGTCTATGATGTTCTCGAACAGTAATGGGCTGGTGAGGGCGATGAGCTGTAGCAGGATTGCGAAACAGAAGACGTCCCGTAGCTGTTTCTGCTGGCGCAGCACTGCCGGGCTGAACCAGCCCAGATCGAATTTGACTTCCGTCGGAGTGAGATCCTGTTGGGCCAATAACAGATAGTGCCACTGCGCCGCCTGGGCAGGGCTCGGCAGCGGTTGGAGTCCGCTTGTCGCGGTCGCGGGATCATACAGCTGCCAGCCCTCCGGTGTGATCGCTGTGATGGTATACCAGCGGCCATCCTGCTTGAGCAATGCTGGTAGTGGCAGCGCTGTGAGCGGGCAACCCGGGCCTTGCGACAAGGCGCTGCGCAGGCCAAGGTGGGCGGCGGCTTCCCGCACAATCAGATCAGGTGGAGCGAGATCGCAACCCAAGGCGTGGGCCAGCTGATCGGCATCGGCCGTCAGCATCAGTTGATGCGCGGCGTGGGCGAGGGCTGCTAGGGCACCATTAGCTATGGGGGAATTATCTGTGGTGTGGGTCTGGTGCATCTTCATCGCTCCCGCAGTGCCTCGGCTTGATACTCACGGATGGGGCTCAACAGATAGTCGATGACCCGGCGGCGATCAGTCTTGATCTCCGCCACTACCGACATGCCGGGGGTGAGCTTGACGGACTGGTGGTTGATCAGCATCTCATCGCGGCTCAACTTGACCTTAGCGGCAAAGACCAGTCCCAACTGTTCATCTGCTGTGGCGTCGCGCGACACGCTCACCAGCTCACCATCTATGGTGCCGTAGCGGGTGTAGGGGAAGGCGTCAACTTTGATGCTTACCGCTTGCCCTTCGTGCACGAAGCCGATGTCCTTGTTGAGGATCTTCACTTCGGCGAGCTGTACCCCTTCGTTGGGCACGATAACCAGCAACTGCTGGGCAGGCTGGACCACTGCGCCCTGAGTGTGGATGGTCAGTTGCTGTACCGTACCAGCCACGGGGGCGCGGATTACCTCCAAGTGCTCCCGCTCGTGCAGCTTGGCGAGTTCATGCTCGATGGTGGTCAGTTGCAGCCTAGCCTGCTGGAGTTTCTCGATCCACTCCCGCTGCTTTTGTGCCTTGAAGCCGATCAACCGCTCCTGCAAGCTCTGCTGATGGGATTGCAGCACCTCAAGCTCCGCTTGCTGCTGAGCCAGCTGGCGCTGGGTTTCCAATAGCTCTTTTTCCTGTTCCAGATACTCCATCCGGGAGATTGCTTGGGACTGGCTAAGAGTCTGACGAGCCTGCAGACGGGGGCGGATATTGGCCAATAGGGTAGTGAGAGAGGCCATGTCTCCACGCCTAGCGGCTTGGTTGGCCTTGTTGATCCTCAGCTCGGCCTTTAGGTTGCTGAGGGTGCTGTGAAATTCGCTCTGTTCGCTTTGGTAGTTCTCCTCCAGTGCTTGCTGTTGCTCCAGAGTGAGCTTGGCATAGTCAGGATGTTGGTCGGGTACTTGGTCGTAGTATAGCGACTGGTAGCGAATCAACATCTGATATTGGAAGACCTGGTGCTGGCGCAAGCGGTTCAGATCTTGGCTGATACCCAATGTATTGAGGGTCAGTAGCGGTGCATCGGCGGCGACCGCTTGACCATCTTCCACGTGGATACTGACCACCCTTGCCTGCTCGTAGGACTGAATTATCTGGCTGCGACCAAAGACCAAGAGGCGGCCGCTGGCAGTGGCCTGGATGTCGAGATTGCCCCAACAAGCCCACAGAAGGGTCAGCAGTACACCGGCACTGAGGGTCAGCGCTGTGATGCGAGCAAAGGGAGATGGAGGGGTCTCGGCTAATGCTAGGTGGGCTGGCAGAAAGCCGTAGTGGGTATCGACCTGCCGGGGCAGACGGGGTCGGTGCCAGCGGGTCATCCAGATTCGCATATTCATAGGGTTTCCTCGTGCAGGTCCTGTTGCAGCCGCCACAATCGGGAGTAGTGCCCTCCTCGTGCCAGCAGGCTGGCATGATCACCCTGCTCCACGATTCTGCCGCGTTGCAAAACGATGATGCGGTCGCACTGACGTACGGTTGAGAGACGATGGGCGATGATGATAACGGTTCGGCCGCGAGCGATCTGACGCATGTTGTGCTGGATCAGTGCCTGGGACTCATCATCGAGGGCACTGGTGGCTTCGTCAAAGATGAGGATCCTTGGGTCAGCCATCAGGGTGCGGGCGATTGCGATGCGCTGGCGCTGGCCGCCTGAGAGTGAGCACCCCCCTTCTGCTAACACAGTATCGTAACCAAGGGGCTGCCGAAGAATGAAGTCGTGGGCACCGGCTAGGCTGGCGGCACGAATTATCTCGTCCAGGCTGGCATGGGGCATCGACTGGGCGATGTTGTCTCTTATTGATTTGTTGAATAGGTGATTTTCCTGCAGTACCACGCCCATCTGCTGGCGCAGGTGATGGAGTGAGAGCTGGCGGATGGGCTGGCCGTCGATGAAGATTTCGCCGTGCTCGGGTTGGTAGAGGCGCAGTAGCAATCTGGCCAGGGTGCTCTTACCTGATCCCGAGCCACCAACCACCCCGAGTGTTTCGCCGGATTGGATGGTGAGGGATAGATCATCGATGATGAGCGGGGTGTCCGGCTTATAGCGAAACCGCACCTGTTCCAGCCGAATGGCTCCGGCGCTCACTTGACCTACGCCGTCACGTTGGTGTTCGGGGGGGAGGTTGAGCATGTCACCGAGCTTGTTCACCGCGATCCGGGTCTGGATGAACTGGCTCCACAGCTCGACCAGCCGTGACAGGGGCTGAGCCACGTGGCTGGCCATCATGTTGAAGGCGATGAGCTGGCCGATGGTAAGCTGCAGGCTGATCACCTCGCTAGCTCCGAGCCAGAGGACGCAGGCGCTCACCAGCTTCTGCAACCACATGACGCCGTGCTGTGAGGTGTTGTTGAGCTCCTGAACCCGGTAACCAGCGGTCACCATCTGACAGGTTTGCTCATCCCAGCGCCGTACGAAGCGCGGTTCTAGCGCGAGGCTCTTGAGGGTTTCTGCGCCGGCGACCGTCTCGTTCAAAAAGGCTGTATTGGCTGCTGCGTGGCTGAAATGCTGTTCGACCGCCTGCTGCATACGCGGCGTGACCCACCAGGCGATCAGCACATAGGCGGGGATGGAGAGCAGGATTATCAGCGTCAGCATGCCGGAGAGACTGGCCATGACCGCCAAGAAGACGAACATGAACAGTACGTCCACCGTCAGGGTGAACATGGTGCCGGTCAGGAACTCGCGGATGGTGTTGAGCTCCTGCACCCGGGTCACAATAGCTCCTACTTGACGGCTTTTAAAATAGAGCAGAGGAAGGGCAAACAGGTGCTGCACCATGCGCAGGCCGAGCTGGATGTCGATCCGGTTGGCAGTGTGGGCGTACTGGTACTCCCGTAATCCGCGTAGACAAACCTCTACTAGGGCGGTGATCAGGAGCCCGAACACCAACACATCCAGCGTCGACCAAGCCTGATGCACTAGGACCTTGTCCATGACGACCTGAAAAAAGAGCGGAGAGATCAGCGCCAAGATCTGTAAGATCAGCGAGAACAGTAATATCTCACATAACAGTTGCTTTTGTTGTAAGAATGCTGGGATGAACCAACGGATACTAAAGAGTGCTGAGGAATCCTGGACTAGGATCAGGTTACCGCTCCACCGAGCGAGGAGTTCCTCACGCGAGATGATTTGAGTAACACCATGTACTGGATCCAAGATTAACGCTTGTTCCCCTTGCAGACTCGCCAGAACAAAACCTTCATCTGAATGAGTAAGTAGTATTGCTGGGAGGGGTAAGCGATCAATTCTGTTTGGTCTTATACTGCATTGCCTGATATTTATTTTGGGGTTTTCATCATTGTTCTTTGCAGAGCGAAAATGAGTGTGGTCGCTATCTTTTTTGAGAGTTTTTTTTATTATCTCTATAGATGCCATAACGGATTTTTTACGTTCCATTATATGTGATGCCCTGTTGAGTCAATTTTTAAATAAATCTGGCGGATAATTTAAACATTGACCTGGATATTAAAAGAGCGGCGGATCATAATTGCTGTAAAACGTTTTTGTCAAACTGTTTTTTTCTTTCTTTGAAACGGAGTGTAACCTCCTGTGTTGGTGTGTTAGCTGTTATCCGTAATTGTGTTTTTGATTTATTAAATTGGTTTTTTAACTCTATTTTATGGAGTTTTTACTCTTTTTTTTGCACGGTGATGAATTGATTTTTTTTGATTTTTAAAATATCGTTGAATTAATCATTGTTAGGAAGGGAGGTGAATTTTAGTGCAACGAACCTAATGTCCTAATGTGTAGTACTTTAGTGTAATGACTCAAGCTAACTTTATTTTGTTTATTGTTTTGGGCCTCTTAGGGGTCTTTCTGTTTTTAATTGGAAAATTATTGGAGTTAATGTGATAGAGCAATTCGTACAAACAGTTTCAAGTGTTAACTATAACAAGGGAATTTTTTCTCTCTATTTCGTAGGGCAGGATCCTCTCAAAATGTCGCAGGGCGTAATGGCCGAGAGTGACAATGAACTGGTACTGAAACAGACCATTCACATGCCTTTTGCTGGTTTTATGTATATGGTTTCAATGGTAAAAACCATGCTTGAAGATCCACGCATGGTTTCTGAGTTTGACAAGTTGATTGACGCCGGCTTGATCCCGACAGCTTCTTCTGAAGAGTTGCAAGTCGCTTCGGAGTCTAATATTCAGACCACGCCTCGTAAGAAAAAGTAGAATTTAGGTTGGGGAGCTAATGAGGTTTGATTTTCAATCAAAAGAACTGAATTGGCAACAAAAACAACATATGTTGGGAGGTATCATGCTGCTCAGTCAGCGCTCCTCCCTGCATCGGAGTTATTTTGTTTCCCAGTGGCAGCAACGTATATTGCCGGCACTTGAGTTTAATCAGTTCTGTTATTACGAAGACTCGCACGGGCGCCCGGTTGCATTTTGTAACTGGGCGTTTGTCTCTTTATCCATTCGTGACGCCTTACTGTCTGGTGAGCGGGAACTGCTCCCAGAGGATTGGCAATCTGGCGACCATATTTTTATTCCGGAGATGATAGCGCCATATGGACATGCTCGCGCTGTGGTGAGCGATCTACGTCGCCGGGTTTTTTTGCCATGGAAAGGGCAGCGGGTGTGCACCGTACGGGCTTATGTTCATGATGGTTTTGAGCATTGTGCTCGTAGGGTGCAGTGGTTTTCCATTTAATCATAATGAGTTAATTCATGGGTTCTTTTGTCACTTTTTGTAAGAGTGTAGGTTTCGCCGTTACCGGGCACTATTGGGGAGATAACGGAGATGATGATATAGATGCCTATGGTGCCGGTGGTGTCGTGAAGGCCTATGGGGGTGACGACACCATCCGGGTTGGCGCCATTGGGGTCAAAATCTATACCGGCTCTGGCCATGACTCTGTCTATGGCGGGGCTGGTTATATGAATGTAATTGATGACTGCGGTAACCTTACTGTCAAGGGGGCGGCGGGCTATGCCGACATCAGCAAGTCTGAGTCAGGTAATATCCATTTTGCCGGCGCTAGCGGCGCGACTAACATCGAGCACCTGGGGCGCGACGGCGACATCCGCTATCAGGGGGGGGCTCTTGCCAACATCCTGACCCGCAAGGGGATTAGTGGCAACGTCAGCTTCGAGGGGGTCGGGGGTTACAACAAGCTCTGGCATCAGACCGACAGGGGCGATCTGACCTTCAGTGGTGCCGGTGCGGCTAATAAGATAGATCGTACTTGGCACAGCCAGTATCAGGGGTCGCATGGCAACATCAGCTTCTATGGCGCCGGCGCGGCCAACCTCATCAGCTCCCAGGTGGAATCCGGCAATATATCCCTGAACGGGGCCGGCGCCTACAACAAAGTGTTCCGCAAGGGACTCGAGGGGGACGTCACCTTCAACGGCGCTGGTGGCTGGAATGAAATTTCCCGTCTGCGTCATGAGGATGATGCCTATCTGCAGACCCGTGGCGATATCCGTTTCAACGGCGCCGGGGGGTACAACCGGCTGCAGTCCGATGTGGCCGAGGGCAACATTCACTTCAAGGGGGCCGGGGGGTACAACCACCTTTCCCGCAAGGGCTTTGGCAGCGATAGCTCGCCCTTTGTTGGTGCTAGTGCTGATGAGGTAGCGTTGACTACGGCCACGATGGGCGGCAGCTGGATTAAAAAGCCCCAGACGGTCACGGCCATCAAGTCGACCCAGCAACCCAATACCTACCTGTTTGCCTTCTTCGATGGCATGCACACCAAGATAAACCGGGTCGAACTCTTCCACGAGGGCGAGCAGGGTCCCCTGCGCTATCTCTCCACCTCCTGGTACAAGGAGGGCGATCACCTCGCTAGCCTGGCCAGTCGTCAGATCAATGAACAGCAAGGATTTACCTCGACCCGTACCGACGGCGCTTATCGCCTGACGGATCTGGTGTTTGAACGGCGTCAGCGCATCACACTGCAGGCGGTGGAAGCGGAACTGACCGAAAACAGCTGGATCAACTACGGCGGTGGCGTGAGCGTGGCCGCCGCCGATGTCACCCTCTCCACGGCCAACATGAGTGGTCATGCCATCTATGAAGATGGCACCAAGGTTGCTGTCAGAGCGGTGAAATCCCGGGCGCAGGCCAACACCTATGTGTTTGCCAAGCAGTTTGACCCCTACACCAAGATCGTGGTGGTGGAGCTGGCCAACGACAGGGAAACCGGTGCGCTCAAGTACCTGTCCAGGGCCTGGTACAAGGAGGGCGATCACATCGCCAGCCTGGCCGATCAGGTCATCTCGGAGCAGACGGGTTTCAGTGCCATGTTCCCGGGGGGCTATTCCCTGAGCGAGGTGCACTATCAGCTTGATACTGTCACGGCTGTGTCGGACCGGTTGCCGGCTACTCGCGAGTTCTCCAGCCAGCTGTTGCTGCCCCATCAGCAAAGCGGCGGCAAGAGCAAGGGCGATATCTTCTTTGACGGTGCCGGTGGCGGTAACGTCATCGAATCAGACGCGACAGAGGGCAACATCCATTTCAATGGTGCCGGTGCGGCCAACGTGCTGATCAAGCGCGGCCAGCGTGGTGATCTGGTGTTCCGTGGGGCTGGCCTAGCCAACGTACTGGTTCACCAGGGCACCCAGGGACGGATGGATGTCTATGCCGCCGGCGTGGCCAACGTGCTGGTGCGTAGTGGTGACGGTGAGTACCTAGTCCGTCTGCTGGCCTATGGCAACATCTCAATACAGCAGGGCCGTGGTGACAGTCAAGTGGTCATGCTGGGCGGTTACAACACTCATACCCAAATCGGTTCAGGTAAGGGCTTGTGGCTTGCTGCTGGTGGCTTCAATGTCATGACACAAGTGGGTCAAGGGGATGTCACTTCGGTACTGGTTGGTGGCGTAAACGTACTGACTAAAATGGGTGATGGTGACGTCACTGCGGGTATGCTTGGTGGCGCGAATGTGATTACCCATATCAGCAGTGATGAACAATTATCGAATACCACGACAGTGGCACTCGGCGGCGCAAATATTCTCACCAAAAAAGGCAAAGGCAATACCCTTGCTGTGATGGGCGGTGGTGCGAACGTACTCACCCATGTCGGTGATGGCAGCACGACGGGTGTAATGGTTGGTGGTGCGAATATCCTAACGAAAGTCGGGAATGGTGACACGACTGGCATTATGCTTGGCGTTGGCAACGTGCTAACTCATGTTGGCGATGGCCAAACCCTTGGCGTAATGGGCGCCGCAGGCAACATCTTCACTAAAGTGGGCGATGGAACTTCGATTGCAGCCATGATTGGCGCCGGCAACATCTTTACCCATGTGGGTGAAGGTAATGCTTGGGCCCTGATGGGGGGCTTAGGTAACGTCTTTACCAAAGTGGGCAACGGTGATGCTCTCGCGTTAATGGTGGCAGAAGCTAACGTCTTTACTCACATTGGCGATGGCATGTCGGTGGCGCTGATGTTAGCCAAAGGTAACGTCGCGACAAAAGTCGGTAATGGAACGACACTCGCGGCTATGGTGGGGAACGCCAACATCTTTACCCATGTCGGTAATGGCAATACGTTTGCGGCGATGATCGGCCAAGCCAACATCATGACCAAAGTGGGCAATGATCTCACGGCGGCGCTGATGGTCGGCAAAGCGAACATCATGACCCATGTCGGCGATGGCACCAGCCTAGGGCTGTTCGCTGGTGAAGTGAACGTGATGACCAAAGTAGGTAACGGCACAACGCTAGCGGCTATGTTCGGTAAAGCCAACATCATGACCCATGTCGGCGATGGTTTGACCGGTGTCTTAGCGCTGGGCGAAGCCAATATCGTCACTAAAGTGGGTGATGATTTTATGGGGGTGGTGGTCGCGGCGAAAGCCAACGTCGTGACTCATGTCGGTGATGCCACTACCGCAGCTGTATTGGCGGGTAAAGGCAATATCCTAACCAAAGTAGGTGAAGGCACAACAGTAGGCTTATTGATCTCGGATGTCGGCAACGTGATGACACACGTTGGTGATGGCACCACCATTGGTATTGCTAAAGGTAAGGCCAACATCATTACCAAAGTCGGTGATGGTTTGGGTGTTAATGTCGCTTGGGGTAAAGCCAATGTGTTGACTCACGTCGGTGATGGGGATCGTTACAACTTCGCCAAAGGCGAAGTCAACGTCATCACTAAAGTGGGCGATGGTCAAGAAGTCTCGGTTGTGCAAGGCCAAGCCAACATCATTACTCATGTCGGCAATGGTGATGACTACACGGGAGCTTGGGGTAAAGCCAATGTCATTACCAAAGTGGGTAATGGCCGTAACGTAGTGCTAGCCAAAGGTGACGCTAACATTGTCACTCAAGTGGGCAATGGTGACAGTTTCAACGCACTGTGGAGTAAAGGCAATATAGTTACCAAAGTGGGTGATGGTATGCAGGTGACCGCCGCAAAAGGCAAAGCCAATATCACCACCACCGTCGGAGATGGCTTGAGTGTTACCGCCGCCTATGGTGATGCCAATATCAACACCAAAGTCGGTGATGGGGTATCCGTCAACGTCGCTTGGGGCAAATATAACATCAACACGAAAGTGGGTGATGGGCTCAATGTCGCCGTGATGAAGGGCAAAGCTAACGCTAATATTCACGTTGGGGACGGCCTCAACATCAATACCTCCTACGCACAAAACAACGTCGCCATCAAAGTCGGTAACGGCGATTTCTACAGTTTGGCGGTGGCATCGAGCAATACCAGCAGCAACAAGCTCTCTGCCTTGTTTGATAACATCAAACAAACCGTACTTGGTGTCGGTGGCAGCCAAGCCATCAACTACCTAGTCCAAGGCGATGAAGCCTCCTCATCTGGTACGCATAAAGGTCGTGGTGCGATTGCAACGCCTGAAATCACCAAACTGGGTGGTTTCCAAATGGATTTCAATGAGGGGGCTGGCTCTGACCTAGGTGATAGTCTCACGGGCAGCGTGACTAAGGTCGATACTCCTGATCTCAACAAGATGCAACATGTGCTCAATGTTGATGATTCTTCCGTGCAAGCTCCGAATCTGATTGTGAATGGTGATTTTGAGCAGAGCGAACACGGCTGGCAATCTACCCATGGGGTTGAAGCCTCCCATGCAGGCAGTGCGTATGGCGTAGAGGGTGAAGGTCACGGCGCACGTGTGACCGAGCTCGATACTTATACCAACACCAGCCTCTATCAAGATCTGACTAATCTAACGCAAGGTGAAGTCATTGCGGTGAGCTTTGATTTTGCAAAACGCGCTGGCCTCTCTAATAACGAAGGTATCGAAGTTCTTTGGAACGGCGAAGTGGTCTTCTCATCGTCGGGTGACGAATCTGTTTGGCAGCAAAAAACCTTAAAACTGACCGCGCATGCCGGCAGTAACCGTATCGAATTCAAAGGCACAGGCCACAATGATGGGCTGGGCTACATCCTAGATAACGTGGTGGCGAAATCAGAAACATCACAACAAGCCAATGCAGTAAGTGAGCACGCGACACAAAACCAAGCGGCGCAGAATGCTCTGTCCGATAAAGAACGCGCAGAAGCGGATCGTCAACGGCTAGAACAAGAAAAACAGAAACAGCTCGATGCTGTCGCGGGTTCGCAAAGCCAGTTGGAAGCGACCGATCAACAAGCCCTAGCACACAATGGTCAAGCACAGCGTGATGCGGTGAAAGAAGAATCAGAAGCCGTCACGGCTGAGTTGACTAAGCTGGCGCAGGGTCTCGATGTGCTCGATGACCAAGCAACACATACCAGTGCATCGAGCAACCAATGGCGCAACGATTTTGCCAGCGGCCTGCTTGACGGTGTGCAAGCTCAACTGGATAACGCAAAACAGGTTTCTGGCGAACAGATTGCTGCTGTGAAGCAGACACGAGCGGACAATAACAGCCAAGTCAAAGCGTCGGTTGCGCAATCCGAAGCTGCTGTTGCGAAAGGTGAACAGAATCGTACTGGAGCAGAGCAAGATATTGCGGATGCTAAAGTCGATGCTGCAAAACGTAAAGCCGATGCTTTGGCAAAAAGTAACAACGCAAAACACGCCAAATCCGATGCGCACAATGCGGTAAATGACGCACAATCACGAGGTGACCGTGATGTACAAACTGCTCAAAGCAAAGCCAATCAAGCAAAAAAAAATGCACAAGGGGCTAAGCAGAGCGAAGGCTATCGCCCTGATCGTCAAGGTGTGACGGGTAGTGGCCTTTCTGGTCAAGCACACAGTGTTGAATGTGCAGCTAAAACGGGTAGCCATGTCAGTGCCGACCGTCAGGCCAATGCTGATGGCCGATTTAGCGAAG
Source organism: Aeromonas sp. SE22 (assembly GCF_038739755.1). Classification (NCBI taxonomy): domain Bacteria; kingdom Pseudomonadati; phylum Pseudomonadota; class Gammaproteobacteria; order Aeromonadales; family Aeromonadaceae; genus Aeromonas; species Aeromonas sp. SE22. Next base: position 384,890 of record NZ_JBCGFD010000001.1, read on the forward strand.
GCTTAACTGAGCAAGAGCAAGCAGCGCTAGAAGGTGCGACAAACGCTGTTAATCGTCTGCAAATTAACGCAGGTATTCGCGGTAAGAACAGCGGTAGCACAATCACCTCAATGTTCACCGAAACAAACACCGACAGTATTGTGGTGCCAACGACGACGTCTCAGGATGTGGTTCGAAAAGAGATCCGCATTTCAGGGGTGAACCTAGAAGGGCTTGGTGATGCATCCCATTATGCGACCGAATCGTTGGTGGCCCCGCGCGCTGAAGACGCGTTGCCGTTCTACACACTTCGTACCGAACGAAATCTATTGGTGAAAGAATTGGTGCAAGAAGGGTATATAAGCTTCGAAGTGCGAGCATGGCCAGGGACCGATGACAAGAGCAAAACCATTATTCTTGATAATCCGGAAGATGCTGCTCAACAAAAAACCATTGAGCGTTTCATTTTGGCCAATTTCGATAGCTTTGAACAAATGCCAGATGAGCTCTTCTTGGTGGATAACAAGATTATCTCACACCATGAAGGCCGCACGCGTAATGTGGCGCAGAAAGTAGACGGTACTTGGCATTCCAATGCCAAAGTGGAGCTCATGTCCGTTAATGAACTGCTTGATGCAGCTCATGTGACAGGAAAGATCCGAGGTGAAAGTTATCAACAAGTCATTGACGCTCTGATTGAGTACAACACTCATATTGTTGAGCATGCCGACTACGAACTGGGGTCAGTGGAAAAACTCGTCAACCTGCGTAAACAGATTGAAGGCTATGTATTGGGTCATCCGGATTCTGGTCGCCTTGGAGCGATGCGTTCACTGTTAAATCAGGTGAATACGCGTTTAGAGGAAGTATCTGTTCTTACGGACGCTGAGCAAAAGATCAAAGCTCACGATAGCTTTAGCCGTCTGTATGACCAACTTGAAAATGCCCATGTGAAAGAGACTAAACATCTCTACCTGGATGGAAATGGCGACTTTGTTACAAAAGGAAAAGGGAATCTTGGCAATGTCGATCAGCTAGGCGGCAGCGAGGCCGTGCTTGAAAAAGTGAAGTCAGCGGTGAGTAGCGAGTATGGGCAAACTGTTGCCGATACCATCTTTGCTGGACTTTCTGCCAACGACCTTGCCAAAGATGGAAAAGGCATTGATATCGCAGGGTTAAACAAAGTTCATCAAGCCATTGAACAGCACTTGTCGCCGGTCAGCGCCACCCTGTACCTATGGAAGCCAAGTGCTCACAGCAAGTTAGGTCATGCCGCATTGCAAATTGGCCAAGGACGCACGCAACTAGAAGGTCAAGCCGCGGTAGATTTTAACAAGCGCCACTACGTAAGTTGGTGGCCATTAGGCAGCAAGTCCCCCGATATCAGAGACTTCTTGAATGTGGCGACAGAAGATCAGCCTGATCTTAAGTTGCGTTGGAGCGACTTCAGTCAACCTGCGCATCAAAATGACACACTTGTGCATGATGTAGCATCAGAAGAAAACGATGGCTTTGGTTTGCATGATGGCGAGAGCAAACTGAAACGTTTCATAGAGAAGCTCAATGTTGCGAAAGGTATTGACCCCGCATTCAAAGACGCGTCTGAAAGTTGGGCGACTATGCTACTGGGCAACCCAAATATGCTTGAAGCGACAGGCATCCCTGCACATATTTTCCAACGATTCGTCGACCAGTGGAATGACACCAGTTACGACATGATCGACGTAGCAAACCGCTTTGCTGAAGAACTGAGGAATCAAGCTCAAAAAAGTGGCGATCCGGCACTTGTAGAAAAACGCATCGGTAATGTAGCTCGCCAGTTTGCAGAAAGAGAACTTGAAGAGATAGAAACCTTCAAAGCAAGCCAAGCCGATGAAGGTCGAGTGTTCCGCATCAATCTTGAAGGCCTTGATGTCGCGGCGATGCAAGCAGAATGGAATCGTCTAAGCAACGATCCTGATGCGCGTTATCAGTTGCTCACCAAAAACTGCTCAAGCATGGTTGCTAAAGTGTTGAAAGCCGGTGGGGCTGATAAACTCATTGGTCACACATGGCGACCAAAGTTTGGTGTTTGGACGCCGACAGAGTTATTTAACTTCGGTCAGGCGCTACAAGAAGCTCAGCTTGAAATTACGGCGAAAAAGCAGAGCCACCAAATAACGGGTGTTTTTGATGTCTTGTCAGGCAACGAGAAGCAGAAACAAAACGCCGCTATTGAACATGATGGCACGCCCCCGGGCGATAAAGAAAAGGCCACTTTACATGAAGATGTCAAGTCGTCTTTTGATAGTGCAGATATCAATGACATATTGAAGCCTCATTCTGGTGTGATGAACGGTTTGTTGAAAAATGTTGAAAACAAGATCTTTGATCTAAAAGTACAGGAAAAATATCAATCCCGTGATCTAATTCTAGCACCTATTTTGCAACCAGAAACTATCGAGCTGGGCATGCCTGAGGTCGATCAAAAAATATTGGCGGAGGTCGCTGAACGCGAAAATGTGATAATCGGGGTTCGACCTATTGATGAAAAGTCCAAGTCATTGATCGAGTCTAAGATGTACAGCAGTAAGGGTTTGTTCGTGAAAGCGAAGAGCTCTGATTGGGGACCTATGTCTGGTTTTATACCAGTTGAACAGTCATTTGCCAAAGCTTCGGCAAGAAGAGAGCTCGAAAAATTTAACGGTTATGCCGAACAATCCATTGTGACTGGTAATGCGGTAGCTGCTGATCTATATGTCAATCAGACTCGAGTTGATGAGTTGGTTTCAAAATATCATTCATTGACTCCTTTAGAGTTGGATGCAGCGAGCGGTATGTATAAAACAACCGCGACCAATGGTGATCAAACCGTACCTTTCTTCCTGAATAAAGTGACTGTTGACGGCAAAGAGCTGTGGCAGGTTCATTATATAAAGGATGGCAAGTTGGCACCGTTTAAAGTAATTGGTGATCCTGTCTCGAAGCTGCCAATGACAGCAGACTATGACTTGCTAACCGTCATGCATTCTTATGCTGACTTGGGGCCACAAGACAAAGTTAAGTCGCCAGTAACTTGGGAACAGTGGAAAGAATCTGTCACATACGAAGATCTAACTCCTAAGAATAAAGATTTATATGATAGCGAAGAACTTTACAACAAGAAGGATGGAGCAAGTCTTGGCGTTGTGAGTGAACGTTTGAAAAAGCTTAAGGATGTGATCAATACCAGTTTGGGCAGAACAAACGGTTTAGAAATGGTTCATCATGGTGCTGATGATGCGAATCCTTATGCGGTAATGGCTGATAATTTCCCGGCGACATTCTTTGTGCCAAAGCACTTCTTTATGGAGGGCGGTTTGGGTGAAGGGAAAGGTTCAATCCAGACTTACTTTAATGTGAATGAGCAGGGTGCTGTAGTTATCCGTAATCTGCAGGAGTTTTCAAACTTTCAACAGGTCGCTATTAATGTAAGTTATCGGGCATCACAGAATGACAAGTGGAATATAGGGTTAGATGAGCCACTATTCACGGCAAAGCGTAAGTTATCGCATGACTTTATTGATGCAAGAGAAACGCTAGCGAGAAAATTCAGCGGTGAGCTTAACTATTTAGACAAAGACTCTGAATTGAAAGGCGCTGTTATAAATAACAATGAACCTTCTGAAGAGGAACAAGCTGATGTACAGCGCATACCGACAGAACAGGGGGAGGGGGGCAAACTGACTAATGCTAATAGTCAACTTGAAGCGTTAGGCGGTGAACAAGGCAGTAAGATTGTACATACAATTGACACATTACAGCCTTCTGAGATATTGGATGAAGTTATTCGAGTCTTGAATAAATCCTCTACTGTTATGAGTCGGACAAATTTCTATGATCCAAAGAAGTTTGAGTCAGACAGTAGGCGTGTAAAAGCAGAATGGAAGCAGACGCTGACTAATATCAATAATATTAGAAGTATGTATTTCCCACATGACATGGCTCGTTACTTTGAAGCACTAAAGAACTATAACGTGGGCAACTGTGGTGATCGTGCGCTATATGCGGCTCATCTCATTATGAATAAGTATAATTTCCAAGGCGAAGTTGAAATTCTGAAACTGAAAAATGCAGGTGATGGTGATGATCATGTGTTTGTCCGAGTTGGTGGAACATCGGATGCTGCAAAAATCATTGACCCTTGGACTGGCCAGTATTTTGCCTACAGCCAGATTAAAACCTTCCTCTACAACCCGAAGGACAAAAAAGTGGAAGTTCATCAGTCTTTCGATGAACTAAAAACGCTATTTAAGGATCTACACCAGGCGAGTCTAGATAGATTGAGTCGTACTGAAGATGGGCTTCAAGGGCTTGGGCCAAAACGTCGCCCGGGTTTGATGCTGAATCTGAATATTGATACTTCTATTACACCACTAGAGCGCCGTAAATTGGAGTATCAGAAGCAAGGTATCTTAGTCGCGTCGGGCTCTTTTGGGTTGGTGATTCGTGATCCAAACGATGCCAGTGTGTTAATCAAGGATGTTGGTCAGGGATATGAGGCGGCAAAAGTTGAATCTAAGTTCTTTAACCAATTTTACGGTGAGGAAAGTTCACAAGTTTACCAAGATGGTAATGGTGATGTCTTTCTTAAAATGCTTAAGGTACCGGGGATCCCTGTTGCTGACTTATCAACTGAAAAGATGCCTGATAACGCAAAAGAACTGTTCCTTAAAATGGTTTCAGATCTTAGTGATGCAAATATTTATCATCGTGATCTGCACCTCGGGAATGTGATGTATGATGCTGAAAATAAACGCTTTTGGCCAATTGATTTCGAAAGCGCAATTGATTTCAAATCAAATGAACATCTAAAAAATCATCAGGCTGATGCCGCGATGTTTGAAAAAAGTCTGCAGTATTTGGTTAAACAGAAACTGGACAAACTAAATGGCAACTATGTAAAAAACCAGGATGTTCAGTCTTGGAGGAAAATCACGGTTACATCGCAGGCTGATGGTAGTGAAACACGTTTTGATGGCCAAGTGATCGTTCAAATGGAAAATGACGATATAGTTGCAAAAGCAGCTGCCAACCTAGCAGGCAAGCATCCGGAGCATAGCGTGGTTGTTCAGCTAGATTCTGATGGCAACTATCGCGTGGTGTACGGTGAGCCTTCGAAATTGGATGGGAAATTGCGTTGGCAGTTGGTAGGGCATGGCCGCGATCACTCAGAGCACAACAACACGCGCTTAAGTGGCTACAGTGCCGATGAACTTGCAGTGAAGTTAGCGAAGTTCCAGCAGACGTTTAACCAAGCGGAAAATATCAGCAGTAAGCCAGACTATGTCAGCATTGTCGGTTGTTCTTTGGTGAGCGATGACAAGCAAAAAGGTTTTGGTCATCAGTTCATCAATGCTATGGCCTCAAATGGGCTTCGTGTCGATGTCTCGGTACGTAGCTCTGAGGTTGCGGTTGATACCACAGGCCGTAAACACACCGTAGACGTGGACGGTCATTGGGTGCAAAAGGTTGAAACTAACAAAGTTTCGCTAAGCTGGAACGAGAAAGGCGAAGTCGTCGCCAAGGATGTACGTATCCGCAATGGCATTGCGGAAAGCGAAATCGACCTATCTCGTATTGGTGTCAGCGATGTTGACGAGCCAGCTCGTGGTGCTATCGGTGACAATAGCGAGGCATTTGTCGCGCCCGAAAAACGTAAAACGCAGACGCAGACAGAGACTTCGTTTTCGTCAGCAAGCAAAACTAAACTTAGCTACTCAGGTAATATCCAAGTCAATGTCGGTGACGGTGAGTTTACGGCGGTGAACTGGGGGACATCGAACGTGGGTATCAAAGTCGGCACGGGCGGCTTTAAGTCACTGGCCTTTGGTGACAACAATGTCATGGTTCACATCGGCAACGGAGATAGCAAACACAGTTTCGATATCGGTGGCTATCAGGCACTGGAAGGTGCCCAGATATTCATCGGTAATCGCAACGTGAGCTTTAACCTTGGCCGAAGTAATGACCTGATTGTGATGATGGACAAGTCGATTCCGACACCGCCATTGGTCAATCCGTTCGACGGTGCTGCGCGTATTTCTGGTGTGCTACAAAGCATTGCAACCTCGGGTAAAGGTCAAGATTGGCTTGCTGCTCAAGAAAAGCAGTGGACACTGTCTGGTGCGAAGAAATTCGTCAAAGATATGTCTGGATTGGATCAGAGCAGCAGTGTTGATTACACCAACTTGGTTGAACTGGATTCGCAGAATGAACGTAGTAGCCGTGGTTTGAAGCACGATGCGGAAGCGACGCTCAATAAGCAATACAATCAGTGGTTAAGCAGCAATGGCAATAGTGATACCAGCAAACGCAGCCGTGCCGATAAGCTTCGTCAAGCAAATGAAAAGCTTGCGTTTAACTTTGCTGTGGGCGGCCAAGGGGCCGATATCCAAGTCACGACTGGAAACTGGAATTTTATGTTCGGTGATAACATTCAGTCGATTTTGGATACCAATCTGGGTTCATTATTTGGTCTCATGACGCAGCAGTTCTCGGCAACGGGGCAGGCGAAAACAACCTTTACTTATACGCCGCAAGATCTACCGCGCCAGCTTAAGAACAAGCTACTTGGTCAATTGGCCGGAGTGGGCGCAGAGACGACACTGGCAGACATTTTTGGCGTTGATTACTCCACGTCAGGTCACCTTGTTGCTCGTAACGGTGAAGCAGTCGATGGGGTTGCCATTATCAAAGAGATGCTGGAAGTCATTGGAGAGTTCAGTGGTGACCAACTGCAAGCCTTTGTCGATCCCACCAAGTTGTTGGATAACCTGAAATCAGGTATCGACATGGGGGCGGATGGCATCAAGTCTTTTGCCGAAACACATGGACTGAAAGAGAAAGCGCCAGAAGAAAAAGATGACAACACCTCTGTCTCTGTAAATGGTGCCAGTGGGAAAGGTGTACAAAAAGTTGATGATACAAGCACATCTAACACTGCGGTGGCACAAGAGCGAGCCTTTGGTTTGAATTCACTCAATTTACCTAATTTGTTTGCGACCATCTTTAGTCAAGACAAGCAGAAAGAGATGGCGACATTGGTGGAAAACCTCAAACAGAATCTCACTGCCGATCTGCTGAATATGAAAGAGAAAACGTTCGACTTCCTTCGTAACAGTGGACATCTCCAAGGTGATGGGGACATCAATCTCTCCTTAGGAAACTACAACTTTAACTGGGGCGGTGATGGTAAAGACCTCGGAGCGTATCTCGGAGATAACAACAACTTCTGGGGGGGGCGTGGGGACGATGTCTTCTACGCTACTGGGACCTCTAACATCTTCACCGGCGGCGCAGGTCAGGACACTGGGGTCATGATGGGACGGGAGAGCATGATGTTCGGCGGGCAGGGGGATGATGTTGCCGTGCTGGCCGGTCGTATCAACCGCGCCTTCATGGGTGAGGGCAACGATCAGGCCTTCATCTTCGGGGAAGGGGGCATGGTAGAAGGGGGGGCTGGCCAGGATTATCTGGTAACCTCCGGCAACTACAACCAGATAGATGCTGGTGTCGATCAGGACTTCACGGTGACCATCGGTCACCACAACCAGATCCAGCTGGGTGAAGGCGATGACTTTGCCACAGTGTTTGGCAATCACAACCGTCTACTGGCCGAACATGGCAACAACCAGGTCAAACTGATGGGCTATCATGCCACCATTCGGGGCGGGGACGGCCGGGATCGGTTGAGCGCCGATCAGGTCGCCAAGTTCAGCCAGCTAGATGGCGGCGCTGGCGATGATCTGCTGGTGCTGGGCGGTTACCAGAACCAGTTCAGTGGTGGTATCGGCATCGACAGCTTCGTGTTCAGTGGCACAGTGATAGAGAACTTGGTGCATGACATCGGCAAGGAGGATTTCATCGTCCTCAACGATGTCAGCTGGCGGGATCTCTGGTTCAAGCGCAGCGGCTACGATCTGCAGCTGCTGGTCAACCGTCGCACCGACGGCACGAGCGAGCAGGACAAGTTCGAGCAACTGGGCAGTGCCACCTTCAGCAACTACTTCGCCGATAACCGGGCCCAGCTGGTCATCGGGCTTGGCGAGCAGCAGGCTGACAGCGAGCGAAGTTATACCGCGCTTTCCCATCAGGCGGTAGATACATTGATCCAAGCTATGAGCAGTTTTGCTCCTGAAGCGGGCGATATGGGCCTGCTCAATAGCCTCGATGATCAGGCTAATAGCATGGTCCATTTAGCATGGAGTGATGTAAGTAATGGCAGAGCTAGAGTTGCCTGAGTTCGGTAATTAATGCTATGACTCTTGATGCTGTAGATTGAGTAAAGGCATCCTGATACGTAAAAAAACCGAGACATGTCGAGTGTCTCGGTTTTCTATTAATGTAATTTATTGGGCGGGCGGACATCACTCCGCCACCGGCAGGGAATGAGAAGAATGGGTTGTCGCCTTGAATTTGCGCTTTTGTTTGCAAGACAAGCCCATTTCACGGCGCAATCGCCCAATCCGGTCCCGCCCGGCGTAAAATCCTTCGGCGGCCAACTCAGCTTGTAAACGCTCTGCGCCATAGGTCTGGCGCGTCTTGCTGTGAGCAGCCCGAATGGCGACCTTGAGTCGTTCATTTTCTTGTTGGCGCTGTGACGGTGGACGCTGGCGCCAGTGGTAGAAGCCCGCATGAGAGACCTCCAGCACACGACAGATAACGGAAACGGGATAGAAGTCCTGCTGGTTGGCTATCCACGCGTACTTGGCAGTGACTCCTGAGCAAAGTACGCGGCCTTTTTTATGATGTCGCGCTCCATGTTGGCTTGTGCGAGAGCTTTGCGTAGCCGGGCCACTTCAGCCTCCAGCTCGGCGACAGAACGCGCTCCGGGAATGGCCGATATATCCTTTCCTCCTTTGGCTGCGACCACCCAGTTGCTCAGCGTGCCTTTGGCAATACCCAACCTTCTGGCGGCTTCAGCTTGGCCAAGGCCTTGCTCCAGCACCAGTCGAACCGCCTCTGCCCGAAATTCTGCTGAGTAGTGTTCTCTCGATTTCATTAAATATCCCCGATTGTCTCATCGTAACAATCGGAACTGTCTGTGAAAATCAGGATACTTCAGTCAGCTGCCGACGGAAGAGTGGTATGCGAGCATAGGGGACAACACACTGGTAGATGCGATCCTGGACCGGCTGATGCACAACGCTCACCGGCTGTCACTTAAGGGAGAATCGATGAGAAAGAGGAGAGGTGAGTTGACCGAATCTGAACAGTTGCGTTAGAAACGGGATGACGTGAGCGCGTTAAGGATCAGGGGGCACGTTGGCCGGAATGGCTGTTCAACTTCGCCGGAATACGCAATCACCATAGGTTGACCCCTACAAAAGTCCTATCAACAGACTTATAGGTTCAAAAAAAAATCGACAATGTAACGCAGTGCAACAAATTTTTTCTGAAAAAAAGTACTGCTCGAACGATTAATTATTCAATGCTTTTTTGTGTGATACCAATAAGTATCACATGCAAATAGTAAGGGTAAGCACTTGTCGTGAAAACGTTTTTCGCTATTTTTTTTTTTCTCTTATTTTTCATGAGCTTGTACTTACTGCTGTGTCATTAAAGTTTTGACTCTATATTTAGCATCGTTGATTTTGTGCTTTTATTCTAATTTGGAGTCTTGGCACTAATTTATTTAACGCGTTGAAGTGAGTTGCTGTTCGTTACATAAAAAAATAAAACTATAGTTGATTAATTAAACTGTGGTCGTAATATGTGCTCCGTGTTCTGCAGTGATTCAAAAAAAGTTGATGCGTTGATGCATATATCACTGTAGTTCTGCGGCTTCTTCATAAAGACCAACCAAAAGGTAAATATAAACATGAGCATCATGAGTACTAAAAAAATTACATTTCTTGGCAATCCTATCTCCGTAATCGGCTCTTCACCAGCCATTGGTGAGAAGGCAAAAGATTTTGAGCTGATTAATGGCAACTTGGAGAAGGTAAGCCTTAACTCATTTGATGGTAAGAAAAAAGTCGTCAGTGTATTTCCTAGCATCGATACTCCTGTATGTGCTAGTTCAGTAAAAGAGTTTAATCAATTTGCTGCAACAATTGAAAATTGCGTTGTGTTATGTGTGTCTGCTGATCTCCCATTTGCACAATCTCGTTATTGCGGTGCTGAAGGGCTTGATAATGTAGTCATGCTGTCTACGTATCGTAACGATTGCTTCATGCATGACTATGGCACATATCTGAACACTGAGCCATTGGTAGGATTATCCGCACGAGCAGTATTCATTCTTGATGAAGATAATAAGGTGATTTATCACCAGCTGGTTGGCGAACTGACCAATGAGCCTGATTATGAAAAAATCAAATCTATCATTTCAGCATAATACATGAGGTAGAAATGCAATTTTTAAGTAAGTTGAAAGCAATTTCTTTTATTGTACTTTCTGGTATTTCATGTTCCAGTCTCGCTGGCGAGTATGCGACTAGCTCAGAGCACCAAGCTCTTGGGAAAGGGGAAACGGTCACCTTCAATAAGGATGCGACATTTCATTTGGAGGGGATGGCATTAAAGGTAGGAGATCTATTCCCTATGGTCGCATTACGGTCGCCAAATTTGGATGAGGTCATGACTGGCGGCAGTGGCAAGAAGAAAGTCTATGTCGTTGTTCCATCTCTTGATACACCAGTCTGCCAGGTGCAAGTCAAAGAGCTTGATGCGTTGATTAATAAATACAAGGATGACTTCAAAAATGTAGACGTGACCGTGGTTAGCGCGGATACACCTTTCTCACAGGCGCGATATGTGGCCGCTGAGCAGATTTCACCGAAGGTGAAGTTTCTCTCTGACTACGTAGATCACAAGTTTGGTCTGCGTACCGGTACTCAAATTCGTGAATTGAGTCTGCTGTCTCGTGGAGTCTTTGTAGTGAATGACATTGGTGTAATCACATATATGCAACGTGTACCTGAGTTAACAGCTATGCCAGACATGATGAAAGCGATCAAAGCATTGCAAAAGATATAATCGCTTTTGGTGTGAGCTGGCTTAATTAGATAGGTCAGCTCACACAGCAAAATAATCGGCAGGAGAAAAATGAACAACAAGTTAATTGCTATAGTTATTTTTTTATTATTCTTGATTTTAAGTGGTTGTTACTTGGTCGGCGAAAAAAAACACGATAAACATGTCGTGGGGCATGACCATGGTAGTTGTATGTTTAGTCATAACACAAATCATACAGATATATTTTCCATAATAGAGTGTGATATTAAGCCATATAAATCACAGCATGCATTTGATGCATGGTGGTGATTTTAGCGTTTATGATTTTTGTTGTCTAATTGCAAGGGGGTATTCTTATGAAGTTTAACTATGGACGTGCTATAGAATCAAAATTCGGTATTTTTATGTTTGTTTTTTTTGCTTCACAAGCAATGGCTTCTGAGGGAACAATAAAAATTACTGGGCGGGTTTATGAAGCATCCTGTAAAGTGACACAAGATAGTAAGAATATTGTACTCCGTAACATATTGAGAGGCGAGCTTAATGCAAAAGGCAGTTTTGGCCAAAAAAATCACTCAATTGTTATTGAATCCTGCCCAGATAATGTGACGCCTGTGTTTAAGTTTTCTACTGCTGGGGGGCAAGTCCATGATGTAGTTAATGGGCTACTTAATAATTCAGGTCTTCATGGTGCTGCTGGTGTCTATGTGCAATTACAGCAATCAAGTGGAACTGCAATCGATTTCAACAATTTTACGCATTCTCTTAGCAGCGGAAATAATACTATAAATATTAAGGCTGCTTATTATGTTCCTGACGCACAAAAAGTAACTGTTGGTGCCGTAAATTCATCAATAAATTACCAGATAGATTATCCTTAACCGTATATAGATCAGTGCTATTGCCATCTTTTATGTGATTTGAGATTCAAACAAAGAAAAAGTTAATCTAGTCGCTTAGGCTTGGTGTTTCAAATTCGTCATGTTTGGCTGTTATTGTGTGTTGGTGTTTATTTAGAGTTGGTATAGATGTTGTTCAAGTTTGTAAATGTGGTGGCCTGCATGGTTGTATGCAGCAGGAAGTATTTTATCCTCTCTATTTTAATTTTTAGCCAATATCATCGAGTTTATGCTAGCGAGTTTGAAACATCATTTATGGTTGGAAATAACACTGTCAATGATTCATACATATCTCCCTATTCAATACCCCAAGGAGGTTACTTAATAGAGTTGCATGTCTTTAGTAATACGGAAAAGATTATATCACAATTAGTATATCAGAACAGTGATGGGAATGATTATTACTGTTTTGACAGAAAAGGTGTGGAGTTGTGGGGGCTTGCGGTACCTTTAGAAACTAGCGGGAACGAAGTTAATGATTGCATTGATATCTCTAAAGCAATTCCTGGCATCAAGGTAGATGTAAACTTAAAAACATTAACTGGATATGTGAAGATTCCTGACAACTACATATCAAATAGCAGGCCAGAGTCTGCTAAATGGGATACTGGGGTTGCAGGTGCGTTTTTTAAATATACATCAAATGTAGTCAGTGCTCGTACATCAAATGATCATCTATTTGACATAAATGCTAATGTTGAGTCCGGCATCAATTTATCTAATTGGCAGATAAGGCATTCTGGTTTTTATGGCGATGATAGATATGAATTGCAGTCAATGTATTTTAAAACAGACTTGGATCGATATCATTCTGGTTTATTTTTAGGCGAAATAAGTACCTCCCCCTCTCTGCTTGGTGGATTTTCATTTTTAGGAATAAAAGTAGCCAGTGATATTGCCATGCGCCCACAGAATGACATCGATAACAAGTCAAGAGTGTTTGGTCTTGCTGAGACCAGCGCTAATGTCAAACTGTTAAATAATGGTCGGGTTGTTCACCAATCAATAGTGAGCCCAGGTGTTTTTTATATAGATGATATAAAAAGAAACGGTCCATTAGAAATGGTTATTGAAGAGGCTAATGGCGTGGTTAAGCGTTCCACTATTCCTAATTTTTCCATGGATGGTAATGATGAGTCTCTGTACGAATTATCGGTCGGTAAATACAACAGTAGCAGCTCAAGCCAGCCCCTTTTTATGGTAGCTAACTACAAGTTTAGAGTTAATGAGAGCTTTGATATATCAACAGGTGGCTTGATTTCAGATGGATATATTGGTGCTGATATTGATAATAAATTCTATACCCTATTAGGTAATTTTAATATAGGGTCTGTTCTATCGCGAACAAATAAATCGAGTAGTAACCACAGTGAAATATTTCAAGGTCATAAAGTTAGAGTCGCCTATAGCAAGCATTTTTCAGACAGCTCAACATATATAACTACAAGCTATAATAAAAGTTTAAGCGCTGAGTATCTGAGTTTTCAAGAATATGCACGCATTCAGAAGCATATCTCATATAGTGGACATGAAGAAAAAGATAGGTTTGAGATATCTCTTAACCAAGAAACCCCGAATGGTAGACTGTTTCTTATGGGCGGCGTACAAAGGTCAGTTCTCAATATAACAAGCAAAAACTACCATGTGGGATATAATCACGAACTCATTTGGGGGGGCATAAGTACATCGTTAATTCGTCAATCTCGAGAGAATCAAGATGACAACCGTTTTATGCTTGCTGTTGACTTTCCGCTGGATATGAATGGTTATACCAGACTTAGCACCGCAATATCTAATGGGGATAACGAATATGGGAGTATGCAAACATCCCTGAGTGGTAGTTATGGGGCTCTACAACAGAACTCATACCATGTTTCTGAATCGAGAAATATTAGCGGGCCGACACATTATAGTTATGCGGCAAGTTTACACCATAAAACTAATCTTAATGAGTTTGGACTTGGTCTAAGTCACGGCGATAATTATGAAAAACAGTATTTATCGGCTAAAGGGGCCGTTCTTATGGCAAATAATGAAATATTCTTTAGTCATGACCATCCTGAAACTATAGCTATAGTTTCGGCCAAAGGCGCGGAGGGGGCGCTAGTTAATGGTAATGCACAGGTAGCAATCAATGATAATGGCAATGCTATTCATGAGCTCACACCCTATATGAATAATACACTTAGTATTGAACATGATGATACTGATTACGATATAGATGTTGATAATGGACATCGCATAATATCCCCTAGACGGGGGGCAATTATTGTTAGTGATTTTAAAGTAACTCGTAATCGTTTTATTTTGCTAAAAATTACTGATAAAAGAGTTTCTTTTGGTGCTTCAGTACTTAATCATAACAATGACTTAGTTACGCAAGTTGCACAAGGCGGGTTGATTTACATTAATGCCAAGGATAAAAATTTAAAAATAAAATTAGATGATGCTAAGTGGTGCCATCTTGCTAACGTTGAGATAGAGGATGCCAAAAAAAATATTCATCTCAATAAATATCAACGGCCAGTAAGTGTGCCATGTAGTTGAGGTTGCAAAGCTTGATTTTTAAATATGGATCTTTAATAAGGTATGCGGTTGTTATTTTCCTTTTTTTCTCGGGACTAGCTCGTTCTATAGAGTGTCCAGGGATAGATGTAGGGAAAACTTATAAATGTAACTTTGGTACGCCAACAGTAACAAGTAATAAATTTGAAGTGTTCCAGAATATTGCATCTGGAAGCAAAGTTGGTAATATCAGTTTCACTATACCTTATCACTGTAATCTTAATAGTCAGTTGGTGCTTTCATTAGCGATAGACGGTCCACAAAGTGCTCAAAGTGACGTTGGTAACGTCGCATACTTTACAACAAATGTTAACGGTATTCTATTGAGGAGTCAGCGTGCCAAGGAGCATTTAACACAAGGGGCTATCTGGGGTAGAATACCTTTTGCGGTACCTCTTAAGGGCGTTCGCTATCACCATGACCGCCCCTATGAATGTATATCAGGTGTTGGAAGTGTTAATCTTGACGTATATTATTTCCCTGTGGATTCTAAACCGATTGATGTCGGGGAGTATAATGTAAGTTTTATTAATCCTCCTAGAATTTCAGCCACAAGATGGTCTAACCATTCTCATCACCATGATAGTATTGTTACTACGCATCTAAATAGCTTTCAATTAAAGATAAAAAAAACACCTTGCCATGTTAATGACCAAGATTTTTCTCTTGGACTCTTTAATGTGAATGACATAATGGTAGTTAAAAATGCTTCTATCTCAAAAAGTATCAATATAAAGTTATCGTGCGAATCTGGGCCAGCCAGAAATATAGAATATAGTTTTTCGAGTCAGACCATAATTAATCCTGGAGGTCTTGTTGACGTTGAGAAAAGTACAAATTCAGCGGAGGGGGTTGCTTACAAAGTTGAACATATGGTCAATGGACAAGCGTTCAGTGATATTGAAACGAATAGGAGGGAGCGCATAGTTGTTAATGAAAACGAATTATCACCTAGTATTAATTTAAGAATAACTCCAATAAGGAGAGGTGATATCAAGCCAGGGGTTGCCAATATACATCTAACTCTAACGCTCACACATAATTGAATCATAATCTATACTAGGAGTTAATGTTGTGATAAAAAAAACGATTTTTGTCGGTATATTGTTTTTATTGAATATCTTTTTCGTAGATATACGTGCGGCCATACAAATTCATGGCACCCGTTTTATATATAATGAGGCTGATGCCTCTGCAATAGTTAGAATTACTAATGAGGGTAATTATGCCAGTTTAGTTCAGACATGGATTGATGCCGGTGATTTGCTGATGCAGCCGGGGGAGGATCTCTTACCTATATCAATCCTACCACCTATGGCAAAAATAGAGGCGAAGCAAGGGCAATTATTTAAGTTGATCTATACAGGGATTCCCTTGCCAAAGGATAGAGAGTCAATTTTTTGGATTAATGTACTTGATATTCCAAGAAAAGTACTTGATGAGAAAAGTTCAAATTTGGTTAAAGTGGCCGTACGATCTAGAATGAAGATTTTTTATCGTCCTACAGGATTAATGTACACGCATCAAGAGGCGATAAATAAGTTGCGCTTCAATATAGATAGGAAAAAAAATATGCTAAGGATCATTAATGATGGAGCGTACCACTTAACTATTGAAAGCGCAAAATTAGACGGCTCCGTTCTCGACATTAAGTCAATGATATCTCCGTTTTCTCAAAAGGAGTATAATATTTCAGGTGTTGCCTATCCCCTAAATGGGGCTGAGCATAAAGTGGTTTTAAATATAATCGGTGACTATGGACAAATCATTTCATCAAGTTTTTCATTTAAAACTGTGAAATAAAAACCCCGTTCAATTAATGATTGTTAGATATTTTGGGATGCTAAAATTTGTTCTGTGAGAAAGTAAAAGAAAAATGCGATGACGTTAATCGACACTCCAATGAGTACAGCGAATGCATCAGATACTGCCGACAATTAGAGATACCTAAATTTAACGTTGGGTGTGAATATATATCAGCTAATAATGTATACTGTGGTGAGACATTGAGGTGTGCACCTCAAATGGGGTCTGATGAAGGTGTCGGGCTCATTAGGAGAGCAGTCATGATGGCTATGAATCAATCTGAGCTGCAATGTAATTCCGTGATGTTCATATGTCAGGAATCAAAAAATTCTAAAGACCTCGCTTGCCATGCTAACAATTTTACTTGTAGTTGTTGCTTTTGTGATCTGGAGCAGATTTTTCTAAACGTAGGCATTGATAAAATAGAAAACGTGCAATATATATTATCTTCATTAATGAACTTAAATGTCAAGGTGTGTGTTTTTTTTGACATGCTCTCTATCTTAAATAAGGATGGGTTGAAAAAAGCTTGTGTATTGAGTGAATGCGGTGTATCCGTCGGTATTAGTGGATGTATTGATATCGACAGCATATATGATCATATCTTCTCATCAAATATTTTCGATTTTATTGAAATAAGCTTGCCTGATAACATGAGCGACGCTTGTGTTTATAATCGACTAAAGGATAAAATTCTTTACTTAAAAGAGAGCTTTGGTGTCGAGACAGTTTTAAATGGTCGGGGTGCTAGTATTAATGCTTTAGGTGCTACTGGATGTTGGGGGATTGTTTGTTGTTATCAATGTTTTTGGGGGCGCGATGTTAGGAACAAAAAATTTCAATCGCCGATATCGTGACAAGGCGAAAATATATACATTTACATTAGTGTTTTTTTTGTTATTAGTGGATATAATATTCCTTGTTAATGTTTATACTAAAAATCATGATGCGTTACGTGAGCAAGCTGATAATGGAGAAAGGCAATTAAAGAACGAGGTTAAAAAGATCTTGGATGAGGTTCGTGTTGCCGTTGAGCTTATCGCGGTCAATGATAATGCAGATTTGGCTTGCCATGATTTAAAACCACAGCTTTTTGATGCAGCGATACAGAATACATATGCTGCAATGTTTTATGTTATCAATGCTGATGGTAGCATTTGTTCGCCCCATAAAATCAGCGTTCAGTTACATCGTTTTTTATCTAATGATGATATACTAAAGTTAAATGATGGTATTCATAAAATCGTTGTGAGTGAGGATGATAACAACAGGTTCTTCATGTTGCTATCTAAACATATTGGTAGTAAGGTTTACGTCGGTGTCATTAACTATATTTACGTCATAGATGACATAGAGGATTACAATCGCGCTGGTGATGGAGTTAAATATAGTTTAAAGGTCTTGGGTGATGACATAAGTCATAGTTCTAACTATGTAGATGCTCAAAATAATAAAGGTGAGATCGGGGATTATAATTTAGCTATAAATTATAATCTTACTCATGATATGAACTACCTGTTTCTATTAGATAATAAGTTATCCATCTCTTTATTAGTTTTTTTTAATTTTTGTGTTATTTGTTTTTTATATAAACTAGCCCCTATAGTTAAAGAGTATTTTTTATATATTGATATTGTTGCAGGATGTAAATATAATGAATTTACTCCATATTTGCAACCGATAGTAGATAGTGGCAATAATAATGTTGTTGGGTGTGAGGTTTTGGTTAGGTGGAATCATCCACTTTATGGCCTCATTAGTCCATTAGAGTTCATTCATGTCGCTGAGCAAAAAGGACTTATTATAAGGTTAACTGAGAATTTAATGGCTCAGGTTGCAACTAGCCTTTCTAATGAAAAAGAACTTAGAGAATTTAGTGTCAGTTTTAATGTTACATTAGAGCATTTGTTATCACCTACTCTAATTTCTGCTTGTCAGCACTTTTACTCTGAGTTTATTGGTGAGTCATCACCTAAAATCTGTCTTGAAATTATCGAGCGCAGTTCATTTGATGATTATAATGATGCTGATATTCTTGCTGCAATGAAAAGTCTGAATGGCATTGGTGTCACTTTTGCTGTTGATGACTATGGTACAGGTTATTCATCATTAAAACATATATACTCTGAGTGTATTTCAGTTATTAAAATTGACCACCACTTTGTAAGACATATAGTTCACAGCACAATCGCAAGTAAAATTGTAATGAATATTCTTGATCTTGCGAGTAGAATCAATGCAGTTGTCGTTGCAGAAGGCGTAGAGCAAGATGAACAGGCTGAGTTTCTTAAATTACTTGGTGTTCATCGTTTTCAAGGATTTTTATATGGAAAGCCAATTCCATTAAATGAATTTAAAATGAGAAAATAGATTAATATATTCCTTAAGTGCGATTTTAAGATCGCGAAGATATAAATTTGTCTTGTACGATTCATAGAGACCGTTTCAATTTGCTAAGCTGTAAATCCAATCTATAATTGGGGTCGCGAATCCGTTCCTTTTCTGGGACGTAGTGGCTATCCACCTTGTACAGATCTAGTTATCACCTGACTCCGGCCTCAAACCTGTGTCTTGTTTACGCTACTTTAGTGCGCAACTGCGCACTTCCTTCGGTATCAATTTCAGACCCTTCATGAACATGCTGTAGGGTTTTCGTATCGAACAAACCCTGATTTTTGACGATGTTGGATAAGTGGTTTGACCACATGCCTGCTTAAAACCTTATGGATCGTTGCTAAAGCGAGGGAAATATTAAAATGCTGGCGTAAGTCGCTCTGTATACGCCGGGCTCCTAAGTTGCGAGTCCGCTTGATCTCTAGGATATGTAGCTCTTCTGAGCTCCAGACCTTACGGTTGGGAGAGTGTTGAGGTCGCTTACTGAGTCTCGCTAGACCGGCGTCACCGTAGTCTTTGTAGCGACGCCACCACTTCCTGAGAGTCGGTCTAGATACGCCGCACTGACGACATACAAGACCTGCGTTACCGGTTTCCTCGTAGAGGTGTATCCACCGTAATCTTTTCTGAATTTCCCTGTTCATAGCATCACATCATAGTGAAATGATCTCTATGAATCACACGACCTGAGAATGGCTATAGCACAGCGAAGGTGTAGCACGATTAGGATCAGTTATTTAGGTCGTACGCATTTTAAAAAAATATTAAATCAATGATTTTTATATTTTTTATATTTTTTTATATTTTTTTATATTTTTTGGTGTCTTTTTAGCGGACATATTTTTTCTTGGGCGTTACTGTGATGAAGCTATATGTCGCTCAAGCTCAATATGTCGCTCAAGCTCATTAGTCTATCCAAGCTCCATTTTCTATTATTAAGGCTGTTAAATAATGAATTTTTTAAGATTTAAAATTGTGACTTTTTTTGTGTGCCTGTCGTGTGTATCTGGGATGTCAAATGCAAATGGAGTAGGAGCATGCGAAACAAAAGTACCAGAATTGGTTGAACATAACTTAGCAGGGGTTAATCCTGGTCAGGGACAGGATGAAAAGTCAGCTACAATGCAAAAGAATTTGATTATTGTAATGGCTAAACAGCTTTGTGAGAAAGCAGAAAAAGCTCGTGGCAATGAAAAGGCTATAGCTCAAGTGAGGGCTAAATTCAAAGAAATGATTAATGGCAGCGGTACCGCTGAGAGTAAAATGACTCAGAAGATGATGTTGCAAGCTTTTGAAATTGGATTGAAAGGTTAGCTTCTATAATTTTTTGTTTGCAAAAAACATGACCAAGTTTATTTCTGGTCGTGTGATGTGCAGATAATTGGTTGTCGTATGGAGTCGCTTTTGGGGTGACTCCTTTTTACATAATTATGACACACATACCTTCTCTGGAGTAAGCCAATCTCAATGGACGGATATTGTGCGGCACCGGGCGTGTCTAATTTGAAGCGGGGAGCTCACACGATCTGACTACACCTGCAACTTTGAGCGTGGCGGCAATTTTTACGATGGCAATCATAGCTCTCGGGGTGGCCAATCGGTCAAACTGCCGAAACTTATAACGAAAATCTCTTCTACACTAAATTATGCCCATGATTTTTTCCACCCTGTTTTCCGGTTAACTATTTCTATGACAATTCGCCTGCTTGCCGCAGCTCTTGTTGCGGGATTTACCATCACAACGCCGACCTACGCCGGTACTTATCCGGATGACGCTCCCGCATTGGGCTATTCGCCGGCCAACATGGATACCAGCGTCAATCCGCGCCAGGATTTCTATCGCTACGCCGCCGGCAACTGGCTCAAGAAGACCGAGATTGCAGCCAGCGATTCGGACGTCGGCGGTTTTGTGTTGCTGGGACACAATCTGGACAAGCAGTTGCTTACGCTGATCATGGAGGCTTCCAAGGTAAGCGACGCACCCAAGGGCAGCCCCCGTCAGCAAGTGGGTGACTACTACAGGGCGGCCATGGACAACGCACGCCGTGATGCCATCGGCCTCAAGCCGCTGGAGGCCGACATGAAGCGCATCGCTGCGGCAGGTGGCACGCCGGCCGACTATGGCCGTCTCGCCGGCCGGCTACAGACTGCGGTGGGCGGCTCGCCGCTGATCATGGTCGGGGCCATGCCAGATGCCAAGGACAGCAGCACCGGCGTCATGGTGCTGGCGCCGGGCGCACAACTGCTCGAACAGGACGAGTACGCCCAACCCGAGCACCAGAAACTGCGCAACCTGTATCGCATGTACATCGTAGCCATGCTGCACGGCATCGGCGAGCCCATCGACGCCGCCAAAACTCAGGCGGCCAAGATTGTGACTATGGAAAAGCAAGCGGCGGCCGGGATGATGACGCCGCTGCAGCAGCGCGATCCGGCCAACACGTACAACATCATGACGCTGGATCAGGCGCAGGCGCTGGTGCCGGCGCTCGACCTGCGGGTCTATTTGGCCGAATTAGGCGTCGCCGTACCCGCGCGAGTACAAGTGGTGGATATCAACGCCATGAAGGCGCTGCAAAAAATGCTGACCGAGCGTTCGGTCGATGAGGTGAAACTGCTGATGCGCTGGTTCTTGCTGGCCGGCCGCGCCTCGGAGTTGGGACAACCGTGGCGTTTGCAGGAAGAAGCGTTCACGATGGAGCGCAGGGGCCTGAAAAACCCGCCCGAGCAGAAGCGCGTCGTCACCCAGCAAATTGGCGCGCAGCTGTATCACCCGTTGTCGCAGCTGTATGTGCAGACCTTCTTTCCCGATTCCACCCGGCGCGACATCACCGAGATGGTCGGGCATATCAAGGACGAGTTCGCCATCCGCCTGCGCAACAACCCCTGGCTGGACGAGGCGACCCGCGGCGCGGCGCTGGAGAAACTGGGCAAGATCGACATCCAGGTTGGCTACCCACAAGGGTGGGTCGATTTCAGCGGGATCGACATTCGTCCGGACGACCATTTCGGCAATGTGCAGCGCGCCAGCCGTTTCGCGTTTCAGCGCGAAATGGCGCAGGTCGACAAGCCTGTGCTCAACAACCGTTTTGCCGTGGCGACCAAAACCACGCCGATTGCGGTTAACTCCGCCTACAACTTCACCACCAACACCATCGACATCACGGCGGCCATTCTGCAGCCGCCGTTTTACAAGCCGGGTGCCGATCCAACTGCCAACTACTGCGCTATCGGCGGCGTGATTGGCCATGAGATCACCCATGGTTTCGACAGCCTGGGGCGTCAGTACGACCCGCAGGGCAACCTGCGCGACTGGTGGACGCCGCCGGCGAACGCCGAGTTCAAGCGGCGCACCGACGTGCTGGTCGATCAGTACAGCCACTACGAAATTCTGCCCGGCCTGATGCACAACGGCGCCATGACCGTGACGGAAAACACCGCCGATCTGGGTGGCATCACGCTTGCCCATGCTGCCTTGAAGCGCTACTTGGCAAAGAACCCGATGCCGGATGTCGATGGGCTGACCGCCGACCAGCGCTGCTTCGTGGCCTGGACGCAGATGTGGGCCTACAAGGCACGTTCGGAACGGCTGCGCTACCTAGTGTCGGTCGATGTCCATGCCATCGCGTCAGTGCGGGCCGTCGCGCCACTGCTGCATCTCGACGCCTTCCACCAGGCTTTTGACACGCGGCCGGGCGACCCGATGTGGCGGGCCCCTAAAGATCGCGTGGTGATCTGGTGAGCGGCACCATCCTCAATCGGGCACGCCAATGGGGCGTCACGATGTTCGCCGCCTGCTTGATGGGCGCGGCGGGCTTTGCAGGAGCCGCCAGCCCGGAAAGCCATGCGCCGGAGATTCTGCGTGTCAAGGCGGAACCGGCGACTGTCCAGGTTCAGGGCGACACGCTGTACTACACCGGCAATTTCTCGACAGCGAGTTCCGCGGCCTTCGACGCCGCTGTGGCTGGCATCGCCCGTGGTCAGGTGACCCGCCTGGTCATCAGTTCCGGTGGCGGCGATACGGTAGCTGGACGCCATGTCGGGCGCTGGGTCAGGGACATGGGGCTGGTAGTCGAGGTGGATTTCATCTGTTTTTCGTCCTGTGCCAACTACATTTTTCCGGCCGGGCGTGCCCGGGTGATCCGTGCCGATGCCTTCGTCGGCTGGCACGGCAACGAGCGGACGTTCCATGTGCAGGCCGCACGCAAGGGCATCAGCCTGGAAGACCAATTGGCTCAATATGTCCCCAAAGACGCATCGCCTGAAGAACAGACTGCCTTCTTTCGGGATTTTAAAGCAACGACGAGGGTGACACTGAAGGACGAGGCGGACTTCTACTCGAAACTCGGTCTCAACGACGCCTTTGCCGTGTGCGCAGTCGGTGACATTCTGGAGAAACGCCCTGGCTACGCTGGCCAGATCGGCTGGGGATTTTCTCTCGCCGACATGGCGCACCTTGGCCTGACCAACATTGTTTATCTGGGGGACGGTGCCTATGAAGACTCTGCCCGTTTCCGGAAGTACCTTGTGCGAATCAGCGCCGACGAATGCTCTGCAATGCTGAAATGACGCAAAGCTCATCAAATCGAAGAGAATATCCCAATGGCAAGTTTCATCAGTAGCCCAATCCGAAACGAAGAGCGGTTTTCCCGGCTGGAAGAACCCGCGACAGATTTCCCGTTTTATAACGGAGTGCCAGCTTCCATTTACGGAAGGCAATGGTTGTTTGTCATGGTCATGGTCGTTGCCGGCTTCCTGGTGTTGGCCTCACCTATTGACTGGCCAGATGGCGCGTTCTGGAAATGCCTGCCGGCGATATTGATGCCCGGCTTGCCACTGCTCACAATGGCTTACGTTGCGCCCGGTCACTGGAAGGCCATCTTCGGCAAGGTCGGCGGCCGCGAGGTCAAACTGATGTTCGGGTTTGCGCTGCTCAACATCGTCGTCAGCATGACCGTCGGCGCCATCGTCTTCGCGCTGTTCGGCACCAGTCCGAACTCCGCGACGGCCGAGTTGGCCGGCCTCGACACGGCAGGGCGCATCGCCTATTTTGCCAAGACCATCCCGCAACTGCTTGGTGAGGAAGTCATCACGCTTCTACCGTTTCTGGCTCTGTTGCAGTGGTTTTCGAAAGGCTTAGGCATGGGAAGAAAGGGCGCAATCATCTGCACATGGGTGATTACGTCCGTTGTCTTTGGCCTAATTCACCTGCCCACCTACGACTGGAACTGGATCCAGTGCATTGTCGTCATCGGCTCCGCACGCATGATTCTTACGTTGCCATGGATTCTGACCAAAAACATTTGGGTATCCACCGGGGCGCATATCGTTAACGACTGGCTGCTTCTCGTGGTGACTTTGCTGGGGGCCAGTCTTGTCGGCAAAATCTGAACAGTTATATTATTCGCCGCGTGAATGACGTAAGCGACTTCAGAAACGACGCTGTTTTAGTTGATCACTACAGGATGGGGTATAACGTCAAGCTTATGGTGCCGTAGTTCGTTAAGTCATATATAGAGAATAACAAGAACGATAATGCGGATGCCGAAGCTATTAAAGAACATAGAAGGAAGCGGCCCACTGGGCCGCTTCCTTCTTAATCTGCAGGTGAGGTTCTGGATACAAATTGAGCCCACGTATCCATCATTGGACGCCGCAGCTCCAGTAGGTCAGTGCGATGGTATGCAGCCTCCACTTTGTTTTGCACTGTGTGGGCTAACGCTCGTTCAGCGAGATCCCGTGCATATCCTTGCTCGCTGCACCAGTCTCGAAAGCTGGAACGAAAGCCATGAGCAGTGGCCAGACGACCAGGAGTAGAACTTGGCGCTTTTACCCGTCTCAAAAATGTCGTTAGTACCATATCTGAGAGTGGGACTTGATCGCGTGGCGAAGGGAATACCAATTCATCATGCAATCCCTGCAATCCCACCAAGATCTCGACGGCTCGAAGAGATAACGGGACGCGATGCATTTGTTTGGCCTTCATTCGTTCTGCTGGCAAGGTCCAAATCTTTGCTTCCAGATCTACCTCTGACCATGCCATCGCTCGAACCTCACCTGAGCGGCAAGCAGTCAGGATCAAGAACTCCAACATTAAACGAGTTACATCGTAACGTTGTGTTGTCCTCAGATGCTGCTGAACAAAGGCGGGAATGTCACGCCAGGGCATAGCTGGCTGATGCTCTGTACGCACGGCTTTACTGGGTTGTAGCGGGAGTAAGTGATTGACCACATCAACCGGGTTTGCTTGGCAGTGACCGTGCGCCCAGCCCCAAGCCATGACCGCATGCAGCCGTTGTTTCACACGGCTGGCAGTTTCAGGGATCTCCAACCAGATCGGCATTAAGACCTCGGCTATCTGTGCAGGAGTGATGGCAGAGATTGATTTCTGGCCAATCATAGGGAATGCATATTGCTCGAGCGTCGAGATCCACTGTTTGCCGTGTTTGGGGTTTTTCCATCCTGGTAGCAGTTTGGAGTGAACTTCTCGAGCAGCTGCTTCGAAAGTTGGGATAGAGGGTTTGCTCTCTTCTGCACGTTTGAGTTCGAGTGGGTCAAGGCCATTGGCGAGTTGCTCTCGCATCTTTTGGCCTTGCTTGGTTGCATCCGCGATAGATATCTCGGGGTAAGAGCCAAGCCCTGCATTTCGGCGTTTTCCGGTCACTGGGCTGACATAGCGAAGCACCCAGTTGCCACGACCTTTTGTTGTTGACGGATGAAGTGCAAGGCCAGTCATGCCACCATGTGCAATCGCTTTGTCATCTGGCTTGAGATTACGTGCTTTAGTATCGGTAATAAGTGCCATTGGGAAGATTCCTTGAGAATGTGGCATGCCATGGACTATGCCATCCATTGTGCCATTTAGTGCTGGATGGAGTCACTTCAAATTGGACGTTGCTGGATGGGCGTTAATGTAACTATATGATTTAAAATGAAGGTTGTGGGGGTTGTTGGATTGTTCTGGATTTGATTCAGGCGGTCTCCCTCACCGCCAAATTGCAAAGCCCTGACGGAAACGTCAGGGCCTTTTGCTTTTCTGCTTTTTCACCGGTAGGCCTCTGGCTATAACTCTGTCGCCTTACTCAGGATCCAGCTCCTGCGGGATCACATCGCGTTTTTTCAGGGTGGAGAGATAGACCAGTAGGGCAATGGCGGCCAATAAGGCTGCCGAGGCTGAGTATCTGCTGAGCTCCAGTCCCCCTTTGCCAAGCGGCTTGTCGAGGAAATCCCCCACCACAGCACCCAGCGGGCGAGTGATGATGAAAGCCGCCCAGAAGAGCAGGGTGCGTGAGACCCGGGTCAGCAGGTAGGTGGCGACAATGGCCAACAAAATACCGCCAAAGAGTACCATGCTGCCGGTATAGCCAAAGCCGCCATCATCGGCCACCCAGTCACCCAGCGCGGTGCCCAGTGTCTGGGAGAACATGATGGTGATCCAGTAGAACATCTCGGTTCTGGATGAACTGATGTCACTGGTCGCTATGCTGCCCTGAAATTTGTACCACACCAGAAAAGAGCCCATCAGCAGCAGGAACAGCAGGGTTGACCCGCCTGCATAACCCATCCCCAGTGAACGGTCGGCAAAGTCTGCCAACGTGGTGCCCACTGTGGTGGTAGCGATAATGGTTGTCCAGTAGAGCGCCGGGTTATAGCGCTTGGCAGAAATCTGGGCGCCGACGGCAATAAAGAAGATCACGGCAAAGATGCCGGTACTGACCAGATAGCCGAGATCCATCGACATGGATACCGCATCCCCTCCGGTTTCTCCCAGGGTCGTTGCCAATATTTTGGTGAACCAGAATGCCAGAGTGATCTCCGGCACCTTGCTGACTGAGTGAGCGACGCTGTTATGCATAATGCACCATCCTGTGGTTTGACGAAGAGCCGTCAGCAATGAGGATGTCGGGGATTTCTTAAGAGAGGCTTAAGGTCACAGAGGGGATGGCAAGAAAAGATCATTTTTGACCAGATGCAAACTTTGCGGGTATCAGCGGGATCTTAATTATTCCTTAAGGTTCAAGTTTTATTGTCCGCCAGCAATTCAATAGTTGATAAAGCTCACATTGTAACAAGGTGTTACTGATTAATTGAGGGGGTTATCAACTGGCGCTGTTAGTATCCCGATGCAGCTTTGGTTCAGGTTGCGTTCAATTTTCCGGCATTTGGTTCAAGAGGTGGTGTTTCGGTGGTAAAAATCAGAGTTGTACCCTTTATCTTCTTGTTGGCACTGATATTTGCCTTCCTGCTTAACTGGCCCGTGTTGCTTCACTTCTACGATATCCTCAGCAATCTGGAGCACTTCAAGATAGGGTTTGCCATCTCGATCCCGGTGCTGCTGGTGGCGGCGCTCAACTTCGTCTTCATGCCCTTCTCCCAGCGCTACCTGCTGAAACCCTTCTTTGCCTTTCTCTTTGTGACCGGCGCCATCGTCAGTTACACCATGCTGAAGTATCGGGTCATGTTCGATCAGGAGATGATCCAGAACATCTTCGAGACCAACCAGAGCGAGGCCTACTCCTATGTCAGCCTGCCCATCGTGGTCTGGGTGGCGTTGGCCGGTGTGTTGCCTGCCGTGCTGCTCTTCTTTGTCAAAATCGAGTACCCGAAAAAATGGTATCTGGGGCTGTTCCAGCGCGCCCTCTCCATGGCTGCATCCCTGGCTGTCGTGGGCATCATAGCGGCGTTTTACTATCAGGATTACGTTTCGGTCGGGCGCAACAACCAGACTCTCAATCGCGAGATAGTGCCGGCCAACTATGTCTACAGCACCACCAAGTATCTCTACAAACGTTACGTCGCCGAGCCCATTCCGTTCACCACCCTGGGTGATGATGCCAAGCGAGTCGCGAAAGAGGATAAACCGACCCTGATGTTCCTGGTGGTGGGGGAGACAGCCCGCGGCAAGAACTTCTCGATGAACGGCTACCAGAAAGAGACCAACCCCTTTACCAGTGAGGCCGGGGGCGTTATCTCCTTCAAGGACGTGCGCTCTTGCGGCACGGCTACGGCAGTGTCGGTGCCCTGCATGTTCTCCAACATGGGGCGCAAGGAGTTTGATGACAACCGGGCCCGCAACAGCGAAGGCCTGCTCGATGTGCTGCAAAGAAGCGGGGTTTCCATCTTCTGGAAGGAGAACGACGGCGGCTGCAAAGGGGTGTGCGATCGGGTGCCCAACATCGAGATCAAGCCAAAAGATCACCCGCAGTTCTGCGACAAGAACACCTGCTATGACGAGGTTGTGCTGCAGAACCTCGACGACGAGGTGGCGCAGATGAAGGGCGACAAGCTGGTCGGTTTCCATCTTATCGGCAGCCACGGCCCGACTTACTACAAGCGCTATCCGGATAACCATCGCCAGTTCGTGCCGGACTGCCCGCGCAGCGACATCGAGAACTGCAGCGATGAAGAGCTGGTCAACACCTATGACAACACCATCCGCTACACCGATTTTGTCATTGCAGAGATGATTACCAAGCTGAAAAAGTATGAAGATAAGTACAACACGGCGTTGATCTACCTCTCTGATCACGGCGAGTCGCTGGGGGCGATGGGGCTCTACCTGCATGGCACGCCCTACAAGTTTGCCCCTGACGACCAGACCCGGGTGCCGATGCAGGTCTGGATGTCGCCGGGCTTTGCCAAAGAGAAGGGGATGGATCTGAACTGCCTGCAGCAAAAAGCGGCAGACAATCGCTACTCCCATGACAACCTCTTCTCCTCTGTGCTCGGGATCTGGGATGTCAGCACGGCGGTGTACGACAAGCAGCTCGATATTTTCAGCCAGTGCCGCACCGTGCAGTAAGGTGAGGGCCGACTCGGGGCGCCACTGCGCCCCTTTTTTATCCCCAAAATTGTTTAGTTTTCATATATGACTTGCTCCATTTGTTTAGATGATATGTACGAAATGGAGCGGGTTGCCATCAAAAGAGGAAGCGAAAATGGCCAAACCTGGCGCTACAGGGATCACCCGGATTATCCATGCCACCCGTTACAGCATGAAGGGACTTTCGTCCGCCTGGCTGCATGAGGCTGCCTTTCGTCAGGAGCTGCTGCTGATCATATTGCTGATGCCGCTGGCTTTTCTGGTGGGGGATGGGCTGACCCAGATCCTGCTGCTGATGATCATCAGCTGGCTGGTGGTGATCGTGGAGATCCTCAACTCCGCCGTCGAGGCGGTGGTGGACAGAATTGGCTCCGAACATCACGAGCTCTCCGGTCGGGCCAAGGACATGGGCTCTGCCGCCGTCTTTATCGCGCTGGCGCTCAACGTGCTGGTGTGGGGGGCGCTGACCGGCCGCAATCTGCTGGGCTGGTGGTGATCAGCCGAAGTTGACGAGATCCCGAATACAAAAAGAGAGGGCGACCCTGTGGTCGCCCTCTCTGTTTTCATCGCCGCTCAGGGTGTGGTGAGGGCCATGTGCTTGGTGATGGCCTGATAGAGCACCGGGTAATCATCCTCAAAGTGGTGGCCGCCCGGCAGGGTGACGGTGGTGACGTTGGGCTGGTTGAGACGGGGGCAGAGGCGGTCGTCGTCATCGTCATCGGCACCTTGCAGGCAGACCATCGGCAGATCCCGGATGGTTTTCACCTGCGGTTCGGTCGGGTAGCTGCGCGCCTTGTGGGTCAGCATGTCGCTGACGTGGATCTCGAAGTCCGAGCTGGTGGAGGGGGAGAGCATCACGGCCCCGACCAGCCCCTGGCGATAGTGCTCCGGCAACCGGTTGATGACGAAGGGGACAATCTCGGCACCAAACGAGAAGCCGACCAGCAGCCAGCGGGGGCGCTGCCAGCGAGTCTGGTAATCATCGAGGATCCGCTCCAGATCGGCGGTCACCTGCTCCGGGGTTTTCTTCTTCCAGTAGTAGGTGAGGGAGCTCCAGCCCACGACCGGCATGCCGTGCAGCTGAAACTGGGCGCTCAACCCCTTGTCGAGGGCCGCCCAGCCACCATCGCCGCTGAGAAAGATCACCATGGGGGCGTCGGATGGCTGCTTGACCGGCAGCTCAATCAGGCTCAGGTCATCCTTGACCGGGGCGGCATGCGCCGCAAAAGATGAAACGGGCAGTACGAGACTGAGTAACAGCAATATCAAGGCTCTCATTGGCCATGCTCCTATTTCTTGATCAGCCCCAACGGGCCGCGGCTAATCAGGGTGATCAGGTGAGTCAGGGTTCTGGGCAGTACCAGCTTGCTGCTGCAGAGCAGGTAGCGGGGTTCCCAGCGGGGCGAAAATTTCTCCTTGTAGCGTCTGAGCCCCTGAAAGTTGTAAAAGCGGCTGCCACGGACGAACAGGGTATTGCCAAGGCGGGCCCAGTAGCTGTTGAGCGGGTGATCGTTGAAGCCGGACATGGGGGCCATCCCCAGATTGAAGCTGGCGTACCCTTGCGCCTTGCCCCACAGCAGCAGTTCGACAAAGAGAAAATCCATGATGGGGGCAGTACCGGTATCCAGGCTGTAGCGCATCAGATCGATGGAGAGCATCTCCTTGTTATCGCTCACCCAGAGGTTGGCAAAGCCGACGATCTGCCCCTCGTGCCAGACCAGCGCAGCCGGGCTCAAGGTCAGGTAGTCAGGCTCGAAGCGGCCGACCGAGAAGCCCTTCTCCTTGCCCATCTTGCTCTGCAGCCAGGTATCGGAGACGGTCTGCAATCTGGGCAGCAGGGGGGCCACGGCGCTTGCCTCGACCACCTCGAAGGTCAACCCTTCCCGTTTGCCCTTGGCGTGGCTCTGACGCAGGTTGCGCAGCCGGCTGCCCGCCAGATCGAAGGTAGCCAGATCGACCATCGCCTCTTCACCAAGCTTGAAGGGGATCAGCCCCAACTCCAGATAGAGCGGCAGATAGCGGGCCGAGACCTGATAGAAAACCGGATTGGCGTCGTGCTCGTCGCACCGCTCGCGAAATTGCCAGAGCAGCTCTTCGATCTGCTCGGGGCGACCGACCGGATCCCCCATCACAATCCAGCTGTTGCCCTCGATGCCATACATCAGGAAGGCGTCGCCGGCGGGGTGGAACAGCAGGGACTTGTCCTGCAACTGGGCCAGATAGCCGTGGATCCCCCCTTCGCGCACCACCAGCTCGTGAGCGCGCGCCAGCGTCTCCTTGTCAGGCTTTTCACCGACTACGCGCAGCGGTGCAAGCAGCTGGGCAACCCCGGCCACGGCCAGCACGGCCACCACGCTCCCCATGGCGCGCAGGCCGCGGGCAGCCCCGCCGTGGGGCGAGAAGTGGAACCAGAGGGCGTGGTCATACTCCACCTGACGGTAGGAGAAGAGCAGCAGCCACAGCGCCCCCAGCAGCACGGCGCCGACCGAGATGAGCCAGCCCGGGGTGTACTGGGGATAGAGCAGCGACCCCTTGCGATAGAAGAGGGAGCGGCAGGGGGTCATGATGAGCAGGAAGCTGCCGAGCAGCAGGGCTGACTCCCAGTCCCCCCCCTTGAGCAGGGAGAAGGCGATGCCCAGTGCCAGCAGCAGCTGGGTGATGCGAAACGCGGCGTCATGACGGCGATAGAGGCTGCGCGCCAGCAGGATCAGGAGGATACCGCTCACGCTGCCGAGCACGTGGGAGAGCTCGAGCAGGTGGAGCGGCAGCACTTGCAACCACACTTCGATGTGGCTGCGCATGGTCGGGATCATGCCCGAGCAGAGCAGCAGACTACCGGCGGCGAATGTGCCGACGCTGATCAGGGCGGGCAGAAACTCCTGAATGGCGCTCATGATCCCCTGCAACCGCTGCCAGCGAGCCTTCTGCTGCAACATCTCCTGACTGGTAAAGAGCAGCAGGGCGCAGAGGAATGGCAGCACGTAATAGATGCAGCGGTAGAGCAGCAGCGAGGCGAGCAGCTTGTCGGCCGGCAGGTAGTGGGCCAGCAGCAGGCTCATGCTCGCTTCGAATACCCCGATCCCGCCCGGCACGTGGGCCAGCACCCCGAGGAAGCTGGCCAGCACGAAGGCACTGAGCAGCACGGGGTAGGGGACGCTATTTGCGGGTAACAGCACAAACAGCACGGCGGCGGCGGCCATCCAGTCCGCCAGCGCGACCAGCAGCTGCAGCAGGCGTACCTTTATCCCGGGCAGGATCAGGCTGTGTTCGCGCCAGGAGAAGCTGGGACGGGGCCAGAGCAGATAGCCCAGCACCAGCAGCAAGGCGCCGGCACCCGCCAGATGGAGCAGGCTGTAGATCCAGCTTGGCCAATCGGGTAGCAGCTGGGCCGCCGTGCTGCCGAACAGCAAGGCACTGCCGCCCCAGCCGAGCAGCCCGAGGAAGAAGGTGATGGAGCAGAAGAGTACCACCCGTGCCACCTCGCCGGTCGCCAGCCCGAGGGCGGAGTAGATCCGGTAGCGCACCGAGGCACCCGTCAGCAGGGCGAAGCCCAGGGTGTTGGAGAAGGTGTAGGCGATAAAGGAGGTAACACCCACCTGCTGCCAGGGGAGCCGTTTGCCCAGCGCGTGCAGCGCCAGCATGTCATAGCCGCAGAGCAGGCCATAACTGAGCAGGGTCAGCAGCAGGGCGCCAGCCAGCGTGGGCAGCGGTTGTGACCAGATGGCGATACGAATATCGTGCCAGTGCCATGAATGGGTCAGATGATAGAGTACGGTCAGGGCGGCGCCCAGCAGCAGCAAGCTGCAGAGCGGGCCTAGCCATTTAATGAGATGACGCCACATTCCATGTTCCTATTGTCAGTTCAAACGATGAGCGTTGATGAGGTTACGGTAATGGGTTGGATGATGCGCGATAGCCTGAATAATGTGCGGCAGTGTCATGAGGTTATTACGATAGTCGGCATGATGGAACAGCAATGATCTTGTCATGTGGAACCTGCTTGGCAGAGGCAGTTTTCATCATGACCAGATGAAAAGGGAGGCGACCAGCCTCCCTTTTATCTCTCCGCTCTACTCTTGCTCTGTTATGCACAGATTGACGGTCTGGTCGTCACTCAAGGGTCAGAGGCGATTACTTGGTTTTCGGCGCGACTTTGACGGATGGCGTTTTGTGCGCAGTTTTATGGTGCTTTTTCACAACCTTGGTCTGGGTCGCTTGCGGAGCGGCAGTTTTGGTCGGGGTGGCAGCCATGGTGAAACCGGAAGTCAGGGCGAAAACGGCGGCCAGAGTCAGGGGAATGATTTTTTTCATGGTCAATTTCCTTATTCGGATTGGTGGTATGGAGCGTTTCTCCATGACTTCATCCTATGACGCTGAGCGCGGTACTTCAGTGAGCACTTGGTGACGGTTTGTATCCAAATGTACAGGGAGGGTGAGGCAGAAGCGGGCTCCCTTGCCGGTGGGAAGCAATGCCACATCACCGCCGTGGTGGAGCGCTATGCTGCGCACAATGGCAAGCCCCAGCCCGGTACCGCCGGTGCGGCGATCCCGACTCTGATCAAGACGCACGAACGGCTCGAAGATCTGGTGCGCCAGTGCGGGGTCGATACCCGGCCCGTCGTCGCTCACCTCAAGCAGATAGTTCTCCTGCAGCCGCGAGATGGAGAGGGTAACCTCGCTCTCGGCGTAGCGCAGGGCGTTGCCGATGAGGTTTTCTACGGCGCGTGTCAGCAGGCGATGATCGCCGCACCAGGGCATCTTGATGGGAGGCAGAGCGAGGATCAGGTGTTTCTCCGGCCGCAGTGCCTGCCAGTCGCCGAGGTGATGCTCTGCCCAGCTGCCCAGCTCCAGCTCATCCCGCTGCAGCGGCAGCTCGGGTCGATCCAGCTTGGCGTAGGTCAGCATCTCTTCGATAAGGGAGTCCAGTGCCCCCAGATCCCGCTCCAGCGCCTGCTGCTCTTCTGCGGCAGGGGCAGGATCGAGCATGGCAAGCCGATAACGCAATCTGACCAGCGGGGTACGCAGCTCATGGGCGATGGCATCGGTGAGCTGCTTGCGGCTGGTGAGCATGGCTTGCAGCTGGGCGGTCATCTGATCGAAGGTACGCCCCACCCTGGCCAGACTGCTGCCCGGCGGCAGGTTGGTACGGCAGGATAGATCGCCATCGCCTACCCGGCGGGCCGTCTGCTCCAGCTGCAGCAAGCCGTGCCAGTGTGGGCGCAGCCAGAGCAGGATGGGCAGCCCGAGAGAGAGGCCAATGATCAGCAGCAGTCCCACATCGACCCAGTGCAGTTCGTGCAGGTAGGAGAGATAGGGCACCGGGCCAACGATAAGCACCTGATCGGTATCGGGGATCCGTTGCAGGAAGGTGTCATCCTCCTCGACGATGACGATATTGCCGGCGGCAAGAAATGCCTGATCCTCGCTGGCAAGGGGCTGATGGGCCAGCTCGCCAACCTTGAGGGGGAGGGTGAACTGGCTGCTCTGCTCGGCCAGCCGATCTGGCCAGCGCTCGGGCGGAATTCTGGCCAGCTCGTCGGTCAGCAGACCAAGGGAGCCTTGCATCATCCGCTCAAGATAGCGGTCGCCGGCTCGCTCGGCGGTGACCTGATAGACCACGCCAACCAGCAGAATCGCCAGAGTGAAACAGCCGATCAACAACAGATAGAACTGGATAAAGAGACGGCGCATGGTTGTGCTCCCTGATTAAGGCTATTCCCAGGCGTGGGGGACGAAGAGGTAGCCCTTCTGGCGCACCGTCTTGATCCGGGTCGGGTTGTCAGGGTTATCGCCCAGTTTGCGGCGCAGGCGGGAGATGGCCACATCCATGCTGCGATCCTGACCGTCATACTCTCGGCCGCGCAGGCTGCGGAACAGGGCTTCCCGCCCCAGGATCTGGCCGGCGTGGCTGGCAAGCTCCCACAACAGATCAAAGTCGGCAGTCGAGAGGGCAATGCTCTCGCCATCGAGGCGGACATCCCGCCCCGGCCCATCGACCAGCAGACGGCCAAATTGCAACTGCTGCGGCACACTGCCGGCGGCGGCGATCGGTTGCGCGGCAGTTTGCTGATGCTGGCGGAATTGCACCCGCAATCTGGCCAGCAGCACGGGGGGAGGGGTGGTTTTAAGGATGTAGTCGTTGGCCCCCAGCTCCAGGCTCAGGATCTGGTTCATGTCGCTATCCAGCGAAGTGAGCATCACGATGGGGCCATCAAAGCGTGGCCGCAGATCCCGACAGAGGGACATACCATCCTGTCCCGGCAGCATGATATCGAGCAGCACCAGATCCGGTTGTTCGGCTTCGACCCGGGCCAGCGCCATATCGCCTCTGGGTTCGAGGATCACTTCCATATCGTGGCGGCCAAGCCAGCTGCTGATGAGCTGGCCAATCTCGGGATCATCTTCAACAAAAAGAATGCGTTGCATAGAAAAGCTCCAACCGGAAGCAGGAGAAAAGAGGAGCTGTCAGCATATCAATGCCACCCGGGAAATACAGAAAAAGAACGAGGGAGGGTTATATGGGACGCGCGATGAATAAGAGTGATAGCCGGGGTGGCGGAGCAATGATGAGGCTCTGGGCCATTAGCATTTCAGCCACTCAGGGCGCAGTGCGATGAGACATTCGGGGATATAAACGTAGAAAATGGCGCTGCAGAAACAAAAAAACCGGCCTAGGCCGGTTTCTTGACAAGCCAGAAGGCTTGTATATGGTCGCTTTGGGAACTTGTGCCAAACGACGGAATAATGGGGTGGCTGATGGGGCTCGAACCCACGACAACCGGAATCACAATCCGGGACTCTACCAACTGAGCTACAGCCACCACTGAAAACTGCATCGATTCTTCAACAAATTGAGAATCAATGGCGCGCCCTGCAGGATTCGAACCTGCGACCCACGGCTTAGAAGGCCGTTGCTCTATCCGACTGAGCTAAGGGCGCTTTTCTCGACTCGCCTGAATGGCAGATCGATAAACTTGGTCGGTGATAAAGGATTCGAACCTTTGACCCTCTGGTCCCAAACCAGATGCGCTACCGGACTGCGCTAATCACCGAAATTTTTGCTTTCAACGTACCAGCATAACGACATGAGCCGTACTGGGCAACGGGGCGGCATCATAACCAAGCAAAAGAGCCAGCGTCAACGTATTTTTCCCCCAGTAAATTCAAGTGCCTACTTATTGCCCGTTGCAGGCCAGACCTCTCTTGGACGCTAACATCCCGGCTAAAAAAATGCGACAATGCGCGGCAGTTGAACACATGGTGAGTGGAGAACGATGTCTGCCAAAATCATAGATGGAAAACAGGTTGCGCAAACGATTCGCAGCCAGGTCGCGGCACAGGTCCAACAGCGGTTGGCAGCAGGGAAACGGGCTCCAGGGCTGGCGGTCATTCTGGTGGGGGCAGATCCTGCCTCTCAGGTTTATGTCGGCAGCAAGCGTCGGGCTTGTGAAGAGGTCGGTTTTCACTCTCGCTCATATGACCTGAGTGCAACGGCAAGTCAGGATGAGTTGTTGGCGCTGATCGATCAGCTGAATGATGATCCAACAGTCGACGGGGTCCTCGTTCAGTTGCCGCTGCCGGATCACTTCGATACCACTCTGGTGCTGGAGCGGATCCTCCCTGACAAGGACGTAGACGGTTTTCATCCGTACAACGTGGGCCGTCTTGCACAGCGTATTCCGGCGCTGCGTCCCTGCACCCCGAAAGGGATCATGACGCTGATTGAGACTACGGGTGTCAAAACCCATGGTTTGCACGCCGTTGTGGTCGGTGCTTCAAATATCGTCGGGCGCCCCATGACCCTCGAATTGCTGCTGGCGGGCTGCACGACCACGACCTGTCACCGCTTTACCCGGGATCTGGAGGATCAGGTTCGCCGCGCAGATTTGCTGGTAGTGGCGGTCGGCAAACCCAATTTTATTCCCGGAGAGTGGATCAAGCCGGGCGCGCTGGTTATCGATGTGGGCATCAACCGTCTCGCGGATGGTTCGCTGGTCGGGGACGTGGAGTTTGAAACGGCGCGCAGTCATGCTTCATTCATCACCCCGGTTCCCGGTGGTGTTGGCCCCATGACGGTGGCCAGTCTGATGGAAAATACTCTGATAGCCTGTAATGAGTACCATGACTAAAGCGTGACAATGGTGCGTGCGTGGCTAATGCCAAGCGAGTCACATAAATGAAAATAAAAAACCGGTTGCTCAGAGAGGAACCGGTTTTTTATTTATCCAACGGGTTTTCGTTTATATATTTTGTGCTTCGTTCGGCACAATGACGGAGGCGTGATTTCCTTTCGGCCCCTGTTGCAGTTCAAAGTGGACAGCCTGACCCGCTTTCAGGGTCTTGTAGCCCTCCATTTGAATGGTGGAGTAGTGAGCAAAGATATCTTCACCACCCCCTTCCGGACAGATAAACCCAAATCCTTTTGCGTTGTTAAACCACTTAACTGTGCCGGTTGCCATACTTCTACATCCTTTTATTGATTACCCAGAAGTCGTTGAGTAACCTGCGCCAGCCCATTATAACTAGGGACATGAGCCCATAGCAGACGGGCACAGATTAGCAAGTAACCAATCTAGTCTAACTTTTGAGCGAGTCAAGGAGTTGTTAACAACTGATGTGATCTGGTTAACAAGTCTATTGACAAGCTTGTGTGAGACGGTAGTAATCTAGAGGTACCAAAGCGCGATTATGAGCAAGCAGAAAGAACTCTTTGCTAATGAAGAGATTGCAGAAGCAGAGAAAACAAAGCTGCAGCCGCCACCCATGTATAAAGTTGTGTTGAACAACGATGACTACACCCCGATGGAGTTCGTGGTGGAGGTGCTGCAAAAGTTCTTTGGTATGGATTTGGACAAGGCGACTCAGGTCATGCTGAGTGTGCATTATAGTGGTAAGGGTGTCTGCGGCATGTTTACCGCAGAGATCGCCGAAACCAAGGTTGTCCAAGTCAACACCTATGCACGTAACAACGAACATCCACTGCTATGCACTATGGAAAAGGCTTGAATCTGATGACTTGATGGCGAGTGTGACACCACATTGTAGCTGTACTAGGGGAGGTGCCTATGTTGAATAAAGATCTGGAAAAGACGCTGAACGAGGCTTTCAAACTGGCTCGTGACGAGCGCCACGAATTCATGACTGTCGAGCACCTGTTGTTAGCCCTTCTGGATAACAGCTCAGCCCATGAGGCGCTGAGCTCCTGTGGTGCCGATGTCGAGCAGATGCGCAAGGAGATCCGCGCATTCATCACTCAAACAACCCCGCTTATTCCGCGCGATGACGAAGATCGGGAAACCCAGCCGACCTTGGGCTTCCAGCGCGTACTGCAACGTGCCGTCTTCCATGTGCAATCCTCCGGCAATACCGAAGTCAGTGGTGCCAACGTATTGGTCGCCATTTTCAGCGAGCAGGAGTCTCAGGCAGCTTATTTTCTGAAAAAAGCCGAGATCAGTCGCCTCGATGTGGTGAACTTCCTCTCCCACGGGGTGCGCAAAGACAGCAAACCGGATGTCAGCAATAACAATCCGGAATCTGACGATGATGTCTCCGCCGCCCAGATCGAGAGCTTTGCCACCAACCTGAACCAATTGGTGCTGGAAGGGCGTATCGATCCGCTGATCGGTCGTGATCAGGAGCTCAATCGTACCATCCAGGTACTATGCCGCCGCCGCAAGAACAATCCGCTACTGGTGGGTGAGGCGGGTGTGGGCAAGACTGCCATTGCGGAAGGTCTGGCTTACCGTATCGTCAAGGGCGATGTGCCCGAGGTGATTGCCGGTAGCACCATCTACTCGCTGGATATGGGCTCTCTGCTGGCAGGAACCAAATACCGCGGCGATTTCGAGAAACGTCTCAAGGTATTGCTCAAGCAGATTGAGCGTCAGGAAGGGGCCATCCTCTTTATCGACGAGATCCACACTATCATCGGTGCAGGTGCTGCGTCAGGTGGCCAGCTGGATGCTGCAAACCTTATCAAGCCGCTGCTCTCCAATGGTTTGCTCCGTTGTGTCGGCTCCACTACCTATCAGGAATATGCCCAGATCTTCGAAAAAGACCGCGCCTTGGCTCGTCGTTTCCAGAAGATCGATATCACCGAGCCGACCGTGGATGACACAACCCGTATCCTGATGGGCCTCAAGAGCCGCTACGAGGCTCACCATGGAGTGCGTTATACCGCCAAGGCGATTCGCGCTGCGGCAGAGCTGTCCGCCAAGTACATCAACGATCGTCACTTGCCGGACAAGGCAATCGACGTGATCGATGAGGCGGGAGCTGGCCAACGGTTGTTGCCAGCGAGCAAGCGCAAGAAAGTGATCAACGTGCAGGAGATTGAAGCAATCGTCGCCAAGATCGCCCGCATTCCGGAAAAATCAGTCTCCTCTTCAGATAAAGAGGTACTGAAGAACCTGGAGCGCAATCTCAAGATGGTGGTCTTTGGTCAGGACAAAGCTATCGAGGTGCTGACCGATGCCATTCGCCTCTCGCGCTCAGGTCTGGGTAACGAGCGTCGCCCGGTGGGGTGTTTCCTCTTCGCCGGCCCGACCGGGGTGGGCAAGACCGAAGTTACCCAACAGCTTGGCAAGGCGCTGGGGGTGGAGATGCTGCGCTTTGACATGTCCGAGTATATGGAGCGTCACACCGTCTCCCGTCTGATTGGTGCACCTCCCGGATATGTCGGTTTCGAGCAGGGTGGTCTGCTGACTGATGCGGTGATCAAGCACCCTCATTCCGTTGTGTTGCTTGACGAAATAGAGAAGGCGCACCCGGATGTCTTCAACCTGTTGTTGCAGGTGATGGACAACGGTACCTTGACTGACAATAACGGGCGCAAGGCGGATTTTCGAAATGTCATTCTGGTGATGACTACCAACGCCGGTGTGCAGGAGACCCAGCGCAAGTCGATTGGCTTCCAGCAGCAGGATCTGAGCCACGATGCCATGGCGGTGATCAACAAGACCTTCAGTCCGGAATTCCGTAACCGACTTGATCACACCATCTGGTTCAACCATCTCGACATGACAGTGATCCACCAGGTGGTCGACAAGTTCATCGTTGAGTTGCAGGTGCAGCTGGATGCGAAAGGGGTGTCTTTGGAAGTATCCGAGCGTGCCCGTCACTGGTTGGCCGAGAAGGGGTATGACAGAGCCATGGGGGCCAGACCTATGGGTCGGGTCATTCAGGAGCACCTCAAGAAACCGTTGGCTAACGAGATCCTGTTCGGCTCACTGGTTGATGGGGGAATAGTGAAGGTTGAGCTGGTAAATGACAGCCTCAGCTTTGATTTTCAGGTCAATGTTGAAGCTGTTTCCCACTAAGTAACCGTAATTAGAAAACGACAAAAAACCCCAACCGACAGGTTGGGGTTTTTTGCTGAATTCCTGGCTTAGCGAGAGCGGAAAACAATACGTCCCTTGGAGAGATCGTAGGGAGTCAGTGCTACCGTTACTTTGTCTCCAGTCAGGATACGAATGTAGTTTTTGCGCATCTTGCCGGAAATATGAGCGATAACCACGTGACCATTCTCCAGTTCCACACGGAACATGGTATTGGGCAGGGTTTCGAGAATAGTGCCCTGCATCTCAATACTGTCTTCTTTAGCCATTGAATCCTCTTGATAAGCCACAACAAAAAACCGCTGGATCATGCCGGATTTAAGGCTATGTGTAAAGTTTACTCGGGCTTGCCGTCGATATTTTTCCATTCTCCATGAATGAGCACCTCGTGAGGGAGGTAATTGCGCTTGTAATTCATCTTGCGGCACGCCTCAACCAGATAGCCGAGATAGAGCCAGCTTCGTCCGGTACGCCTGGCCAGATCAAGCTGACTCAGAATGGCAAAGGTGCCGAGCGAGCGGTCGGCATAATCGGGGTCGAAGAAGGTATACATGGCGCTGAGGGAGTGGGGCAGCAGATCCGTAGTAGCCACGCCAATAAGGCGACCCTCCTTTCTCATTTCCAGATAGAGGGGCGGCATCCAGTCGCAATGGAGAAAACCGCGGTACTGTTTGCGGTTGGGGGGATACATGCTGCCATCCTGGTGGCGTTCGCTGATGTAGCGTTCATAAAGCTGGTAATACTCGGGCTTGTCATCGTAGCTCAGGACGATGTCGATATCCCTGTTGAGCTGGCGGATGCGTTTTTGTCCCCGGCTGGGTCTGAAGTGCTCGCTGTGAATGCGCAGCGATTGACAGGCATGACAGGCGGGGCAGTGGGGGCGATAGATGTCGTTGCCACTGCGGCGAAATCCGGCGGTCAGCAGGCGTTCGTAACCGTGGGCGTTGAGCAGGTTGTGATCCATCAGAACCAGCAACTGCTCCTGCTCATGATCCAGATAACTGCAGGGATGCTTGGGGGTTAGCCCAACCTTGAGGATCACTTCTTCGGTCATAAGCGGATCTCTCCCTTTTGCCAGCATGAATCCAATAGCGATTGGCGGCTCAGTTGCGCCAGTTCGGTCAGAAAGCGCGCTCTTGGCCACTCTTCAATACCCAACGTGGCCAGAAACGGATTCTGCATCTGGCAGTCGACAAGGGCGCCTCCGTGCCGGGCAAAGTGGCGACAGAGTGCCACCATGGCCAGCTTGGCGCCGTTATCGATATGGCTGAACATGGACTCGCCACAGAACAACCGGCCAATCGACAGGCCATAAAGACCCGCTTGCAGTTTTCCCTCTTGCCAGATCTCGACCGAATGAGCGTGGCCCAGACGGTGCAGCCGTTGGTAGGCCTCGATCATGGGTTGACTGATCCAGGTGCCATCGGCTGTGCGACGAGGCGCGGCGCAGGCATTGATTACCTCATTAAAGGCGCGATTGACGGAAATATCGAATGGGGTTCGGCGGATAATCTTCTGCAAGGTACGCCCAACATGCAGCTCATCAGGGCGGATCACACCGCGCGGATCCGGTGACCACCACAGGGTCGGCTGGTGGGGTTCGTTCCACGGGAAGATCCCCTTGTGGTAAGCTGCCAGCAATCTGGCAGGGGAGAGAGCCCCGCCGATCGCCAGCAGACCGTTGGGCTCTTCCAGGGCATGCGAGGGGTCGGGAAACCAGCAGAGCTCATCATCCAGTTGAGTGAGATAGCGAGACATAAGGCAACGAGGTTCGTAGATGAAGGCCATTATCCTGATAGTATCCAGCTTGCTCTGCTTTGTCACTGCGCCCGCCGGGGCCGAGGTTTACCAGCGCAACACGGCCCGCCCGGTCAATCAGGTGGTGTTTGGCCAGGTCGAGACGGTGCGCAATATTACCCAGCGCCAGATCCTGGAGTCGGAGCGTTCCGGCTGGAAAACCCTGGGCGGGGCAGTACTGGGCGGCTTGCTTGGTAACCAGTTTGGTGGCGGCCATGGCCGTGAAATTGCCACCGCCGTCGGGGCGCTTGCCGGGGCCGCTGCGGCGCAGCAGTATCAGTCAGGCGACACGGTAGTGGAGAACAAACTGGTCGAGCTACTTATTCGCAACGAGCAGAACGGGCTGGTCAATGTGATCCAGGATTATGATCCCGCCATGGTCTTCAGCAGTGGCGATAAAGTACGCATTCTCTATTTTGATGACGGCGTGCGAGTCGACAAGACGTTTTAAGCCGGTTGATATCAAAAGGTGTCGAGAGGGGAGATAACCCGCAGACTTTCCGGTTGGCAGAAAGTCTTGCGGGCGGTAATACACGGGACTGCGCAGGAAACTAGATGGCGTTCTCTTGCGAGACTATCTTGTCACGGCCGGTGTTCTTGGCCTGATACAGGAGCCGATCCGCTTCGCTCAGCGCCTCGTCCATGGATACCCGCCCGATACTGACCACACCATAGCTGGCGCGAACAAAGAGCGGAACATCCGGTGACAAGGGGTGCTGGCGCAACTGCTGACGCAGCCCTTCAAGACGCTTGATCAACACGGGGACGGTGCAGTGGGGCACCATCAGGGCAAACTCCTCGCCGCCAAAGCGGGCGATCATTGCATCGGGGAAGAACTGGGTCAGTTGGCGGGTCAGATGGCAGAGCAGCTGATCGCCAATGGCATGGCCCCAGTGATCGTTGACCTGCTTGAAGTGATCCACATCGAGCACGCAGAGTGAAAGTGTACTCTGCAGCCGCTGATGCTCCTCGAACCATTTCTGCCCTTCGTTGAACCAGTAGCGACGGTTGTAAAGACCGGTCAGGTAGTCGCGATTGGCCGACTCCTGAATGCTGTTGAACTGCTCGAGTGCCTCCAGATTGTGGCTGACCCGGCACTGCAACTCTTCCGGTTCAAACGGTTGGTTGAGAAAGTCGTTGGCCCCCTGTTTCAGGTAGCGAGCGGAGAGACCGCGCTTGTCCGAGACCGAGATCCCGATAATTGCCAGCTGCTGTTTGCTGTAACGCTCTCTCAGCATGCGCACCAGACTGATGCCATCGATCTCCGGCATATAGTAGTCGACCAGTGCCAGCCGGATGCCGGGATATTGCTCCAGCATCGCCATCGCTTCGCGTGCGTGACTCGCTTCGTGCACCTGCAGCAGTTGCTTGCGCAACTGGGCCATGGTGCGGTGGCGGGAGGTGCGCGAATCATCGACGACCAGCACTTCGATGGACTGGTTGAGATAGAGGCGGTGCACCAGGCTGACCGCATATTGCAGCGAGTGGCGCGAATCCTTCATCACATAGTCCAGTACGCCGGTTTCCAGCCAGGCCGCACGTTTATCCTCGCTGATATCGGCGGTGAGGATCACCACTGGCAAGCCGCGCTCCAGCAACACGCTGACCGCTTCCCCGCGAGGTGCATCCGGCAAGGTCAGATCCACCAGGGCGACCACATACTCATCTCCCCGACAGTGACGGGCGCCTTCGAGGGTATCAAAGGCGTCGATCTCCAGACCGGTCTGCTGGGCTATCGCCTGGGTCAGCATACGGCGGATCGTCAGGCTATCTTCGACAATCAATATCTTCTGTTTCATTAGACTCCTTCAAATAAAAAAGGCATACCGACTGGTATGCCTTATATCACATATGCGCTTATTTATTGCGCATCGAGATAGCGTTCTGCATCGAGGGCAGCCATGCAGCCGGTACCGGCAGAGGTGATGGCCTGACGGTAGTTGTGGTCAGCAACATCGCCGGCAGCGAAGACACCTTCAATGCTGGTCTGGGTGGCAAAACCGTCGAGACCGCCACGTACTTTCAGATAGCCGTTTTGCATCTCCAGCTGGCCATCGAAGATCTGGGTGTTGGGCTGATGGCCGATGGCAATGAAGACGCCCATCAGCGGCAGCTCGCTGGTGCTGTTGTCCTGGGTGTTACGCAGGCGCACACCGGTAACCCCCATCTGATCGCCCAGCACTTCGTCCAGGGTCTGGTGAGTGTGCAGTACGATGTTGCCACTCTCGACCTTGTCGTGCAGACGTTTGATCAGGATCTTCTCGGCGCGGAACTCGTCGCGACGGTGAATGAGGTGCACCTTTTTAGCGATGTTGGCCAGATAGAGCGCCTCTTCCACGGCAGTGTTGCCGCCGCCGATCACCGCCACTTCCTGATTGCGGTAGAAGAAACCGTCGCAGGTGGCGCAGGCGGAGACGCCGCGACCCTTGAAGGCTTCTTCAGAAGGCAGGCCCAGATATTTGGCGGAGGCGCCGGTCGCGATGATCAGGGCATCGCAGGTGTATTCGCCGTTGTCACCCTTGAGGCGGAACGGGCGCTGGGTCAGTTCGACGCTGTTGATGTGATCAAACAGAATGCGCGTATCGAACTTCTCTGCATGAGTTTTCATGCGCTCCATCAGGGCCGGGCCGGTCAGGCCTTCCGGATCGCCGGGCCAGTTCTCTACCTCGGTGGTGGTGGTCAGCTGGCCACCTTGCTGCATACCGGTGATGAGCAGGGGATTGAGGTTGGCGCGGGCGGCGTAGACGGCAGCGGTGTAACCGGCCGGGCCGGAGCCCAGGATCAGCAGTTTGCTGTGAGTGACTTGGCTCATGATGTGATTTCCGAGACGTGATGAGTTTGCGCGATTGTAGGTAATTCGTGATCCGGGGTCAAAGGCCAGTGAGTCGATTGTTTCAATCGCCTTCCCGCATCAACGCTCGGTTTTGCCGAGCACTATA
This sequence comes from Aeromonas sp. SE22, assembly GCF_038739755.1. Lineage (NCBI taxonomy): Bacteria > Pseudomonadati > Pseudomonadota > Gammaproteobacteria > Aeromonadales > Aeromonadaceae > Aeromonas > Aeromonas sp. SE22. The sequence continues at coordinate 429,408 of NZ_JBCGFD010000001.1, forward strand.
AAAGAGATAAAAAAACCGCCCATCGCGGGCGGATTTTCACTCATCTCCAACTGGCGCAAGCCAGTGCAGATCAGTTCAGCAGGGTCAGGGGATCAGTGTAGGCAAGGCCATGAGCCACGGCAACCTCCTTGCAGGTGAGCTTGCCCTCCATCACGTTGAGACCGTGCAGCAGGTTGGGATCGCTCAGCAGTGCCTGACGATACCCTTGCTGGGCCAGCTTGATAATGAAGGGAAGGGTAGCGTTATTGAGTGCCACGGTCGAGGTACGTGCCACTGCCCCCGGCATGTTGGCCACGCAGTAGTGCACCACGTCATCGACGATGAAGGTGGGATCTTCGTGGGTAGTGGGGTGCGAGGTCGCCACGCAGCCACCCTGATCGATCGCCACATCGACGATAGCCGAGCCCGGCTTCATGCGCGCAATGTGGTCACGGCTGACAAGTTTTGGCGCAGTGGCGCCCGGTACCAGCACGCCGCCGATGACCAGATCGGCCGCCAGCAGATGGCGTTCCAGACTTTCGCTGTTGGAGTAGACCACTTTGGCCGCACCCTGAAACTCGTTGTCGAGACGGCGCAGGGTATCGACATTGTTGTCGAGGATGGTCACGTCGGCGCGCATGCCAATGGCCATGCGGGCTGCGTTGGAGCCAACCACGCCACCACCGATGATCACCACCTTGGCCGGTTCGACACCGGGTACGCCGCCCAGCAGCACACCGCTACCGCCGCGGGATTTCTCCAGCGCCTGGGCGCCCGCCTGAATGGACATGCGACCCGCGACTTCCGACATGGGCGCCAGCAGGGGCAGACCACCACGGCCGTCGGTGACGGTCTCGTAGGCGATGCAGATGGCACCACTTTTCAGCAATGCTTCAGTTTGTGGCAGATCCGGTGCCAGATGGAGGTAGGTAAACAGGGTCTGACCCGGTCGCAACATGGCACACTCGACAGGCTGGGGCTCCTTGACCTTGACGATCATCTCCGCCTTGGCGAAAACCTCGGCGGCAGAGGCCAAAATTTCGGCACCAGCAGCCGTATAATCTGCATCGCTAAAGCCAATCCCGTTTCCGGCACCGCTTTGGACGAAAACAGTATGGTTTCGTGCTGTCAGTTCACGTACACTGGCCGGAACCATGCCTACGCGATATTCATGGTTTTTTATCTCTTTAGGTACACCGATAATCATGCTATCCCTCGTCTATCGATTGGTGTTTCATGTTGCCAAAATGTTAACCAACATTTGCGCCTAGTATATTCAGGTATTGACAGGATTTGTGACCATAATTATAAAATGAATGGTGATTCTTACCAAAAAATAGCCAAAGGATGGAATAAAATGATGGAAGCTAAGAGTCGGCTAAAGGATTTGGACAGGATTGACCGCAACATTCTCAATGAACTGCAAAAGGATGGCAGGATCTCGAATGTTGAGTTGTCCAAACGAGTTGGCCTGAGTCCTACACCGTGTCTGGAACGGGTTCGTCGCCTCGAGCGACAAGGCTATATCGAAGGGTATGCCGCGATTCTGAACCCTCATTATCTGGATGCGTCTCTGCTGGTCTTTGTGGAAATTACCCTCAACCGTGGAGCCCCCGATGTGTTTGAACAGTTCAACAAGGCTGTTCAGGTGCTCGAGGAGATCCAGGAGTGTCATCTGGTCTCGGGTGATTTCGACTACCTGCTCAAGACCCGGGTAAGCGACATGTCGGCTTATCGCCGCCTGCTGGGTGAGACCCTGCTGCGCTTGCCGGGGGTCAATGACACCCGCACCTACGTGGTGATGGAGGAGGTCAAGCAGAGCAGCCGTCTGGTGATCAGCACCCGATAAAGCAGATTATGCCGTGGTTTCTTTTCCATATGAGACACTGCGACAGTCAGAAACGAGCGGCCGGTCCGCTCGTTTCTTCTTGTAAAGATGATTGCAAATATGGCCCCGTCCCATCAGGCACAGGCTGACAATCGATGGGCTTTTCGGGGATACTAGGCCCCCTTATTTCCTGCATTACATGTTTTCAGAAAGGAGCCGGAGTTTGGCCGATAAAAAGCTGTTTACTCCTTTATCAGGTACACAACGGATCTTCGAAGCCGTCTTGATCGCCATCACCCTGATGGCCGCTTATCTTCTGCTTGCCCTGTTGTCCTATCATCCCGCCGATCCCGGTTGGTCCCAGACCTCGTGGGAAGGGGAGGTCAAGAACCTCGCCGGCAGCGCAGGCGCCTGGCTTGCCGATATCACCATGTTTACCTTTGGTGCCTTCTCCTATCTGGTTCCGCCACTGGTGGTGCTGTTGGGCTGGAGTCTCTTCTGGCGGCCAAGCCGTCTGCTCGATGTGGATTACCTCACCCTCGGGGTGCGGATCATCGGCTTTATCCTGACCGTGCTCGGCATGTCGGCCATCGCCAGCATGAACTTCAACGATCTGCAGAACTTCTCCGCCGGTGGTCTGGTAGGGGATGTCATCGCCTCCGCCGTGGTACCGCTGTTTGGCGGTGTGGGTGCCAACCTGATGCTGCTCTGCTTCGTGGCAACCGGCATTACCCTGTTTACCGGCTGGTCCTGGCTCACCATCGTCGAGCGCATCGGTGCCGCCTGCACCGGCTCCGTCAGTGCCATCTACCACTTCCCGGGTACTCTGGGTCGCTGGTTGACCGGCGGCTGGCGTCAGCCTCGCGTTGAGGGACCGGATCCCCTGCTTGAAGGGGGCGTGGGCGCCATCGAACTCGATGAAGAGGATGAGGACGATCCCCACAGTAACTGGGGTCGCCGCGCCAAGGGCAAAAACCAGAAAGGCTCCAAGGAGGAGTGGTTGCCTGAACTGGACGACGACACCTTCGAGTTTGACCCGCAGTTTGATGATGAGGACGACGAACCTGCACCGGTGGTCAAGGCCAAACGGCCAGCCCCTGCCAGCACGCGTCGCCAGAGCGCCCTTGCCGTCGCCGATGATGAGGACGATGAAGATCTCGACCTGCCGTGGGCCGAGGGCGAGGATGCAGCGGTTGCACCTGTCGTTGCCATGCCGACCAAGCCCAAGCGCCGCGTACAGGCCAACCTGCCGCCGCTGCCGAGTCTGGAGCTGTTGGACCGTCCACCCGCCAAGACCCAGATGATGAGCAAGGATGAGCTGGATCGGATGGGCCGTCTGGTGGAGGCCAAGCTTGCCGATTACAACGTGCAGGCCAAGGTGGTCGGCGTCTATCCGGGCCCGGTCATCACCCGTTTTGAACTGGATCTGGCGCCTGGCATGAAGGCGAGCAAGATCACCAACCTGTCCCGCGATCTGGCCCGCTCTCTGTCGGCCAGCAGCGTGCGGGTCGTCGAGGTGATCCCGGGTAAAACTTATGTCGGGATCGAGTTGCCCAACCGGGTGCGCCAGACCGTCTACCTGCGCGAGACCCTCGACTGCGATGCGTTCCGCGATAGCCGCAACCCGCTCACCATGGGCCTGGGTCAGGATATCGCCGGTGAGCCGGTGGTGGTGAACCTGGCCAAGATGCCGCACCTGCTGGTGGCCGGTACCACGGGTTCAGGTAAGTCGGTGGGGGTGAACACCATGATCATCTCCATGCTCTACAAATCTTCGCCGGACGATCTGCGCTTCATCATGATCGACCCCAAGATGCTGGAATTGTCGGTCTACGAAGGGATCCCGCACCTCCTGACCGAGGTAGTGACCGACATGAAGGATGCCGCCAATGCCCTGCGCTGGTGTGTGGGCGAGATGGAGCGTCGCTACAAACTGATGTCGGCGGTCGGGGTGCGCAACCTCAAGGGCTACAACGACAAGGTACTGGCGGCCATCGAGGAGGGGGATCCCCTGCTGGATCCGCTGTGGCGTCCGGGCGACTCCATGGATCAGACGCCGCCGGAGCTGGAGAAGCTGCCCCATATCGTGGTGGTGGTGGACGAGTTTGCCGACATGATGATGATCGTCGGCAAGAAGGTGGAAGAGCTCATTGCCCGTATCGCCCAGAAAGCGCGGGCGGCCGGTATTCACCTTATCCTTGCGACCCAGCGTCCGTCGGTGGATGTCATCACCGGTCTTATCAAGGCCAACATCCCGACCCGTATCTCGTTCCAGGTGTCGAGCAAGATCGACTCCCGTACCATCATCGATCAGGGCGGCGCCGAATCTCTGCTCGGCATGGGTGACATGCTTTACATGCCGGCCGGTACTTCCAACCCGACCCGGGTACACGGCGCCTTTGTCGATGACCACGAGGTGCACAAGGTAGTGGCGGACTGGAAACTGCGCGGCGAGCCGAACTACATCGACGAGATCCTTTCCGGTGAATCAGGCGGTGAAGGTGGTAGCGGCGAATATGGCGGTAGTGACGATGAAGAGCTCGACCCCCTGTTTGACGAAGCGGTCGCCTTCGTGGTGGAGTCGCGCCGTGGCTCGACCTCCAGCGTGCAGCGCAAGTTCAAGATTGGTTACAACCGGGCTGCTCGTCTCATCGAGCAGATGGAAAATCAAGGCATTGTGAGCGCCCCGGGTGGCAACGGTCAGCGCGATGTGCTGGCGCCGCCGCCGGTGCGGGACTAAGGCCCACCCTTTTACTGTTATCCTGGCCATGCCCCTCACGGGCGTGGCCTTTTATCGAGATGGTCGTTATGAAAAGCATGATGAAAAAACAGCTGTTGATCGGATCCATGCTGCTGGTTGCCAGCAGCCAGGTGTGGGCCGACGCGGCCAGCGATCTCAAGCAGAAGCTGGCAAGTGTCAGCCTCTTCTCCGCCAAGTTCTCCCAGACTGTCTACGACAGCAAGGGCAAGGAGCTGCAGCGCGCCAGCGGTGATCTGGTGGTACAGCGTCCCAACCATTTCAACTGGCATACCACGGCGCCTGACGAGAGCCTGATCGTGGCCGATGGCAAGGATGTCTGGGTATATGACCCCTTCGTCGAGCAGGTGACCGCCCTTAAATTGAAGGATGCGGTGCTCAACACTCCCTTCGTGCTCATCACCGGCAATGACGACAAGCTGTGGAAGAACTACGACGTGACCCAGCAGGGGGATGTCTACACAGTCACCAGCCGTGATCCGAGCGAGCTTATCGCCTCCTTCCGTGTCACCTTCGATCGCGACAACAACATCAGCCGCTTCGATGTGAAAGAGGCGCAGGGGCAGTGGACCGAATTTACCCTCAATAACTTCAACCGCAAGCCGGTGCTCAAGGGCAACGAATTTGTCTTCAAGATCCCGAAGGGGGTCGAGCTGGATGATCAGCGCTGATGAGCAATCTCTCGCTGGATTTCTCGTCGGACTTTCGTCCGCTGGCGGCCCGGATGCGGCCGCAAAACCTCGACCAGTACATAGGTCAGCAGCATATCCTGGGGCCTGACAAGCCCCTGCGCAAAGCGATCCTGGCCGGTCACTGCCACTCGATGATCCTGTGGGGACCACCCGGGACCGGCAAGACCACGTTGGCGGAGCTGATGGCTCACTACTGTCAGGCGGAAGTGGAGCGACTCTCGGCGGTGACCTCCGGCATCAAGGAGATCCGCGCCGCCATCGACAAGGCCAAAGAGAACAGCTGGCGCGGAGTGCGCACCATCCTCTTCGTGGACGAGGTGCACCGCTTCAACAAGAGCCAGCAGGATGTGTTCCTGCCCCACATCGAAGATGGCACCATCACCTTCATCGGTGCTACCACCGAGAACCCTTCGTTCGAACTCAACAACGCGCTGCTCTCCCGGGCCCGGGTCTATCTGCTCAAGCGATTGGAGGAGGAGGACATCCTCGCCATGATCGATCAGGCGATGCAGGATCCCCGCGGTCTCAATGATCCGGCCCTTGCCTTTGCCCCTGGCGTCAAAGAGGCACTGGCCAAGGCGGTAGATGGCGACGGGCGCAAGTCCCTCAACTATCTGGAGCTGCTGGCTGACATGGCCGAGCTTGATGGCAGCGGCCACAAGCTTATCGACAGCGCGCTGCTTGCCGCCGTGGCGGGGGAACATGTGGCCCGCTTCGACAAGGGGGGGGATCACTTCTACGACCTCATCTCGGCAGTACACAAATCCATTCGCGGCTCGGCGCCGGATGCGGCGCTCTACTGGTATGCCCGTATGGTGAGTGCCGGCTGCGATCCGCTCTATATTGCCCGCCGCTTGCTGGCGATTGCCTCGGAAGATGTGGGCAATGCCGATCCGCGTGCCATGCAGGTGGCGCTATCTGCCTGGGATTGTTTCCACCGCATCGGATCGGCGGAAGGGGAGCGGGCCATCGCCCAGGCGATCGTCTACCTTGCCTGTGCGCCCAAGAGCAATGCGGTCTATACCGCCTGGAAGGCAGCGCTCAATGATGCCAAAAACCTGCCCGACTTCGAGGTACCGGTGCACCTGCGCAACGCACCGACCCGTCTGATGAGCGATCTGGGCTATGGCGCCGAGTATCGTTATGCCCACGACGAACCGGGCGCTTACGCCGCAGGCGAGGAGTATTTCCCGCCCGAGCTTGCCGGCAAGCAGTACTATCAGCCGACTGATCGTGGCCTTGAAAAGCAGATCGGCCAGAAGCTCGATTATCTGCATGAGCTCGATCGACAGAGCCCGCAAAAACGGGGCCGATAGTCCCCCATTTGGGCCAGCAGAATGAAAATTGGTCAGACACCGGAATAATTGGGGTGTTTGACCCCACAAGTTGGCAAAAACGACCCAAATAGTCCCTGTTCGGGCAGGGGGGCGGTCTGCTACACTGCCCCTCTGACCCCGTTGGTTTCGGCCTGATACCATCTTCTTGATTTCGAAGGCCTGACTCTCAAAACGACGGGGGCGCCAACCGATGTTAACTTCCGGATCTGTTTTCCCGCCCGTCATGATGACTCAGGCCCAGATCCCTTTTACAAAAAGTAGGTAACCCATGCTGGATCCCAAATATCTGCGCAGCGACATCGACGAAGCTGCCGCTCGTCTGGCGACACGTGGCTACGCTCTTGACGTAGCGGCTGTCAATGCTCTGGAAGAGAAGCGCAAGGATCTGCAGTCCCGTACTCAGGAGCTGCAGGCCGAGCGCAACGCCCGCTCCAAGTCCATCGGTGAGGCTGCCCGTCGCGGTGAAGATGTTGCTCCGCTCAAGGCTGAAGTGACCAAGATCAACGACGAGCTGGAGACCAGCAAGGTTGAGCTGGATGCTTTGCTGGCCGAGCTGAAAACCATTGCCGATGCCATCCCCAACCTGCCGAGCGAAACCACCCCGGTTGGTCGTGACGAAAACGACAACGTGGAAGTGCGTCGCTGGGGTACCCCGCGTCACTTCGACTTCCCGGTACGCGATCACATCGATCTGGGTGAAGCGGCCAAGGGCGTTGATTTCAAGAACGGCGTCAAGCTCTCCGGTTCCCGTTTCGTGGTGATGAAGGGCCAGATTGCCCGTCTGCACCGCGCCCTGGCCCAGTTCATGCTGGATCTGCACACCCTGCAGCACGGTTACACCGAGTGCTACGTGCCTTATCTGGTCAACCCGGACAGCCTGTACGGTACCGGCCAGCTGCCGAAGTTCTCCCAGGATCTGTTCAATACCGGTATTGACGGCGAAGGGGAGGAAGAGGGCAAGGTGCGCAAGTTCTCCCTGATCCCGACTTCCGAAGTGCCGCTCACCAACATGGCGCGCGACGAAATCTTCGAAGAGCAGGAGCTGCCGATCAAGATGACCGCTCACAGCCCGTGCTTCCGTTCCGAAGCTGGCTCTTACGGTCGTGATACCCGTGGCCTCATCCGTATGCACCAGTTCGACAAGGTCGAAATGGTACAGCTGGTTCACCCGGAGAAATCCTGGGAAGCGCTGGAAGAGATGGTGGGTCACGCCGAGAAGGTGCTGCAACTGCTGGAGCTGCCGTATCGCGTGATGGCGCTCTCTACCGGTGACATGGGCTTCTGCGCTGCCAAGACCTACGATCTGGAAGTGTGGCTGCCGGCCCAGAATACCTACCGCGAGATCTCCTCTGTCTCCAACTGCACCGACTTCCAGGCGCGCCGCATGCAGGCTCGCGTGCGTGTCGATGGCAAGCCGCAGCTCATTCACACCCTGAATGGCTCCGGTCTAGCTGTAGGCCGTACTCTGGTGGCGGTGATCGAGAACTACCAGCAGGCAGATGGCCGTATCGCCATCCCGGCTGCGCTGCAATCCTACATGGGCGGCCTGACCCACATCGGGTAAGCGCCCGTTGCAGACGACAACGCCATGGCCATGCCATGGCGTTGTGCATTCTGGCGCCGGTCAACCGTTTTTATCGTGAATAAAGCTGCGTTTCCGGCGCCTCTTTGAACATGTAACACAATTTTATCAAGCATTGCGCAATCGTTTTTGTTAGACTGCGCCGCAATTTCGCAGGACATCTTTTTCTATGGTCTGGATTGATTACGCCATCATCGGCATTGTCGGTTTTTCTGCACTCATCAGCCTGGTGCGCGGCTTCGTCAAAGAGGCCATGTCTCTCGTCACCTGGTTCGTTGCCTTCTTTATTGCCAGCCATTTCTATCCTGATCTCGCCGCCTATTTTACCTCTTTCTCCGATGCGCTGGTGCGCAACGGTCTGGCCATCGCGGCCCTGTTCGTGGCAACCCTGATCCTGGGCAGCGTGGTGAACTACGTGGTGGGTCTGCTGGTGGACAAGACGGGGCTCTCCGGTACCGATCGGGTGCTCGGGGTCTGCTTCGGCGCAATTCGCGGGGTACTGATCGTCAGTGCCCTGCTTTTTTTCATGGATACCTTCACCAGCCTCTCCCAGAGCGACTGGTGGGCGGCATCCAAGCTGGTGCCGGAGTTCAAGCCGGTGATCCAGTGGTTTTTCGGGTTCATGCTGAACTCTTCGAGTTTTCTTAAACAGGTATAGCGACTTCGAGGTAGCAAATACATGTGTGGTATTGTCGGTATAGTAGGCACCACTCCCGTCAATCAGGCCCTCTACGACGCCTTGACGGTGTTGCAGCACAGGGGACAGGATGCCGCCGGGATTGTGACCATTGACAGTGGGAACTTCCGGCAACGCAAGGCCAATGGCCTGGTCAAGGACGTGTTTGAAGTGCGCCACATGCAGCGCCTGCAAGGGAACATCGGCATCGGTCATGTCAGATATCCCACCGCAGGCAGCTCCAGTGCCGCAGAAGCCCAACCTTTTTATGTCAACTCTCCTTACGGGATCGTGCTTGCCCACAACGGCAACCTGACCAACGCCAAGGAGCTCAAGGAGCAGCAGTTCCGCGTCGCGCGTCGTCACATCAACACCACTTCGGATTCCGAAGTGCTGTTGAACGTGCTGGCTCACGAGCTGGACCGTTGTGACAAGATGGCGCTGGCGCCTGCGGACATCTTCGCTGCGGTGCGCAAGACCCATCAGCAGATCCGCGGTGCCTATGCCGTGGTGGCGCTGGTCATTGGCCACGGCCTCATCGGGTTCCGTGATCCCAACGGCATTCGCCCGCTGGTCCTCGGCCGTCGTCAGGATGAGCAGGGGCAGGTGGAGTACATGCTTGCCTCCGAGAGCGTGGCGCTCGATGCCATCGGTTTCGAGACGGTGCGTGACATCGCGCCGGGAGAGGCCATCTACATCACCGAGCAGGGCCAGCTCTTCTCCGAGCAGTGCGCGGAGAACCCGCAGATGAGCTCCTGCATCTTCGAATATGTTTACTTTGCCCGTCCCGATTCGTGCATCGACAAGGTGTCGGTCTACGCCGCCCGCCTCAATATGGGTCGCAAGCTGGGTCAGAAGATTGCACGCGAGTGGGAAGATCTCGATGTGGACGTGGTCATCCCCATCCCCGAGACCTCCTGCGACGTGGCACTGGAGATCGCCCACACCCTGGATCTGCCATACCGTCAGGGTTTCGTGAAAAACCGCTATATCGGCCGCACCTTCATCATGCCGGGTCAGACCCAGCGCAAGAAGTCGGTTCGCCGCAAGCTCAACGCCATCAGCTCCGAGTTCAAGGGCAAGAAGGTGTTGCTGGTGGATGACTCCATCGTTCGGGGTACCACGTCCGAGCAGATCATCCAGATGGCCCGTGAAGCAGGGGCTGCCAAGGTCTACTTCGCTTCGGCGGCACCGGAAATCCGCTTTCCCAACGTCTACGGTATCGATATGCCCACCGCCAACGAGTTGATTGCCCACGGCCGCGAAGTGGAAGAGGTGTGCAAGCTTATTGGCGCTGATGGCCTCATCTTCCAGGATCTGGAAGATCTGGAAGCGGCGGTGCGGGAGATCAACCCCGAGCTGCGCCACTTCGAGACCTCGGTATTCAATGGCCACTATGTCACTTCCGATGTGGATCAATCCTATCTTGACCACCTCAATGCCCTGCGTAGCGACGACAGCAAGGCTGTGCGCGAGTGGCAGGAAGGGACCAGCAATCTGGAAATTTTTAACGAAGGTAGTTAAACGTTTTCCTTCTAGCTGGTGTGCATAACGCAATGGGAGCCTTGGCTCCCATTGTTGTTTTTGCTGGGAGGTGACGAAAGGGGAGAGATGGCATCTGTTTGAAAAAACAGCGCTTATCTTGCCAGATATGGGCATGCAACGGCTGATCCGCTAGCATAGGGCCACTTTTCTCATACGCCTTTAACGAGAGTTCAGATGGATGATCTGCTAGCCCCCGTGCGCCAGTTCTTGCAGTGTGAAACCCCTGACGAGTGGGTGGAAATGGCGCGGGATCCGGCCCGTTTGCCAACCCTGCTTATCGATCACGCCAACTGTGAAACCAAGGCTGCACTCACTGCACACAGTCTGGTGCGCCGCTACTGCCTGCCCAAGGGAAAGCGTCATCTGCTGCCCAAACTGGAGTTTTATCGCGAGCTGGACGCCATTCCGGAGAAGGCCGAGATCCTGGGCAAGCGCACCATGGGCGAGTCTGATCGCTCGGTCTTTGCTGAACTTGAGCGCAATCCGCTGCTGTTTCCCATGGTGCGGCTCATTCAGGAGGAGTTGCACCACTTCGAGCAGGTGCTGGAGATCATGCAGGCCCGCGGCATCGAATATGGCCCGGTCACCGCTTCTCGCTATGCCCGGCAACTGATGCAGCATGTGCGCACCCATGAGCCCGCCACCATCGTCGACAAGATGATCATCGGTGCCTATATCGAGGCGCGCTCCTGCGAGCGTTTTGCCAAGCTTGCCCCCCATCTGGACGAGGAGCTGGGGCGCTTCTACGTCTCCCTGCTGCGCTCCGAGGCGCGCCACTATCAGGATTACCTCGCGCTGGCCGAGCAGTATGCGGGGGAGGACATCAGCGAGCGGGTTGCCTATTTTGGCAAGCTGGAAGCCGAGCTTATCTCGTCGCCAGACCCCCAGTTCAGGTTTCATAGCGGCCTCCCTGTCACATCTGACAGTTGTTGACGCACAGGAGGCGCAACTACTATTGCGCTGTTCCTACTACGAGCGACAAGTAGTTACTTTTGAGCGCAATTCCCGGCCTTGAGCCGGGATTTTTTTATCCCCGTCATCAGCTCACTGTCAGCACTCCTGTTGAATTTTCACTCACTTTTCCCGTAAGCCCGTCAATTTGTATGGCGTCGTGTCGCCGTTTTTTATGGCGATAAAGTGGCCATTCAGGCGGCGCGAGCTTGTAGAAACGGGCGAAACCGTGTACTTTTTTGCCTTCGCAAGATTTGAATAACCAATCAATAGGAGCGTGTATGCGCATTGTTCTGTTGGGGGCTCCGGGCGCCGGCAAAGGTACCCAGGCTCAGTTCATCATGGAAAAACACGGTATTCCCCAGATCTCCACCGGCGACATGCTGCGTGCGGCGATCAAAGCGGGCACCGAGCTCGGTCTGAAGGCCAAAGCCGTGATGGACGCAGGTCAGCTGGTCTCTGACGACATCATCATCGGTCTGGTCAAGGAGCGCATCGCTCAGCCGGATTGTGCCAAAGGCTTCCTGTTGGACGGTTTCCCGCGCACTATTCCTCAGGCGCAAGCCATGAAGGATGCCGGTGTCAACGTTGATTTCGTGCTGGAGTTCGATGTGCCGGACGAAGAGATCGTCAAGCGCATGAGCGGCCGTCGCGTTCACTCCGGCTCTGGCCGTACCTACCACGTGGTGTTCAACCCGCCGAAAGTGGAAGGTAAAGATGACGTGACCGGCGAAGATCTGGTGATCCGTGCCGACGACGAAGAGACCACAGTGCGCAAGCGTCTGGATGTATACCATCAGCAGACTGCTCCGCTCATCGGCTTCTATGGCAAAGAGGCGGAAGCGGGCAATACCCGTTACGTCAAGATCGATGGCACCCAGCCGGTTGATCTGGTCAGCAAGCAGCTTGCCACCATTCTGGGCTAAGCGTTACTGCCGGCACAGTCCCCTGGGCCATCAGGCAAATGATAAAAAGGGCCCAGCGGGTCCTTTTTTGCATCATGACAGATAGACAGGAAGCCAATGTGACCACGAAAACCGGAATCTTGCTGGTCAATCTGGGTACCCCAGCCGCCCCCACTACCTCCGCCGTCAAAGCGTTTCTCAGCCAGTTTCTGCACGATCCCCGGGTCGTCGATCTGCCACGCTACCTCTGGTGCCCGTTGCTCCACTTCATCATTCTGCCAACCCGCTCGCCCAAGGTGGCCAAGCTCTATCAGCAGGTGTGGACCGAGCAGGGTTCGCCACTGATGGTGATCAGTAAACAGCAGCGGGCTGCGCTGGAGCAGGAGCTCAAGCGTGAAGGGGTCGATGTACCGGTCGAGCTAGCCATGACTTATGGTTCTCCTTCGCTGGAGGAGGGGTGGCAGGCACTCAAGGCCAAGGGGGTCAACCGGGTGATCCTGTTGCCGCTCTATCCGCAATATTCGGTCAGTACCACGGCATCCGTGTTCGATGCCTGGGGCCGGGCGATGAAGCATGAGCGCAACCTGCCCGTGGTGCGGCTCATTCGCGATTACCATGCCCACCCCGAATACATTCAGGCACTGGCGATGAGCGTGCGTCGTCACTGGGAGCAGCATGGCCGGGGTGAACATCTGTTGATGTCGTTTCACGGTATCCCCGAGCGCTACGAGCAGGAGGGCGATCCCTACGGTCATCAGTGCCGCCATACCGCATCTCTGTTGGCCGATGCGCTCGGGCTGGAGGCGGGACAGTGGACCGCCAGTTTCCAGTCGCGCTTTGGCAAGGAGGAGTGGCTCAAGCCCTATACCGATGAGACGGTGGGTGGCATGCCTGCCCGAGGCATCAAGCGACTCGATGTGATCTGCCCGGCCTTTGCCGCCGATTGCCTTGAAACGCTGGAGGAGATCCAGGTGCAGAACAAGGAGATCTTCCTGGCTGCAGGTGGCGAGGAGTTTGGCTATATTCCGGCGCTCAACTGCGATCAGGCCCATATAAGGATGATGGTCTCGCTCATTTGCCGTGAATTGGCATGAGTGACCGACAGTCAGTTAAACAAGGAGTCGAGTCATGGTACATATCACGCTGATCTACGCAGGCTTGCTGGGGCTGCTGTTTCTGGGGCTCTCTGCCTGGGTGGTCAGACGCCGCGCCCAGTTCGGGGTGATGATAGGGCAGGGGGAGGCCCCTGAGTTGTTGGCGGCGATCCGGGCTCACGGCAACTTTGCCGAGTACGTACCGCTAACCCTGTTGCTGATGGCCCTGAGTGAAATGGCCGGTGCCAGCGCACTCTTGCTGCATGCCGGCGGCATCATGCTGCTGGTTGGTCGCGTACTGCATGCCATTGGCATACAGATCCCGCGAGCACCCAATGTGCCCCGTTTCGTTGGCACCTTGCTGTTCTGGCTATCCCTCGGGCTGTTCTCCGGGTTGACCCTTTTTCACGGCTTGATCAACGGGTGAATCCTCCCTTTGGATCGCATGTCAAAAACCGCCCGCTTTCGGGTGGTTTTTTTGTGGTTAAATGGCAAACGTTTTTCCTCGCAACCCTTGTCTATACTGACTCCATTATTTAAACAGAGCGACTTTTCGGTGCGACAGATTGTGTTAAAATCCCGCCCCTCTTTCCCCCAGAGCACAAGAACATTGCCATGAAATTTCCCGGTCAGCGCAAGTCCAAACACTACTTTCCTGTGGATCGTCGTGATCCCCTCATCTCCCAGAGTGCGGTGCTTTCGGAGCGGGGCAAGGCCTATGTGGTCGGGATTGACCAGACGCTGGTCGACATCGAAGCCCATGTCGATCTGGCGTTTCTCGAGCGTTATGGCCTGAGCCGTGGCCACTCCATGCTCATCTCCGATGAAGTGGCCGAGCAGATCTACGACGAGCTCAAGAGCAATAACATGGTAGTGAGCGAATTTGCTGGTGGCACCATCGGCAACACCATGCACAACTACTCGGTGCTGGCTGATTCCCACTCCATCCTGCTTGGCGTCATGAGCCAGGATATCCGCATCGGCAGCTACGCCTATCGTTACCTCTGCAATACCTCTTCTCGCGTCAACCTCGACTACCTGCAGCCGGTAGACGGCCCGGTTGGTCGCTGCTTTACCTTCATCACTGAAGGGGGCGAGCGCAGCTTTGGCATCAACGCCGGCAAGATGGATCATCTGGATGTCGAGCACATCCCCGAAGAGATCATCAAGGAGTCCTCCGCGCTGGTCATCACTGCCTATCTGGTGCGCGGTGAAGATGGCACTCCCATGAAAGATGCCGCAATGGCCGCTGTGCGTTATGCCCGCGAGGCTGGTGTGCCGGTGGTGCTGACTTTGGGTACCCGTTTCGTCATCGAGTCTGACCCCCAGTGGTGGCGTGACTTCATCAGCGAAAACGTCACCGTGCTCGCCATGAACGAGGAGGAGGGCGAGGCCCTGACCGGTTTCTCCGATCCGCTGGCCGCAGCCGACAAGGCGCTTGACTGGGCTGACATGGTGCTTTGTACCGCCGGTCCGGTGGGGCTCTATATGGCTGCCTACACCGAAGATGACTTCAAGCGCGAAACCACCTTGCCGCTGCTGCCCGGGGTTATTCCCGAGTTCAACATGTACGAGTTCAGCCGCCCCATGGCGCGCGCCAAGTGCCGCAAGCCGGTGCGGATCTACTCCCATATCTCTCCCTACATGGGCGGGCCTGAGAAGATCAAGAACACCAACGGGGCAGGGGATGGTGCACTTTCCGCCGTGCTGCACGACATGGTGGCCAACTCCTATCACCGGATGAATGTGCCCAACTCTGCCAAGCACATCTCCGAGTTCCTCACCTACTCTTCGCTCTCTCAGGTGTGCAAGTACGCCAACCGGGTGAGTTACGAGGTGCTGGCCCAGAGCAGCCCGCGTCTCTCTCGCGGTCTGCCGGAGAAAGAGGACAGTCTGGAAGAGGTTTACTGGGAGCGTTGATCCCGAATTGTTGCAAAACACCGCCATTGGCAGATGTTTTGACGTGAAAAGGGGCCTTCAGGCCCCTTTTTTCATCAATAATCCCAATATGCTTGAGTCCATGTCGCTTTTGCGACACCATTTGGCCACCGCATTGCCGGCCGGCAATGCCGCCGCACCTGAGAAAATGAGAGAGCCCCATGAGCATGCTTACCGAGAACCTTGACGCCAATTTCCAACTTTTTATCGAACAAGTCCGCGAGTCGGGTCAGGTGTGGGGCCTGCGCTATGGTGAGGACTGGGTGGTCTGCCGCTCTGCCGAGTTTGAAGATGCCGACGTCATGCCGCTCTGGTCTGCCGAAGAAGATGCCCGTCTGCACTGCGTGGACGAGTGGGCCGATTACGAGCCGGAAGTAATTGATCTGGAAGAGTTTCTCGATATCTGGATCAACGATCTGGATGAGGACGATGTGCTGGTCGGCCCGAACTGGAACGCCGATCTGGAAGGCCAGGAGCTCGAACCCATTGAGCTGGCCAAAGCGCTGGTTGAACTGGACGCCTGAAAGCGCCTCCACTGATGCACTGAGCGTACAGGGCAGACCGGTATTCGTGAGAATACCGGTCTTTTTTATGGTCGAATGGCCACGTTGATGAGTTAAATGCCAATTTGCCTTTGCACCTCGCCGGGGGATGGTCCATCATCAACCTTTTGCCATGGGGGGCGCCATGTTTCTATTCGATGTCGCAGGTGCGACGGGAGGACGGGCCAGCATCCGCATCCAGGCGCTGGACTGGGCACAATCCGGGCCGGTCATTTTCCAGTGTGACGATGATGCACTGGCGGTCGTGCTGCTGAGCGGCTGTCGCTGCGATTCGGTCGGCTTCTTCAATCTGCTGGCTGGCTGCAAACCGCTCTATGTCGAGCAGTGGCTTGCCTATCTGCAAGAGAGTGGCCGTATCGGCAAGTGGAGTTTCCAGACCGAAAGCCCGGCCGACAGCCACTATCTGGCAAGAGCCGGTCTGGATAATGAGGAGTTGAATACCCTGCTGGCACAGGTTTATCAGGTGGCGGGGTTCAATCGCCTGCAGATCAATCGTTACCTCAAGAACCGCCACAACCCCACCACCCTGGCTACCCGTTACGATCAGAAAGAGCTGGAGCGTTACCGCCAGCTCAACGAGATCATTCTGACTCTGTTGAAGTTGAAACATCCTCAGTAAAGAGACCAAGCTGGCTGATATCCGGTCGCAAAGGTTGCGGCCGGGCGATCAGGTAGCCTTGCAGTCCATCCACATACATTCCCTGCAGCAGCTGCTTCTGGCCCAACTGCTCAACCCCCTCGGCAATCACCTGGCACCCCATCCGGTGCGATACATCGACAATCATCCGCACAAATTGCTGGTTGGTCTGATCCTGCTCCAGTCCGGTGATGAGCGCGGGGTCGAGCTTGATGTAGTCAGGTTTCAGTTCGCGAAACAGGGTGAATGAGCCGATCCCCTTGCCGAAGTTGGCGATGGCCGAGCGGCTGCCATTGCGCCTGAGCAGCTCAAACACCCGCTTGGCACCGGTCAGATTGCGCTCCAGATGCTCCTCGTCGAGTTCAAACACCAGATTGGCACTGGTGTTGGGATCCTTGAGCAGCTGTCTGTCCAGCCAGATCAGAAAGGTGCTGTTTTGCAACAGGTTGGATGAAAGATTGATCCCCCAGCGACTCTGGTTGGAGCCAAATGCCCGGTACTGGCGCATGATGTGGGTGATGACCAGCTGCTCCAGTCGCATCACCATATCCAGCCGCTGTGCCATGGCAAAGAGGGTATCGGTGGGCAGCGCCGTGCCATCGCTGCCAGCAAAGCGGGTATAGATCTCGTTGTAGGCCAGCATGCTGCGATGCAGCGGCTGGATGGGCTGATAGGTAAAGCCGAGCCGCTCCTGCGCCAGCACCTCGGTCAATACGTCGCGCCAGTGTTGCTGGCCCTGCATGTCGGAGACATTGTCATCCTGCTGAATGGCCCAGCCATTGATGGTTTCGGTCTGGGCGCGGGCCAGTGCCAGATCGGCCCGGGCCAGCACGGCCTCGATTTTTTGGCCGCTGCTGAGCTTGGTCAGCCCGGAGTAACCGGTGCTCTCCAGCTCGTGTTGCTCCTGATAGTGATCGAACGCGACTTTCAGATCCTGCCCCAGCAGGTGAGGGGGGATATTGGCAGCTGGTTGCACCAGCACCGCGAAGTCTGCCCCCGAGATGCGATAGACCTGGTTGCCGGGAAACCGGCTGACCACTCGCTTGATGAGTGCAGCCATGTCCTTGATGTAGGCATCCCCCGATTGAAAACCCCGCTGGGCGTTGATCTTGCCAAGCTCGGTGGCGCGC
Source organism: Aeromonas sp. SE22 (assembly GCF_038739755.1). Classification (NCBI taxonomy): domain Bacteria; kingdom Pseudomonadati; phylum Pseudomonadota; class Gammaproteobacteria; order Aeromonadales; family Aeromonadaceae; genus Aeromonas; species Aeromonas sp. SE22. Next base: position 447,023 of record NZ_JBCGFD010000001.1, read on the forward strand.
ACCAGCACCAGCGTCGCAGTCTGGGTATCCTGATCCCGCTGCAGCAACTCGGTCATGTCGCGGCGAAAGGCGTGGCGGTTGAGCAGCTGGGTCAGCTCGTCGGTAGTGGCCAGATTGCTCAGCTCGGTGAGTTGGCGATGGACATGCTGCTCGGCGCTTTCAAACTGCTCCAGCAACTGTTGCAACGCTTCTTGCGAGCGGGGAGTTTCCAGTAACTGCGGATCCCGGCTGCGCAGTGCTTTTATCCAGAGCTGTTCCTGATGTTGCTGAATGCCGCCCAGAGTGCGCAGAGCCAGCATCAGCAATAGGGCCATGCCGATCAGCGTGGTGCCCAGAATCAGAACGAGCGTCAGCGGAGTGCTCTGCATAGCCAGCCAAACCCCTTGCAGAAGCAATAGAGGTATGGCCACTATGATGGCGATCAAAACGAGAGGGCGTCCGAGCTTGTGAACCATCTTGTCATCCTTGAAGTGGCTGCTTTATGAGGAAATTTTAACCAAGCTTACCAAGCAAAACATGTTATGACTCGCAACTCGGATAAAAGGGCCAATTGAGATCGGTTAAATGTGAGTGAAACCACTTTCAGTGCTACTGAAACAGGCGAAGATGGGTTGAAAATAGATCAAACAAGGCAGAGGTAAATCATGTTGTTAGAGCCCGAAAATAGTGCCAAAGCACGTCAGTTGTTGAACCAGAGTATGGCACTGGTGTTGGCGGGAGGACGTGGCAGTCGCCTGAAGCAGTTGACCGACAACCGCGCCAAGCCGGCCGTCCATTTCGGCGGCAAGTTCCGCATCATCGATTTTGTACTCTCCAACTGTATCAACTCGGGGATCCGCCGCGTGGGGGTGGTGACCCAGTACAAATCTCACAGCCTGCTGCGCCATCTGCAATCAGGCTGGTCTTTCCTGCGCTACCAGATGAACGAGTTCATCGATCTGCTGCCTGCCCAGCAGCGGGTGGACGAGGTGCACTGGTATCGCGGTACTGCCGATGCCATCTATCAGAACGTCGACATCATTCGCGACTACGGCCCCAAATACATAGTGGTGCTGGCGGGGGATCACATCTACAAGATGGACTACGCCGCCATGCTGCTCGATCACGTGCGTCTCGGTGCCAAGGTCACGGTAGCCTGCATCGAGGTGCCGCGCGCCGAGGCGTCAGCCTTCGGCATCATGGATATCGACGAGCAGCGCAAGATCCGCGCCTTCGTCGAAAAGCCGGCCAACCCGCCCGCCATGCCGGGGTGTGATGATCGCTCCCTTGCTTCCATGGGGATCTACATCTTCGAGGCGGAGTATCTCTACCAGCTGCTGGAGGAAGACATTCTAAACCAGGACTCCAAACACGACTTCGGGATGGATGTGATCCCCCGCATCGTGGAGGAGGGGCTGGCCTTTGCTCACCCCTTCAACATGTCCTGTGTCGGGGCGCGCGAGGGACAAAAGCCCTACTGGCGTGATGTTGGTACCCTGGATTCATTCTGGGAAGCGAACATGGACCTCGCCTCCGTGTTGCCCGAGCTCGATATTTACGATCAAAACTGGCCTATCTGGACCAGCCAGACCCTGACGCCGCCCGCCAAGTTCGTGCAGGACAGAAATGGCCAGCACGGCATGACCATCAACTCCATGTTTGCCGGCGGAACCATCGTCAGCGGTTCGTTCGTGCTCAACTCGGTGCTCTTTACCAACGTACGGGTGCACTCCTTCTGTACTCTCGATCAGGCAGTCATCTTCCCGGGGGTCGAGATCGGTACTGGCTGCCGTCTGCGCCGGGTGGTGGTGGACAAGGGCTGCAAGGTGCCAGACGGGCTGGTGGTGGGCGAGAATGCCGATGAGGATGCACGCCGCTTCTATCGTTCCGAGCAGGGCATTGTGCTGGTGACCAAGGAGATGCTGGACAAGCTGGGTTAACCCAAGCGAATTAATTGAAGTGCCCTGAAATGAAGAGTCAGACGATGTAATGAAAAGGGAGCCAAATTGGCTCCCTTTTTCATACGGGGTGAATGGTGCGAATTACTCGCTAACCACCGCTTTGGCGGCCATCACCATGGCGGTGCCGTGCTTGCCACCGGCGGCGGTCACTTGCGGGACGCCATCTTCGTCGGTGTCACCACTGGCGCCTTCGATGACGTTCTCGCCGGAGTCGCCGACCCACTCGGCCATCTGCATGCCGCCGTTGACGGTGCCGCGAAACCAGCTGACGTACTGACCAGTCAGCTTGGCCAGCTCCAGTTCGGGCGCCTTCTCGGCCCCTTCGTTGCGCAGGTTCAGCATGGCAGAACGCAGCGCGCCGGAGATGGCTGCCTGGGTCCAGGGAGTGTACTCGCCCTTTTTGCCAGCCAGCCAGGTGCCCGCTTTGGCACTGAAATAGGCCTTGTCAGCGGCGATAAACAGCTCGCGCGCGGCGGTGCGGTACTTGGCATCGGAAGTCGCGAGGAACGCAGCGGTCAGGCCGCGGATAGCAGCAAACTGGGCATCAACGGATTGCGCCTTGTCTACCTTGCCACCCAGTGTCAGACCATCGTGTACCAGCCCGTTGTGCCCCTTGAGATTGGCAAGGATGAAATCGGCCTGTTTGCGGATAAGCGCGAGAGCCTGCTGACCCTGCTCGGTCTTGAGGTTCAGCTCGCCGTTGTCGCCTGCGGCGTAACCGACCGGCAATGCATCCTGAGCGCGCTGGAAGATCTGCAGGGCGACCAGTGCGTAAGCGGCGTCAAAGGTGGTGACGTGCTTGCTCTGTTTGCCTGCCTGCCAGCTATCGACCAGGGTGCCGGCCTTGCTATCAAAGTGCAGGGCGGTCAGGTTTTTGAAGGTGAAGCTGGAGAGGTTGAGCGCCAGCGAGAAAGCATCGCTGCCCGCGACCGCCTTGCCCAGATCGTTGGTCTGGTTGGCCTTGGGGGTTGCGGCAAACGGCTCGCCGTCAAACACGGCGTGGAAGGCCGGATTCTGGTTGGTGTTGGCCGTGCGCTGGTCGCTGAAAGCGTAGAACTCGGAGAGTGGCCACAGCATCATCCAGGCATCGCGCAGCTGGGCTGAGCCATCCACTACGTCGAGCTTGCCGATGGCGCCCGCATCGTTGTTGCGAGTCTCGGTCACTTTCACCTGATGGGGGAAGTAGATAACGCCCTTGGCCGGATCATACTGCGGGGTGATCTTGGCACCCAGTTGCTTGCCATCGAAGCCGAGCTGGTTCTGCATGATGGTCAGCTTGTCGATGGATTGCTCGGTCAGCATCATGCCGTTGAAGCCGTCGGCAGCGGAGACGCCGAGCTTGTGCTTGCCATCCTGATCCATGGTGGCGGAGGCGGCTTCAACCTCTTCATCGCTCTCGGCCACGTGCATGCCGCCGAGGAAGTCCTGGGACCACATGACCTCTTTGAGCAGAATGCCGCCCACAGCCACCGGTACCAGCAGGTTGTCACTGCCGCTCCAGCGCAGGGTGGTGTAGTCGCGGAAGTAGGCCGGAACCTGGGTCTTGACGGTTTTCTCGACGCCTTTGGCGGTCTTGATGGTGATCTGGTCACCATTGACCGGCGTGGTATTCACCGCCTCGGCAAACTCCGGGTTGGCGGAGGCGTAGGGCAGGGAGAGGGGATACATGCCTTGCGGGATTTCGTCAGCCGGGAAGCCAACTGCCTCCGCCATGGCCATGACCCGTTTGCCGAGATCGGCCATGGTGCCACCACGGGCCAGGTTTTGCGGCCCGTTCACCAGATGGGGGCCCATGCCGGACTGATAGTTGAGGGCGTACATCGCCTCTTCGGAGTATTCATAGGATTCGATGCCGGCGGCGAAGTCGAACGGGGTCGGCTCATCGGCGCGATTGGCATCCAGCACGTCCAGATCCAGCCCCAGCGCTTCGGCCAGCGGCTCGCCGGAGAGTTCAAATTCGGTATAGGCCAGCATGTTGGCGGCGGTGTTGAAAGTCTTGTCTTCAACCTTGACGGCTGCGTGTGCGATGCCACTCACCAGAGCACAGGCAACGGCCTGTACCAGAACGGTTTTTCTCATGTCCCTTTTCACCATTGGTTTTATTATTGACGCTTCTCATGACGAATCTAAATGAGAATGGTGTGCATTATGCTCTGTTCGCGCCGGGTTGAGAAGCAAAAAACCGCCCAGCAGCTTGTCTGGGGAACAGGACAAGAGGCCGGGCGGTTTGCACAACCAAGGTGAGGGGGGAGAAATTGCCTGATCAGAGCACCTTGAAGGGGATCACCAGACGACCCGGCTCCACCTTGAGATCTTCGACTTTGTCCTTGATCCTCGCTTCGTTCTTGCGGCTGCTGTCGAGGCGATAGACCGGCGTCTGCGACAGGAAGAGGGAGAGCGACTGATTGAAGGTAGGCAGGATAGGGGTCAATGCGGCACCTATGTTGGCCGGATCGGTCTGCACCGAGACCAGTTCGAGGTCACGCAGATAGATAGCCCCCTGATCGGCGACATATTCCGGGCGGGCGCTCAGGGCAAAACGAACCTTCATCTGCTGGCTGCCAAGGGGGCTGCTTACCCGCAGGTCGCCAGCTGCATCGAGTTCGATGCGATCCGGTTGCTTGCGGCCGATACGGCTTTGCATCTCGTCCAGGCGGATCTTGCTCGACATGATGCCGGGGATCCCCAGCTGTTTTTCAAAAGAGACCTGCTTTTTGAGGTACTGGTTGATTTCGGCTTCGCTGACGTTGTACTGGGTCAGCGAGCAGGCCGCCAGCAGCAGGGCGAGGGGGAGTAACAACAGCTGTTTCAGCATGAGAGGTTCCGGTTGGTCAACATAATGGGGCGTATCTTACGCGATAACCCGCCCCGGGCGGGAGTCTGGTGACGAGGTTGTTGTGAGGGGCATCTCGGAGGTTGTCTTTTGCCTGTGACGGGGTTCATCATCGAACAGCTGGTTCGGGTCCAGGAGGATATGTGATGGGCAGTCTGACGAGATATGAATGCAGGTGGCTGCTGTGGCTCTGCTGTATGGCGGGGATATGGAGCTCACCTTCGTGGGCCGATGTGAAGGTGATCCCGGTATTCGAAGCGCAGGCCGCGGTGCAGACCCTCAAGGAGATCTATCCCCGGCTTGGAGTAAGCGCCATGGGCAATCAGCTGGTGCTGAGCGGGACGCCGGACCAATTGCAGGAAGCCGAGGCGACTCTGGCGCAAATCAACCTGCCACCGCAAAGCCTGCTTATCGAGTGGCGGGTGGATGGGCTTTCCAACAGTGAACAACTGGGCGGTTCAGTAAGCCGTGACGAGGCCAAACGGCAGTGGCTGCTCGATGGCAATGCCCGGCAGTACCAGCGCAGCCAGAACGACAGCTGGCAGGTGCGCGGGCTGTCGGGTCGTCCCGTGTTGCTGCAAATGGGCTCCTATCAGCCGGTCACCTTCTATCAGTGGAACGGGGGCGCGGCAGTGGGGATGATGCCGCTGGTGAACGGCCTCTATGCCACCGCAACCCTGATAGGGGAGAGGGTTCAGGTAGCGCTCAGCAGCGAGCAGGCGAGGCTGGAGCAGGGAACTATCAATCGTGGGCAGAGTGCCACCGAGGTCAGTGGAGCACCGGGCCAGTGGCTGACGGTGGGTGAGCTATCCACCAGCTCGGCGCAGCAGGGCAGCACTCTTGGTTCGCAGTTGCAGGGCGGGCGTGGTAGCCAGAGCGATCGCCAGACCCTGCAGATCCGGGTTACTCCCCAATAGGTCTGAACGCTTCGCAAACCGTGTCCGGAGCCCCGTTAGTGGGGCTCGTCGGCCGCATATTCGCGCAACTGACGACTGCGCAGCAGATACCAGAGCGCCCAGAGGCTGGCGACCAGCACCAGCGCGGTGGGCCAGCTGAACGACCACTTCTGCAAGTTGAGGCTGTGCAGCTGCATCAGCATGCCGCTGGTGGCAGAGCAGAGCAGCAGCAAGGGGCTATGGCGCCTGAGTCTGGCGCGAATGCCATGGGTCTGCTGATAGGTGCCGCCACAGGCGAGCAGTGCCAGCATGGCGGGCACATCGGTCAGCAGGCTGATATAGAGAGTGAGCTTGTCGGGGTAGAAGAGCTCAAGGATCTCGCTGCCACTTTGGCGGGTGACGCCAGCCATCAGAAAGAGCCAGACCGAGCGGGTCAGTAGCAGGGCTATGGGCCAGAACCAGAGAGGGGGACGAAGCTGGCCGTGATCGTCATAGCGGTGTTCGGGGTAGAGGGTCATGGTTGCCCGATATCCATTCATAGAGTGCAAGTGATGCAAGGGATATGGGGCGAAGGAGAGCCCTTTGCAAGGCGAGGGAGGGGGCGGGAATTAATCGGGGGGACATGCCCCCCAATGTGCGAGAATCTTTTTGTGCCGGGCAGCCGGCGTTACAGCCAGCCTTTGCGCTTGAAGAAGAGACCGGTGCCGAGCGATGACATCACCATCAGCACCAGCGAGAGGGGGTAACCATACTCCCAGGCGAGCTCAGGCATGCGGCCAAAGTTCATGCCATAGATACTGGCGATCAGGGTAGGCGGCAGGAAGATTACGGCGGCTACCGAGAAGATCTTGATCACCTTGTTCTGCTCCAGATTGGTCACCCCCATGGAGGCCTCCAGCTGGAAGTTGATCTTGTCGAACAGGAACTGGGTGTGGGGCAACAGTGACTCCACGTCGTGCAGCATTTCGTCGATCCACTTGTTTTGCTCAAGGCTCATGCGCTGGCGCAGGCTGCGCTTGAGGAAGCGCAAGGCGCGGCGGGTATCGTGCAGGGAGAGACGGATCTGGCCGTTGGCCTCTTCCTGAGCCATCAACTCCTTGAGCATGGGGTTGATCTGATCCGGCTCGAAGATCTGATCGGCGGTGTTTTCCAACGTCTTGTAACCGTCTTCGATAAGGTCGGATAGGTACTCTACCTTGAGGTTTTGTACCTCCAGCAGGATGTCGAGGGCATCCTCCACCTCCAGCCGATCCTGGCGCATATAGTGGCGCAGCAGGCGAACCAGCCCGATGTCATCTTCACGAATGCTGATCAGCAGGTTGTTGCGCAGGGTAAAGGAGACGTGGACACCCTTGGTGTCACGACCGATCCGCTGGGGAAACAGGGAGTGAATGTGCAGACCATCGGTATCCCAGTAGAAACGGGCTGATGCCTCGATGTCGTCGAGCTCTTCCTTGTCGGGAACCTCTTCCAGGAACAGGCCCGTCAACCATTCTCGCTCTGCCGTGTCCGGCTTGTAGGCATCCAGCCAGACCGTGTTGTCAGGTACTATGTCGTCAGGCCCGAGCGTGACTATATCCAGCACCTTGTTATTGAGAATGTAGGCGGTGATCATCTGTCCCCCCTTAAAAAGTCATGGGTAATCAGGGATGGTTGCACAGGTCATGCGGCCTTAGATCGCTGCAGAAGGCGATCCCGTGGATAAGCAGATCGGGCCGATGGAAAACCTGAATGCGGCGAACTATACAGGGGCGGGCCGCGCTTGTCAGGGGCTATTCATTGGGGATTCAGCCTGTTTGTTCAAAAAAACAGCTGCAAGGTGGCGAGGTCGGAGCAGCTCGTCCCGTTTTGAGTGCTGCTCCTTGTGCATCTCTCCTTGCCTTCCTGCCCCCTTTATCCGAGCCCTTTGTTGCAGGCTCGCCTTCGCAACAGGTGAGCTGCAGCTTACATATTGGGATAGTTGGGCCCAGAGCCCCCTTGTGGCGGTGTCCAGACGATGTTTTGGCTGGGATCTTTAATGTCACAGGTCTTGCAGTGAATGCAGTTGGCGGCGTTGATCTGCAGCTTGGCCACCCCCTCCGTTTCCAGCACCTCAAACACCCCTGCCGGGCAGTAGCGCTGGGCGGGTTCTCCCCAGGTCGGCAGATTGACCTTTACCGGGATCAGCTCATCCTGCAGCTTGAGATGACAGGGCTGATCCTCGTCGTGACTGGTGTTGGCGAGATAAACGGAGGAGAGTTTGTCAAAGCTCAGCTTGCCATCGGGTTTGGGGTAATGGATGGGCTCGCAGCGGCTGGCCATGCGCAGCTGGCGGTAATCGGGCTCCTTATCGATCAGTTTGAAGGGCGAGTTTGCGCCAAACAGCCGCTGCTCCAGCCAGTTAAAGGCGCCACCAAGCCAGGGGCCCCAGCGATGCAGGGCTGCTCCGAAGTTGCGGGCCGCGCCCAACTCTTGTGCCAGCCAGCTCTGGTGCAGTTCGTCGGCATAGTGAACCAGATCCCGTCCTCCCTCATCGCCACCTCGCAGCGCCATCGCGACGGTTTTTGCCGCCAGCATCCCCGATTTCATTGCGGTGTGGATCCCCTTGATACGGGAAAAGTCGAGGGTGCCGGCATCGCAGCCGATCAGCAGCCCGCCGGGGAAGTGCATGCGGGGCAGGGAGTGCCAGCCTCCCTTGGTGATGGCGCGGGCACCATAGCTGATGCGCTCACCCCCTTGCAGCAGGTCGGCGATAAGTGGGTGATGCTTGAGACGCTGGAATTCGTCAAACGGGCTGAGCCAGGGATTCTGATAGTTGAGATCGACGATCAACCCGACCGCGACCTGATCTCCCTCCATCTGATAGAGATAGAAGCCGCCGTGACTGTTGTTCTCTCCTTCCTTGCCAAGGGGCCAGCCACTGCCATGGAGTACCTGTCCCGCTTTGCCTTGGCCAGCTGGCAGTTGCCACAGCTCCTTGAATCCGATGGCGTAGTGTTGGGGTTGGGCTGGGTTTTCCAGATTGAATGTGGCTATCAGCTGTTTACCCAGATGGCCGCGGGCTCCCTCGGCAAAGAGGGTATAGCGGCCATAGAGCGCCATGCCGGGAACATGATCCGGTTTTGGATTGCCCGCGCGATCAAGTCCCAAATCGCCGGTGATCACCCCCTTGACCCGTCCCGCTTCCATGATAAGGTCGCTGGCGGTAAATCCTGGGTATATTTCGACTCCCAGCTGCTCCGCCTGCTGGCCAAGCCAGCGGCAAAGGTTGCCAAGGCTGACGATGTGACAGCCCTCATTGTGCATCCGTGGCGGTACGGCCCAGTTTGGCAGTTGCAGGGAGCGGTTCTCGCTTTGCAGCAGGTGTACCTGGTCGTCATTGACCGCTACCCCGAGCGGTGCCTGCTGCCAGCTTTGTGGCAGCAGCTCCTTGAGGGCGACGGGATCCAGCAGGGCGCCGGAGAGCAGATGAGCGCCAATTTCGGCGCCCTTTTCCAGCAGGCAGACCGAGATGTTGGCATCCTGCTGTTTCAACGCGATGGCGGCGCTGAGCCCCGCCGGGCCGCCACCTACGATGACGACATCAAATTCCATTGCTTCCCGTTCCATCTTGCCTCTGCACCGAAGTTGACCTAGGGTAGTGCTGGTAGTTTACGTAAACGTAAAGCGGTTGTAAGCAAAAAATTAAGTGAAACACGACGCAAAAGTGCAGGGACTGGTGAATGAATTCAATCCAAAGAGACGAGGCATGACCCCATGAAGCTGCTGGTCGCAATCAAACGGGTAGTGGATTACAACGTCAAGATCCGGGTCAGGGCGGATGGCTCTGATGTGGATCTGGCCAATGTGAAGATGGGGATCAACCCCTTTTGTGAAATCGCGGTGGAAGAGGGAGTCCGGCTGCGTGAGGCCGGTATCGCCAGCGAGCTGGTGGTGGTGACCTTTGGCCCGGACGCGGCCGCCGAGCAGCTGCGCCATGCGCTGGCGCTGGGAGCGGATCGGGCGCGACACTATGTGACAGACGAGACGCTGGCGCCATTGACGGTTGCACGGGCTTTGCAAAAGGTGTGTGAGCTGGAGCAGCCGGATCTGGTGCTGCTCGGCAAGCAGTCCATCGACTCGGACAACGGTCAGGTGGCCCAGATGTTGGCCGCCCTGACCGACTGGCCGCTGGCTACCTGCGCTTCAGCAATCAGGTTGGAAGGAGAGGCGTTGCTGGTGACCCGCGAAATCGATGGTGGCCTTGAAACCCTCGCCATGCCGCTGCCTGCGGTGGTCAGCGCCGATCTGCGTTTGAATGAACCGCGCTTTGCCTCGCTGCCCAACATCATGAAAGCCAAGCGCAAGCCGCTGGAGAGTGCCCCTTTTGCCGATCTCGCCGTTGTGCCTATCAATCAGACCCGTCTGCTCGGGGTGATGGCGCCGCCAGCCCGCAGCGCCGGGATCAAGGTGAGTTCGGTGGATGAGCTGGTGGACAAACTCAAGCACGAGGCGAAGGTACTATGAGCGCATTAATCATTGCCGAACATCATCAGGGCCATCTGGCCGACAACGTTGCCCGCCTGGTTACGGCTGCCAGCCAACTGGGTGGTGAAGTGCATCTGCTCCTGGCGGGGCAGGGGATAAGCGAGGCGGGCCAGCAGGCAGCTGCGCTGAGCGGGGTGAGCAAGGTGCTGCTGGCCGACTCTCCTGCGCTGGCGGAAGGGCTGCTGGAGGGACTCGACAAGCTGTTGGCTCGCTGGTGCGAAGGTTACAGCCACTGCCTGATGGCGGCGAGCACCATGGGCAAGGCGCTGCTGCCCCAAATAGCTGCCCGGCTCGGCGTGGAGATGATCTCCGAGGTGACGGCTATCGAGAGCAGCGATACCTTCCTGCGCCCCATCTATGCGGGCAACGCCATCGCCCGGGTGGCGAGCAGCGCCCCCATCAAGGTGATGACGGTGCGGGCGACGGCTTTTGCCAAGGCAACGGAGGAAGGCAACGCTCCCGTCGAGAGTCTGGTGGTGCCCGAATTGACCCGCCGGAGCCGCCTGGTAGAACGTCTTGCCGTGCGATCGCCCCGACCCGAGCTGACGGTTGCGCGCGTGGTGGTTTCAGGTGGCCGAGCCCTTGGCTCCAAGGCGCAGTTTGCCCTGATTGAAGCGCTGGCCGACAAGCTGGGGGGGGCAGTCGGCGCATCGCGCGCTGCCGTCGATGCGGGTTTCGTCGCCAACGATCTGCAGGTCGGCCAGACTGGCAAGGTGGTCGCCCCCGAGCTCTATATCGCGGTTGGCATTTCTGGTGCCATTCAGCATCTGGCGGGGATGAAGGAGTCGAAGGTGATTGTGGCCATCAACAAGGACAGCGAGGCGCCCATCTTTCAGGTTGCCGACTACGGTCTGGTGGGGGATCTCTTCACCCTGCTGCCCGAGCTCACCGCCAAGGTGTAAATTTGTCGGAAAGGGCAGGGGCAACCCGTTTATGCGGTCTCTTGACCATTTCTGCGCATGTTCTCTGCAAGCCCTGACCCGTTCAGGGCTTTTTCTACTGAAAAGGGGAGCAAGAGTGACGGTAAAAGGTTGAGCCAGCTCCCAAAAAGCCTTTGATCCGCTGGCTGCTCTTGTGTAAAACCTGACAAGTCATCGATCACACTCATCCACTCACGGAAAGCGTCATGAGCAAACAGGTTTACAACTTCTGCGCCGGCCCCGCCATGTTGCCGGTTGAAGTCATGGAGCGCGCCCAGCGCGAATTTTGTAATTTTCAGGGGCTGGGAGCCTCGGTCATGGAGCTTTCCCACCGCGGCAAGCACTACATGGCGGTCGCCGAGAAGGCTGAAGCGGATCTGCGCGAGCTGTTGGCGGTGCCGGACAACTACAAGGTGCTCTTTATGCACGGTGGCGGTCGCGGCCAGTTCTCCGCCGTGCCCATGAACCTGCTGGGCGGCGCCAACAAGAAGGCCGATTTTCTGCTGACAGGTGTCTGGTCGCAGGGGGCCGTGGATGAGGCGCAAAAGTACGGCGACATCCAGACCTGGCAAGGGGTTGCCAAAAACGAGCAGGGGATTACGCACCTGTTGCCGACACCGACATTTCGCTCTGATGCTGCCTATGTGCACTACTGCCCGAACGAGACCATTGAAGGGATCGAGATGTTCGATATCCCTGCTACCGGTGATGTACCGCTGGTGGCGGATCTCTCCTCGACCATCCTTTCCCGTCCCATCGATGTGAGCCGCTTTGGCATCATCTATGCCGGTGCCCAGAAAAATATCGGCCCGTCCGGGCTCGCCATCGCCATCGTGCGCGATGATCTGCTGGATCAGGCCAGAGCCGATGTACCGTCGATTTTCGACTACAAGCTCACCGCCAAGAACGACTCCATGTTCAACACGCCGCCCACCTACGCCTGGTATCTGGCCGGTCTGGTGTTCGAGTGGCTGAAAGAACAGGGTGGCCTTGCGGCGATGGAAGCGCGCAACAAGGAGAAGGCGGATTTCCTTTACGACTATCTCGATCAATCGAGCTTCTACAGCAATCAGGTGGATGTCAGCTGCCGTTCGCGGATGAACATCCCGTTCCAGCTGAAAAATGCCGAACTGGACAAGCAGTTCCTGGCCGAATCGGAAGCTGCTGGCCTGCTGGCGCTCAAAGGTCACCGCATCGTCGGTGGCATGCGGGCCAGCATCTACAACGCCATGCCACTGGAGGGTGTGAAGGCGCTGGTCAGCTTTATGGATGAGTTTGCCAAGCGTCACGGCTGATCCGGTCTGTAGTTAATCCTGACGCCGGGCTTGCCCGGCGTCTTTTTTTCAACAACGACTGAATCTTAGCGTGCAGCCCCGTTTTTCCCCTGTCGCTGCCCTTGCCGAGCGGGGCGCGTACTGTTAACGTCCGGTCAGGTCATTTATTTGAGATTGCACAGGAAGTCTATGAATTCGTTGCGTTTGGAACCCATTTCTCGTGTGGCCGGTGAGGTCAATCTGCCCGGTTCAAAGAGTGTCTCTAACCGGGCGCTGCTGCTGGCGGCACTGGCCCGTGGTACTACCCGTTTGACCAACCTGCTCGACAGCGATGACATTCGTCACATGCTGGCGGCACTGACCCAGCTCGGGGTCAAGTACAAACTCTCTGCCGACAAGACCGAGTGCACCGTGCAAGGCCTTGGCCGCAGTTTTGCCGTCAAAGAGCCGATCAATCTGTTCCTTGGCAATGCTGGCACTGCCATGCGCCCGCTCTGTGCCGCGCTGTGTCTGGGCTCCGGTGAGTACACCCTGGGCGGTGAGCCGCGCATGGAAGAGCGTCCCATCGGCCATCTGGTTGATGCCCTGCGTGAGGCGGGCGCTCATATCCAGTACCTGAAAAAAGATGGTTTTCCGCCGCTGGTGGTGGATGCCAAGGGGCTGTGGGGCGGCGACGTCCATGTCGATGGTTCCGTTTCCAGCCAGTTCCTGACCGCCTTCCTGATGGCTGCTCCCATGGCGGCTGGCGACACTCGCATTCACATCAAGGGGGAGCTGGTCTCCAAGCCCTATATCGATATCACCATGCACATCATGAAGCAGTTCGGGGTGGTCATCGAGCACGACAACTACAAGCTGTTCTACATCAAGGGCAACCAGACCTACATCAGCCCGGGGGATTTTCTGGTTGAAGGGGATGCTTCCAGCGCCTCCTACTTCCTTGCGGCTGGCGCCATCAAGGGCAAGGTGCGGGTCACCGGTATCGGCAAGCACAGCATTCAGGGCGATATCCATTTCGCCGACGTACTGGAGAAGATGGGCGCACGCATCACCTGGGGTGATGACTTTATCGAAGCGGAGCAGGCGCCACTGCACGGCATCGATATGGATATGAACCATATTCCCGATGCGGCCATGACCATCGCGGTTGCGGCGCTGTTTGCCGAGGGGCCGACCTCCATTCGCAATATCTATAACTGGCGGGTGAAAGAGACCGATCGCCTGCATGCTATGGCGACCGAGCTGCGCAAGCTGGGCGTAGAAGTGGAGGAGGGGCGTGACTTTATTACCGTGACCCCGCCGACGCAGCTCAAGCACGCCGAGATCGATACCTATAACGATCACCGGATCGCCATGTGCTTCTCGCTGGTGGCACTGTCCGATACGCCGGTGACTATCAACGATCCCAAGTGCACCTCGAAGACCTTCCCGGACTACTTCGAAAAACTGGCCAGCATCAGCCAGCGCGATTAATCCCTCCAACATGATAGGGCCCGCCTTGTGCGGGCCTTTTTATCTGCGGCACTTTCGCAGCTAGCAGCATTTAATTAACTTGCAAGATGTAGGTTAAAAAAATTTTCTTTAGTGATGTAATTTTCTATTTACACCGACTCAGCTGCGGGCTATGTTGAGATTTCTTAATCGCAGTTATCTAGCAGGAAGCCTTGCCATGCAGCATCAAACCGACGACGTTCGTATCAGTGAAATCAAAGAGTTACTCCCTCCGGTTGCGGTGCTTGAGAAGTTTCCGGCGACCGAGACCGCCTCATCGACCGTGTTTGATTCCCGTCAGGCCATCCACCGTATCCTGAATGGTGAAGATGACCGTCTGCTGGTGGTCATTGGCCCCTGTTCCATTCATGATCCGGTTGCCGCCATCGAATATGGCAAGCGCCTCAAGGCGCTGCGCGACGAGCTGAAAGGCCAGCTGGAGATCGTGATGCGGGTCTACTTCGAAAAACCGCGTACTACCGTGGGCTGGAAGGGGCTCATCAACGATCCGTACCTCGATAACAGCTGCAAGATCAATGACGGTCTGCGCCTGGGTCGCAAGCTGCTGCTCGATCTCAACGACATGGGGCTGCCAACCGCTTCCGAATTCCTCGACATGATCACGCCGCAATATGTGGCTGATCTGATGAGCTGGGGGGCTATCGGCGCCCGTACCACCGAATCCCAGGTGCATCGCGAGCTGGCTTCCGGTCTCTCTTGCCCGGTGGGCTTCAAGAACGGTACCGACGGCACTATCAAGGTGGCCATCGATGCCATCGGTGCTGCCAGTGCCCCCCATCACTTCCTGTCGGTCACCAAGTATGGCCACTCCGCCATCGTGGCCACCAAAGGGAACCCGGATTGTCACATCATCCTGCGTGGTGGCCGTGAACCTAACTACAGCGCAGCCCATGTCAGCGAGGTGGTGAAGGGGCTGGAGAAGGCCGGTCTGCCGCAAAAGGTGATGATCGACTTTAGTCACGCCAACAGCAGCAAACAGTTCAAGAACCAGATGGTGGTGGCCGAAGACGTAGCCGGTCAGCTGCGTGCCGGCAGCAAGGCGGTGTTTGGCGTGATGGTGGAGAGCCATCTGGTGGAAGGGCGTCAGGATTTAGTCGAGGGCTGCGAGCTTACCTTCGGTCAGAGCATCACGGATGCCTGCATCGGTTGGGAAGATACCGAAACCCTGCTGCGCAATCTGGCGGATGCCGTAGCAACCCGCAACGCTCGTTAAAGCATTCTCTGCGGCGTTGTTGATAGTGAATACGCAAGACCGCAGTGGAGCGAAGCCAAATTCAGAAAGCAGAAGCGCGACCCTCGGGTCGCGCTTTTTCGTTGGTGAAGCGGATTACCAGCGATAGGTCTTGAGCAGGGCTTCCAGTTTCTGGCACTGCTCGACCAGCTGAATACTGGCGAGGTTGGCAGAATGAGCCTGACCCAGAGTATCGTTGGAGGTGTTGCGGATCTGGTTCACCGAGTGGTCCACCTCGTTGCAGACCCTGTCCTGCTCTTCGGCTGACTGGGCCATCTGGGCATTGAGATCATTGATCCGGGCGATGCGTTCAATGATGTTCTGCATGGCGGCCAGGGTCGCCTCGGTTTTGCTGATGCTCTCGTCCGCCTTGGTTTTTGCATCCCCGATCACCGTAACGGCGCTCTGGGCCTCTTTTTGCAAGGCGGCGATCATCTGGGAGATCTCCTCGCTGGCGGTGCGACTGCGGTTGGAGAGGGCGCGCACCTCGTCGGCCACCACGGCAAAACCGCGTCCCTGTTCGCCAGCTCGCGCGGCCTCAATGGCGGCGTTGAGGGCCAGCAGGTTGGTCTGATCGGCGATCCCCTTGATCACTTCCAATACCCCATCCACGGCAAGACAACGGCTGTCTAGCTGCTGAATAACCTGATCCACCCTGTCGATTTCGGTCGACATCTCGCCCATGTCGGTGATCGAGTGCTGGGCGAGACGGCTGGTATTGGCGGCATCCTGATTGGTGAGCGCGGAGAGCTCTGCACTGTGGCGGGCATGCTCACGTACTTCGTGGGAGCTGGCCGCGAGCTCGCTCACTGCGGCCGCCACCTGGGTGGTCATCCCCTCCTGCTGACGGGCCGAGTTTTCGGTCTGGGTGGCGACTTGGCGGATCTGGCTCGACTCCTGATAGAGCTGGTGCGTCGCTTCCTCCACCTCCTGCAAGCTGTGGCGGAAGCCCTGCACCATGTCGTTGACGGCGCGGGTCATCTGACCCAGCTCATCCTGACTGTTGTTGACGAGAGGGAGGGCGAGGTTACGCTCTTTCGCCATCTGGATCATGGTGAGCTGCAACTGGCGCAGCGGCCGTTTGACGTAGCGCTGCAGCACCCACCAGAGCAGGCCGAAGCCAAGGCCGAAAACAGCCGCCAGACTGCCACTCAGAATAAAGTTGTTGTGGCGGATATCGTCGAAGGTATGGGTCAGGTCATAGCTGATCCTAACCGCTCCCATGACGGTTCCTTCATCCACCTGATGGCAACTGGTGCACTGGGTGCCGCGATACTCTTTGTAGGCCTTGAACGGTTTGATCAGGGTGAGCTGGTTGCCCTGCTGTTGCAGGATGATATCCCCCTTCGTGATGGCACGTTCATCGAGGGGATCCTGGGCTTTCTGGTCGGGATGGCCCGGGCCAAACAGGTTGCTGACGGCGGGGGCACGAATAAGACGGGCTTCGACAATCCCTGCCTCGCTCTTGAGCTTGGTTTGCACTATCTGCCGGTTGGCCATGCCACCGGTCATCATCAATACGTTGAGCTGATCCATGTAGGTGTTGGCGGCGCTCTCTACCTTCTCTTCCGCCATGCGGATGGCGAGATCCCGTTGCAACCAGGCAGAGAGCTCGAAGCAGAGGGCAAAGGTAGAGCTGATGACCAGCGCAAGGGGAAGAAAGATTTTCCAGTTCAGTGAGAGGTTATGCATAGTGGCCGATCCCATGCCCTTTATCTGTTTTTATTGGTTCCCGTTTCATCTTGAGCGTAGACAAGGAGAGGCGGGGAGATAGTTTCCTATCGGCACACTTTAGTCACTCTTGAGTAAATAATCTGTTAAGCAGATCGGTAATAGAGGTTGCCAACAGGGCAATTTCAGATTGAGTGGCACCAAGAGTTGATCCTGCGCAAAAACATGCGAGTGATAACAATTATCATTGCTGTTATTTGCGAGTCATCACCATGATCCATCTAACTCCTTCCATGACCGGCGTGGCTTCGCCGGACCCTCTCAAGTTTGCCTTCAGTGCCAAAACCTCGGCACATGCCAGTCGGGGAGGGATCCGCCCTTTGTCACTCGATGAGAGCCAATGGCAACAGTGGTGGCAGCAAGAGAGCGATGCCGAAGAGCGTGCCCTCTATCTCCATATTCCGTTTTGTCGCAAGCGCTGCAGCTTCTGCAATTTCTTCGAAAATGGCGCCAATCCGGCGCGGATCAGCCGCTATGTCGACGGGGTGTGCGCATCGCTTGCCAGGGCCGCAGAGACGCCGCTGGTACAAAGCCGCCCCTTCTCGGCCGTCTATGTCGGGGGCGGAACCCCCACAGATATGAGTGCTGATGAGCTGGCGATGCTGGCCAGGATGATCCGGCGCTTTCCCCTGACGGCTGATGCCGAGGTGACCCTTGAGGGGCGCCTCAACGGTTTTGACGATGCCAAGTGGCAGGCTGCGCTGGGCGGCGGTTTCAACCGCTTTTCGTTCGGGGTGCAGAGTTTTGATACCGGTGTGCGCCAGCAAGCGGCGCGGATCGATGACAGGGAGACCCTGCTGACCCGCCTTGGTGAGCTGACTCGCGATGATGCGGCAGTGATCGTGGCGGATCTTATCTTCGGTCTGCCCGGTCAGGATGATGCCGTGTGGCAGCAGGACATCACGGATGTGATGGCGAGCGGCGTGCACGGGGTTGATCTCTACCAGCTTATCGCCATGCCGGGCACCAATCTGGAGCGGGCTGGGCAAAAGGGCAAGCTGGGTTGGGCTGCCGATGGCCAGCAGCGGGCCGCCATGTACGCTTACGGCGGTCAGCAACTGGAACGGCATGGTTGGGAGCGGCTCTCCTGCAGTCACTGGCGACGCACTCCAGCCGAGCAGAGTCGCTATAACCAGATGGCCAAGCGTGGCGCCGAGATCCTCCCCTTTGGTACCGGAGCCGGGGGCTCGATCCATGGCCATGGCGTGATGTACGGGCGGGATTTGGCTCAGTGGCACGAAGCGCATGAGAAGGGAGTTCGGGCGCCCGGTATGGTGATGGGGCGCAATCCGAATGCGCGGATCGATGGTCTGTTGCGCGGTGCCCTCGACAGTGGCGTGCTGGCACTGGCGCGCCTGCCATCCTCACTGCGCAGCCATCTGATGCAGCTGTTCGATGCCTGGCGGCAAAACGGGCTGGCCGATCTTGCAGGCGATCAACTGGTTCTGACGCTGGCGGGGCGCTTCTGGAACGTCAATATGCAGGCCGGGTTATTCGAGTTTTTGCAGCACAATCCGGCCGATGGCAGCGAGCCTGCGTTGCAGCATGGCAAGCACCCGGATGGCAAACATCCGGGAGTACGCCACTCGCTGGTGTAGGTGATTTACCCGATCGCCAAAAGCACAAAGGGAGCCGACGAGGCTCCCTTTGTCTGGTCAATCAGCTGTCTGGCCGACCAGTCTGGCGTAGGCACGGGACGAATTACTCGTCGTCGCTATCCTGATAGCTGTCGCGCTGGGCCCTTGGCAGGCGGCGCATCGGGGTAAACCCGACATCCTCACCCACCACTTCCCGCTTACGGGCCGGGGCAGGCTTCTTGGCGGTATCGCCTTTGGCTTTGCCCTTGCCTGCTGCCGGTTTGCCCTTGCCACCCTTGGCATTGGCGGCGCCACGGGCGCGCGGCGGGTTCTGCACCGGCTTGCTGCCGGGCAGGGTCTGGCGGCTTGGCTTGCCGCTCGGCTCATACCCTTCGAGGATCTCCACGGAGAGAGATTGACCGATCAGGGCCTCAATCGCCTTGAGCTGACCCAACTCATCATGGCTGACCAGCGAGATGGCCTCGCCACCGCGACCGGCACGGCCGGTACGGCCGATACGGTGGATGTAATCCTCCGCCATCTGCGGCAGCTCGAAGTTGATCACGTGGGGCAGCTGATCGATGTCCAAGCCACGGGCGGCGATATCGGTTGCCACCAGCACCCGCACCTTGCCCTCGCGAAAATCGGCCAGCGCCCGGTTGCGGGCTCCCTGACTCTTGTCACCGTGAATGGCGACTGTGTCGAGACCGTCTTTCTGCATCTGATGCGCGAGGCGATCGGCGATCTGCTTGGTACGGACAAACACCAGCACCCGCTGCCAGTTGCCACGGCCAATCATGTGAGAGAGCAGCTCGCGGCGGCGCTCCCGATCGACCTGAATGATGCGCTGGGTCACCTGTTCGGCCGCCGTGTTGCTGGGATCAACCTCAATGAGGGTGGGGTCGTTCAGCAGATCATCCGCCAGTGCCTTGATTTCACTGGAGAAGGTGGCGGAGAAGAGGAGGCTCTGCCGTTTGGCGGGCAGTGCCTTCATGATGCGGCGAATATCGACGATGAAGCCCATGTCGAGCATGCGATCCGCTTCATCCAGCACCAGCACTTCCAGCTCGCTCAGGGTCAATGCGCCCTGGGTCAGCAGATCCAGCAGACGGCCCGGGGTGGCCACCAGAATGTCGATACCGAGCTTGATGGCATCCAGGTTGGGCTTGATGCTGACGCCACCGTAGGCGATCAGGGTTCGAAACGGCAGGTGGTGGGCATATTTGATGATGCTCTCACCCACCTGGGCGGCCAGTTCGCGGGTCGGAGTCAGTACCAGGGCCCGCACCTGACGGCGACCGCGGCCATGGTTGGCCAGCAGCAGCTGCAGCATGGGCAGGGTGAAACCGGCTGTCTTGCCTGTGCCTGTCTGGGCTCCGCCGAGGACATCCTGACCAGCCAGAATAGCCGGAATAGCTTGCTGCTGGATGGGGGTTGGCTGTTCGTAACCCAGCTCCTTGACGGCCCGCAGGATGTGCGGGGAGAGACCCAGTTCGTTGAATGACATGTTCGAGAGAAACTCCTCTGGTGAGCCTTTGGCTCAGCGGATGACCGGCGCGGGCGCCAGCCACGATATGGAAATGATAACGGGGGCGTAATATAGCAAAAGAGCGGCCGGTGCGCAGTAGCTGTCGCACCGGCCGCTCTTTATGTGCCGCAAACAGCAATCAGAGCAGGTCGCGGATGGGGGCGACCAGACTCTCCGGCTTGGTGGTGGGAGCAAACCGCTCCACCACGTTGCCGTCACGGTCGATCAGGAATTTGGTGAAGTTCCACTTGACGTTTTCCAACCCAAGCAGCCCCGGTTTCTCCTTCTTGAGCCACTGATAGAGCGGGTGGGCCTGCTCGCCGTTGACATCGCACTTGGCCATGATGGGGAAGGTAACCTGGTAGTCCAAGGAGCAGAAACGGGCGATCTCCTCGGCATCCCCCGGCTCCTGTTGACCGAACTGGTTGCAGGGGAAACCCAGGATCTCCAGCCCCTCGGGCCCCAGCTCGCGATAGA
Source organism: Aeromonas sp. SE22 (assembly GCF_038739755.1). Lineage (NCBI taxonomy): Bacteria > Pseudomonadati > Pseudomonadota > Gammaproteobacteria > Aeromonadales > Aeromonadaceae > Aeromonas > Aeromonas sp. SE22. Next base: position 467,448 of record NZ_JBCGFD010000001.1, read on the forward strand.
GGGCTTCCAGCCCCTCATATTGGGGGGTAAAACCGCAGCGGCTGGCCACATTGACCACTAGGATCACCTTGCCGGCCAGTTGGGCGAGCGGGTAGGGGGTGCCATCCAGTTGTTGCAGTGTCAGGTCGGGCAGAGGCATCACATCATCCTTTTGTTGATTGCATGTCGTTGATTGTACATAAGTTGCACAGTGTGCTTGCAGGAGGAAAGGGGGGTATTCCCATGGTCGCTACGGTATCGCTTGGCTCTTTTAACGGCAAGGCGTTACGTTAACGGGCACCGATGCAATGGGGGGCGGCTCACACTTTTCCCCTCCACTACGCACCGGCTGAGGGCAGGATCACAATCGGCCCGGAAAAAAGGGGGCGGAGCCCGCCAAATCGGGTATTGATGGTGGGACTTCTCAAGAGAAGCAAACCGGTTTGTGCCTTTAGCGGGAAGCCGCTAAAAAGCGCTCTCTTTTCCACATGTTGCGAGTCAATCTTGGACTATCAAGCCGTCATGGATGCCATCTATACCCGAGGTTGGGTGATAGTGGACGATTTTTTAACTGCCGCCGAGGTGGATGCCCTCAAAGGCTGTCTGCCAGAGGAGTGGCAACCGGCCGGGATCGGTCGTGAAGGGCTCCATCAAGGCAACAGCGAGATCCGCCGCGACCAGATCCACTGGCTGGAGCCGTCCCTCGGTGCGCCGGTCGCCGATTATCTCGCCCGCATGGAGGCGCTGCGTCTGGCAGCCAACCGGATGTTGATGCTGGGATTGTTCGACTATGAGGCACATTTTGCCCGTTATCGCAGCGGCGACTTCTACGCGACCCATCGCGATGCCTTTGCCGGTCGCTCCAACCGTCGCCTGACGACGGTGTTCTACCTCAATAACGACTGGCAACCCGAAGCGGGCGGCGTCTTGCGCTTTTATGACAACGACGAGCAGTTCTTGATGGATGTGAGCCCCAGAGGGGGGCGGCTGGTGATCTTCCTCTCCGAAGAGTTTCCCCACGAAGTGCTGTCCGCCAATCAGGAGCGTTACAGCATTGCCGGCTGGTTTCGCGTCAATGGCAGCGGCATGGGACGGGTCGATCCCCCTCGCTGACCGATGGGGCTGCGCGGTTTTTGACACAGGGTGCCCTTTTTCACCGCAAGATGTGGCTGGCAGGGCAGCCATCAGCTGACAAGGGTTTGTCTCCCTTGCTACACTGGCGCGCACTTATGTTCGTATCTGGCTTCGTCCGGTTTTGAATGCGGTGGTTTTTGAATGGTCATGACGAAGCCGCTTCTCCCAAGGGATCACATCTAATGAAGAACATGCATGTCTTGCTGCTGTGCGGCGGCGGTGGCTCCGAGCACGAAGTCTCTCTGCGCAGCGCCAATTTCCTCGAAAAACAACTCGCTCTCCTGCCCGGCGTCGAAGTGACCCGCGTCGAGATGTTTGCCGACCGCTGGCTCAGCGCCGATGGTCGCGAGTGCAAACTGGGGCTGGACAAGTTGCTCTCGTTTGACAGCGTGGCCCGTCCGGTAGACTACGTGGTGCCCTGCATCCACGGTTACCCGGGTGAGACTGGCGATTTGCAATCCTTCCTCGAGCTGGCTGGCCTGCCCTATCTGGGCTGCGACGCTGAAGCGAGCAAGATCTGCTTCAACAAGATCACCACCAAGCTGTGGCTCTCCGCCATCGGTATCCCCAACACCCCTTACCTGTTCCTGACCGAGCAGGGCGATGCGGCTCTGGCTGAGGCGAAAGCGGCGCTGGCCAAGTGGGGCAAGGTCTTTATCAAGGCCGCCTCTCAGGGCTCTTCCGTTGGCTGCTACTCAGCCAACAATGAAGCGGATCTGGTGAAGGGCATTGCCGATGCCTTCGGTTACTCCGAGCAGGTTCTGATCGAGAAGGCGGTCAAGCCGCGTGAGCTGGAAGTGGCGGTTTACCAGTACGGTGACGAGCTGGTGGCCACCTATCCGGGCGAGATCTGCGTGCCGCAGGACAAGTTCTACACCTATGAAGAGAAGTACAGCAGCGCCAGCCATACCGAGACCGCACTGCGTGCCGAAGGGCTGACCCAGGCTCAGGCTGACGCTATTCACGAGTACGCCCTCAAAGCGTTCCGCCAGCTGAAACTGACTCACCTCTCCCGTATCGACTTCTTCCTGACTGAGGAGGGCGAGATCCTGCTCAACGAGATCAACACCTTCCCGGGCATGACCTCCATCTCCATGTTCCCGAAACTGCTGGAGCATCACGGTCACGACTTCGCACGCTACCTTGAGCAGATCCTGCGCAAGGCCAGCTAAGCGCGCGCTCCCGCTCGCGGGATGAAGCAGGACCCAATAAAAATCCCCGCCAATTGGCGGGGATTTTTTTATGCCTTTATCAAGCGGGATAGGGCAGCTTGAAGGGATAAACAGGCGGGGAGGGGATGCGCCTCCCTCACCTGTTGCTACCTGTGGGTATACCTGCCGTTTAGCCGCGAGCCACCCGAAAGCGCACGCTGCGGGAGTGGCAGGGCGCCAGTTCGCCAAACTCGCCAGCAGCCAGCTCAAGGGGCAGGGGCTGCTCGTCCATCCGCACCGCTTGCCAGTCGCTCAGGGTGTGTTGGCTGGCCACCTTGCCACCCTCCAGCACAGCCTGCTCGCTTGGGTTGTAGACCCGGATCACCAGCGCCTCTTCATCCTCGGCCTTTTTCAGGGCGCTCAGCACCGGACCGGATGGATCCATGGTGAGCAGGCTGAAGTGGAGCGGGGTGGTGAAGCTCGCCTTGTTGAGCTTCATGGCATCGAACGGGATCTTGTTGTAGCAACGCACCGGAGTGAGATAGCTGCGCGCCGCCTGCATCACGTTGGCGCTGATGTGATCGCCAGCAAACGCCAGCAGGCTGAAACGGCAGCTGAGCTTGCCGCGCACCTGAGAGTCCGGGGTGGGCAGCTTGATGCCGGAGGGGCGACCCGGGCGCAGCAGCAGCTCCTCTTTACCGAGTACGCCGACCCCGCGCAACAGGGTGAGCGCCAGGGTGTCGCACTGCTCGCCGATCACTTCAAACTCGCGCAAACCGTCGCTCAGCACCGCCAGTCCCTGCTTGCCATCTTGCAGGGCGACGAAGTTCATCAGCTGCCAGACCGGAATCGGGGCCTCTTTCCACCCCTCCGCTTCCCAGTTCGCCATGGCGCTGTCGCGAGTGGGGCGGGTAATGCAGCCAAACTGGTTGTCAGAGACAACGGTGTCGCTTGGGAAGGGGGTGGGGATCAGCACTCGCACCCGGTGGTCATCAGCCTGATTGTCGAGCTCCAGCTCGATGTCGATGCGTGGGCTCTCGTTCGCCAGTGTAATGCGGCAGGTGACATCAAGGTGGCCGCTGCACTGGCGGTTGGCCCGCTCGGCGAGGTTGGCAGGCAAGGCCATGCGCAGTTTGAGCGTAGCGATGCTCTGCCACGCCTGATGGGTGACCTCGCGGGTCACGGCAAACTCGGTGGAGTAGCGCAGCCACTCGTCCCGCGACGGCGAGTAGTCATACTCGTCGCCATCATCGGAGCCCTCTTCCAGCGTGAGCACCTGATCAAAGGTGGTGCCGCGCTGCTTGTCCAGGATCTGCAAAGTGCCGTTGTCATTGAGGGCGATGCGGTAAAAATCGTTCTCCAGTAGCTCGCCGCTGGCCGTCACCGGCTGCTCCACTCCCGGCTGGTTGCCCTCGATATGGAGGGTGCAGTAGCCCATGGACGGCAGCGGATGGCAGAGCTGGATGTCGTACTCCATAAAGGGCTCGTAGTTGCCGTAGTGAACGATCTGTCTGTCCACCAGACCCGGGTCAATCTCGCGCTTGGCGCGGATGAAGTAGGGGACCGATTGGCCCGCTTCATCGCGCAGGGCAAAGGATTGGGCGCGAATGCGGATGCTGGTGTTGATCACCTCCTGACGGGGGAAGGGCATCAGGTTGAACAGGCAGAGCTTGTCGGCCACCTGTACCCCGTCTTCACAGAGAGCCACTGGCATGTTGTCGACAATCTTGCGCATGTAGAAGCGGATCAGGTTCTCGGCCATGTCGTCGGCCAGAATGAAGCGGGTCACCACCTCCTGATGTACCTTGTCGCTGCAGCAGCAGCCGATGCTGTCGTGGGCGTGGTTCTTCATGATCTCTTTCCACATCTTCTCCAAAAGCCCGTGGTGGTACTCGAAGCCGAGCGCCCAGGCGATGCTCGCCAGCGGTTCGAGGATGTTGACGATCTTGTTCTCGATAGCGGCGTGGGCCAGCTTGATGTCCATCCGGGTGGAGGAGATGGTGCGGTGTACCCGCATGTATTTGCCGTCGTTGAACTCCCCCTTGAGGGTGGCCAGCTGGTCACTGCACGCCTCGATGCGCTCGAAGACCTGCTCGAAGCGGCTCATGTGGAATTCACGCTGGGGGTAGATCTCGCGCAGCTTGTCGATGATGGCGAAGATGTTCTGTTGCAGCGGCATCTGATCGTGGCCGTTGGGCAGCAGGATATCCTGAGTGACCGAGGCCTTCTCCAGCACCTCGAAGTAGGATTCGAGCCGCTTGCGCAGGCCAGCCTCATCTTCCGGCAGGTACTTGCCGATGGCGTAGCCAAGCGGCAGCACCTGGGCGGTCACCTCGCTGCCATCGTTGCTCTGCCAGAGGAACTCGGTCTTGTCGGTTCCGTGGCGCTCGGAGCAACCGCGCCAGAACATGGCCCGCTCGATCCCGAAGCCGTTGAAAATGTGGGGCAGCTGGGAGGACATGCCGAACGAGTCGGGCAGGTAACCGATCTTCATCGGCTCACCAAGGCTAAGGCAGTCGCGCATCCCGTAGAGCAGGTTGCGCAGGATAGACTCGCCGCTCACCTGCATGGTGTCGGTCTGGGTGTACCAGGGGCCGATGATGAGCTTGCCCGCTTCCACCAGCGCCTTCACCCGGGCCTTGTTCTCGGGCTGGATGGCGAAGTAATCCTCCAGTACCGCGGTCTGGCCGTCCAGCACATAGAACTTGTAGTCGGGGTCGGATTCGAGACGCGCCAGGATCTCCGCCATGTTGTTGACCAGCAGGATGCGGGACTCCTCGGTGGTGAAGTACCACTCCCGATCCCAGTGCATGTGCGGCGTGATGTGAACTCGTGAAACTGTCATGACAATGATCCTTTGCTGACGCACGGCGGCCCTTGCCTGCCGTGCGGAAAAATAGTCTGTTGAAAAAGTGGTGGTGAAGAGGAGCCTTACTCTGCGGCGACCACCTGATAGGTGCCGCGCTGCATGGCGTGACGGCGCCAGCCGATCAGCACCACAGTGGAGATAAGGGTGCCCACCAGCGCCGCACCGAGCCAGACGGCGGCAGCCATCAGGGCGCCGTGGCCGCCATCGTGGAGCAGGAACAGGGAGAAGATGCCGGCCCCCGGGGTGGAGAGACCAATCCCCATGGCACCCACCATGGCGCCGGTGACCACCGAGCCTGCGAGGAAGGAGCCGATCACCCGGATTGGATCTTCGATGGCCATCGGAATGGCGCCCTCGGTGATCCCCGCCAGCCCCAGTAGCCAGGTGGACTTGCCGGTCTCGATCTCGAAGGTCTGGAACAGGCGCGGCGCCAGCAGGGTGGAGGCTGTGACGGTAAAGGCCGAGACCATCTTGACCGCACCGAAGATGGCGTAGGGGCCGTAGACCCCGTTGGCCATGGCGCCGAGGCAGAAGGCGTATGCCGCCTTGTTGACCGGACCACCCAAGTCAAACGAGCACATAAAGCCGAGCAGGGCGCCCAGTACCAGCGCGTTGGTGCCGGAGAGGCCGTTGAGCCACTCGGTGAGGCTGTTGTTGAGCCAGGCTACCGGCTGGCCGATGACAAACAGCATCAGGCTGCCCGCCACCAGGGTGCCGATCACCGGATAGAGGTAAAAGGTGAGAAAGCCGTTGAAGTTGGGGCTCAGGCGCACATGCTGCTTGACCCAGCGCATCAGGTAACCGGCGATCAGGCCACCGACCACGCCACCGAGGAAACCGGAGCCAATCATGTTGGCGGCCAGTCCCGCCGCAAAGCCCGGGCCGAGCGCCGGTTTGTCTGCCAGCGAATAGGCGGTATAGGCCGCCAGCACCGGCACCATCAGGGTGCCCAGCATGCCGCCGCCCAGCTTGCGGTACATCCAGAGCCAGGAGTTCTCGGTATCAAACAGATGTTGCAGGCCGAAGATCTGGGCCAGCAGCACAGAGATGGCGAGCACGGTACCGCCCGCTACGATCAGCGGCACGGCAAAGGAGATGCCGCTCAGCAGCGCCTGCTTGAGCTCGGTCTTGAGGCCCACCTTCTTGCCGCTTGGCGCGTCGCTCTGGTTGTGGTTGGGCGTCGGGGCGGTGCGACCGGCCTTGGCCGCTTCCAGCGCCTCATTCAGGATCCGCTCGGCATGGCGGATGGGCTCGGCCACCGGCGTTTCGATCCGGGGGATACCGGCGAAACGCTCCTGCTCCTTGATGGCCACCTCGGCGGCGAAGATGCAGGCCACCGCAGCATCGAGCGCTTCTTGCGGCAGGCGATCCTCGATGCCGTTGGCACCCTGCTTCTCGACCAGTACCCGAATGCCCAGTTTGCGTCCCGCCTTTTCCAGATACTCGGCAGCCATATAGGTGTGGGCGATCCCCGCCGGGCAGGCGGTGACACAGACCACAGTGGGTTTATTTGTATCTAAATTGTCTTCTTTTGCTGGTTGCTTACCGCTATCCCCTTCGCCATCGAGCAGCGCCATCAGCTGCTCGGCACTTTGGGCCGCCAGCACCGCCTCGCGGGTATCGTCATCAACCAAAGCGGTAGTGAGGGTGGTGAGCAACTGCATATGGGTAGAGCCTGCCTGATCGGTCGGGATCGCCAGCATGAAGATCAGGTTGACCGGCTCGGGGCCGTCGATCCCCTCCCAGCCCAACTCCTCGTTCAAGGTCGCGACGGCAAAGGCTGCTTCACGCACCGCATCGCACTTGCCGTGGGGCACTGCCAGCCCTTCGCCAAGGGCGGTGGGGCCCTGCGCCTCGCGGGCCATGACCGCGGCCAGAAAGGCGGCCTTGTCGTGCAGCTTGCCGGCCTGATCGAGCCGATCAGCCAGGGCATGAATGGCCGCATCCCGATCGGCAAACCGGGTTTGCAGCGTGATGAGATGGGGGCCGGTAAGACTGGTCAGATTCATGATGATCCTCTGTCAGGTTGGCTTGCCAGCAAGCCGTCATGGTGAAAGTGACAGCGATGCTAACAAACCGGTCGACTGATTTTTGTGAGTGGTATCATACAATTTGGTATTTGTATTGTTTTTGTATTGTTTGGTCAAGGTGATTTGTTAGGTCAAATGAGGCTGAGCCGTTTTGTCTGCCGGGCAACTGGGGTAGAATGGCGCCTCTTCCATTTATCATGGCGCAGAGCCGACGAGGTGGCCTTTCGTGTCGAAAAAACCCATGTATCGCCAGATAGCCGACACCATCCAGCAGTGGATTGCGCAAGGGGAGCTGGCCCCCGGCGATGCCTTGCCCACCGAAGCCGAGCTGCGCGAGCAGTTCGGGGTGAGCCGGGTGACGGTGCGTCAGGCTCTCAAGCAGCTGACCGAACTCAACGTCATCGAGAGCATTCAGGGCAGCGGCAGCTACGTGCGGCAGGAGAAGGTGAACTACGACATCTATCAGCTCACCAGCCTCTATGAGAAGGTGACCGATCCGGCGGTCGAGACCCACAGCGACATTCTCGCCTTCGAAGTGATCAAGGCGAGTAGTGAGTTGGCCGAGCGGCTCAATCTGCTGGAGGGGGCGCTGGTCTATTACGTCAAGCGGGTGCGCTTTATTCGCCAGATCGCGGTAACGCTGGAGGAGACCTGGATGCCGCTCGCTCTCTTCCCCGATCTCAGCTACGCGGTGATGCAGGGCTCGAAGTACCACTACATCGAAGAGGTGAAGCAGCTGGTGATCGACCGCAGCGAGCAGGAGATCATTCCGGTGCTCCCCTCGGCGCAGGTAGTGGAGGCGCTCGGTATCGATCCTGCCAAGCCCATTATCGAGAAGGTCTCCCGCGGCTTCTTGCAAGATGGCACCGTGTTCGAGTTCAGTCGCAACTTCTTCAAGAGCGATGACTACAAGTTCACCCTGGTCGCCCGCCGCGCCAAGGGGTGAGCAGGCGAAGCACCCGAGCTAAAAAAGGCCACCACCCTGTTTGCGGTGGTGGCTTTTTTGTTTGGCCGATTAACGGGCCAGCAGCCGAGCTGGATAGCTCGTTAGCTGGTGGTTTGACTCAGCCGATCTACTGCGCAGAGTCCTTGACGATCCCCTCAACCCGCACCTGCAGGCTCCCTTGCGCCAGGGTGGTGATGAGCTGGTCGCCACTGTTGACCTGATCGGCGCGGCTGATGACTTCGCCACGCGCAGTGCGGGTGATGGAGTAGCCCCGCCCCAGAGTAGCGAGCGGGCTCACCCCGTCGAGACGGGTGGTGAGCATGGCGAGGCGGTGACTGGCAAGGTCTTGCTGCTTGGCAATCAGGGCATAGAGCCGCTCCTCGGCCAGCTGGTGGCGGCGCTTGCCAGCTGCCAAGAGGCGCTCCGGACTCTTGCCCTGCAGGCGCAGCTCAAGGTTGGCGAGGCGCCGCTCACCCTGATGCAGCCGCTGGCGCAATAGCTGCTGCAAACGGGTGGAGAGCTCGTCGAGGCGCTGGGACTGCTGCTCCAGCCGCCGCTTCGGATCCTGATGGTCGAGCCGCTTTTGCAGCAGGATGAAATCGTGGCGGGCGGCGGTCTGCTGGCGGCTCATCGCCTGCAGCAGTCGCTGCTTGAGGTGAACGAGACGCTGGGCACGGGCGCTCTGATCCGGCGCCACCAGCTCGGCGGCGGCCGATGGGGTAGGGGCACGCAAGTCGGCGGCAAAGTCGCTGATGGTGACATCCACCTCGTGGCCCACTGCGCTCACCACCGGTATGGCGGAGTGGGCAATGGCACGCGCCACCGCCTCTTCGTTGAAGCACCAGAGATCTTCGAGCGAGCCGCCACCACGGCCGACGATCAGCACATCCACCTCGGCGCGCTGGTTCGCTTTGGCGATCGCCGCGACGATCTGGCTGATGGCGGCGCTCCCCTGCACCTGAGTCGGGTAGATAAAGACCGGCAGATCCGGCGCGCGCCGTTTAAGCACCGTCAGCATATCGTGCAGGGCGGCACCTGTGGCGGAGGTGATAAGGCCCACCGCCCGTGGTTCACGGGGCAGCGGCCGCTTGCGGCTTTCGTCAAACAGCCCCTCAGCGCCGAGACGGCGCTTGAGCTCTTCAAAACGCAGGGCCAGCACGCCATCGCCTGCGGGTTGCATCGATTCGATGATCAGCTGGTAGTCGCCGCGCGGCTCATAGAGGGAGACCCGCGCCTGCACCAGCACCTGCATGCCATCCTGCGGGCGAAACGCCACCCGCCGGTTGTTGCCCTTGAACATGGCGCAGCGCACCTGGGCCGACATGTCCTTAAGGGAGAAGTACCAGTGGCCGGAGCTTGGCATCGCCAGATTGGAGAGTTCGCCGGTCAGCCACACCAGCCCCAGATCCTGCTCCAGGATCATGCGCACGGCGCTGTTGAGGCGGGTGACGGTAAAGACCTGCTGCTCGCGGCCGTTCGCCGCACTGGATGGGGTAAATCGGTTCAATGGCGTACCTGTGGTCTGCCCCGGCGGGGCCGGGATAAAACGATGGACGCTATCTTACCCCAGCAAGGGGCAGGTGCCGAGCCTCTATCGGCCCGAGCATCCGATATCGTCCTTGCCGGGTTTTCATTCGTTCTGCGGTTGGCTGACAAAGGCGATCTTGTGCAGACCGTGGCGAGACGCCGCTGCCATCACGTTGGCGATGGTGCCATATTCGACCCGTCGGTCGATGCGCAGCTGGATCTCGGGTAACTCGCCGGGAGCTTTGCTGGCGCTCTCCATGCGGGCCAGCAGCGCCGCTTCATCCACCTCCTGCTCGTTCCAGTAGGTTTTGCCCGCGCTGTCGATGGAGAGGGTGATCTCCTCCGGTTTGGGCTGATTGAGCTGGCTGCTCGCCTTGGGCAGATCGAGTTTGACCGCGTTGGTGAGCAGGGGGGCGGTGATCATAAAGACGATAAGCAGCACCAGCATCACGTCGATCATCGGGATCATGTTGATTTCGCTGAGGGGCTGCTCATCCTCATCGCCGGGCAGGGAACCGAATGCCATTATTGGCCTCCCGTTTTGGCTGAGCGCTGGGCAAGGCGGGTGACATTGCTGGCAGCCGGTTCAAAACCGGTCAGCAGCAGGGCAAACAGGTCGTGGGCAAAGGCATCCAGCTCAGCCATTTTCAGGCGGTTGCGTCGCACGAAGAAGTTGTAGACCAGCACGGCGGGCAGGGCGACAGCCAGACCAAAGCCGGTCATGATCAGTGCCTCGCCAACCGGGCCGGCTACCTTGTCGAGACTGCTTTGGCCGGCGGCGCCGATGGCAAGCAGGGCGTGATAGATGCCCCAGACGGTGCCAAACAATCCGATAAAGGGGGCAGCAGATCCCACCGAGGCGAGAAAGGCGAGCCCCTGCTCCAGCCGTATCTTCTCCTGAGCGAGCCCCTGACGCAGGGCGCGCAGCAGATACTCGTCAGGGGATCCCAGACCCAGTGAGCGGGGGCGGGCATCGGCTCGTTCCAGCTGGCCGATGGCTATCAGCGCCGCATTGGTCAAGCGGCTATAGGCGTCTTGCGGGATCTCTTTGGCCAGTCGCTGCTCCATCTGTTGCACGTTCTCGTGTTGCCAGAACTGCTCGACAAACTGTTTGCCAAGGCGTCGCTCGCGCCAGGCAAACCAGAGCTTGAGCAGAGCAAAGTAACAGGTGCCGAGCGACATCAGTACCAGCAGCACAAATGGCAACAGGCCAACACCGCTGTTTTGCGTGAGCAGATGGGCAAGCCCCATCCCGTTGTTGGCAATCTCCGGATCCATGGTTAACCCCTTATCTGAAAAATGATGGTGACTCTTGCCCAAGCTGCGACGGCCACGTTGTTCTGTTTGCCGGGAATAAAGCGCCAGCGGCTGACGGTGCGCCGCGCCTCCCTGTCGAGCCGGTAATACCCGCTGCTCTGATCGATCTCCACCGAGCTTGCCGTGCCATCGGCGTTGACCCGTACCTTGAGGATGACCCGACCCTCTTCCCCCCGACTGCGCGACTCGTAGGGGTAGGGGGGCTCGGGATTGTGCAGGGAGGGATCTCGCGCAATGGGGGCGCTGCTGCCCGTGGTGGCGTGTTGGCTACCACTGCCTGCCTGAACTGTGGAGTGGCTGCTGGTATTCGAACTGTTGTCGGTGAGCGGGCTCACGGGCATCGCGGAAGGCGTTTGCGATTGCTGGCTTACCGCTGTTTCAGCCGGTTTCGCGGCTGCATGGGCAACCGGTTTGACGATGGGTTTGCTGGCTCTCTTTTTGACCACCTGTTTGGGGCGCGCAGGCCGAACCTGCTTTGCCGCAGGTTTCGCGGTTGGCGCTGCCTTTCTGGCCGGTTGTTTGGCAGTCGTGCTTTCACCAGCCCAGCGAGCGGAGAGGGTGATCGGCAGGGGCTGGGCAACAGGTGCGGGAGCGCGATCATAGGCAAACCAGAAAATGGCAGAGTGCAGCACAATGGCCATGGCCAGACAGATAAGCTTGGCAGGCCCGATAGCACTATCCATTGGCAGCGAGTTTGGCTCCGATCCTAGATAGCTGGACGCCATGACCTGATTCCCTTCCTGAACGTCATATTGATACTCAAATGGCAAGTTATGAGACGCCCGACCCGGCGTAAAGGCCGCTAGCTTGCCTCACTCGATAGTCAGCAAACAATAACTATTATCAATCGCGTTTTAATCGGTTTAGCTTGATGAGAGGCAGACCGATTGAGGCTCAATGTGGCGCTTCGTCGGTGTTAAAAGCCCTCTTGTCAGCCTGCTGCCTGTTACAAGAGGGCTTTTGATTCTGTTCCTGATGATGCCGGTGGTGCCGTGTCAAAGCTCCAGCAATACCCCCAACTCCACCACCCGGTTGGCCGGAATATGGAAGAAATCGGTCGCCTTGAGGGCGTTGCGATTCATCCAGACAAACAGCCCCTCGCGCCAGCGGGCCATGCCCGGAATATCGGTGCTGACCAGATTTTCGTGGGAGAGGAAGAAGGAGGTCTGGCTCATGGCGACTTTAAGGTCGTGCTGGGCACAGGCTTGAAAGATCTCCTCCATGTCGGGGGTCTCCTTGTAGCCAAAATGGGCCACCACTTGCCAAAAACCATCCCCGAGCTGCTTGAGCTGGACCCGTTCGCTAAAGGCGAGCCAGGGTTCATCCTTGATGCGAACGGTGAGGAAAATGATCCGTTCGTGCAGGATCTTGTTGTGTTTGAGGTTGTGCAGCATGGCGTGGGGCACCACCTGCTCCGAGCGCGACAAGAACACGGCTGTGCCCGGCACCCGCAGCGGCGGGTGCTCAAGCATGTTGTCGACAAAGCGGGTCAGGGCAAACGACTTGTTTTCCAGTTTGTCGAGCACCAGCTCGCGCCCCCGCTTCCAGGTAGTCATCACCAGAATGGCGAGCAGGGCAAACAGAATGGGGAGCCAACCACCCGCCAGCAGCTTGGTGCTGTTGGCGGCAAAGAAGGTGGCGTCTACCAGCAGCAGCGGTGCGCACACCAGCGCAATCAGCCAGCGTGGCCACTTCCAGCGCGTAGCGGCCACCACCATCAGCAGCAGGGTAGTGAGCACCATGGTACCGGTGACGGCGATACCGTAGGCGGCGGCCAGATTGCTGGAGGTCTGGAACCAGAGGATCACGATGACAATTCCCGCCAGCAGCAACCAGTTCACCAGCGGCAGGTAGATCTGGCCAATCTCCCGCTCGGAGGTGTGGCGGATCTCCTGACGGGGCAGATAGCCGAGCAGGATCGCCTGACGCACCACCGAGTAGGTGCCGGAGATAACCGCCTGCGAGGCGATCACGGTCGCCATGGTGGCCAGCACCAGCAGTGGCAGGGTGAGCCAGGAGGGGGCGAGCAGGTAGAAGGGGTTCTCGACGGCGGCGGGATTGCGCAGCAGCAACGCGCCCTGACCGAAGTAGTTGAGCAGCAGGGCCGGCATCACCAGCGAGCCCCACGCCAGCCGGATGGCACCGCGGCCAAAGTGACCCATGTCGGCGTAGAGCGCCTCCGTGCCCGTCACGCAGAGCACCACGGCGCCCAGGGTAATGAAAGCAACACCGGGTCGCTCGACAATAAAATCAATGGCATAAAGCGGATTGATGGCCTGCAAAATGACCGGATTCTGGATGATCTCGATGGCTCCCAGCAGGGCCAGCACGCCAAACCAGAGCAGCATGATGGGGCCGAACAGCTGGCCTATCCCCGCTGTGCCGTAATGCTGGGCGCCAAAGAGAATGACCAGCACGATCAGGGTCACTGGGAGCACGAAGGGGGCGAGATCCGGGGCGATCACTTCCAGCCCCTCGACGGCAGAGAGCACCGAGATGGCGGGAGTGATCACCGCATCCCCGGCAAAAAGTCCCACCCCGACCAGGCCAAGCAGCATGGCGATAGCACGGGCGCGGGGCGAGAGGCGGCGCGATGCCAGCGAGGCGAGGGTCAGCACGCCTCCTTCGCCCTTGTCGTCGGCACTCAGCACCAGCAGCACATATTTGAACGAGACCACCACCATGATGGTCCAGAAGAAGAGGGAGATGAGGGAGAGAACCTCCTGCGGGCCCGGCTGCAAACCGATGTGCCCGGCAAAGCACTCCTTGAGGGCATAGAGCGGGCTGGTGCCCAGATCGCCGTAGACGACCCCGAGCGCTGCCAGCGTAATTGCCGCCCGTCCTTGGTAAAGTTGTCGACCCATCATGAAATTCCATTTCAATTCAGCGTGTTAGTCATGATAAGCAAGAGTCGGATGCAAAGGAACAGGATTATCGGGAAAGCACTTGCCAGCACGAAAACGGGTTATTTTTGTACCAGTGAAACCGCCAAGGCAGACAATGTTTCGTAGGTGCAACAGTGCAGTTTTATGCCTCCGAAGTGTGGCAAGAGTGTGGCAATAACGGGGACGTGACAGCTTCTCCGAATCGGTGATTTTCGCTCTGGATTGCGGCTATTTTACCAAGAGAAGTGGTGGAAAAATAAGCGATTTGGCGGCGCTGTTCGGGTGGTTTTGACAGGGGTAAGGGGAGCCATTCTGACCGCACTGAGAGGGGCATCTGGCAAACGGGCAGGTTGCATAAAACACCAGGTTGCCAACTCTTTTGCCCCGAAATGGCGGTTTTCGTACTGATAATCTTGGTTTTTTGGCGTTTTGGCCTCCTAAATGAGGGCTACGCCATAAAAAATTCAAAAAACTTCTTTACCAGTGACCAATCCGTGAGTAAACTTCGTCGGCAATATTTTACACCCCCACTTCCTCAACGGTGAGATATTGCCATGCTCAGGATTGCCAAAGAAGCGTTAACCTTCGACGATGTACTGTTGGTTCCCGCCCACTCCGAAGTTCTTCCCAATACTGCCGATCTGCGTACCAAGCTGACCTCCGCCATCAGCTTGAACATCCCGATGATTTCCGCTGCCATGGACACAGTGACCGAAGCCCGTCTGGCTATCGCACTGGCCCAGGAAGGCGGTATCGGCTTTATCCACAAGAACATGTCCATCGAGCAGCAGGCTGCCGAAGTGCGCAAGGTCAAGAAGTACGAGAGCGGCGTGGTCACTGACCCCGTTACCGTGCGCCCTGACATGACCATCGCCCAAATCAAGGAGCTGAGCCACAAGAATGGCTTCGCCGGTTACCCCGTGGTGACTGACGGCAATCAGCTGGTCGGTATCATCACCGGCCGTGACGTGCGCTTCGTGATTGACCTCTCCCAGACCGTTGAACAGATCATGACCCAGAAAGATCGTCTGGTCACCGTGCGTGAAGGAGCCCCTCGTGAAGAGGTGGTTGCCCTGATGCAAAAGCACCGTATCGAAAAAGTGCTGGTGGTGAACGCCGACTTCAAACTCAAGGGCATGATCACCGTTAAAGATTTCCAGAAAGCCGAGCGCAAGCCCCACGCCTGTAAAGATGACAAGGGTCGTCTGCGGGTCGGTGCTGCCGTTGGTGCCGGTGCTGGCAACGAAGAGCGCGTCGCTGCGCTGGTGGAAGCCGGTGTTGACGTGCTGCTGATCGACTCCTCCCACGGCCACTCCCAGGGCGTGCTGGATCGCATCAAAGCCACCCGCGAAGCCTATCCTGATCTGCAGATCATCGGTGGCAACGTCGCGACCGCCGCTGGCGCCAAGGCGCTGGTTGCTGCCGGCGTCAATGCCGTCAAGGTCGGTATCGGCCCGGGCTCTATCTGTACTACCCGTATCGTGACCGGCGTGGGCGTGCCCCAGATCACCGCCATCTCCGACGCCGTTGATGCGCTGGAAGGCACCGGTGTACCGGTTATCGCCGATGGCGGCATCCGCTTCTCCGGCGACATCGCCAAGGCCATTGCCGCGGGCGCCAGCTGCGTCATGGTCGGCTCCATGTTCGCCGGTACTGAAGAAGCGCCGGGCGAGATCGAGCTCTATCAGGGTCGCTCCTTTAAATCCTATCGTGGCATGGGCTCTCTGGGCGCCATGTCCAAGGGCTCCAGCGACCGCTACTTCCAGACCGACAACGCCGCCGACAAGCTGGTACCGGAAGGTATCGAAGGTCGCGTGCCTTATAAAGGTCGCCTCAAAGAGATCATCCATCAGCAGATGGGCGGCCTGCGCTCCTCCATGGGCCTGACCGGCAGCGCCACCATCGACGACATGCGCACCAAGGCTGAATTCGTGCGCATCTCCGGCGCCGGGATGAAAGAGTCCCACGTCCACGATGTGACCATTACCAAAGAAGCCCCCAACTATCGGATGGGCTGATAAAACGGGGCCCTGCGCCCCGTTTTTCCACCCTTTTTTTATCCCGTGCCCTTTGTGACAACATCAGCCTGATGCAGGAATAAAATGACTAAAGACATTCACCAGCACCGTATCCTTATCCTCGACTTCGGTTCCCAGTACACCCAGCTGATCGCCCGCCGCGTGCGCGAAATCGGCGTTTACTGCGAACTGTGGGCCTGGGACGTAACCGAAGAGCAGATCCGCGAATTCAATCCGAGCGGCATCATCCTCTCCGGTGGCCCCGAGTCCGTCACCGAAGCGGGCAGCCCGCGTGCCCCCGAGTATGTGTTCAACGCCGGTGTCCCTGTGTTCGGTATCTGCTACGGCATGCAGACCATGGCCGAGCAGCTGGGTGGCAAGGTGCAATCCTCCACCGAGCGTGAATTCGGTTACGCCAAGGTAGAAGTGCTGGGCGAAGCTGGCAAGAGCAGCGCGCTCTTGCGCAACATCGAAGATGCCATCGCCGACAACGGCAATGCCCTGCTGGATGTCTGGATGAGCCACGGTGACAAGGTCACCACCATTCCGGCCGACTTCACCACCATCGCCCAGACCCCGACCTGCCCCCACGCGGCCATGGCGTGTGAGGCCAAGCGTTTCTACGGCGTGCAGTTCCACCCGGAAGTGACCCACACCCGTCAGGGTGCCCGCATGCTGGAGCACTTCGTCAAAGACATCTGCGGCTGCGAATGCCTCTGGACCCCGGCCACCATCATCGACGACGCCGTTGCCCGCATCCGCGAGCAGGTGGGTGACGATGAAGTGATCCTCGGCCTCTCCGGCGGTGTCGACTCCTCCGTGGTTGCCATGCTGGTGCACCGCGCCATCGGCGATCGTCTCACCTGCGTCTTCGTGGACAACGGCCTGCTGCGCCTGAACGAAGGCACTCAGGTGATGGAGATGTTTGGTGATCACTTTGGTCTCAACATCGTCAAGGTTGATGCCGAAGAGCGCTTCCTCTCCGCGCTGGCGGGTGAGGCTGAGCCGGAAGCCAAGCGCAAGATCATCGGCCGCGTCTTCGTCGAAGTGTTTGATGATGAAGCGAAAAAGCTGAAAAACGCCAAGTGGCTGGCGCAAGGCACCATCTATCCGGACGTTATCGAATCCGCTGCCAGCAAGACCGGCAAAGCCCACGTTATCAAGTCTCACCACAACGTCGGCGGCCTGCCGGAAGAGATGAAGATGGGTCTGGTCGAGCCGCTGCGCGAGCTGTTCAAAGATGAAGTGCGCCGCGTCGGCCTCGAGCTGGGTCTGCCCTACGACATGCTCTACCGTCACCCGTTCCCGGGCCCGGGTCTGGGCGTGCGCGTCCTTGGCGAAGTGAAGAAAGAGTACTGCGATATCTTGCGCCGCGCCGATGCGGTCTTTATCGAAGAGCTGCGCAAAGCTGACCTCTACAACCAGGTCAGCCAGGCATTCGCCGTCTTCCTGCCGGTGCGCTCCGTTGGCGTCATGGGCGATGGTCGCAAATATGACTGGGTGATTGCCCTGCGCGCCGTCGAAACCATCGACTTCATGACCGCCCACTGGGCTCACCTGCCGTACGACTTCCTCGGTCACGTATCGAACCGCATCATCAACGAGATCAACGGTATCTCCCGCGTGGTGTACGACGTCTCCGGCAAGCCGCCCGCAACCATCGAATGGGAATAAGCGGCGCGCGCCCTTCTGCCCATCGAGCATAAAAATGCAAAAAAGACGCCCTTGCGGCGTCTTTTCTTTTTCCAATCGTTTGCGCCGCAATTTACTGCCCGCTAGCAGCTTTGCCCGGGCGCGCCCCTGTCACATCTAACAGGAGGCGATTTCTGGCATCGGCACTAGGCTCTTTCATGCCCATCGCGACCGGCCCCTGATGATAGAGCGCCAGCAAGCCTTATCAGACAAGGCGGGCGGCAACAGGGGCGCGATGCGGCAAAGGGGAGTCAGCGTGCCAACCGGCAGCGGCTCCCGGTGGAGACCGGAAACCACTTGAATCAACGGGGCGCAGCCCGATCGGCCAAACGAATCGGGATCATAGAGCACGGAGAGTTTGATATGTCAGAACAAGCAGTGTTGGTAGGTGGATGGACCGCATATCACAAGCTGACCGCCGAAGATCAGGCAGTGTTCAACCAGGCGATGAAAGGATTTGTCGGGGTACAGTACACCCCCTTTGAAGTCTCCACCCAGGTGGTGGCTGGTACCAACTACCGCTTCAAGTGCAAGAGCACTGTACCGCTCGCCCAGCCGATCCATGGCGAAGCCGTGGTGCAGATCTTCCAGTCTCTGGATGGCTCGGCCCATATCACCTCCATTACTCCGATCTGATAGGGTTGCAGGCAAGGCGGGGAGGGGGAATAACCTCCAATCTGTTTGCTCCTAATCCTGAAAATAAGAAAGACGCCTTAGGGCGTCTTTTCATTTTCAGTACGTATCTTCTGTATAAATTAGGCAATTCTCGAGGTGTGGCATTTGTGAGCACCTTTGTAATGAAGTTCATACGTGATGAACTTCGATATTGTCTTCTAGGTGTTGCTGAAATCCAATTAGCTCATGGATAGAGCTAGTCGTTGGGTTGTACACCCACTCATGATCAAAGAGGCTTTTTAGCCGCTGAACCATATAGGCAGAGCCGACCACCAGGGAGTAAAAGCGGTTACCCTTAGCACGCTGTTGCTCGATATTTGCCAGGGTCTCCGGTGGCAGATCCGCCATGATGAAGTCAGAAATCATCAGCAGGTCAGCCTTTTGGTAGGTCTCTGCGGCCATGGTTTTCAGCGCATGGCCAAGGGCAGGTACCGCATCAGTACCACCATGAAACGACATTTTCAGAAAGTCGATTATCGACGCAAGGCCCCATTTTCCACTCAACTCCAACGTCTTGATACCCTTAGAGAAGTTAATCAGGTAACAGGGGCGTTGTTCCTCTCTCGCTTTGGCTGCCAGAAATAGCGTCATCGCTTTGGCGATAGTCTCGGGCGCACCGCTCATCGAGCCACTGGTATCAACGCAGAGGATCATGGGGCCGCGCTTCTCCTCTTCGTTGACCTGCCTCTCCTCTTCCCTTTCAACATGCAGATGTTGAGTCTGCATACCTACCATGTCAAAGCTCATCAGTCGTGACTCGACGAACTTCAAATCAAACAGCAATGCAGTCTCGTCATCAGCCAGCAGGGCTTTCTCGCTGGGCAATACATGCTCCAGATCTCGTCCCAACCGAATACCCACTATCTCCTCTCGGGAGTTGATATCGGGCAGACAGAGATCCAGAGCGTGGTTGACCTTCACCCGCTCAATCTTTTCGGAGAGTTCAATCTGCCGGATCTTGCCAAGCAAGTCGCATAACGCATGCAACCCCTTGTCGTTTGCCAGATAGCTTGCCCACTTCTGGAACTGGGCCAAATCTTGGGCAGAGAGCTGGCCACTGGAGAGATCAACCAGCCGTCCCGGATCCAGCCCCAACGTTTCAAGCAGCGGTTGCAACAACTGCAACAGCTTGAGCATGCTCTCCAATCGTTCCATTAACTGGCGACGCAGCTGCTCGATCCTGGCCAGCTCCCAACTATTGCGGGCTTTATCCAGCACCTTTTGCCATTCAGTAGCCAGCAGTTGGCAACTGACGGCCTTATCCTCTCTTGGCGGCGCTACGTCCTGAGCGAAACTATCGGCAACCTGCTTTTGCCAAAATGGCGGATCCACTGGGTGCTGACAGGCTTTACAGAGCGCGAGATAATCCTTCACCGCCCCTTGAAAAGAGGCTTTGGATATATCGCCAAGCGCACTCTCCCTTCGCCAATTGTTCAGCTTGTGGGCATGCTCAGCGAATGGACACTCGTTGGTCAACGCAGCCTCAGTATCTCTCTCCCACTCCTCGATGTGCTGCATGACCTGGCTGGTCAGCGAGCTGGAGTGAGCCAGCAATCCTCCATAGCTGTCACGGAGTTCTTTTTGAGCGAGATGCGAAGCACTCTCCACCTGGCTTATTTGCATAATGCTTCCAGCCGTTCACAATCTTTGATACGCAATTTGAGCCGCGCAGTCTGCTCGGTAATGCCATCAATGGCCAATGCGCTCTGCTGGGCAGGAACGAAAATGGATGCCAATTTTTTTTCATAGCCTTGGCACTGTTTTTCTATCTTATTCAGAGTAGCTATAAGCTGTTCTCTGGTTTTTGCCACTGACTCGGCCAATGAGGTGATAAGTCGCTTGTTAATATTTTGTTTCTTGTCACCTTTATGGAAGAGAACTTCTGGTTTGAAATTAAAGCTGCCATGTCTGCTCTTCATTGATATCCGACAAGTACCTTGGCCATCAAATTGACAGGAAATATAATTTAGTTCATTGCCCATTTCACTTGTTGGGTGGAATTCATGTGTTTTCTTAAGGTTATCCAATGGAATGAAAATATAAGAACCAATCCTAGTGTTGTCAAAATCGTTCTTCACTTTGAAAAAAGGTTGCCCATTAATAATCTGTGTGTCGTAAATATCAGTGGCACTGAAAAGTTCATTATGGATCTCTTTCTCCAATGATTCTTTTTCGGCATCAATTTGCGCGAGATTAATACCACTGTCAAAACCGCTATCCTTGACGGCTTGCTCGACGATATTGTTAACGGCTAGACGGTTCTCTTCATGGGTCCACAAGCAGTGCCGCAATAGCAAGGCATCACTGTGATTGGTTGCGCTGCGGCCATTAAAGAGGGCGGCAGCCTTGAGCAGTTGAGTCGCCCGCTGCCAGCGGCGGTCGGAAACATAGACCTTCAGTTCGTCATATCTGGTGGCGAGTTCACTGCGGATCAGGCGAATAATGGTCAGGGTTTCCGGTGACAAGTTCACCTCATGCAGTTGCTCTTGCCATTTAGCCCATTCATCGGCCTTTACAATAAGCGAGTCATCAACCCTGATGGCCGCCTCGGTTGGTTTGCACGCCAGCAATCGTTCAAAATTATCAGATTGCTCAATGGGCCCGACCATCAGGCGGATGATAAAGCGATCATAGAGCGCATCCAGCCCCTGATTTGCATCGGGCGTTTCATTCGACGCAGCCACCAAGGCTTTCAGTGGGGCCTGCTCGATCTGTTCACCGTTGCGAAAGGTGTGTTCATTGATAAGTGTCAGCAGGGTATTGAGGATGGCTGGGCTAGATTTCCATATCTCGTCCAGAAACGCGAAATCAGCTTGGGGCAGATAATGCTGGGTTTTACGAACATACCGATCCTCTTTGAGTGCCTTGATCGAGATGGGGCCAAAGACCTCCTCGGGGGTACTGAACCGGTTCATCAAGTACTCGAAGTAGGCCGGATTGGCAAAGGCACATGCGATGCGACGGGAGATCAAGCTTTTGGCCGTGCCGGGTGGGCCGTAAAGAAAGGTATTCTGACCACATAAGGCACCCAGCAGCGCCACCGAAATCACCTCCTCCCGCTCGAACATTCCTTCACATACGATTTTTACCAGCCGTTCCATTCGCTGTTTTAAATTCATTTTTAACCCTAAATATTAGTCTGTTTAAAGTGATGTGAATTTCTCTTGGTTATGTATTTCTTTATCATCGTCTAATAATCATCTGTAAGCTTAACTTACTCTGATTAACAATCTCCTTGCAGAGCGTTATGGAGGTCATGCTATGGTGGTATTCGATAGATATCTTAATCGAATACCACGTTCAGTGCGACATGTAAAACAATAATAAGAATGTGTGGACACTTATAGATAAATATTTTTATAATGTTGTGATTCATACATTTTAGTATCGCTTTATTGTATTTCAGATAGCATATTTTACTGCAAGTGTTTTCTCAATCTAATTGCAAGGCGCACACATTATACATTTGTGTCCTATTTTATGGTTGGGGGTATTTCAGTGCGATAGTCTTAGCCACACGAATTGGGTATACCCATTTATTGCCCCAAAACCGTGCTGAAAATGGTGAAATGCGCTGCGCTTATTGCACCCTACGTCTCTTCGTCAATTCGCCGGGGTGTGGTGGCTGAGCTCTGAGCCTTGCCAAAGCAACAAAAGGGGCGATCTGCGCCCCGAATTCTTTATAATGCCCCCCTTTAAAATCGCCGGACCCGGGTTCGGCGCGCGCTGATGGTCGCTGTGCCATCAGGCAGATCATCAGGATTGAGAAACGGTTATGCATACTCTGGAACAGCTGCGCGCGGGTGAACTGTGTGGCGCCCGCCATCTGAAGCTCACTGAAAATCTGACGGAGTTCCCCCACGAGATTTTGAGCCTGAAAGAGACGCTGGAGGTGCTGGATCTCACCGGCAACCAGCTGAGCGCGCTCCCTGACGAGCTGGCCGGGTTTGGCAAACTGCGCATCATCTTCTGCTCCGAAAACCGCTTTACCGAGCTGCCCGAGGTGTTGGGGCGCTGTCCGGCGCTCACCATGGTGGGCTTTAAGGCCAACCAGATTGCCACCGTCTCGGCCAAAGCGCTGCCCGCCGGTTTGCGCTGGCTGATCCTGACCGATAACGCAATTGAGCGGCTGCCCGATGAGCTGGGCCAGTGCGACGCCCTGCAAAAGCTGATGCTGGCGGGTAACCGCCTGCGCGAGCTGCCGGCAAGCCTTGCCAATTGCCGCAAGCTGGAGCTGCTGCGCATTGCTGCCAACCGCATCGAGCACTTCCCCGAGTGGCTGCTCTCGCTGCCGCGCCTTGCCTGGCTTGCCTACTCCGGCAACCCCTTTAGCGAGGGGGCGGAGGCGCGCGCCATCAGCGATGAGCAGGTTGCCAGCTTGTCGTGGCAGCGCCTTGCGATCGGCGAGCTGCTGGGGCAGGGGGCTTCTGGCGTTATCCATCGCGCGGTTATGCGCAGTGAGCCGCTGGTGGCTGAGCGGATGGCCGATGAGTCGAGCGATGCCATTGGCGCGAGCGAGGTGGCGGTCAAGATCTTCAAGGGGGCGGTGACCAGCGATGGCTTGCCCCAGTGCGAGATGGCGGCGTCGCTGGCGGCAGGTGCTCACCCCAACCTGATCCCCGTGCTGGGGCGGGTGGCCGATCACCCCTCCGGTATGCCGGCGCTGGTGATGGCGCTGATCGACCCGGCCTTTGCCAATCTGGCGGGGCCGCCGAGTCTGGCCTCCTGCACCCGCGATGTCTATGACGAAGGGCTGCGCTTTACCCTGGCCGAGGCGCTGACGTTGGCCCAGGGGATTGCCTCGGTGGCGGGTCATCTGCACCAGGCCGGCATCATGCACGGGGATCTCTACGGTCACAATATCCTGTTTACCCGCGGGCCCTCTGCCCACGCCCTGCTCGGCGATTTTGGCGCCGCCTCCCTCTATGACCTCCATGAGCGCGAACTGGCACAGGGGCTGGAGCGACTGGAGGTACGTGCCTTTGGCTGCCTGCTGGAGGAGCTGCTGGCACGCTGCGATGGCGATGTTGATAAAGCGCAGCTTGCCGCTTTGCACCAGCTCGCCGCGGCCTGCCTCTCTGAACTGCACGGCGAGCGGCCCGCTTTTGCCGAGATCGGCCGTCAGCTTGTGGCGGCGCGCAGCACCCTGTTGTGATCTTGAGGGCCTCTTCGGCCCGTTAAATCATCCTCTTTTGCTCATCAATCATCACCAACCTATGCCGCTTTGGCATGGGTTTAAGCCCCTTTTTGCCTGCCGGAGAGGCCAGAGTACCCCGCAGGCCATCACGGGAGATGCGGTGAGGGGCCGCCCGATAAAAAGGGTGGGCAGAGGGTTGCGTGGTGCCGGTTAAGTTGTGATATTGAGGCATCTTTTAGTAAGCAATTTTTCGTAAGCAATGGGGAATCATGATGGAAGCTGCGTTTTGGCATCAGCGTTGGGAAGAGAACCGGATTGGCTTTCATCAGGCAGATTTCAACCGCTGGCTGCAATCCTGGTGGTCGGCGCAGCAGCCGGATGAGCCGGTGCTGGTGCCCCTGTGCGGCAAGTCCCGCGACATGCTCTGGCTGAGCGGGCAGGGCCATCCGGTCGATGGCTTCGAGCTCTCCTCCGTCGCCATCGCCAGCTTTTTCAGTGAAAACCACCTGAAGGCGGCGGTGAGCGAGGTGGGCCCCTATCAGTGCCATCAGGTCGATAGCCTGCGCATCTTTGAGGGAGATTTCTTCGCCGCCCCCGAGCTTGGCCGTCGCTATCGGCTGGTCTATGACCGGGCGGCGCTGATCGCCCTGCCAACCGCCATGCGCCGCCAGTATGCGGCGCTGATGAGCAGGCTGGTGGAGGAGGGGGGGCAGATCTTGCTGGTGACCCTTGAATATCAGCCGGAGCAGCAGAGCCAGCCGCCCTTCTCGGTGGGCGAGATGGAGGTGCGGGCGCTGTTTGAACGGGACTTTCGGGTCGAGGTGCTGGGGCGGGCCGCCGAGGTGGATCACCCGCGAGTGCTCTCCGGTCAGCTCTCCTATTTCGATGAAGTGGCCTATCGCCTGATCCGCCGCGCCTGAGGGGCGGCAGGTGGGCGGCAAAGGGTGATCCGGCAGGGCAAATGAGTCGTCAGGTGGACTCTTCGCTACCTCCTTTGACGTAGATCAACGTGGTTTTCGGGGGGAGTGCCTAAGATGTGGCTGTTTCTCAATCACTGTTGGCATTGTACGGCGAGTTCAAGGGGTTTCCTGCTTGCCTGTCATCAACTCAGTGTCTGATTTTCACGCTCATGTTCACTTTTGGCGGCTTTGTCGCAATTGTTATGGTTTTTCCAGCCGACCCTCGTGGGTCGGCTTTTTATTGGCTGCGATTTGCCGTGGAAGGAAAAACGGGAAGATGCGAGGCCTGATCAGGCCTCGAAGGTGGCGGCATTGAGCCGGAATGCTCGCGGGTCGTCGATAAACTGGCCGGTGATCCGCTCCTCGTGCTCGTGGCCCTGCCCGTAGCTGCAGAGGATCAGCCGATCGGAGGTGCGTGAACGCAGCTGGGTGATAAAGCGCACCAGATCGGCGCGCGTCAGCTTGCCCACCTCCTCGCAGACCCGTTCCCGCTGATCGAACCCCAGATCCTTGTTGCCGATGCTGACCCACAGCCGCTGGCCGCGGCTGCGCAGATTGGCGTCGCGCTCGCTGAGCTGGGCCTGCAGCCCGGCCTTGCTCTCCTGCCACTGCTGCTCGGTAAATTCGAGCATGGCGAGCGGGAAGAGGTCGATAAACTCCTCCACCGCATCGAGCAGATGCTGGGGCCCCGCCACCGGCGACTGGATATAGAAAATCAGACCCGGGTGGCGATTGAGCGGCAGGTTGCCAGCCCCCACCACATAACCAAGCTGCTGGCGGGTGCGCAGCTCGTGGAAGAAGGTGGAGGACATGATGTGGTTGGCCAGGGTAAAGCAGGCGAGATCCCGCGCTCGGGTGGTGCGGGACTGGTAGTAGACCAGCAGGGCCGAATCTTCGTGCTCGCAGCCCTGCTCGCGGATCAGGGTGCCCCGGTCCTGAATCGAGATGAGCGGACGGCGGGTCTCGCCACTCGGTTTGCTGCTGGTGCCATTGATGTCGCTCAGGTGGCGCTCCATCAGCGCCGCCAGCTCCAGCGCCTCGGCCGCCGTCCAGTCGCCGTGCACCAGCGTCTCGATATGCACCTCGGCAAAGAGGCTCGCCACGAAGTCAGGCATCTCGGAGAGCTCGACGGTGCGCAGGTGACGCAACAGCTGCTCGAACGGCGGGTTGTTGGGTTGCAGCAAACTGGTGAGCTGGTTGAAGAGCTGGGAGATGGGGCGCGCCTTGGACTGGTTGTCCCAGTTGCGAATGAGCGCCTCCTTGATCTCGCTAAAGCGGCCCGGGTCGGGATAACCCAGGGTGCGGTTGCCGAGGATCATGTCGAGCAGCAGCGGCTGCTTGTCGGCAAAGCCGCTCAGGTTGATGGTAAAGCCCCCCTGATGGGCATAGATCTGGTAACCAAGCCCCGCCAGCT
Source organism: Aeromonas sp. SE22 (assembly GCF_038739755.1). Taxonomy (NCBI): domain Bacteria; kingdom Pseudomonadati; phylum Pseudomonadota; class Gammaproteobacteria; order Aeromonadales; family Aeromonadaceae; genus Aeromonas; species Aeromonas sp. SE22. The sequence goes on from NZ_JBCGFD010000001.1 coordinate 493,181, forward strand.
CCGCCGGATAGGTGAGGGCATTGAGATGGTCGGCCAACAGCTCCACCGCGAGGCGCGCCATGGCGATGTGGCGCGGGCTTTTAACCGCGTGTTCGCTGTCGATGGAGATATAGAGATTGCCCTTGGGCACGCTGAACAGGTGCTCATGGAGGTGCCAGAGGCGAAAGCCGGGGCGATCGATAAGGCAGGCCGGCATCTCGGCGGCGATCTCCGGCGTGCGCGGATCGAGTCGGCTGCTGATAAAGGGGTTGGGCTTGGGCAGCGCCAGTGCCTTGTCCGGTTCGCTCTGCTGCCAGCGGATCTTCTCCGCCTCGGTGATGGTCGCCACGCTGTAGGGGGTCTGATACCAGCGGGCCAGCCGGTCGGTGGTCACCTCCGGCGCCGTGATGGTCATGCGCAGGTTGTGCGGGGTGAGCTTGGCGAGGAAGCGGCGGATCAGCGCCTCGTCATATTCGCGCATCATGTAGTCGCCGTGCAGCAGATCCTCCGGCTGGTAGCTAAAGAGGTTGAGCACCAGCCCCGAGACGGTATCGAGGGGGCGGCCGCGCTCCTGAAAACGGAACGCCGATTCGAGCACGGTACGCTTCTCGTCGTAGCGCCAGGCCTCCAGCCCTGCTCGGTCGATGAGCTTGAGGTAGCCAAACAGGAAGGCCACGATCTCGTCCACATGTTCAAGACCGAGTGGGGTGAGGCCGAAGTTGACGCCAAAATCCTTGAAGTTGGCGCCACTGATACCGCCGCCTGCCGAGAGCTGGTTGACCCAGCCTTTCGCTTTAAGCAGGGAGAGCAGGCTGCCATCCCCTTCGTAGCCGATAAGGTGGCTCAGGAAGGTGAGGGGCTTTTTGTCATAAAAGGCGTCCACATTGGGCAGCGGGAAGGTGAGCGCCAGTTTGCGGGTCTCTTTCACCGGCTTGATCTGGATGCGGATGCCGAGGTCGTCGAGCCGGTAGAGTGGCATATCGAGAGTCGGCGTTCCCAAATTGCGATTCAAAATGGGAGCGAAATAGCGACAGCACCACTGCAGCTGGGTGTCGATGTCGGCAGGCGACATCATCACCAGCGCCATGCGATCCGCGCTGTAGTGGCTCTCGTAGAAGTTGATGAGGTCGGAGCGCAGATCCCGCCTCGGCAGATCGGCCAGGGTATCGAGGTTGCCCACCGAAAACTTGGCAAAGGGGTGAGCTGGGTTGACCGTCTCCTTGTGTACCTGATAGCAGCGGCGCACATCATCCTGCAGTTTGAGGCGATATTCGGAGTCGACCGCGTTGCGCTCCTTGTCGACCCACTCCGGATCGAACGTGGGGCAGATGAAGAACTGGGCGAACCGGTCGAGACCCGCCTCGAAGAAGCCGTTGTCGATCTCGAAAAAGAAGTTGGTGAACTCGGTGCCGGTCCAGGCGTTGTTGCTGCCGCCATGACGGCTCATAAATTGCTGGTATTCACCTGGCTTGGGGTAGGTAGCGGTACCGAGAAAGAGCATGTGTTCGAGAAAGTGAGCCATCCCCTGCCGGTCGGCCGGATCGTCAAAATGGCCGATATTGACCGCCAGAGAAGCGGCGGATTTGTCGGTATCGGGATCGCAAATCAACAAGACCCTGAGCCGGTTGGCCAGCTCCAGATAGTGGTATTGCCGATGGTCATTGGGACTGGCATATGGGCTCATTGGTGGGCGACTCACGTTGGATTTATTTGAATTTAAACATGATTATCGACCCCGCTACCCAGTGAGGCAAACCCTTTTCTGAGAGGTAGCGCAATTGTTTCAACACCCGTGGCGGGGTAAGATCCCCCGGCTATCAAAACAGGCCCGTTGGGCGAGGTTGTAATGAAGATCTATATCATGCGTCATGGCCAGGCTGGCATGAATGCGAAAACTGATGAACAGCGTCCATTGACCGAGCAGGGCATTGAAGAGTCCCTTCTGATGGCCCGCTGGTTGGCGCCTCAGCTGACCGGTCGTATCGATCGGGTGATCCACAGCAACTATCTGCGCGCCCGCCAAACCTGGCAGACCATATGCAAGGAATTACCCGACGCCGTTGTGGTGGAGGAGAGCGGTGATATTACCCCCTATGGTGATCCCGCCTTTGTCTCCAGCTACCTGACCGCGCTGGCAGAACGGCATCAGCAGATCATGCTGGTCAGTCATCTGCCGCTGGTGGGATATCTGGTGCAGAGCCTCTGTCCGGCTGCCGGAGCCCCCATGTTCGCCACCTCGGGCATTGCCTGCATCGAGTGGCACAATGGCAAAGGATCCTTGCTCTGGCTCGAAGGGCCGCATACAATAGGCTAAAAGTTAATAAAAAGTTATAGATTGAATTTTTTGGGAAGAGATGGGCGATTTTTCCGGATTTTTATGATTATTTTACGGAATTAATTCGCAGAAGCTGCTGTCATACGGATACAACTGCAAGAGGTTGCAAACGATGAGAGTGTTCAAGAAGTACCTGCCACTGATGGTGGCAAAACACGTCAAAACCTTCTTTAAAGGTCGGATCTATATCCATGGTCGGGGGCGGTTTGATTTTCAGTCCGGTTTGTTGCTCATGCCGAGCCAGGCGGACATTCCCCACCGTCAGACAGTCACCGAGGTCAATGAGCTGATCTCCAGACTGCACATGGATGCGGCGTGATAATCTTCTGAGCGTGTTTCTGCACGGATATGCCCGCGTTATGCGGGCATATTTGTTTTTGTCGATCCGTTTTTCTCACTCGTGTCTGCCTTGATGGCGGCTTTGTTTCTCACCCGTTGCCCCCTATACTGCCTCGCTCAATTCTCGTTCGGGATGCCGGAGCCGTTGATGCCCCTTGCCTTTCTGTTCCCTCTCTCCTGCATTGCCATCTGGGCTGGCAATGGCGTCGTCAGCAAACTGGCGGTGGGCGTTTTGTCGCCCGCCGCATTCGCCTGGTCCCGCTGGGTGGTGGCTGCGCTGGTTCTGACCCCTTTTCTGGCTTGCCGGGTATGGCGCGAGCGTGCCCGCCTGCGTGCCGGTATCTGGCAGATCGCCGTACTGGCGCTGCTTGGCATGGTGCTAAACCAGACCTTCGGCTACTACGCGGCGCAAACCATGGGCGCCACCGAGATGGGGCTGATGATGGGGTTGACGCCGCTGCTCACCGTGTTGTTCAGCATCTGGTTGCTGCGCGAGCGTCCCACTTGGGGCGCCATCCTGGGGGCACTGCTCTCCATCATGGGACTGGCCATTTTGCTGGGGCAGGGGGATCCGACCCGACTCTTTACCCACGGCATCCAGATTGGCTCGGTCTACATGCTGCTCTCGGCCGGCACCTATGCGCTCTACAGTGTACTGCTCAAGAAGTGGGATCTGGGGCTCGACAACTGGTCGCTGCTCTACAGTCAGGTGCTCTGCAGCGTGGTGCTGCTGACCCCCTTCTACCTGCTGGTGGATGGTCAACTGCCAGAGGCGCGCGCGCTCTGGCTCATTTTCTATGCGGGGATCCCCGCATCGGCGCTCTGCCCCTGGCTCTGGATGCAGGGGATCACCCTGATCGGTGCCAACCGCACTGCCATCTTTATGAACCTGTTGCCGGTGATGACGGCTGGGCTTGCCATCTCACTGCTCGGGGAGCGGTTGACCGCTTACCACCTTATCGGTGGTGGCCTGACCCTGCTCGGGGTGCTGCTGGCCCAGCTGCTGGTGCAGCCGGTGGTATTGAGACGCCGTGCCCGGCAGGAGATGGCCGTCTGTCAGGATAAGTGATGGTGCTTATCGCCAGAGTGAAAATGAAAGCGCCTGCAGTAATGCAGGCGCTTTTTTATGGTCATATCTTGCCGAGCTGGTTACTGGGCAATCAGATAGAGCTCCTTGCTGTAGACCACATCCTGCGGGTTAAGGTGGGGATAGCCTTTCACGAAAGGCTTGAGCAATCTGGATTTGACCGAGAAATAGATAGGTGCAATGGGGGCATCCGCATCAATGAGTGCCTCTGCTTGTTGATACAGGGTATTTCGTTCAGCGGGATCCAGCGAGTCGTGGGCCTTGGCCAGCAGGGCGTCGTACTCCTTGTTGAACCACTTGCCGCTGTTTGCACTGCTGCTGGAGGTCATGATGTCGAGGAAGGTGGAGGCGTCGTTATAATCCCCGTTCCAGCCATAGCGGCTCACTCCGAAATCCCCCTCGTTGAGTGCCGAGACCATGGTCTTCCACTCCATGTTGTTGAGGGTGGCGGTGACCCCAAGGTTGTGTTTCCACATGGATGATATGGCCAGCGCGATCTTCCTGTGGCTCTCGTTGGTGTTGTAGAGAATGTCCACGGTGAGTGGCTTGTCTGGGCCATAACCTGCTTCGGTCAGCAGGGCTTTGGCCTGCTTGATCCGCTCCTCTTTGCTCTGCAGCTGGCTGGCCGGTTTTTTCAATTCAAAACCGTCCACAATGGGGGGCGTGAAGCTATATGCGGCAATTTGTCCCTGACCCAGGATCTTGTCGGTGATGGTCTCCCGATCGATGGCGAGCGACAGCGCCTTGCGCACCTTCGGATTGTCGAACGGTTTGCGCTGGGTATTGAAGACATAGTAATAGCTGGCCAGCGTGGGGACGCTGACCAGTTCTTCCGGGCTCTTGCTCTTGAGCTGTTGGTACTGCTCCAGCGGATAGGTGGTGTAGTGCAACTCGCCAGTGCGGTAGCGGTTGTAGGCGGAGGTCTCCGACACCACCTCCAGATAGATCACCTTGTTCAGCACGGTGTGCCGGTTGTCCCAGTAGTGCGGGTTGCGCTCGGCGGTCAGCCGCTCATTGGGGGTCCACTCCTTGAGCACAAAGGCGCCGTTGGAGACGATATTGCCCGGTTTGACCCACTCCTTACCATATTTCTCGATGGTGGCTTTGGGGGCGGGGAAGGTGGTGTAGTGCGCCAGCGTCTTCAGGAAGAAGGGAACCGGTTTTTTCAGGGTCACCTGCAGGGTATGTTCATCCAGCGCCTTGACCCCCAGTGCATCGGGGCTCTTCTTGCCCTGAATCACTTCGCTGGCATTGGCGATACCCATCAATTCGATAAACCAGGCGTAGTTGGAGGCGGTCTTGGGATTGGCCGCCCGCTGCCAGCCGTAGACATAGTCGGCGGCAGTGACTGGCTCGCCATTCGACCATTTGGCCTCCGGCCTCAGCTTGAAGGTGTAGACGGTGCCGGTGCTGTCGAGCTCATAGCTGAGCGCGCCAGCAGGCTGGGTCTTGCCGCTGGCATCCAGCACATAGAGACCTTCGAACAGATCGTTGACGATGGCACTACCTGCGGTCTCTTCCACCAGTTGCGGATCTATGGTGGTGGGCTCGGTGCCGATATTGGTGACAAAGGTTTGTTGCTCCGGGGGGAGCAGCCTGGTGCCTGCCGGCACTTCGGCAGCCCAGACGGGCAGGGAGAGCAATCCGGCTACCGTGCCGGCAATGATAGTCTTGTTCATTGATAATCCTTATGTTTTTGCTTCCAACGGAAAACGAGTGTGCGCGATTGGCGTTTGGAACTCAATAGGGGAGAGGCCACCCGTATCTGGTGGGCGAAACGACAGGCCAAAGAGAGGGAAATGTCAGCAAGGTCGCTGTTTGGCGCCGTTTTTTGGCGCAAAATAAGAGCCTGAAAGTTACCGTATGGCCCCCTTTTTGTGGATGATTCGAGTACAAATCAGATTCAAATTGCCGTTTTATTAGCCCGCTTAATTCGCTGCAAAAACAAAAAACAGACGTTACATTAAGTTACAAAACAACACGGCCGAGGATCGGCTCTTTTTTTGTCGATGCTTGCAAACGTTTTCAATGCCAACGGAAACGCTCTTAAAGGACCAAAAATGCGAAACATGATCACCATGGGCGAGTTCATCGTCAAAAAGCAGGCTGATTACCCTACCGCGACCGGCGAACTGACCTCGCTGTTGAGCTCAATCCGCCTTGCCGCCAAGGTGGTGAACCGGGAGATCAACAAGGCCGGGCTGGCCGATATCATCGGCTCCATGGGGGCTGAAAACGTGCAGGGCGAGGTGCAGCAGAAGCTGGACGTCTACGCCAACGAGCGCTTCAAGGCGGCGCTGGAGGCGCGCGGCGAGGTGTGCGGCATGGCATCCGAGGAGGAGGAGGACTTCGTCGCTTTTGACTCGCCGCTTTCCAAAAATTCCAAATACGTGGTGCTGATAGATCCCCTCGACGGCTCTTCCAATATCGACGTCAACGTTTCGGTCGGAACCATCTTCTCCATCTATCGCCGGGTCAGTCCGCAGGGCTCCCCCGTCACTCTCGAGGATTTCCTGCAGCCGGGCAATCGTCAGGTCGCGGCCGGTTACGTGGTTTACGGCTCCTCCACCATGCTGGTCTACACCACCGGTTTTGGCGTTAATGGCTTTACCTATGACCCTTCCATCGGCTGCTTCTGCCTCTCCCACGAAAACATTCGTATTCCGGAGGAGGGCAAGATCTACTCAATCAACGAGGGCAACTACATCAAGTTCCCGGACGGGGTGAAGAAGTACCTCAAATATTGCCAGGAGCGGGATGAAGCGACCCACAGACCCTACACCTCCCGCTATATCGGCTCGCTGGTTTCTGATTTCCATCGCAACCTGCTCAAGGGTGGCATCTACATCTATCCGTCCGGCACCAACTCGCCGAACGGCAAGTTGCGCCTGCTCTATGAGTGCAACCCGATGGCGTTTCTGGTGGAGCAGGCAGGCGGCAAGGCCTCTGACGGCTTCAACCGCATCATGGATATCCAGCCCACTGCGCTGCACCAGCGCACCCCCTACTTCGTCGGCTCGACCAAGATGGTGGAGCGGGCAGAGGCCTTTATGCGCGAATTCTCCTCCCACGAGGACCCGGCCAGTCAGGGGTAATTCTCTGATTTATCGCGAGTGAATAAAAACGGGAGCCCTTGCGGCTCCCGTTTCGTTTTGGCGTTTGCAGCCGTTACTGGCTATGGCTGGCCAGATCCGCCAGCAAGCCATCCACCAGCTTGAGGCGCATGGCCCTGTCCTGAGTCGGCACCTGGAAGCGCAGCCGGGTCGGCCCGTCCATCTTGTAGATGCGCGGCTGCTCGGAGAGCAGCTTGACCAGATAGGTAGGATTGACCTTGGTTTCCTGGGTGAAGTCGAGATAGCCACCGCGCTCGCTCATCTCCACCCGGCGAATGCCAAGGGCGGTAGCGCGCTGACGGAAGGCCGCCAACTCCAGCAGGGTTTTGGTCGCCTCCGGCAACAGGCCGAAGCGATCGATCAGCTCCACTTTGAGTTCGCGCAGCTCCTGTTCGTCCGCCGCGCTTGCGATCCGCTTGTACATGGAGAGGCGCATGTTGACGTCCGGGATGTAGTCGTCCGGCAAGAGCGCTGGCAGGCGCAGCTCCACCTCGGTGTGCTGGCTCATCAGTTGCTCGAGCGAGGGCTCCTTGCCCGATTTCAGCGCCTCGACCGCCTGCTCCAGCATCTCCATGTAGAGGGTGAAACCCACCGATTCGATCTGGCCGCTCTGATCGTCGCCGAGCAGCTCTCCCGCGCCACGGATCTCCAGATCGTGGGTGGCCAGCGCAAAGCCGGCGCCGAGGTCTTCGAGGGAGGCGATCGCCTCCAGCCGCTTGGCCGCATCCTTGGTCATCAGCTTGGGATGGGGGGTGAGCAGGTAGGCATAGGCCTGATGGTGGGAGCGGCCAACCCGGCCCCGCAGCTGGTGCAGCTGGGCCAGACCGAGATGATCCGCCCGATCCATGATGATGGTGTTGGCGCTCGGTACATCGATACCGGTCTCAATGATGGTGGTGCAGACCAGCAGGTTGAAGCGCTGGTGGTAGAAGTCCGACATCACTCGCTCAAGCTCGCGCTCGCGCATCTGGCCGTGGGCGATGCCGATGCGCGCCTCCGGTACCAGTTCGGCAAGGTCTGCCGCGCACTTCTCGATACTCTCCACGTCGTTGTGCAGGTAGTAGACCTGCCCGCCGCGTTTGAGTTCCCGTAGCACCGCCTCGCGCACCACCGCCGGTTCGTGCTGGCGGACAAAGGTCTTGATGGCGAGCCGCTTGGCGGGCGGGGTGGCGATGATGGAGAGATCCCGCATGCCCGACATCGCCATGTTGAGGGTGCGCGGAATGGGGGTGGCGGTGAGGGTGAGGATATCCACATCGGCCCGCAGCGCCTTGATCTTCTCCTTCTGGCGCACCCCGAATCTGTGCTCCTCATCGACGATGAGCAGCCCCAGATCCTTGAAGGTGAGCTCGGAGCCGAGCAGCTTGTGGGTACCGATGATGATGTCGACCTTGCCCTCGGCCAGCTCCTGCATAACGCTGTTTTGCTCCTTGGCAGAGCGGAAGCGGCTCAGCACCTCGACCCGCACCGGCCAGTTGGCGAAGCGGTCGCGGAAGTTGTCGTAGTGCTGCTGGGCGAGCAGGGTGGTGGGCACCAGCACGGCGACCTGTTTGCCGCCATGAACGGCCACAAATGCCGCCCGCATCGCCACTTCGGTCTTGCCAAAGCCCACGTCGCCGCACACCAGCCGATCCATGCTCTTGGCCTGACACATGTCCCCCAGCACCGCATTGATGGCGTTGAGCTGATCCTCGGTCTCCTCGAACGGGAAGCCAGCGGCAAACTGGCGATAGGCCTCGCGGTCATGTTTGAAGGCAAAGCCGGCGCGAGCCGCGCGGTGGGCGTAGACATCAAGCAGCTCGGCCGCCACGTCGCGCACTTTTTCCGCCGCCTTGCGCCGCGCCTTGCTCCAGGCCTCGCCGCCGAGCTTGTGGCTGGGCGGGTTGTCAGAGCCGGTGTAGCGGCTGATAAGGTGCAAACTGGTAACCGGCACGAACAGCTTGTCGCCGCCGGCATATTCGAGGGTCAAAAACTCGGTGGGCAGGCCACCGGCGTCGATGGTTTCAAGCCCCAGATAGCGGCCGACCCCGTGATCGAGGTGCACCACCGGCTGGCCCTGGGTCAGCTCGCCCAGGTTTCTGATCACCGCATCGGAGCTTAAGTTTTTGCTCTTCTCCCGTGCCCGCTTGCTGCGTACCTTGCCGCCCAGCAGCTCGGTTTCGGTGATCAGGGCCAGTGGTTGATTACTGGCATCAGCTCCAGTTTCCTGCCACAGGAAACCGCGCTCGAGCGGTGCAACCAGCAGGCCGTGGCGATCCTGGCTCGCCATAAAGGCGTCGAGGGAGGGAAACTCCTTGGGTTGCAGGGCGATGCGCGCCAGCAGCTCGCCCAGTACTTCACGCCGCCCCTCGGACTCCACCGCAAACAGGGTGCGCCCGGCAAAGCCTTGCAGGAACTGGTTGAGCGCCAGCAGTGGCTGCTCCTTGCTGTGGTCGAGTTGCAGATCCGGCAGCGTGCTGGCCGGCATATCGTGTTGCCCCGCATCGCCGGCCGTCGGCCCCTCCTGCAACCTGACGGCGCCGTAGTTACCAAGGGCGGCAAAGAGCTGCTCCACTGGCAGGTAGAGCTGGGCCGGGGGGAGCAGGGGGCGGGTGTTGTCCCAGCGCCTGTCCTCGTAGCGCTGCTCGATGTCGTTCCAGAAGCGCTGGGCGGCGGGATAGATATCCCCCACGGTGAGCAGCAGGGTCTCTGCCGGCAGGTAGTCAAACAGGCAGGCAGTCTGGTCGAAGAAGAGCGGCAGATAATACTCGATGCCGGCAGGCCAGCGTCCCTTGCTCACCTCCTGATAGACGGAGCCCTCGGCGCGGGAGATCTCGAACTGCTCGCGATAGTGGCCGCGAAACAGCTCAATGGCCCCCTCATCGGTCGGAAACTCCCGGGCAGGCAGCAGGCTGGCGCTCTTGACCGGCTCGCTGGAGCGCTGGGTCTCGGGATCGAACGGACGGATGGAGTCCACTTCATCGTCGAAGAAGTCGATGCGATAGGGACTGTTGCTGCCCATGGGGAAGAGATCGAGCAGGGAGCCGCGGGCGGCAAACTCGCCGTGCTCCAGCACCTGATCCACCGCCACGTAACCCGCTTCGGCGAGGCGCCCGCGCAGCTGTTGCAGGTTGAGGCGCTGGCCGCTTTTCACCATCAGGCTGTATTTGTCGAGATAGGCACGCGGTGCACAACGCAGCATCAGGGTCGAGACGGGGACGATCAGTACGCCGCTGCTCATCTGCGGCAGCTTGTAGAGAGTCTCGAGCCGCTGGGAGATGATGTCCTGATGGGGGGAGAAGGTGTCATAGGGCAGCGTCTCCCAATCCGGGAACAGCAGTACCGGGCAGCCCTTGTCGGCCAGCAGGTATTGCAGTTCCTGTTCGAGGCGAAGGGCACTCGGGGTGTCTGCGGTGAGCAGCAGCACGGGCCCCTTGTTTTGTGTAATAAGGCGAGCGGCGATGAGCGAGAGGCTGCTGCCGACCAGTTGGCCGAGCGTGATCTTTTGGCCCGCTTTGGCGGGCAAGGCGGGGAGTGTCATTGGCATCGTTCGATTCTTTTAACGTTGTTGGCGCTCTTGGGCACGCAGTTTGAGCTGTTTGGATTGCACATGGAGGCTGGCACGTACCAGCAGTTCACGGTCATCTTCACGGATCCGTACATAGTCGAGCACTACATGGGTGCCATGCTCGCCCGGGGTGACCTCCCTGACCTGGCCATAGCAGTAGATGGCGGCGGCCTCTTCGCGCAGGAAGATCTTGAGGCGCACTATCTGGTGCGGATGCGGCGCATCCCCGTGGCCATGATAGGGGTGCAGGTAGGTGAGCTCACCAGCGCCAAAGCGCAGGGTGTGGAAGCGCTGCTCAGGGTGATCCTGCATGGAGAGCACATAGCCCATGATCATGTCGATCTTGCGCGACTGCTGATTGACGATCTCGACCAGATCGTGCATCGATTCGTTCTGATTGCGCAGCAGCCGGCTGGTCACCATGTCGATGGAGGTGATGGCCGAGGAGATGCGAAAAGGCTCCGGCAGCTCAGCGTCCAGCTCCGTGAGCGAAGGGAGATGGAAGTCTGCCGGCATGGGGATCACATTGACCGGCATGGCATGAGTAACGCTGAAGAACTGTTCCTGCATGGAGGCTATCCCTTGTTGTCATGGACGGTTTCCCTTTATTATCCGGTATCTTATTTTGTTGGCAACGTAGATATCCTTGAAGACTGGACTTTTTCAGCCCCTTTCGCTGGCCATCGGCCTGCGTTATGCAGGCTCGAAGCGCAGCAACCGCTTCGTCTCATTTATCTCCCTGTTCTCCACCTTCGGCATTGCTATCGGGGTTGCGGCCCTGATGGTGGTCATTTCGGTGATGAACGGTTTCGAAGGCCAACTCAAGGGGCGCATCCTCGGGGTGATCCCCCATGTGGTGGTTACCAACGAGGCTGGCCGCATTGATGCCGCGCCGCAAGGGCTGCCGGACCTGGCCAGGCTGCCTCATGTGGTGGCCACGGCCCCCATGCTCGACAGCGAAGGGATGCTGCAAAGCCCCGGTCAGCTAACCGGCGTCAGCGTGCAGGGGATCGATCCCGCCCTCTGGCCCAAGGATGACATCCTGCACTCCCAGATGCTGGGGGGGCGCCTCGATACCTTGCAGGCCGGTCACTACCGTATCGTGCTGGGGCAGGGGGTGGCGCGCCGCCTCAATGTCACCATCGGTGATCAGGTTCGTCTGATCCTGACCGAAGGCTCCCGCTTTACCCCCTTTGGCCGGGTGCCGGCCCAGCGCCTCTTTACCGTCTCCGGTATCTTCGGGGTGGGTGCCGATGTGGATAACCAGATTGCGTTCATTGCGTTGGGGGATGCCCAGCGTCTGCTGCGGCTGCCGACAGAAACCGTCGGTGGCATTCGCCTCTGGCTCGATGATCCGTTTGCCGCTGATCAGGTGATCAAGACGCCGCTGCCCGACGGCCTGCTGTGGCAGGATTGGCGCCGTGAGCGGGGCGAGCTGTTCCAGGCTGTCGCCATGGAGAAACGGATGATGGGGCTGATGCTGGTACTGATCATCGCCGTTGCGACCTTCAACATCCTCTCCGCGCTGGTGATGGTGGTGACGGACAAGGAGGGCGAAGTGGCTATTCTGCGCACCATGGGCATGAGCGAGTCGGGGATCGTCAAAATCTTCATGGTGCTCGGCGCTTCCAGCGGGGTGATTGGCTCCCTGTTTGGTGCGCTGGCGGGGCTTGGCCTGACCCTCGGCCTCAACCCGCTGCTCAATGCGGTGGGGCTCAATCTCTATATGGCTGCGGGCGGGAGCGGCTTGCCGGTTATCGTCGAGCCAGCCCAGGTCGTCACCATTTTGCTGGGCGCCGTGCTGCTCAGCTTCAGCGCCACCCTTTATCCAGCAGCCCGCGCGGCGCGGGTGAAGCCGGCGGAGGCGCTGCGTTATGAATAATTCATCTTCTGTTGTTACCTCTGGTGCAATTACTGGAGCAAGTGGAGCCCCCTTTATGAATGAAGCCGTATCCCGTGAGCCTCTGCTGCGTTGCCAGGCCCTCAACCATGTCTACAAAGAGGGCGAGCTGGAGACCCAGGTACTCAAGGGGATCGATTTGAGCGTCGCACCAGGCGAGATGCTGGCGGTAGTGGGGAGCTCGGGCTCCGGCAAGACCACCCTGCTGCACCTGATGGGGGCGCTCGATAACCCCTCCAGTGGCGCCGTGCTGTTCAAGGGGGAGGATATTCACCACTGGGACAGCCGTACCCAGGCCCGTTTTCGCAATCAGGAGCTGGGTTTCGTCTATCAGTTCCACCACCTGCTCTCCGAGTTCAGTGCGCTGGAAAATGCGGCCATGCCGCTGCTGATCGCCGGTGAATCGGTAGCGGTCGCTACCGAGAAGGCGACCCGGATGCTGGGGCGGGTAGGGCTCTCCCACCGTCTCAACCACAGACCGTCCGAGCTCTCCGGTGGCGAGCGCCAGCGGGTGGCGATTGCCCGTGCGCTGGTCAACGAACCGAGTCTGGTGCTGGCGGACGAGCCGACCGGTAACCTGGATCACGCCAGTGCTACTGCCGTCTACGAGCTGCTGTGCGAGCTTAACCGCGAGCTGGGCACTGCGTTTGTGGTAGTCACCCACGATCTGAGTCTGGCGGCCAAGCTTCATCGTCGGGTCACGCTGGTGAGCGGCGTGATGGCGGAGGTTGCCTGATGTTCAAACCGCTGCCCCTCTTTCTGGGCCTGCGCTATAGCCGCTCCCGTCGTCGCAACGGGTTTATCGCCTTTATCTCCGCCTCTTCTCTGATCGGTATCGCCCTTGGGGTGATGGCGCTGATTTTGGGCCTCTCCGCCATGAACGGCTTCGAGCGTGAACTGAAAGACCGGGTGCTCTCCGTGGTGCCGCAAGGGGAGCTGGATGCTGTCGAGCGGCCGCTGCCGGATTGGCCGCGCCTGCGCGACTACCTGCTGGCACAGCCCGGGGTGGAAGCCGCCGCCCCCGTCATTCGTCTCAACGGCCTGCTGGAGCACGGCTCCGCCCTCAAGGGGGTTCAGCTGCGTGCCGTGCTACCCGATCTGGAAGCCAATCTCTCCGATGCCGGCAAATACATGACGGGCCGTGGCCTGCGTGAGCTGCAGCCCGGCGAGCGGGGGGTGATCCTCGGCAAGACCATCGCCGACAAGCTGGGGGTGAAGGTTGGCGACAACCTTGCCCTGCTGTTGCCGCAAGGGGGCGATCAGACGGGGATCAAGAATCCCCGCCGGGAAACCCTGACTGTGGTCGGGTTGCTGGAGATCGGCGGCCAGCTCGATGGTCTGCTCGGTTTTATGCACCTGACCGATGCGCAAGCGATCACCGGTATGGGCAGCGATGTGGAAGGTTTCAGCCTGCGGGTGAGCGATGTGCTCAAGGCGCAGTCCATCACGGTCGCGGCGGCCCAGCGCTTCCCCCATCACGTCTATATCCGCAGCTGGATGAACAGTCAGGGTTACCTCTATCAGGACATCCAGATGGTGCGTACCGTCATGTATGTGGTGATGCTGATGGTGGTGGCTGTGGCCTGCTTCAACATCGTCTCCACCCTGGTGATGGCGGTGAACGAGAAACGCAGCGAGATTGCCATCCTGAAAACCATGGGGGCGAGTCCCGGTCAGATCCGGCTCACTTTCGTCATTCAGGGGATGGTCAATGGCGTGGCCGGTGCCCTGCTCGGTGCGCTGCTGGGGGGCCTGCTCTCCAGCAAGCTGACCCAGATCTTGGGTGTTATCGAGAAGCTTATTGGCCACCGCTTCCTCAATCCGGATATCTACTTTATCGACTTCTTGCCGACCGAGTTGCATATGCAGGATCTGCTTATCGTGACGGGGGCGGCCATCCTGATGAGTCTGGTTGCTACCCTCTATCCCGCCTGGCGGGCGAGCGGTCTGGTACCGTCTCGAGAGCTGGGTCACTGATGCACAGCATCTGATCCGCTAATCAAAACGAAGAGCCCGCCGGTGTTAAACCGGCGGGCTCTTCTGTTTTTTGTCTGTGTGTCGATGTGGTGAGCGGACTTAGTGGGCGTTCAACTCATCGAGCGGCAGAGAGAAGCTCGCAACGAAGGTGTCGATAAAGTAGCGCATCTCCTCGCTCATCCGGGCTGCCAGCATCGCCTCGAGGCGCTTGCGAGCCGGTTCAAACTCCCGGTTGCCAGCGTTGATCTCCTCCAGACACTTGGTATAGGCGCAAAGGGTGTCGGCGTCTTTCACCAGCCTTGCCAGCTCCTCATCCTGCATCGCCGAATCGAGCAGTGGGCGAAAGTCCTCCACCAGTTCCGCTGGCAGCATGCCAAGGAGGCGCTGCTCGGCGGCCAGCTCAATCTTCTTGTATTCGCGGGCAATCTCGGGATTGAAGTACTTGACCGGGGTGGGCAGATCGCCGGTCAGCACCTCGCTGCTGTCGTGGTAGAGCGCCATGACTGCTGCGCGGTCGGCATCCACAGTGCCGCCAAAGAGCCGGTTTTTGATGATGCCGAGGGCGTGGGCCACCATGGCGACCTGCAGGCTGTGCTCGGCGATGTTTTCCGGTTGGATGTTGCGCATCAGTGGCCAGCGGTAGATGAGCTTCATGCGGGCGAGATTGGCAAAAAAGTGGCTGGGGAGCATGAGATGCCTCGAATGGATGAAATGAAAAAGGGCAGACCCTAGTCTGCCCTTTTTTTGCAATACAGGCACCGCCTGCCATCCGATTTTTAACCCGCTCAGCGGATATAGCGGCCTGATTCGGCTTCCTGATTGGTTACGATCATCTGGCCGATGGGGGCCAGACTGATGATGGCCAGCTTGAGATGCTGGATGCCAAACGGGATGCCGACGATGGTGATGAAACAGGCCAGAGCAGAGGCAATGTGGCCGATGGCCAGCCAGATCCCGATCAGCACGAACCAGATGATGTTGCCAATCAGCCCGAGGGTACCGGTGCCGATATCACCTTGACCCGTCATCGCCTTGCGACTGACCGCCTGCTTGCCAAACGGGAAGAAGGTGAAGGTGCCAATGACGAAGCAGGCGCGCCCCCAGGGGATGCCGACCAGCGAGATAAAGCAGAGCAGACCGGCCAGCCACCAGGCCAGGCCCATAAAGACACCTCCCAGTACAAACCAGAGCAGATTGAACAAGAAGCGGAAAAAGGCCATGTGGGATACTCCAGACTTATCAAGTTGGTTGCCACCATAACGAGGGAGGGCAGGGGACGCAACGATTGATTGGCCCGGATGCATCGGGCCGGTCAACCCGGGTCGTGATACCACCTATGGGCAGCGGGTATTCAGTTGCCGGATATTGACCAATAGATCGGCGTTTTAGGCAAATTTGCGCAGAAAAAGGTGAGCAAGCGCAAAAATATCGCGCAATGCCAGTTGAAGTTCGGGCTGCAACTCCCCATATAAAGAGCACTTTTGCACGAATTGTGCCTCTGCGGCGCCCAATGTGGGGGTTGCGTGGCTCGACTCGACCAGAGTGCGCCGCTATAATGCCGCGTCATATTTTCTCATCACAAAGACATATTGTTGTCTTTATAAACAGGAAGACTCCGGCTTTGCCCGGAGGCAATAAAGGGTCAGCACACAGTGCTGAGTTGAACGAGGTAGAAGAATGCAAGTTTCTGTAGAGACAACCCAGGGTCTGGAACGCCGTCTTACCATCACTGTACCGGCTGCTACCGTAGACGCCGCTGTGCGCAAAGAATTGAACGGCCTGGCCAAAACCCGTCGCATCGACGGTTTCCGTCCTGGCAAGGCTCCGGTTGCCATCATCAAGAAGATGTTTGGTGCCATGGCTCACGCCCGTGTTGCCGATGAAATGATGCAGAACAACTTCATCAAAGCCATCATCGAAAACAAACTGAGCCCGGCTGGCGCGCCGACCATGGATCCGAAAGAGATCAAAGAAGGCGAAGATTTCGAATTCACCGCCACTTTCGAAGTGTACCCGGAGTTCGAAGTTGCCGGTCTGGAAAGCATCAAGGTTGAGAAGCCGGTTGCTACCGTGAAGGACGAAGATCTGGCCAACATGATCGACACCCTGCGCAAGCAGCACGCTACCTGGGCTGAAGCTGACGTAGCTGCTGCCAACGGCATGCGTGTGACCATGGACTTCGTCGGTTCCATCGACGGTGAAGAGTTCGAAGGTGGCAAGGCTGAAGGCTTCAACCTGGTACTGGGTGCCGGCCGCATGATCCCTGGCTTCGAAGATGCCATCCTGGGCAAGAAAGCGGGCGACGAGTTCACCATCGAAGTGACCTTCCCGGCTGACTACCACGCTGAAAACCTGAAAGGCAAAGCGGCCAAGTTCGCTTCCAAGCTGAACAAGGTTGAAGAGCAGATCCTGCCCGAGCTGACCGAAGAGTTCGTCAAGCGTTTCGGCATCGAGAGCGGTTCCGTTGAAGAGCTGAAAGCCGAAGTGCGCAAGAACATGGAGCGCGAACTGGCTCAAGCCCTGAAAAACAGCGTGAAAGAGCAGGTTCTGAACGGTCTGGTTGAAGCCAACCAAATCGATCTGCCGAAAGCTGCCGTTGCGCAAGAGATCGACGCGCTGCGCCAGCAGGCTCTGCAGCGCTTCGGTGGTTTCCAGGGCGGCAACGCTCCGGAGCTGCCGGCTGAGCTGTTCCAGGCTCAGGCCGAGCGTCGTGTACGCGTAGGTCTGCTGCTGGGCGACGTGATCCGCACCAACGAAATCAAGGCTGACGATGCTCGCGTGACCAGCATCATCGAGTCCATGGCGACTGCGTACGAAGATCCGAAAGAAGTGATCGAGTACTACCAGAAGAACGAACAGATGCTGAACGGCGTTCGTAACCTGGCCATCGAAGATCAAGCTATCGACCTGATCCTCTCCAAAGCGCAAGTGACCGAAAAAGAAGTTGCCTTTGACGAAGTGATCAACAAGTCTGGCGCCGCTGCCTAAGAACATTTGACTTAAGGTCAAGACTGTTAAGTATAATGGCTCGTGTGATCTCCACTCGGGCCATTTTATTTTAGGGACAATGCCTTATGTACAAGAACTATAACGATGTGACCGATTCTCCCAGCAATGCGCTGGTCCCCATCGTGGTCGAACAGACTGCCAAGGGTGAGCGTTCCTACGATATTTACTCCCGTCTGCTGAAAGAGCGGGTGATCTTCCTGACCGGTCAGGTTGAAGATCACATGGCCAATCTGGTGGTTGCCCAGTTGCTGTTCCTCGAGTCCGAGAATCCGGACAAGGACATCTACATCTACATCAACTCTCCGGGTGGCTCCGTGACTGCGGGCATGTCCATTTATGACACCATGCAGTTCATCAAGCCGGACGTGAGCACCGTCTGCATGGGGCAGGCCTGCTCCATGGGCGCCTTCCTGCTGGCTGGCGGTGCCAAGGGCAAGCGTTTCTGCCTGCCCAATGCCCGCGTGATGATCCACCAGCCGCTGGGCGGTTTCCAGGGCCAGGCATCTGACATCCAGATCCACGCCCAGGAGATCCTGAAGATCAAAAATACCCTGAACGAGCGTTTGGCTTTCCATACCGGTCAGGATATGGCTACCATCGAGCGCGACACCGACCGCGACAACTTCATGTCTGCCGAGCAGGCAGTCGCTTACGGTCTGGTCGACGGTGTCTTGACTCAGCGTGGCTGAGCAGGGTGTCCCGGTCTGTTGTAAACTCAACAGGCCGACCCATCCTCTATTGATAAAACGAGGTTGCTGAATGACAGAAAAACGCAAGGGTGAGGGTGATAAGCTGCTCTACTGCTCTTTTTGCGGCAAAAGCCAGCATGAAGTGCGTAAGCTGATCGCTGGCCCTTCCGTCTACATATGTGATGAGTGTGTCGAGCTGTGCAACGATATCATCCGCGAGGAGATCCGCGAGATCTCTCCCAAGCGCGATGGTAATGAGCTGCCGACCCCTCATCAGATCCGCGCTCATCTCGATGACTATGTGATCGGGCAGGAGTACGCCAAGAAGGTGTTGGCCGTTGCCGTCTACAACCACTACAAGCGCCTGCGCAACAGCGGTGAAAACAGTGGTGTGGAGCTGGGCAAGTCCAACATTCTGCTGATTGGCCCGACCGGTAGCGGCAAGACCCTGCTGGCCGAGACCCTGGCTCGCCTGCTGGATGTGCCGTTCACCATGGCCGATGCGACCACCCTGACCGAAGCCGGTTATGTGGGCGAGGATGTGGAGAACATCATCCAGAAGCTGCTGCAAAAGTGCGACTACGACGTGGAGAAGGCCCAGCGTGGTATCGTCTATATCGACGAGATCGACAAGATCTCCCGCAAGTCGGACAACCCCTCCATTACCCGCGATGTCTCCGGGGAAGGGGTGCAGCAGGCCCTGCTCAAGCTGATCGAGGGGACCATCGCTTCCGTGCCGCCACAAGGTGGTCGCAAGCATCCGCAGCAAGAGTTCTTGCAGGTTGATACCTCCAAGATCCTCTTCATCTGTGGTGGTGCCTTTGCCGGTCTGGACAAGGTGATCGAGCAGCGTTCCGTCAAGGGAACCGGTATCGGTTTTGGCGCCGAGGTGAAGTCCAAGGATGCCAAGGCTTCCTTGAGTGAAACCTTCGCCAAGGTGGAGCCGGAAGATCTGATCAAGTACGGTCTGATCCCCGAGTTCATCGGCCGTCTGCCGGTGGTGGCGACCCTGACCGAACTGGACGAGGCTGCCCTCATCCAGATCCTGCAAGAGCCGAAAAACGCGCTGACCAAGCAGTATGCCGCGCTGTTCGATCTGGAAGGGGTTGAGCTGGAGTTCCGTGAAGATGCGCTGCACGCCATTGCCCGCAAGGCGATGGAGCGTAAAACCGGTGCTCGTGGTCTGCGTTCCATCGTGGAAGCTGTGTTGCTCGATACCATGTATGACCTGCCTTCTCTGGAAGGGGTCAGCAAGGTGGTTATCGACGAGACCGTGATCAAAGGGGACTCCGCGCCCTTGATGATCTACGAAAATCCCGAGACTCAAGCTGCCGCATCAGAGTAACAGTCTGATTTTTAATCAAATGGAAGGGGCTTTTTGCCCCTTTCATGCTTTTTGCGGTTTAGACGATTGAATCTCGTTGGAGCGCCCCCATATACTCAGCCAAGCGCTTTGCCAACGGTATAACAAGCCGAGAGGACATATATGAACCTAGAGCGTTCAGAACGCATCGAGATTCCCGTCCTGCCTCTTCGTGACGTGGTGGTTTATCCCCACATGGTCATTCCACTCTTTGTGGGGCGGGAAAAATCCATTCGCTGTCTGGAAGCGGCCATGGAGCAGGACAAGAAAGTTCTGCTGGTGGCCCAGAAGGATGCGTCAACCGATGAGCCGACCGTGGAGGAGATCTTCACCGTCGGGACAGTGGCCAATATTCTGCAGATGCTCAAACTGCCGGATGGCACCGTCAAGGTGCTGGTAGAGGGTGGGCAGCGTGCTCGCCTGGAGCGGATGATCGACGACAAGGACTTCTTTGTCTGCGAGGCCCAGTACATCTCCTCCAAGGCCATTGACGACAAGGATCAGGAAGTTCTGGTTCGCTCCGCCATCGGCCAGTTTGAAGGTTACATCAAGCTCAACAAGAAGATCCCGCCCGAGGTACTCACCTCGATTTCGGCGATCGACGATGCTGCGCGTCTGGCCGATACCATGGCCGCTCACATGCCGCTCAAGCTGGAAGACAAACAGAAGGTGCTGGAGATTGTCTCTGTCTCCGAGCGCATCGAATTCCTGATGGCGATGATGGAGTCGGAAATTGACCTGCTGCAGGTCGAGAAGCGCATCCGTACCCGCGTCAAAAAGCAGATGGAAAAAAGCCAGCGCGAGTATTACCTCAACGAGCAGATGAAGGCCATCCAGAAAGAGCTGGGTGAGCTGGAAGATAGCCCGGATGAGTTTGAAGCCCTCAATCGCAAGATTGAAGAGGCTGGCATGCCGGAAGATGCCCGTGAAAAGGCCCAGGCCGAGCTTGCCAAGCTGAAGATGATGTCTCCCATGTCTGCCGAGGCTACCGTGGTTCGCAGCTATGTGGACTGGATGGTACAGGTGCCGTGGAAGGCGCGCTCCAAGGTCAAGAAAGACCTGGGCAAGGCGCAAGAGGTGCTGGATGCCGATCACTATGGTCTTGAGAAGGTCAAGGATCGCATCCTCGAATATCTGGCGGTTCAGGCGCGGGTGAACAAGCTCAAGGGCCCGATCCTTTGTCTGGTTGGCCCTCCCGGTGTGGGCAAGACCTCGCTGGGCCAGTCCATCGCCAAGGCGACCGGCCGCAAATATGTGCGGATGGCCCTCGGTGGGGTACGTGATGAAGCGGAGATCCGCGGTCACCGTCGTACCTACATCGGTTCCATGCCCGGAAAACTCATCCAGAAGATGGCGAAAGTTGGCGTGAAGAACCCGCTGTTCCTGCTCGACGAAATCGACAAGATGAGCTCGGACATGCGTGGTGATCCTGCTTCCGCTCTGCTGGAGGTACTCGATCCCGAGCAGAACAACAGCTTCAACGATCACTACCTGGAAGTGGATTATGACCTGTCGGACGTGATGTTCGTGGCTACCTCCAACTCTATGAACATCCCGGGCCCGTTACTGGACCGGATGGAAGTGATCCGTCTCTCCGGTTACACCGAAGACGAGAAGCTCAACATTGCCAAGCAGCATCTGGTTGCCAAGCAGATCCAGCGCAACGGCCTGAAAGCCTCCGAGATCACCATCGAGGATTCGGCACTGGTTGGCGTGATCCGTTACTACACCCGTGAAGCCGGGGTGCGGAGTCTGGAGCGCGAAATCTCCAAGATCTGTCGCAAAGCGGTCAAGCGCATTCTGCTGGACAAGAGCATCAAGCATGTTCAGGTCAATCAGGAGAACCTCAAGGAGTTCCTCGGGGTGCAGCGCTTCGATTACGGCAAGGCCACCGACCAGAACCAGATTGGTCAGGTATGTGGTCTGGCGTGGACCGAGGTGGGGGGCGACCTGCTCACCATCGAGACCACCAACATGCCGGGCAAGGGCAAGCTCACTTACACCGGTTCTTTGGGTGATGTGATGCAGGAGTCTATCCAGGCTGCCATGACCGTTGTACGTGCCCGTGCCGAGAAGCTGCGCATCAATGCCGACTTCTACGAGAAGCGTGACATTCACGTGCACGTACCGGAAGGGGCAACCCCGAAAGATGGCCCGAGCGCCGGTATCGCCATGTGCACTGCGCTGGTCTCCAGCTTGACCGGTAATCCGGTTCGTGCTGATGTGGCCATGACAGGTGAAATCACCTTGCGTGGTGAAGTGCTGCCCATCGGTGGTCTCAAAGAGAAACTGCTGGCCGCTCACCGTGGTGGTATCAAGCGTGTGCTGATCCCGAAAGAGAACGAACGTGACCTCGAGGAGATCCCGGCAAACGTCAAACAAGACCTTGAAATCTATCCCGTTCGCTGGATAGACGAGGTACTGGAACTGGCGTTGCAGGACAATCCGCAAGGGTTTGAGCGCGTTTCTGTCGTGTAAATTTTGATGCGCCGCAAATTTGGCGCATTCGGGGGGTGGTTAAGGCTTGCATGCATCCCATAACGGAAGTAGCCTTGACCACCGATCGGGTTCTCGTGATAAGTCGCAATGCGTTGTGTGGCGCGGGTTTGCGCCAGATTGTCACTTGCAACTGGTCAGGAGGCTTGCTATAAAACCTCCACTTGTTGTGGCCAGGGAAATCAGCGCCGCAGCGG
This sequence comes from Aeromonas sp. SE22, assembly GCF_038739755.1. Classification (NCBI taxonomy): domain Bacteria; kingdom Pseudomonadati; phylum Pseudomonadota; class Gammaproteobacteria; order Aeromonadales; family Aeromonadaceae; genus Aeromonas; species Aeromonas sp. SE22. The sequence continues at coordinate 515,212 of NZ_JBCGFD010000001.1, forward strand.
TGTTCGATAAAAGGGGAATATAAGAGTGAATAAATCTCAACTGATTGACAAGATTGCAGACGGTGCTGATATCTCCAAGGCTGCTGCCGGCCGTGCGTTGGATGCCTTCATTGACGCTGTAGGTGAAGCTCTGAAAGAGGGTGACCAGGTTGCTCTGGTTGGTTTTGGTACTTTCGCTGTACGCGAGCGTGCTGCCCGTTCTGGCCGTAACCCGCAAACTGGCGCGACCATCGAAATCGCTGCTGGTAAAGTTCCTGCCTTCAAAGCCGGTAAGGCCCTGAAAGACGCGGTCAACTAAGTCGGGCGCCGATGATATGTCGGCTACCGTCCTTGGTCGCAGACCAGACAGGTTAGAGAGTTCTCTCTCATACTGATTGACCAAGGCGCATCGCAATCGGTGCGCCTTTTCATTATTTACGCCCATCGAGTTCGGGAGCATAAGTACAAACATGATGTTGGATAAACTACGCGAAGGGGCGCAAGGCAAGGTAGCCAAGGTTATCTTGGGCCTGATCATCCTCTCCTTTGCTTTGGCTGGTGTAGGTAGTTACCTGAATGGTCCGGCCCGTACCGCCCCCGCCACTGTCAACGGCACAGATATCAGTGCAGCCGCACTGGAGAACGCCTACCGCAACGAGCGCGCCCGCATGGAATCCCAGATGGGAGAGGCATTCAGCCAGCTGGCCGCGAACCCCGATTACATGAAACAGTTCCGCCGCGGTGTGCTGGATCGCCTGATCGATCAGGCGCTGCTGGACAGCAAGGCTCGCGAGCTGGGTCTGCGGGTCAGCGATGAGCAGATCAAGCAGGCCATCGTTGCCATGCCCGAGTTTGCCGAGAACGGCAAGTTCAACAATGATCGCTACCTGCAGCTGATCCGTCGTGCCGGCATGACTCCCGAAATGTTCCGCGACTCCCTGCGTCAGGACATGGTGCGCCAACAGCTGATGAGTGCCCTGCTGGGTACCGAGTTCTCCCTCAAGAGTGAAGCCGAGCAGCTCGACAAGCTCTACAACCAGACTCGCGATCTGCGTCTGGTGCGTCTGGCGGCGGCCAACTACGTGGCTGACGTACAGGTTTCTGACAACGAGCTGGAACTGTACTACAAGGCCAACGGCGCCCACTTCATGAATGACGAGCAGGTGAAAGTAGACTACCTGCTGCTGGATGCGACCAGCCTCGCCAAGGATATCAAGGTCACCGAACAGGATGCCCAAGATTACTACGACCAGCATCAGGACTTGTTCCAGCGTCCAGAGCGTCGTCATGTGGCTCATATCCTGATCCCGTTCGGCAAGGATGAGAAAGCGGCCGAGCAGAAAGCAGAAGCCGTGTTGGCCAAAGCCAAGGCGGGCGATGATTTCGCTGCGCTGGCCAAGGCTGACTCCTCTGATACCTTCTCCGCCAAAAAAGGCGGCGAGCTGGACTGGTTCGAGAAAGGGGTGATGGATCCGTCCTTCGAGAAGGCGGCCTTTGCCCTGAACAAGGCGGGCGATCTCTCCGCTGTCGTCAAGAGCCCGTTCGGTTTCCACATCATCAAGCTGCTGGGTGTTGAGCCGGCTCAGACCAAGCCATTTGCCGATGTGAAGGAAGAGACCATCAACCGTCTGCAGAGCGACAAAGCCAAAGAGCGCTTCTTTGCCGAGCAGCAGAAGATGGCTGACAACAGCTTCGAAAACCCGGACTCGCTGGACATGACCGCCGAGGCCATGGGTCTGAAGGTGCAATCCTCCGACTACTTCAGTCAGGGTTCTGCTCCTGCTCCGCTTAACGATCCCAAGGTTATCTCCGTGGCGTTCTCCGAGCAACTGCGTGATGACAACACCAACTCCGATGTGATCGAGCTGGCTGACGGCAAGGCGCTGGTGCTGCACATCACCGGTCACAAGCCCAAAGCGGTCAAGCCGCTGGCCGAGGTGAAAGAGCAGGTGATTGCCGCCATCAAGCATGACAAGGCCGGTGAAGTGGCTCGTGGCAAGGCCCAGGGCCTGCTGGACAAGCTCAAGGCTGGCAAGAGTATCGATGGCGATCTGGCTGCGCTGGGTCTGAAGGTACAAACCCACAAAGGGGTGTCACGTTTCGATCGCGAGATGGATCAGAATCTGGTGACCGAAGCCTTCACGCTGCCCCATCCCAAGGATGGCAAGCCGAGCGTAGCACTGGTTGCCGAGAGCAACGGTGACCGCGTCGTGGTTGCGCTGGACAAGGTGAACGTACCTGCCGAGCCTTCCAAGATGGTTGCCATGCTGCAAGGTCAGCTGGGTCAGGGCAAAGCACAGGTGGATTACAAGTCTCTGATCGACGAGTTGCGCAAAGCGGCCAAGATCGAGTACTTCACCAGCGTGGAAGCGACTGTCGAGTAATCGTCAGTTCAATCCAGTGAAAACGGCTCCTTGATGGAGCCGTTTTTTTATCTGTGGGCGAGGGGGATAATCAAGTCCTGCTCCCTGCTCCCTGCTCCCTGCTCTCTGTGATCGCTGGGCAGCCGTAAGCCATATCAGTCGCCATAAACATGGGACACAAAAAAACCGGCACAATAAGTGCCGGTTTTTCATAGCGAGCTTATGCAGGGCGGGGGTTACACCACGCCCTGGGTGCGCAGGTAATCCTCGTAGGTACCGCCGAAGTCGCGGATGCCATCTTCGGTCAGCTCCAGGATGCGGGTCGCCAGAGAGGAGACGAATTCGCGGTCGTGGGAGACGAAGATCAGGGTCCCCTGGTAGAGCTCCAGCGCCATGTTCAAGGATTCGATGGATTCCATATCCAGGTGGTTGGTCGGCTCATCCATGATCAGGATGTTGGGGCGCTGCATCATCAGCTTGCCAAACAGCATGCGACCCTGTTCACCACCGGAGAGCACCTTGACCGGCTTCTTGATGTCGTCCTGAGAGAAGAGCAGACGGCCCAGTATGGAGCGTACAGCCTGCTCGTCTTCGTTCTCCTGTTTCCACTGGGCCATCCAGTCGAACACGTTGAGATCCGTGTCGAAGTCTTCGGCGTGATCCTGGGCGTAGTAACCGATCTGGGCGTTCTCGGACCACTTTATGGTGCCGGTATCCGGAGCCAGTGCGCCGACAAGGGTCTTGATCAGAGTTGATTTACCGATACCGTTGGTACCCAGAATGGCTACCTTCTCGCCCACTTCCATCATCATGTTGAGGCCCTTGAACAGGGGACCGTCGCCATAACCCTTGGATACACCTTCCACTTCCAGGATGTTGCGATAGAGCTTTTTGTCCTGCTCGAAGCGAATGAAGGGGTTCTGGCGGCTGGAGACCTTGACGTCCTCAATCTTGATCTTGTCGATCTGCTTGAGACGGGAGGTAGCCTGACGGGACTTGGAGGCGTTGGCGCTGAAACGGGAGACGAAGGATTGCAGATCGGCGATCTGGGCCTTCTTCTTGGCGTTGTCGGCCAGCAGACGTTCGCGCGCCTGGGTGGCGGCCAGCATGTAGTCGTCGTAGTTGCCCGGGTAGACGCGCAGCTCGCCGTAGTCCAGATCCGCCATGTGGGTACAGACGGAGTTCAGGAAGTGACGGTCGTGAGAGATGATGATCATGGTGCTTTCACGATCGTTGAGCACCTGCTCCAGCCAGCGAATGGTGTTGATGTCCAGGTTGTTGGTCGGTTCGTCCAGCAACAGGATGTCAGGGTTGGAGAACAGCGCCTGTGCCAGCAGCACCCGCAGTTTCCAGCCCGGCGCCACTTCGCTCATCGGGCCGTTGTGCTGCTCGAGCGGAATGCCGACACCCAGCAGCAGCTCGCCTGCGCGCGCTTCGGCGGTGTAGCCGTCATACTCGGCAACCAGACCTTCCAGCTCGGCGGCCTTCATATAGTCTTCGTCGGTGGCTTCGAGGTTGGCGTAGATGGCATCGCGCTCGGCGATGGCTGCCCACAGCTCGGTGTGGCCCATCATGACCACGTCCAGTACGCGCATCTCTTCGTAGGCGAACTGATCCTGACGCAGCTTACCGATGCGCTCGTTGACGTCCAGGCTCACATTACCGCCAGTGGGCTCCAGATCACCACCGAGGATCTTCATGAAGGTGGACTTGCCACAGCCGTTGGCGCCGATAAGGCCATAGCGGTTGCCGCCGCCAAACTTGACGTTGATGTTCTCAAACAGCGGCTTGGCGCCGAACTGCATGGTGATGTTGTTACTCGAAAGCACTGGAATGTCCCGGTTGATCTGTCAAATGGCGCGCATTATGGCACAGATCCCCCAAAAGGTTTAGCAAGAACTGTGATCTTGATCGGGGCAAGTTGGGTGCGTAGCCGATTGACGGGCAATAAAAAAAAGCCGGCATGAAGCCGGCTTTTGCGTGATGGCTACCCGTTAGTGGGAAGTGGCACCGGAGGCGCCCAGCCCGGTCTGGGAGCGGACGAACTGCGGCAGGAACTTGGCATGCTCGTCAGCTGCGCTCTGGGAGCTGTCGGTGATGGAGAAGAACCAGATCCCGACAAACGCCAGCGCCATGGAGAAGAGCGCCGGGTACTCGTAGGGGAAGATGGCCTGGGCATGACCCAGCACCTTCACCCACACGGTCGGGCCCAGCACCATCAGGGTGACTGCGCTCGCCAGCCCCAGCCAGCCGCCGTAGACGGCGCCGCGGGTGGTCAGGCGTGACCAGAACATGGAGAGGAACAGCACCGGGAAGTTGCAGCTGGCAGCGATGGAGAAGGCCAGACCCACCATGAAGGCGATGTTCTGCTTCTCGAACAGGATGCCAAGGCCGATGGCGACCACACCCAGTACTACGGTCGTGAGCTTGGAGACCCGCAGCTCGTCCGCCTCGTTGGCCTTGCCATGCTTGATGACGTTGGCGTAGAGGTCGTGGGAGACCGCAGAGGCACCGGCCAGGGTCAGGCCTGCGACCACCGCCAGGATGGTGGCAAACGCCACGGCGGAGATGAAGCCGAGGAACAGGCTGCCACCCACGGCATTGGCCAGATGGATTGCGGCCATGTTGGTGCCGCCCAGCAGGGCGCCGGTGGCGTCCTTGAAGGCCGGGTTGGTGCTGACCAGCAGGATGGCGCCAAAGCCGATGATAAAAGTGAGGATGTAGAAGTAACCGATAAAGCCGGTGGCGAAGAAGACGCTCTTGCGCGCTTCCTTGGCGTCGCTCACGGTGAAGAAACGCATCAGGATGTGGGGCAGGCCGGCGGTGCCGAACATCAGTGCCAGACCGAGCGAGATGGCGGAGATGGGGTCAGCGACCAGACCACCCGGGCTCATGATGGCGATCCCTTTCTCGTGTACCTTCACCGCTTCGCTAAAGAGGGTGCCGATGTCGAAGTTGACCGATTTCATCACCATGATAGCCATGAAGCTGGCACCGGAGAGCAGCATCACCGCCTTGATGATCTGCACCCAGGTGGTGGCCAGCATGCCGCCAAACAGCACGTAGAGCACCATCAGGATACCGACCAGCACCACGGCCACATGGTATTGCAGGCCAAACAGCAGCTCGATCAGCTTGCCGGCACCAACCATCTGGGCGATGAGGTAGAGGGCGACCACCACCAGCGAGCCGCAGGCGGAGAGGGTGCGCACCTCGGTCTGCTTGAGGCGGTAGGAGGCAACGTCGGCGAAGGTATATTTACCGAGGTTGCGCAGACGCTCTGCGATCAGGAACAGAATGATGGGCCAGCCCACCAGAAAGCCGATGGAGTAGATGAGGCCATCGTAGCCGGAGGTGTAGACCAGCGCCGAGATCCCGAGGAAGGAGGCAGCAGACATGTAGTCACCGGCGATGGCCAGACCATTCTGGAAGCCGGTGATGCGGCCACCCGCGGCATAGTAGTCAGAGGCCGAGCGGTTGCGCTTGGAGGCCCAGTAGGTGATGAACAGGGTGGCGGCCACGAAGACCACGAACATCAGAATGGCCGAAATGTTGAGGGGCTGGCGATGTACCTCGCCACTTATCGCATCGGCAGCCAGCAGGGGTGAAGAGGCCAGTGAGGCCAACAGCAAGAGTTTGCCTTTCATTTTTTCACTCCCTTGAGGATCTTCTGGTTCAGCTCGTCAAACTCGCCGTTGGCACGAAACACATAGACGCCGGTCAGCACGAAAGAGGAGAGGATCAACCCCACTCCGACTGGGATGCCGCGGGTAATGGTCGATCCCTCGCTGAGCGGGGTACCGAGCCAACCGGGATCAAAGGCGATGAGCAGAATAAACGCCAGGTAGAGTCCCAGCATCAGAGCCGAGAGGGCCCAGGCAAAACGCTGGCGCTTGGCGACCAGCTCCTGGAAGGTGGGATCTTGCTGGATCCTCAGATAGCTTTGCTGTTCCATTGCAGTTCTCCATGACATATGAGTGTCAGCGGTGGATGGGGTAACCCCGACGAGCAGGCAATCTGCTCATGTAAGCAAAATGTGAATTAAATGTTATTGTTCGACAATTAGACTTTGGGATAAGTCAGCGCAGAGCCCCGGGTCAGGCAGAGATAGACAAGTGCTGCCGTGGTGGCATCGGCCAGCGCATCGTGAGCGGGCAGGGCAGGCAGCGCCAGATGGCGGCAGATCGCCTCCAGATGGAGGTCGATAACGGCATCGGGATAACGACGATAGAGGTGATCGTGATAGAGCTGGCTCACCTCTATGCCTCGTTGTGGCAAGGTCAACCCCCACAATTTACGGCAAGCCAGGTTGAGAATACGCAGGTCATAGGCGATGTGATAACCCACCAGTTCGCGCGGGCCGATAAAGTCGAGCAGCAGGCGCAGCGCGGCTTCCAGCGGCATACCCTGTTGCAGGTCCTGATGGCGCAGACCGTGGATCACCACCGACTGCTCGCTCAGTGTGGCGGGCGCTTGCACCTTGATGGTGAGGGCCTTGCCGGTCAGCAGCCGATTGCCCTGAATGCGCACCGCCCCGATGGAGACGATCTCGGCCTGCTCGGGATCAAGGCTGGTGGTCTCGAAATCAAGGGCGACCATCTCATCATCGGGAGTGGGCAGGAATAGCCTGGCGAACTCCCCTTGCCGGAAATCCCGGCCATACCAGATGCGGCGAAGATGGCTCAACATGGCTACTGCCTCAGACGAAAGTGCAAGGTGAGCCACTGCTGGAACTTCTTCACCTGATGCAGTGCCTGACGCAGCAGATCCCGTTCGCTGTGGCTAAGCTCGCTGACCTGTACCCGGCTGTTGCCTCCCTTGAGCTGGCTACGCAGTCGCAACCGGATAAAGAGCCGAAACGCCTCGGCCAGATTGGTGCCAAAGCTGGCACTGAGCCGCTCGGCGGCCACCAGCGCATCAATGCGCCCCAGGGTTGAGGTCTCCAGAATACCTGCCTCAAGGGCCAGCATCCGGATGCCATGAACCAGCGGGAACAGGCCGCCACGCTTGAGATCAAGCCCTTCGGGACGCTGTTCAAGCCGGCCAAACAGGGTGAGCGGGGCGTGAAAGGCCACCGCCGGTCGCACCATTTCCGCCAGCAGATCCCGCCGCTCTGCCAGCTGCTCGCGCAGCGCTCTGGCAACAGGCAGATGGAGTTGACGATCTCCGGCGATGGGGTGGGCATCCGCGAGAGTAGCTAGCCAGAGCAGCTCATCCTCTTTTGCCGTGGTGCAGGCGCTGGCAATGGCGCTTTGCCACTCGCTGCCCGTTTTTACCCAGGCCGGATTGTTCACCATTACCTGCCCGGGACATAGCGGGTAGCCGAGGCGCTCCAGCAGGGCGCTGAATTCGGCCAGATCGGCTGCCTGGGTGGGCCATGTCAGCCCCTCTGGCAGGATCAGGGCGTTGTCCTGATCGGTTTTGAGGATCTGCTCGCCGCGTCCCTCCGAGCCCAGCATCAGCAGACAGACCTTCTCTTGTACCTCGGGCGGGATCACCAGCGCAAAGGCCTTGGCGATGAGTTGCTCGTTGATGGTGGCGATGAGCTTCATCAAAAAGGCGGTGTGGATCCCCTGAGCAAACAGCGAACGGGTCAGCTGTTGTTGTTCGCGGGCGACCGCCTCCAGCGCGAGCAGAGTGTCGGCGCGGGCGATACGCAACGTCAGTACGTGGGAGTGGGTAGAGAAGAGTCCCAGCACCTGGGTCAGCTGCAGGATCCCCGCCACCTCGTTGCCCTGCCAGATCACCAATCGCTTGATGCGATGACGGGTCATCAGCAGCAGGGCATCAAACAGATAGCTCTTAAGTGGCAGACCGATGAGCGGCGTGGGGGTCAGTACCGAGAGGGGCGCCTCCAGCGGCAGTCCCTTGAGGGTCAGGGCGTGGAGCAGGGTCTTGCGGGTGGCCAGCGTGAGCGAACCGTCGTGGGCGGGGTAGAGCAGACAATCTGTCCCCTGGCTCACCATGGCTTCGGTGGCTGCCAACAGTGACAGCCTGCTGTCGACGATAAGCGGCGCTTGCAAATGACCGGGTTCGATGCGGGTCAGGATAAATTCTGCCAGATTCTTCTGTCCCAGCTGTTCGCGCTGCTCCTGCTGACGCTGGCGTTCAGCCAGATTGGCGGTGAAGTAGCTGGCAAACTGCGAATCTTGTTCGCAGAGAGAGAGAAAGGCCGAGCGGGGGATGAACTGGCAGAGGGTGTCTTCCAGCGCAGTAAAAGTATGGCGGCAGCGGCCGTCAAACTGGGCGCGCACATCGAACAGATCGTCGACGCCATAGTCACCAAACTGGTGGTGGGGAGCCGACTCTTCCACTGCCCCCTTGATGACGAGATAGAGCCCGGGAGGTTCATCACCTGCGTTGAGCAGAGTATCGCCAGCGCGAAAGTAGCAGAGCGAGAGGTGGCGGGAGAGCTGCTCACGCGCCTCTGCATCCAGCCGGTCAAACGGTGGTCTGGCAAAATTGAACAGAATTGACATGACGGCGTCCTCGGGCGGGATAGGGCACCCCTTGTGCCCAGTGTGACAAAGGGGAACCGCGCCGACCAGCCGACTTTAGTCTCAGCTGTACCGCTTGTTCACACTCTGATAACTTGGTGGTATGACCAGTGTGTTCATTATCGGGATCAAGGAGAGGATAGCGGAGATGGAAAAACCAAGGGTCAAGTGCGAGGTCCACGACGGCATCGCTGAAGTGGTGCTGTCGCGGGGAGAGAAGCTCAATGCGCTGGACAGAGCCATGTTCAGCGCTATCGATGAGACGCTGAAGCAACTTGCACAACTGAAGGGATTGCGAGCGGTGATCCTGCATGGCGAAGGGCGCGCGTTTTGCGCTGGACTGGATGTGAAATCAATGCTGCGCCAGCCGGTAGCGGCGCTCGATATTCTCAAGCGCGAGGCGGACGAGGCGACCAATCTGGCCCAGCGGGTCGCCTATGGTTGGCACCAGCTGCCGGTGCCGGTGATTGCGGTCACCCAGGGAGTCTGTTTTGGCGGTGGCTTGCAGATCGCCCTTGGCGCCGATTTTCGGTTCAGCACCCCCGATTGCCGTTTCTCGGTGATGGAGATAAAGTGGGGCATCATCCCCGACATGAGCGGCAGCGTCACCATGCGCAACCTGATGGGGTTGGATACCGCGATGGAGCTGGCCATGAGCGGGCGTGAGCTGGATGCGGTCGAAGCGAAATCTCTCGGGATGGTGAGCCGGGTCTGCGCTGATCCGCTGGTGGAGGCGCGGGAGTTTGCCCGCACCCTCATCACCAAGTCGCCGGATGCGCTGGCGGGGATCAAGCAGCTCTACAGTCAGGCCTGGGCGCGCAGTGACGAGGCGATGCTGAAAGAAGAGACCCGGTTGCAGAAGCAAATTTTGGGGCGCCCCAATCAGTGGCGCGCCACCTTCAACAGCCTGTTTCGCTGGCGGCTGCCCTTCGGGCCACGGCGCAACGCACTCTGAGATGGAACAACAGGAAAAGAAAATGGCAGCCGAGGCTGCCATTTTTTATAGGCGTTTTAGTTGCTTGCATCAGGAGGTCTTGCGATCCAGATCCGGCTCGAAGGGGTGACCGGATTTCTCCTGCTCCAGGTTGTCTTCGGAGCGATGGCCAGCCCAGTAGTCTGCGTTCTTGATACCGAGTTTCTCCGGGTGGAACACCGGATCCAGCCCTTTGGCTTGCTGCGCTTCATAGTCGCGCAGACAGGCAAAGGCGGTCTTTTGCAGCAGCAGGATGGCGATGATGTTGAGCCAGGCCATCAGACCTACCCCGATATCACCCATGCCCCAGGCGAGCTCGGCGGTCTTGACGGTACCGTAGACGGTAGAGGCCATCAGGGTCAGTTTGAGCACAAAAGTCAGCCAGGGACGGTTCACCTTGCGGTTGATGTAGGCGATGTTGGTCTCGGCGATGTAGTAGTAGGCGACGATGGTGGTGAACGCGAAGAAGAACAGCGCGATGGCCACGAACATGCTGCCAAAGCCCGGCATCATGCTTTCCATGGCGGTCTGCACATAACCCGGGCCTGCAGCCACGCCGGCGATGCCGGTGTAGATGGCTGCGCCATCCGGTCCCTGTACGTTGTAGAGGCCGGTGATGAGCAGCATAAAGCCGGTGGCTGAGCAGACGAACAGGGTATCGATATAGACAGAGAACGCCTGCACCAGACCCTGTTTGGCCGGGTGGCTCACTGCGGCAGCAGAAGAGGCGTGCGGCCCGGTACCCTGACCCGCTTCGTTGGAGTAGACCCCGCGCTTGACCCCCCACATGATGGCCAGACCCAGAATGGCGCCAAAGCCGGCATCAAAACCGAAGGCGCTTTTCCAGATCAGCATGATCACGCCCGGCAGGGCATGAATGTTGAGGGCGATAATGACGCAGGCCACGATGATGTAGCCGAGCGCCATAAAGGGCACTACGGTACTGGCAAAGTTGGCGATGCGCTTGACGCCACCGAAGATGATGAAGCCGAGCAGCAGCGCCAGACCGGCCGCAGTCACGTTCGGGTCGATATCAAACGCAGTCTGCAGACTGGCGCCGATGGAGTTGGCTTGAACGCCCGGCAGCAGTACACCGCAGGCGAAGATGGTGGCGATGGCAAAGGTCCAGGCATACCACTTCATGCCAAGCCCTTTCTCGATGTAGAAGGCCGGCCCGCCGCGGTATTCGCCGTTGATCTTCTCTTTGTAGACCTGACCCAGGGTGGACTCCACGAAGGCGGAGCTGGAGCCGAGGAAGGCGACCATCCACATCCAGAACATGGCGCCCGGGCCACCGAAGGTAATGGCGGTGGCAACACCGGCAATGTTGCCGGTGCCGACGCGACCGGCGAGGGTCATGGCCAGCGCCTGGAAGGAGGAGACCCCCGCATCCGTGCTCTTGCCATCAAACATCAGCCGGACCATTTCGGCCATATGGCGCAGTTGCAAAAAGCGGCTGCGTACTGAGAAGTAGAGGCCTACCCCCAGGCACAGATAGATGAGCGCAGGGCTCCAGATCACACCGTTGATGGCATTGACGATCTCATTCATCTACAACAACTCCTTTGTTGTTTTGTGTTGTACTTCCGGCGAGATCTCTGTCTCGCTCGCTGTCATTGTGTTACGCCAATTGTTAACAAATGAATTAACAGTTTGACGCTGTGGTGAAGTGTTCGGCAGGGCTCGATAGTGCGCCATGCATGGGCTGTAACATATCGAGTTGTTCCGGCGCTTCCCAGCGAAAAATGTTGCTTTGTTGCGATTTTGTGAATTGACAACTGAGGTGCGATAATGGCATGCGCTATTTTCTGTGACCAGAGAGACCCGCTACCATGCTGATCTGCGTCTGCCGGAACAGCCTGGATCTTGTTAGCAAACAAAAGGCCAATCATGCAAATATTCCCTGCTCCACTCGTTATCCGCGCTCCTTTACCATCGGATGCCACCGCCATGGCCCACCTCTTTACCCAACTAGGGTATGCTGCAGAGGCTGATGAGCTGCTGCCACGTCTGTTGGGGCAGGATGTGGCCACCCGCGTCTTGCTGGCCGAACAGGCTGAGAGGGTAGTTGGCGTGCTGGTATGGCACTGGCTGCAGCCACTGCATGTTGCACCTGCATGGGGCCTGATCTCGGCGCTGGTCGTCGATGATGGTGCAAGGGGAGGGGGTATTGGTGCTGCGTTATTGTGCGAGGCCGAGCGTCAGGCTCTCGAAGCCGGATGCAGTCAGCTGGAGCTTTCCAGCAGCATCAAACGCGAAGATGCCCACCGCTTCTATCTGGCGCAGGCATATCAGGAGCGGCCAAAACGATTCGTCAAACTGTTGTAACTGAGAAGGAGTGTACGTGCTGGGATTGTTCAACTGGTTTTGTGGCCGTGGCACGGTGAAAATGAGCGAAGAAGAGGAAGAGCTGTGGCTACGGGCGCTTGCTGTTGTGCCGATCTTGCAGGGGCTTACCGAGAGTGAGCAACAAATGCTGATAAGCCTGGGCCGTCAGCTGCTCAAGCGCAAAACTTTGACCCAGCTTGGGGTTACCTTAAGCGAACGCCAGCAAGCCATTCTGGCACTGCAGGCGGCTCTGCCTATCCTGCATCTCGGCGTTGACTGGTATCGCGGTTTTCACGAGATCATCATTATTCCCGAGCCCGTGACCCGGCGCCAGGAGGTGCAGGATGAGTTTGGGCTGGTGAGCGAGGTGGAAGAGGAAAACGCCGGTGAGTCCTGGCCCCAGGGGCCGCTGGTACTGGCCTGGAGCGAGCTGCAGCTGGATGGTGACTGGGATGGCTTCAATCTGGTGATCCACGAGCTTGCCCACAAGATAGACATGCTGGGGGGCGCGGCGGATGGTGCACCGCCACTGCCGGGACATATGAGCCGGCAGGAGTGGCAGCAGGTATTCCAGGGGGCTTTTGATGCGCTCTGCCAGCAACTCGATCAGGGCGAGGCTCCCGCCATCGACCCCTATGCAGCCGAGCATCCGGCCGAGTTCTTCGCGGTCTGCTGCGAGCACTTCTTTACCGAACCATTGCGCCTGCGCAGTGTCTATCCCGAGGTTTACCACCAACTGGCACTGCTGTTTGGTCAGGATCCCGCGCGCCGTTTTCCGCCGACCCGCCTGTTGGCCGGTGATGGCGAGGGCATGCTGTTGTGAATTCCGTTCAACAAGATGGCAGATAGCAAAAAGGCACCCGAGGGTGCCTTTTTTCAAGCTTGAGCATGCGCCAATCAGGCGGCGGCTTTCAGCTGGACTGCTGCGGCTTTCTTGTGATCGCCGATCGGCAGGATGGTGCGGCCATACTGTTCGTTCAGTACGGTCGCCATGGCCAGATAGATGGCGCTGGCGCCGCAGATGATGCCTTCGAAACCGGCGATGGTGCCGATCAGGGTGCTGCCGGTGAAGTCACGGGCGGCCAGCAGGAAGAACAGCACGGTCAGGGAAGCGAACACGAACTGCTTCACGCGCGGGTAGTTGACGGTACCGATCAGCATGAACATGGTGAACACACCCCACATCAGCAGGTACCAGCCCATGTAGGCGTGCGGAGTCGCTTCGGCCAGACCCATGGTCGGCATGACGAGCAGGACAACCAGGCTCAGCCAGAACAGGCCATAGGAGGTGAAGGCAGTCACACCGAAGGTGTTGCCGCGCTTGTACTCCATGATGCCCGCGATGATCTGGGCAATGCCGCCATAGCACAGGCCCATGGCCAGGATCATGGCACTGATGGGGAAGAAACCTGCGTTATGGATGTTCAGCAGAATGGTGGTCATACCGAAACCCATCAGACCCAGGGGGGCAGGGTTGGCCAATTTTTCGCTCACGTGGCGTTCTCCAAAAATAGAGGTGGGGTTAACAAAAAGACGCGCGATTTTAGGCAGCTTGTAAAACCGCCGCAAGGGGGGAAAGGGACTAAACCGTAAAAAAATTACGTATTTATTTGCACTGATGCCCAATTGTTCAGCAGGTCAGCCGGTTTCGTGAGCAAAAGGTGTCAAAATAGTTGAGGGCTTGTATTTTTATTACGCGCAGGCGAACCGGATGAGGAGAGGCTCACTCATCCAGTGTCAGTACCACTTTGGCCTCCTTGTCCTCTTCCTTGACCTGACTGTCCAGCACAAACAGCCGCTCTGGCGTGATCCCCTGGGCATCCACCAAAAACTCCTTGGTGTTTTGTGCCCGGCGCATGGCGAGATTGCGCAGGGACTTGGCGGTGATGAGTTGTTGCTCCTGCAGCAGAGCAACGGCCTGAGCCCGCAGCGCCGCGCTCTTTTCATCAAGATGCAGGCGGTCGGCGAGATCTCCCAGATCTTCTCCGAAGCGATCTTCATAGGCCTGTGCCAGGGCGTCTTGCATATCCTTATCCTGCTCCAGCAGATCGAGATCGACCTGATTGCCGGTGAGTTTGGCGAGGGCCCGCTCCAGTTTTTGCCGTTGCAGGATAGGGCGCTCTTCATTGAAGTTGACCTTGCCGCGAATATTCATGCTGAGCTTGGGGCGATCCTTGAGGGCCTGCGCCAGCTTGGTCAGCTTATCTTGCTGGGTCTGGGTGAGATCCGGCTCGCCCGGCAGAAAAGTGATCTCGTCGAGATCTTCACTGCCGCCAGCCAGAGAGGCGAGCAACGAGAAGGGGGAGGTGATCGCCTTGCTCAGGGTGTTGCCAAGCACATCCCAGAAGATGTTGCCGAGGCTGAAGTCGGGCTGGTCAAGATTGCCCTTCACCTTGAGGTTCATCTGGATGACACCGTTGGCATCGCTCAACAGCGCGATGGCCAGACCGAGTGGCAGATCCTTGGCCTGTTCGCTCTTGATCTTCTCACCCAGTTGCAATTTCTTGATGGTGATGTCGTTATCCCCTTCCAGCCGCTTGCCTTCAAGCTTGTAGTGCAGCTTCACTGAAAGCTGCCCCTTGTCGATGGCGTAACCGGCATAGGTGCCCGAGTAAGGGGTAAAGGTGGTCAACTCCAGATTGTTGAAGGCGACAGCAATGTCGAGCACCGGGTCGGCGACCAGTAGGTTGGTACCGCCACGGATGGTCACCGGGGCGTAGCGATCCACCTTGCCATTGAAGGAGAGTTCGGAGCGCTGGCCCGGAATGTTGCTGATATGGCGGCTCTGACCGCCTAGCGAAGCGATATCAGCCACGAAATCCTGGCTCAGGCTGCGGTCGGCAAAGCGCAGGTTGCCCTGTTCGGTGCGCAGCTCATCGATGGTGAATTGAAATGCGGGTGCCGCTTTGTTGCTCTTGCTCTGGTGGGGGGCGGTTTTACCCTTGGCCGATGCAGGGGCGGTCAGCAGCAGTTGCTGGATATTGGTGACGCCATTTTCGTTGATCTCGATGCGGGCGAAGGGCTTGGTCAGCGCCACATCCTTGATCTTCATCTTCTGGCTGATGCCGTCGTAATCGAGGCCGGTCAGCTTCAGGTCGTTGATCTCGAGCAGTCTCTGGTTATCGGCCCGATCGACCACCTTGAGGGTATGGACATCGAGCCCTCCCTGCAGTGTCAGCTTGTTCAGCTCCCCTTGCTCTGTGGTCGCCAGCGCCAGCTTGGTTTTGCTGCTGAGCTCGCCCTCTTTCACCTTGATCCGCAGCAGATCGTTCAGATAGGGCTGGGCCAGCACAAGAGGGAGTGCCTGCTGGGTTATCTCGCCAGCGAGGGTAAAGGGGGCCAGGGTCAGCTGGCCATCAAAGGCGAGGGGACTCTTCTGGTTGAAACGGGTCGAGAGCGCCACTTTGCTCTGCTGTTCGCTCTTGCTGCCCAGCGGGCCTAATGCCAGCTGCAGGTCGGATAGCTGTCGTGGCAGTGGTTTGCCACTGCTCGCTTCGGTGAGGGTGATATCCCCTTTGCTGATGGCGATCTGGTTGATCTGCCACTGCCATGGCTTGCTGGCGGGGGCCGGTTTCTCTTTTTTCTCTTTGCTCGGCTTGGCTGGTGGCTGATCGATCAATAGTTCGGCCAGATCCAGCTCCTGCCGCTCATTGAGGGTGGCCTTGAGATGTGGCTGTTGCAGGGTAATTTTGCCGATATGCAGGGATTGTTTGCTGCCATCCACAGCAAGTTCAGCGAGGGCCAGCTGACTGAAGCGGGCAAACTCCTCACCCTTGTCGTGCTTCATTTGCCAGTTATCTAGCGTCAGCTTGCCTTTGGACAATTGCCACTCGATCCCTTTCTTGCCGTTTTTCAGTTGATATTCAACCTCTGCCCCGGCATTACCCCGGGTCAGCGCCAGCTTGAGATAGGGGGCCCAGAGTGGGGCAAAGGGTTTGATATCGAGTTGCTTGAGGCTTGCCTTGCCCTGGCCCATGCCGCTGGTGATATCCAGCTTGCCTTTGGCGCTCAGCGGACTCTTGCTGTTGAGTGTGGCAGCAAGCTGGTAGGCGGTGAGGTGACCTGCGGATGTGCTCAGCCCCTCCAGTTGCAGCGTCAGTTTATCGAGCTTGAGCGAGGGCACCCAGCCGGGTTCGCTCTCCTTGCGTTTATCCAGATAGGCAAGCTGGCCATCGGTCAGCGCAATCCGGGCGATATCGACAATAACGGGAGCGGTTTCCGGTTCCGGCTCTGTTGAGGGGGTCGGTGCAAGCAGAGTTGCCAGCGCATCGGTCAGGTTGAGCCGAATGTCCCCCTTTTTGTCACTCAGCCGCTGCACCAGCACCACCGGCCTGGTCAGCGCGATGTCGCTGAGTACCACGCGTTTTTGCTGCCAGCTTGCTTTGAGCTCGGGGATCACTTGCAGATGGGCAAAGCTGACCAATGGCTGCTGCTTGTCATCGAGCAGTGAACTGGGGCCGATGGCCAGAGCGGGGTGACGCAAGCTGACATCGATCTCGCCCAGAGTGAGGTGAATACCGTAGCGCTCGGCCAGCCAACCGGGTAGATAGCGCTGAATCAGCCGCGGAGTTTGCCACAGCAACAGGGAAATGAGGATAAGGAGTAGCAGGAGTGCGTAGACCAGGTAGCGCAACCGGCGAGCTCGGGGGGATGCGGGCATGGTGGTCTCCATTTGATGCACTCCCATTCGGTTCCCGTCATGGTACCGAAAAGTCAGATAGTAATCATGGGGTTGCGTACTCGGATACGCCGTACTTTGTCCAAAGTCGATCCAGATCACCTGTTTGGCGCAGCTTGGCCAGCCACAGTTCCAGCTGGGCAGGGGTAATGCTGGACTCGGGATCAAAGATAGCGCGGTGCTGGTAGCGCTGGTCCCACTTTTGCGACACAAGCAGCTGCGCCTTTACCTCGGGGTTGCTGAGCAGATACTGGTTCAAATAGGAGATATTGAGGATGGCGATATCACCGCGCCCCTTGAGCAGGGCTTGCAGGGCACTGACGTTGTCCTTGAACAGTGTGATGTCGAGATGGCTGTGCAAATAGGTCGGGTCTGCATTGAACTGGCCGATGCCATAGTGATAGCCGGTTACACCAATAAGGTGGTGCAGGGAGGGATCCTCGAAAAAACGCTGGTCTCGCCCAGGGGCCTTGAGGGCAACATACACTTCACCACCGCCAAGAAAGGGGGAGGTCATCTTGAACTTGTCGGTTTGCCAGCCCCACTTGCTGTCTTCAAACAGCATCAGCGAGAAGCGGCCCAGATCGAGCGCCTTGTAACGATTGGCAGCTGAGGTTGGAACAAACACGAATCTTACCTCTTGCTGGATCTCGTTGAGCTTGGCGATGAGGTCCAGCGTCAGTCCTTCATAGTGGTCATCCGACACTTTGACCACGAACGGGGCATAAGGATAACCGCCTACCTTGATAAGGGGATGGCTCCAACCGGACAGACTGAACAGAAGTAAAAACCAGCACCAATATTTCATGGACGTCCCAGGGCAATTGTATAGCCCCAGATTCGGTTAATCTGATGCGCTTTTCAAGTTGTTAAGGGAATTAACACAGCGCTGCTCGGCAGCCTCCAGCTCGGCCATCACCATCTGGATATCCTCCAGTTGCTGGTGCAGGGCACTGCGCTTGCTTTCGATCAGTCTGATCATGGAGTTGAGCTGGTTTTTGCTCGATTTGTCGGTGTCGTACATATCGAACAGCTCGCGGATCTCGGCCAGGCTAAACCCCAGCCGTTTGCCGCGCAGAGTCAGCTTGAGCCGGATCTTGTCCTTGTGGCTGTAGATGCGGGTCTGCCCCTCCCGCTGCGGGGTGAGCAGCCCTTCGTCCTCGTAGTAGCGGATAGTGCGCGGCGTAACATCGAACTCGTGGGCCAATTCCGAAATGCTGTAGGTGATCTCCTTGCCGGGCAGGGAACGGGACATGGTTATGACTCCTGTTGCTGGGAGTGTGGTTGGCAGAGGCGGGCACGCAGCCGCTCGGCATTGGCGTGCAGGGCCTGACCGACCCGCGAGCCATTGGAGCGGCCGAGCTGTTCGCTCACCCACTGGCCGGTGGCCGCCAGTTTGTCGAGATCCACCCCCGTCGTCATGCCAAGGCCGTGCAGCAGGTAGACCACCTCTTCTGACGCCACATTGCCGGAGGCGCCCGGGGCATAGGGGCAGCCGCCAAGGCCTGCCACCGAGCAGTCGATGGTGCGAATGCCGCGCTCCAGCGCGGGTAGCAGGTTGGCCAAGCCCTGACCGTAGGTGTCATGAAAATGGACCGCGAGTCGCCCCGCCGGGATCTCGTGCAGCACTGCATCCAGCATGGGCGCCACCGTGCCCGGGGTGCCGACGCCGATGGTGTCCCCCAGCGAAATCTCGTGGCAGCCGAGATCCAGCAACTGCTCGGCCATGGCGGCGACCCGTTTCGGGCGGGTCGGGCCATCAAACGGGCAGGCGATGACGGTGGAGAGGTAGCCACGCACCTTGATGCCGAGGCGGCGTGCCTCCTGCACCAACGGAGCGAAACGTACCAGCGACTCCTCCACGCTGATGCCGATATTGGCGCGGGTAAAACCGTCGGAGCAGGCGGTGAAGAGGCCAATCTCGTCGGCGCGGGCGGCAATGGCTGCCTGCAAGCCTTGCAGATTGGGTACCAGAGCTCCGTAACGGGTCGGCCCCTTGCGTGGCAGAGCCTCGAACAGCGCTGCGGAGTCCGCCATCTGTGGCACCTTTTTCTCAGAGACAAAGGCGCCGACCTCAATGCGCTGCAGACCGCTGTCGGCCAGTCGCTGGATCAGCTCCAGCCGCTGGAGCAGTGTCAGCGGGTTGGTTTCATTTTGCAGGCCATCGCGCGGCCCCATCTCCACCAGACTGACCTTGTCATCCGGCATGGCTGCTCCTCTGTTCATGATCTACTCGCTTGTTGGTTGATGGCGTTCTCCTCTGGGGCGGCATCGGCAAAGCGCACCAGCAGGGCCCCCTGGCTCACCTGATCACCCTGTTTGCACTGCAGGGCTTCAATTACCCCGTCCCGCTCTGCACGCAGCTGATGTTCCATCTTCATCGCCTCCAGCACCAGCAGGGGTTGCCCCTTGTTGACAGCTTGCCCCTGCTCGACCAGTACCGCTACTACGATGCCATGCATGGGGGCGATGGCGCCCAGCGCCTTCTCATCTTCCTGATCATGGTGGTGACTATGCTGCTGATCATCGGCTGCGAAACGGATGCGCTTGCCCGCCAGGGTCATGATGAAGGTTGTCTCCGAGCCTGCGACCGTCTGAATGGGGATCTGCTGCCAGCAGCCACCCTGCTGCAGCCGGATATGGTCGTCACCTCGCTGGTAGCAACGGTTTTCCCCTTGCCACTCAAACTGGCCGTCATGATCGTTAAGGGTCAATACCCGGCGCTCATCACCGATGCGCACCGCCGCTGTCCAGCAGCGATCCGGCCCCAGTCGAAATCCGCAGGTTTGCTGCCAGGGGGAGGTGCCGGCAGGGCGGCTCGCCAACCAGAGGGCGGCGAGCGGCCAGGCGAGTTCAGGAATGGGCTGCGCTGTGGTGGGGATGGGCCACTGGGTATGGTGGCCCATGGCCAGGACGTCGGGCTCTTCACACAGGCGCAGCAGCAGCTGGCCGTTGTGGACCAGCGGCCTGAGATCCAGTGCCGCCAGCGCATCTGCCAGTTTGGCGAACGCCTCGGCGCGGTTCTGGCCGTGGGCGATCAGTTTGGCGATCATGGGATCGTAATAGGGGCTCACCTCATCACCTATGGTAACGCCGGTGTCGATGCGCACGCCATCCGGCCAGTGGAGCCAGTGGATAGGCCCGCTGGCAGGTAGAAAACCGGCCGCCACATCCTCGGCGTAGAGGCGCGCCTCCACCGCATGGCCGCGCAGCACCACTTCCTCCTGAGTGAGTGGCAGCGGCTTGCCTTCGGCCACGGCCAGCTGCCAGGCCACCAGATCCTGCCCGGTTACGGCTTCGGTGACCGGATGCTCCACCTGCAGCCGGGTGTTCATCTCCATAAAGAAGAACTCATCCTTGCAGAGCAGAAACTCGATGGTGCCCGCCCCCTGATAGTGGATGGCTTTGGCAGCTGCCACGGCCGCATCCCCCATGGCGCGGCGCAGAGCCGGAGGGATGTCGGGGGCTGGCGCCTCTTCGATCACCTTCTGATGGCGTCGCTGCAAGGAGCAGTCCCTGTCCCCCAGATAGATGGTGTTGCCGAGGCTATCGGCAAAGACCTGTACTTCCACATGGCGAGCCCGGGGCAGATAGCGCTCCAGCAGCACCAGATCGTCACCAAAGGCAGCCTTGGCTTCCCGTTTGACTGCCGCCAGCGACTCGTGAAAGTCGGCCAGCTGATCGACCCGGCGCATCCCCTTGCCACCGCCGCCACTGGCGGCCTTGATAAGTAGCGGGAAGCCAATCTGGCTCGCCTGATCGCGCAAGAAGTCCGGTCGTTGATCCGTGCCGTGATAGCCGGGCAGCACATGTACGCCGGCAGCCTGCATCAGCGCCTTGGCGCCCGATTTGTCGCCCATAGCGAGAATGGCGGCACCGCTTGGGCCGACAAAGCGCAGGCCGCGCTGTTCGCAGGCAGTGGCAAAATCGCTGTTTTCCGACAGAAAGCCGTAACCGGGATGGATGGCATCGGCGCACGCCTCTTTGGCAATCTTCAGCACCTTGCCGGTGTCCAGATAGCTCTCTCTGGCCGGAGCAGGCCCCAGATGCCAGGCCTCATCGGCCAGACGGGTGTGCATGGCGTGGGTGTCGGCATCGGAGTAGAGGGCGATGGTGTGGATGCCAAGGTGTTTCGCCGTCTTGATGATGCGTACGGCGATTTCGCCGCGATTGGCAATCAGCAGGCGTTTAATCTGAGAGTGATGGGTCATGTCTCATCCTTGAAACGGGGACGCCAGGCGGGAGGACGTTTGTCGAAGAAGGCCTGCATCCCCTCCTGGGCTTCGAGCCCCACCCGAACCCGGGCGATGGTCTCGACAGTTTTCTCTTCGTGCAGGTGGGAGGGATGGGCCTCTATCGCCGCCAGCAGTCGTTTGGTCTCTTTCATCGCTTCCGGCCCGTTGCGGCACAGACGAAGGGCCTGCGCACGCCCCTCCGCCAGCAGTTGATCCGGTTGGCAGAGTTGATGCGCCACATTGAGCCGACAGGCGGTGATTGCATCGAACGGCTCAGCACTGAGCATGTAGCGGCGCGCCTGACGCATTCCCATGGCACGTACCACGTAGGGGCTGATCACCGCAGGCACTAGCCCGAGGCTTACCTCTGATAGGCAAAAGCGGGCATCGTCGCTGGCCAGCACCAGATCGCAGGCACAGATCAGCCCCAGCGCCCCGCCGTAGGCGGCCCCTTGCACCAGCGCCACCGTAGGGAAGGGGAGCTCGTCGAGGGTCTGCATCAGCCGCGCCAATACCCGGGCGTCTTCGCGATTGTGCTCGAAATCGGCGTGGGCCAGATTACGCATCCAGTTGAGATCGGCGCCCGCGCAGAAGTGTTTGCCCTCGGCCCGCAGCAGCAGGGCGTGAGGATGTTCGGCAAGTGAGTGACCATGGAGGTGGGCAAGATCATCGAGGCAGTCGAGCAGCCCCAGCATCAGGTCGGCATCAAAGGCGTTGTGGCGGGCCGGGCGCGACAGTACCAGCTCGGCCAGTGGGCCGTGCCGCTCCAGCCGAAACGGGTTCTGGGAGGAAGTAAGTGGATCTGACATAGCTTTGCTCCTTACATCCGGAAGATGCCGTACTGCTCGGGTGCAATGCGGGCACCCTGACATGCGGCGAGCGCCAGCGCCAGCACGGTGCGGCTCTGGGCCGGGTCGATGACGCCATCATCCCACAGGCGGGCGCTGGCGTAGTAGGGGTGACCTTGCCGCTCATACTGTTCTATCACCGGTGCGCGGATGGTGGCTGCTTCCTGCTCGCTCAGGCTCTTGCCCTCGGCAGCCAGCTTGTCCCGACGTACCTGCACCAGTACCCCGGCCGCTTGCTCACCCCCCATGACGGAGATGCGGCTGTTGGGCCAGCTAAAGAGAAAATCGGGTTCATAGGCACGGCCGCACATGCCGTAGTTGCCAGCACCAAAGCTGCCGCCGACGATCAGGGTGATCTTGGGCACCCGGCTGCAGGCCACCGCGGTGACCAGCTTGGCGCCGTGCTTGGCGATCCCCTCTTTTTCTGCGCTACTCCCCACCATAAAGCCGGTGATGTTCTGCAAAAAGAGCAGCGGGATGGCACGCCGGTTACAGAGCTGGATAAAGTGGGCCCCCTTCTGGGCACTGTCGCTGTGCAGCACGCCGTTGTTGGCGAGGATACCCACTTCCATGCCGCAAATACGGGCAAAGCCGGTCACCAGTGTGGTGCCGAACAGCGCCTTGAATTCGTCAAAATCAGAGCCATCCACCAGTCGTGCAATCAGTTCGCGGGCGTCGTAAGGGCGTTTGAGGCTGGTGCCCACCAGACCGTAGAGATCTTCTATGGGGTAGGTTGGCTCATCGTAGGTCGATGCCAAACCCGAGAGCGGAGCATGGTCACTGCCCAGATGGGTGAGCAGGGTGCGGGCGATGGCCAGTGCGTGGGCATCGTCACGGGCCATGTGATCCGCCACCCCGGAGTGGGCGCAGTGTACCTCTGCCCCGCCTAGCGCCTCGGCGCTGATCTCCTCGCCGGTGGCTGCCTTGACCAGCGGCGGGCCGGCCAGAAAGATGGTGGCCTGCTCCCTGACCATGATCGACTCGTCCGCCATGGCGGGCACATAGGCGCCGCCTGCGGTGCAGAGCCCCATCACCACCGCCAGCTGGGGGATGTTCTGGGCCGACATGCGGGCCTGGTTGTAGAAGATGCGACCAAAGTGATCCCGGTCGGGGAACACCTCGTCCTGCATCGGCAGAAAGGCGCCGCCGGAATCCACCAGATAGAGGCAGGGGAGGCGCAGCCGCTCGGCGATGGCCTGGGCGCGCAGATGTTTTTTCACCGTGAGCGGGTAGTAGGTGCCGCCCTTCACGGTGGCGTCATTCACCACCAGCATGCACAGGCGCCCAGAGACCCGGCCGATGCCGGTGATGATTCCGGCTGCGGGCACTGGCTCATCATAGACCTGCCAGCCGGCCAGTGCCGACAGTTCGAGAAAGGGGGAGCCAGGGTCCAGCAGCTGATTGATGCGCTCGCGGGGCAGCAGCTTGCCTCGAGCCTGATGGCGGGCGTTGTTGGCCGCGCCGCCTCCTTGGGCGATCTCGGCAATGCGGGCATGGAGATCGTCGACCAGCCCCTGCATGGCGGCCCGATTGGCCGCATATTCCGGGCTCGCCGTGTCGAGACGGGAGTGGAGCCTGCTCATGCATTTTCTCCCATCAGCTCGCGGCCGATGAGCCAGCGGCGGATCTCCGAAGTGCCGGCGCCTATCTCGTAGAGCTTGGCGTCCCGCAGCAGGCGGCCGGTAGGGTATTCGTTGATGTAGCCGTTGCCGCCGAGCAGCTGGATAGCGTCGAGCGCCATCTGTGTGGCATTTTCGGCGGCAAACAGGATGGCGGCGGCGCAATCTTTACGGCTGGTGCGACCCTGATCGCAGGCGCTCGCCACCGAGTAGACCAGTGCCCGGCTGCTGGCGAGGCGGGTATACATGTCGGCGAGCTTGCCCTGCACCAGCTGGAACTCGCCGATGGCCTGGCCGAACTGCTTGCGCTCGCGCACATAGGGGAGCACCACGTCCATGCAGGCCTGCATGATGCCAAGGGGGCCCGCCGCCAGCACCACCCGCTCGTAGTCAAGTCCGCTCATCAGCACCTTGACCCCGCCATGCAGGGGGCCCAGCAGGTTTTCCTGCGGCACCCGGCAGTTGTCGAACACCAGCTCGCAGGTGCTGGAGCCGCGCATCCCCAGCTTGTCGAGCTTCTGGGCGGTGGAAAAACCGGGAGTACCTGCCTCGACGATAAAGGCAGAAATCCCTTTGGGCCCGGCGGCGGGATCGGTCTTGGCATAGATGACGAAGGTGTCGGCATCGGGTCCGTTGGTGATCCACATCTTGTTGCCGTTGAGCACGAAGTGATCCCCATCGCGCACTGCGGTGAGGCGCATGCTGACCACATCGGAGCCTGCACCCGGCTCGCTCATGGCCAGCGCCCCCACATGCTCGCCGCTCACCAGCGGGGGCAGGTAGCGCGCTTTCTGCTCCGGTGTGCCGTGGCGGTGGATCTGGTTGATGCAGAGATTGGAGTGGGCGCCGTAGGAGAGGCCGACCGAGGCGCTGGCGCGGCTCACCTGCTCCATCACCAGCACGTGGGCGAGATAGCCGAGGTTCACCCCGTCATACTCCTCCGCCACCGTGATGCCGTGCAGCCCCAGTTCACCCATCCGGGGCCAGAGATCACGGGGAAAGGTGTTGCTCTGATCGATCTCGCTGGCGCGCGGGGCGATCACTTTCTGGCAGAAAGCCGCAACCTGTTCGGTCAGGGCATTCAGGGTCTGATCCATCTGCATCCATGCTCTCCTTGCGGATATGACAGTCGGGTAGGAAGGTTGGTTCGACCGGCTGACTCTGCGTTATGGCTGGCAGTGGTCGGTCCATTTTTGTACTTCACTTCTGCCACAAGTTTACGTTAGCGTAAACGTAAATCAATTGTTAATCTGTTGTATGTCGATAGAGAGGTGGTAGTGAGATCGTCATCAGCTACCACGACAACAGCGCCATAGTGGCAGATCCGAATGACCAGTGTGTGGGCGCCGCGTCATAAAGCACCAACTCAGGAAAATAAGCGCGGGGCAACAAGGGAGTGAACGACAAGATGGATTTTACCCTGACCGATGATCAACAGGCGTATGTGGAGGCGGCCGCCGCCTTTGCTGATGAGGCGCTCAAACCCCATGCCGCGCGCTGGGACAAGGAGCATGAGTTTCCGATCCCGACCATCAAGCAGGCGGCCGAGCTCGGGTTTTGTGGTCTCTATACCCCGGAGCAGTTTGGCGGATTGGGATTGCCTCGTCTCGATGCGAGCCTCATCTTCGAGCGCCTCACCATGGGCTGTACCTCGACCACGGCTTATCTGACCATTCACAACATGGTGAGCTGGATGCTGGGCAGCTGGCTGCCCAACGAGGTTGCCAAGGAGTGGGTGCCCAAACTGGCCAGTGGCGAGCTGCTGGGCTCCTATTGCCTCACCGAGCCGGGCGCGGGTTCCGATGCGGCGGCCCTCAAGACCCGAGCGGTGCGCGAGGGTGACAATTATCTTATTGAGGGAACTAAGGTCTTTATCTCGGGAGCGGGCAGCAGCGATGTGCTGGTGGTGATGGCGCGCACCGGTGGTGAAGGTGCGAAGGGGATCTCAGCCTTTATGGTGCCGGCCAATGCCCCCGGCGTGAGCTATGGCAAGGCAGAAGAGAAGATGGGCTGGAATAGCCAGCCGACCCGGGAGGTTGTTTTCAATGGGGTTCGCATTCCTGCCTGCTATCGGTTGGGCGAAGAGGGGGAAGGGTTCAAGTTCGCCATGCAGGCGCTTGATGGGGGGCGAATCAATATTGCCACCTGCTCGGTGGGCACTGCCCAGCAGGCACTGGACGATGCGCTGACCTATGTGCAGCAGCGCCAGCAATTTGGTCACCCGGTCAGCGAATTCCAGAGCGTGCAGTTTCGCCTGGCAGATATGGCGACCGAGCTGGCTGCAGCTCGCCTTCTGGTGCGTCAGGCGGCTGACAAGCTGGATCGCGGGGATCCCGACAAGAGTGCTTGGTGTGCCATGGCCAAACGGTTTGCTACCGACGTCGGTTATCGGGTCTGTGATGAGGCTCTGCAACTCTTTGGTGGCTATGGTTATACCCGCGACTATCCCCTTGAGCGCTACCTGCGCGATACCCGGGTGCATCGCATTCTGGAGGGAACCAACGAGGTGATGCGACTCATCATCGCTCGTCGGCTGCTGGCCGAGCAGGGGTTGGCGCTCATGTAGTGCTGGATGACACCTCAAGGGCACCAGCTTTGTGAGCCAGTCACAGGTTGGTTCCATGCAACTCTGTCATCATGGCTATCGCTCTACTGACAAGGACAAACGCAATGACAAGGATCAGGCTCGAATACAACGGCCACGTGGCCTACATCACCCTTGACCATCCGCCAGCCAATACCTGGACGCTTGCCAGTCTGCAAGCTTTCCTGCGGATGATGGAGGAGCTCGACAGCCGCCCCGATGTGGTGGCGCTGGTGATCCGCGGGGCTGGCGAGAAGTTCTTCTGCGCCGGTGCCGATCTCAACCTGTTTGCCGATGGCAATGTCGAACAGGCTCGCGATGTGGCCGACGCTTTTGGTCGTGCATTCGAAGCGCTGGCCCGTTTTCACGGCGTCACCATTGCGGCCATCAACGGTTATGCCATGGGCGGCGGGCTGGAAGTGGCGCTGGCCTGTGATATCCGCATCGCTGAACAGCAGGCGTTGCTGGGACTACCGGAAGCATCTGTAGGCTTGCTCCCCTGTGCCGGTGGCACCCAGCGTCTCACCGAGCTGGTGGGGCCGGGTTGGGCCAAGCGGATGATCCTCTGTGGCGAGAAGGTGAGTGCATCCCTTGCCTATGAGATCGGGCTGGTGGAAGAGGTGGTGAAAACCGGTCAGGCGTGGGAGGCTGCCCATCAAATGGCCCATCTGGTGGAGCGCCAGAGCCCGAGTGCCCTGCGTGCCTGCAAGATGTTGATCAATCAGGGGCGCAGCGGCCCGCGCGATGCGGCATTGCCGCTCGAGCGAAGCCTCTTCCTCGAACTGTTTAGTGATGCCAACCAGCGGGAAGGGGTGGCTGCGTTTCTCGAAAAGCGCGCCCCGCACTGGCAGTACCAAAAGCCGGATGGTGCAACCCATGAGTGAGCCAGTAAGTATCGCAACCCATCCAACGGCTGATGGCCACCAGATCGGGGTGTTGACTCTCGACAGCCCTGCGTCTCTCAACGCATTGAGCCTGCCGATGATCCAGATCCTGCAACAGACGCTGACTCGCTGGGAGCAGGATCCCGCCATCGTTTGCGTACTGCTGCAGGGGGCGGGCGAGAAGGCGTTCTGTGCCGGTGGTGATATTCGCTCCTTCTATTACCGCAAGCAGGAGGTGAGCGGATCGGAACTGTTTGAATATGCCCGCGACTTTTTCGAGCAGGAGTATCGGCTCGATCACCACATCCACTGTTACCGCAAGCCCCTTGTCTGCGTGGCGGACGCCATCTGCATGGGCGGTGGGATAGGCCTGTTTGCCGGCGCCGATTTTCGGGTGGTGACCGAGAAGAGCCTGTTCGCCATGCCGGAGGTGACCATCGGCCTCTACCCCGATGTGGGGGCCAGCTGGTTTTTAAGCCGGATGCCGGGGCGACTTGGGCTTTGGCTTGGTCTGACCGGCGCCCGCTTCAACGGGAGTGATGCCATCGGCCTTGGACTGGCGGATCACGCCATAGCCAGCAGCGAGCGAGCCGACTTGCTGCACCGGTTGGCGGCACTCGACTGGTCAGCCGGTTGCGAGTCCCGTGAGCAGATCGATCAGCTGCTGCGGGGCCTTCATAAAGGTGCCGCAGCGCAGTTGCCTGCGCCCATCCTGCTGCCCCATCAACCAAGAATCGATGACTTGCTGGCGGGGCGAACGTTGGCGGGAGTATTGGCAAGACTGTTTGCTGCCCGATTTGACGAAACGGCGGGAGAGAAAGCATTGGCCCAGGCGCAGGAGAGCTGTCGCACCGGCAGCCCCATCAGCCGTGCCATCCTCTGGCGCCAATATTGGCAGGCTCGCCGTCAATCCCTTGCCGAGGTATTCGCCGACGAACTGACTCTCTCGGTCAACTGCGTGCTCAAGGGCGATTTTGTGGAAGGGGTGCGGGCGCTGCTTATCGACAAGGACAGGGATCCCCACTGGCAGGATCAGCCTGCCGAGGGGGATTGGCTGGACGAATTCTATCGCTGGCCCCATGGGCACAACCCGTTGGCACGCAAGGGATAGGCACTGGTCTGGCAGCCGCTGCGCTATCAAGAACGCAAGGAGCAAGCAGAATGACAAGGATCGGATTTATCGGGCTGGGCAACATGGGGGGCCCCATGGCAGCCAATCTGGCCAAGGCCGGGCATACGGTGCAGGTATTTGATCTGGTTGCCCACAGTGTCGAGCGAGCCATTGTAGCAGGCTGCATTGCGGCAGGAGATGCCCGCGAAGCGGTGACCGGCTGTGATGTCGTCATCAGCATGCTGCCTGCCGGCGAGCATGTGCGCAGCCTCTGGTTGGGCGAGAGTGATGGTGAACGGGACGGGCAGGATTTGCTGGCCGCTTTACCTGCCGGTGTGCTGGTGATCGACTGTTCCACCATTGATGTGGCCTCTGCCCGCCTGGTGGGGAGCGCGGCCCGTGCACGCGGCCTGCGCTTTATCGATGCCCCTGTCTCGGGCGGAGTTGCCGGCGCAGCGGCAGGCTCACTCACCTTTATTGTTGGTGGCGATGCTGCGGATTTTGATGCGGCCAAGCCCGTACTGGCCTGCATGGGGCTGAATCTGTTCCACGCCGGCCCCCTTGGCGCCGGGCAGATCGCCAAGATGTGCAACAACATGCTGCTTGCCATCCATATGGCGGGCACCGCCGAGGCGCTGGCGCTCGGAGTGAAGGAGGGGCTGGATCCGGCAGTGCTCTCCACCATCATGGGCAAGAGCTCGGGCAACAACTGGAGTCTGGAGCGCTACAACCCCTGGCCCGGGGTGATGGAGAACGTACCGGCTGCCCGTAACTATCAGGGGGGATTTATGACCCGGCTGATGGTGAAAGATTTGGGGCTGGCCATGGCGCTGGCCGAGCATGGCCACAGCGCTGTGCCCATGGGGGCGCTGGCCCGCAACCTGTTCAACCTGCATGCCGCTCAGGGGCAGGGGAGCCGCGATTTCTCCAGCATCGTCGAACTCTATCTGGATAAACAGGATCCCGCCTGACGGGCCACCTCTCTTCAAGGCATCTCTCTTCGACCAGCTACAAGGAGCATTGATGGATATCAAAGGTAAGGTCATCGTTATTACCGGCGCTGGACGTGGCTTGGGACGGGCCATTGCGCAGGCCCTGGGCGCACAGGGGGCGACGCTGGCGCTGCTCGACATCAATCGCGCCGATCTGGAGGCGACCGCAGCCCTGGTGCGCAGTCAGAATGATCAGTGCGATCAAGATAGCCAGTGCGAGCTATTTGTCTGCAATGTGGCGAGCGAAGCCGAGGTTGAGTCGGTTTTTGCTGGCATCAAGGAGCGTTTTGGCGTGCTGCACGGTCTTATCAACTGCGCCGGCATTCTGCGCGATGGCATGCTGATCAAGGTGAAAGAGGGGGAAGTTGTAGAGAAGATGTGCCTGGCCCAGTGGCAGAGCGTCATCGACGTCAACCTCACCGGCACCTTCCTGTGCGGACGCGAGGGGGCCGCATTGATGGCCACCGGCGGGGAGGGGGGGGTCATCATCAATATCTCCTCCATCGCCCGTGCCGGCAACATCGGCCAGAGCAACTATGCCGCCAGTAAGGCAGGGGTGGCTTCGCTGGTAGTGACCTGGGGGCGGGAGCTTGCCCGCCATGGTATCCGGGTGATGGGGATCGCCCCCGGGGTGTTCGCCACCGATATGACGGCCGCGATGAAGCCGGAGGCGATGACCCGGATGCAGCAGGCTATTCCGGTCGGCAAACTGGGTGAGGCGCAGCAGTTGGCCGAGACCGTTGCCTTCATCTTTGCCAACGATTACCTCAATGGCCGGATGATCGAGCTTGATGGCGGTCTGCGGCTGTAGACCTTTACCAAGATTTACATTGAGCCCTGACCTCGTGGTCAGGGCTTTTTTATGCACTCTTTTGAGTTCCAAAGGTACTGAATGGCGATGCATGGGCACCATCCGGGTCGCTCTATGGCGGCAGAAATATGAGAAATATCAATGGGTCTCAGTTAATTTGAACCAGCTCACAGGCCCTTGAGGTCAGTGCTGTAAAATTGCGCGCGGTCAAGGTGGTGCATGTTTGACGATGCGAGGGATTGCGGTCGGAATAGTCATGCAATATAGTTGCCGCCTTTTTCACGGGGTCCGGATTTTCAGCCCCTCCCATATCGCGCGCAGTATGAATACGGACGCTCTGCCGCCGCCTAATTAAACAGGATTGAGATGGACAAGAAACTAGGGCTTGGCGCCCTCATTTCGCTGGTGATCGGCTCCATGGTCGGCGCCGGGGTCTTCAGTCTCCCACAGAATATTGCTGCACATGCCAGCGCCGGGGCCGTCGCCCTGGGATGGGCCATCACCGGGGTCGGCATGATCTGCCTCGCGCTGGTCTATCAAAACCTCTCCATGCGTCGCCCGGATCTCGATGGCGGTATCTTCAGTTACGCCAAGGCCGGTTTTGGTGACTTCATCGGCTTCAACGCCGCCTGGGGTTACTGGCTCTGCCAACTGCTGGCCAACGTCTCTTACGCCATCGTGGTATTCAGCGCGCTCAGCTACTTCTTTGATACGCCGGATCACGTCATCTTCGGCGACGGCAATACGCCGGTGGCCATCACGCTGGCCTCCATCCTGATCTGGTCGGTACACTCGCTGGTACTGCGCGGGGTGCAGGTGGCAGCTTTGGTTAACATTGTGACCACCATCGCCAAGATGGTGCCGCTCATCGTTTTCAGCGTGGCCATCCTGCTTGCCTTCAATATGAAGACCTTCACCTTGGACTTCTGGGGTCATGGCAACAGCGATCTCGGTTCCGTGATGGATCAGGTCAAGTCCACCATGAAGGTCACCCTCTGGGTCTTCATCGGTATTGAAGGGGCCGTGGTGGTCTCTGCCCGTGCCCGCCATCGCAAGGATGTCGGTCGTGCGACCGTGCTCGCCCTGCTGGGTGCGCTGGCGCTCTACGTGATGGTGACCCTCTTCTCGCTGGGGGTAATGACCCAGCCTGAGCTGGCACAGCTCAAGAACCCCTCTACCGCCATGATCCTGGAAGCGGTAGTCGGCCCCTGGGGCGCCTGGCTCATCAACATCGGTCTGGTCATCTCCGTGATGGGAGCCCTGCTGAGCTGGACCGTGCTGGCGGCTGAAGTGCCCTACATTGCGGGCAAGACCGGGGTCTTCCCGGCCTGGTTTGCCAAGGAGAACAAGAACGGCTCACCGCAGGTGTCGCTCTGGTGCTCCACCTGTCTGGTGCAGACTTTCCTTATCATCATCTACTTCCAAAACAGTACCTATCTGGCGTTGGTCAACATCGCTACCTCAGCGGCGCTGGTGCCCTATGTCTTCTCCGGTGCGTATGGCCTCAAGCTGGCGCTGAAAGGGGAGACCTATCAGGGCCAACCGCATCAGCGCAAGCGTGATCTGTTGCTGGCCCTGATGGCGACCATCTATGGCTGCTGGCTGGTTTATGCGGCTGGCGTCGAGTATCTGCTGCTGGTGGCGCTGCTCTACAGCCCGGGTATCTTCATCTACTGGAAGGCGCGTCAGCACCACGGTCTGCGTGGCCTCAACCGGCTGGAGCAGGGGATGACGGCGGCCTTGCTCGGTTGTGCCGTGCTGGCCTTCTACAAGGTGATGGACGGCACTATCCCCCTGAACTGACAGAGACAAGAGATGGCCCAAGGGCCATCTCTTCTTTTACACGCCGTCCGCGTCACAGGTGGTCGGCGTCGCCTCGGAAGGAATTTTTATGCTGTTTATGGGTTATCTGGTGCTGGGGGCTTTCGCCGGCATCCTGGCCGGACTGTTCGGGATCGGCGGCGGCCTTATCATAGTGCCGGTACTGGTGGTGAGCTTTCACGCACAGGGGGTCGATCCCGATATCATCACCCATCTGGCACTTGGCACCTCGCTGCCGACCATGATCTTTACCGGTTTCAGTTCGCTGCGGGCCCATCAGGAGGCCGGAGCAGTCGACTGGGTGATGATCCGCAGGCTCGGTGCCGGCATGCTGCTTGGCGCCTGGCTCGGCGGCATGACCGCCAATCTGCTCAGTGCCAGCACCCTCAACATCATCATTGGCTGCTTTGCCTGGACCATGGCGCTGCAGATGGGGCTCAATCTCAAGCCCAAAGCGGAGCGCCATCTGCCGGGGGCGCTCGGTACCGGCATCGCAGGTACCGTTATCGGCTGGATGTCGGCACTGTTTGGTATCGGCGGCGGCTCGCTCACCGTGCCCTATCTGAGCTGGAACAGCGTACCGATGCGCAACGCGGTAGCGGCTTCAGCCGCCTGCAGCATGCCGATCGCGCTGGCGGGGAGCCTGAGCTATCTCTATGCCGGATGGGGGCACGCAGATCTGCCTGAGTGGAGCGTGGGCTACATCTATCTGCCAGCCCTGATTGGGATTGTACTGACCAGTACCCAGTTTGCCCGGGTGGGGGCCAAACTGGCACACAGACTATCCCCCCAGCGACTCAAGCAGGCATTTGCCCTGCTGATGCTGCTGGTGGGGGCGAAATTCATGCTGTTTAGCTGAACCCTTGGCCAGTTTGTTGAAAAATAAGGCAAACGATCTGTTGGAGGGCAGAAAGCCGTTGCATTGAACGCCCAGTTTGCCTATTCTCCTCGTCGGTGGTCCTATTGGTCCTCTCGCATTGATAACCCGTCGACCTGGTCAGGACCGGAAGGTAGCAGCCAAGGCGGGGGACTCGAGTGCCGGGATGTGGCTGGTAGGGCCACCACTTGTTTCTGCAATTCAATAAGTTACAGCTAATAGCCCCCTTCAGACCTCTTGGTAATCCACTTTGTGTGGACGACGAGGAGCTCATCAATGAATCTCGGGCTCAGTCCCCACGGCATCTGGTATTACCGGAAAGTCACCACGCTCCCCTGTGGTCGTCGTAAAGAGATCAAAAAATCCCTGCATACCCGAGACAAGCTGACGGCTTGCGCTGTTGTGGTGAAACCATGGCTTCTATTGGTTCGACAGCACCTTGGCCTCTTGGTCAGGGGGCGTTAGGTTAATTGCTGCGTGATACCAAGTCGGAATAGAGTTGCTTCTGTCGTATCAGTCAGCTCACTGACCCCGACTACGCTCCAAAGATCCTCCTCCAGCTTCTTCGCTTTGTGGATAGCAAATTTGGCTATGGTATCCAGCTCGTTGGCGACAAAGTTGATATCTGGTCGGCCGGTACGGGAGATGCCAACCAGCACTGAATAGAACTCTCCCTGCTGTAATGCCTGCTCGATAAATTGTCGCTTTTCTTGCACGTTACCGAACGAATTGGCGAGGCAGCTCTTGATTTGGGGCCAACCTGAGTTTGTTTGCACGTACGATACGTAGACCTCTTCCTGCTTTGGTTTGTCATCTCGTTCCTGATGACGAAGCGGGGTCATCAGCACTTCTTTCAGCAAGTCCCCCTGAAACAGGGGATAGAGGTTGCCATGCTCCGGATTCGCAGTACAAACAGTGAGCACTCTTTGCAATGAACGTGGTTTGAGAGATTTGCCAATAGATGCCGGCTTCGGACTCCCATTGAGCTTGTTGACATAGAGTGGGGTGTTGAAAAGATGGCTGGTGTAAATATTGCGTAGAGCTCTGGCAAGTCCGCGATAGCGGCGGTGTTCCGGGGCTGTTTTCAGCTTTTTCTGGTTACTTTCGATAAGCAGAGTGAAGAACTGTCGGCCAATGTGGCGGGCGGTATCCCCTTCAATGCAAAGGTGCAATACCGTGCGGGTCATGTTGAGGCTGACCAACCGGTAAGGCAGATGCTGCAAGTCCATGGTTTTGGCAAGCTCCTGTAGCCGGGGCAGGGCAATGGTCACAACATCGTTTTTCTCACCGATAAAGGCCTCTTCCAGCTCAATCTGCATACCATGGGCGGAGATATCGCGGGTTAAGCCCTGCCAGGATCTGCCATTGTGGCTGATGGTTATCTCTGTTTTGTGGATGTAGCGTTGTTCTTTGCGTAGCTGAACATATTGCAGCAGCTCGATCTCGAAAGGCATGGGCTCCTGTTCGTGGCCAAATCGTTGCAGCTCGTTGGGATTGTTGATTGTCCCCCCTTCCTGACGGAACTCTTCTCGTTGTGCATCGAGGCTGATCTCCTGCAATAAACCGCAATAACCTATCTGTTTGATGCGCTCCAGCAACTGGATGTCATGTAATTGGGACTCTTCGAGCCCGACAATCTGGCCCAGATCCGCTTCTGCCAACTCACACAGTTCCAGCGAAAATTTATAGACACGCCAGCTGGGGCGATGGGCACCCACCTGAAAGAACAGTTTGGTCAAACCACTTAGTCGTAACTCTTCTGATGTGGCCGAGAAGAAGTAGATTTTATTTTGCACGGTATGGGCAAAGCTGTAGATCAGCGTTTCTTTGGTGGCCCCCGGTGCCGGGCAGAGGCGTTTCATCCGGTCGGCTGAAAACAGTCCAGCCAGTGCGTCACGGTTTTTTTCGTCACGCCAGTACTCGAGAAGGTGCTGATTATTCTCGCTGCGCAGGGCTATCTCCAGCTTGGGGTTTGCACCCGAACTAAAAAAGAGTGGTATGCCTGTCATGCGCGGTAGATAGAACTGCTCGTGCCCCTTGATGATCGCTGCGGAAAGCAGGTGATCGACGCTTATCCGATGATGGCCTTTATTGGCTTTGATGAACTCTTTGATAAAGGTATCAAAGGCTGGGTTGTCACCAGTTCTGATCAGTATTAGCCAGAATCGCCCCTCTTTATTCTCCTCACCCAGAATCTGGTACTGCACTGGTTGTTGTAATAGTGGATTGGCGCTGTCGTGCTCCAACCCGGTAAAGATGACCTCTACCTGATCACCGGTTTGATAGGTCGGTAGATAGGGCACCGAGATACGAATGCCTTCAGGAGAAAGATCCGATGTTTTGGCCAGGAGTTTGGCTCCATCCTTGAGCCTGACTTCTACAGGGGAGCTGATATGCATACGCTCTTGGCGACGGCCGTAATAACTGGCGAATGGTATAGTCTTGACTTCATATTGCTGGAAAGGGTTGGCCTGCGCCGTGGCTTTGCCTTTTACCCGGGCTTGCTGCCGCTGTTTTTGCCACTGCTGCATCACCTCGTAGACACCCATCGTGTAGTCATCACGGTAAATGAAGCACTGGCTCTGGAACAGGCTGATAGCATCTGCCGGCATGAAGTGGATCATGCCTTTAAATTCATATACTTGACACTCATCTGCCAAGGCGTCCCGCATATCGATGACTCTGCGGCAGGAGGCGCATTTGCGCTGTAGCTCCATTTTGAGCAGAAAGCGCCCGTTATTGCTTTCAGACTCAGTGAGCTGTGCAAAAATGTCTGCGAAATTCTTTTTCCGCAGCTGGGGAATGAGTTGTTCAATCAACTTTTGTTGCTGTACTGGATCCATGTATTCCCACCGCAAAAGTCATTTTATGAGCACAAATACTGATTATCTTGCCGCAACAGTGAGGTGCAATCACGCTTGTTAGTATTGCATATTCTAACGACTCCTCATTATTCGCTAAAAGGCGTTAACAACACCACCGGCATCTCATAAAGCTGCACTATTCGACTTGTACATTTGGATACATATCGTCACCAACTACACACGGAAGTTCGTCGTGCCCAGTCGTAGGATGAAGTCATGGAGAACGGCTCCATTACCCTAATAAGGAAAGTGACCATGAAAAAGATCATCCCCCTGGCAGTCGCTGCAGTTTTCGCCCTGACCTCTGGTTTCACCATGGCAGCTACCCCGACCAAGGCTGCAGCACCGCAAGCGACTCAAACCAAAGTCGTGAAAAAACAGCATCATAAAACCAAGCATCATGCCAAAGCTCCGGCAGCCAAAGCAGCACCGGCAACCAAATAAGATTTTGGCTCCTGCAGAGTCACCAAGACCGCAAGCGCGAGTAAAGAGTTTGGTGGTAGTGAAGTAAGCGGAGAGTTGTAATAACAAGGGAGGCTGATGCCTCCCTTTCATATGTTTGTGAAACCGGCAGAAGATCATGCCAGGCCGCTTTTATGTATCTATCTCCACTCTGTAAAGCTCATGTATGTCCTCTGATGTTTCATCATCTGCAATCTGTTCCACCTTTTTACTGTTACTTTCACCAGCCCGCGCTTGCTGTCTCCTCCGGTCACGCTGCAGGATTTCCTCAGCGCATTCGGGAGCAAACTACCGTTGGAGCCGCCGCAAAATGGCTACATGGTCAACACTACGGCATAAATGAGCGGATTTTGATCAGCCAAGCCAGGGGCATCATTAACCTGGCTTTTCTTTTATCGACTTTTATCTTTCTTGATTCATCTCAAGTGAGACCATGCAAACAAGAATAAATATCATTTTACAGTGTTGGTGCTCATATTTACGTGCTGGTTAATTAACGTGGGTGACGTCAAGGTAAATATGGTGATGGATGTATTGTTAACAATTGCAACTGTTTTTTGGCTTGTTCTATAAAAAGGCATTGCCAAGCCGATGTCATTATCGAGACCAGTCGAATTGGTTTGGGTTTTTAAATGAATAGGAATGCATTATTGTGCGTAAAATGATCCGGTGAAGATATATTATCAAGTTGGGTCGGTGCAGTTTATAGAAATTGTCCTGCAGAAAAGGTATCACCCATGGTGCACTCGATTAACCTGTTGCTGTGCTACTTTGGAGAACCACTCAAAGCCACCTCCGTGTTGGGCTCATGGGGCCTATGACAACTGGCGATGGCAGAGATGTATGCAAAATCGTGAGTAAAGGTATATGGCATAAGGCATTTTTAACATCGACTTCCTGCTTGTTGCATCCTCTTGTTATCTCTTCAGCTATTCATCTGGCTGCGGGGATTACATTAATCGAAAAATTTGCCCTGGCTCGCTTCGCGATTAATTAAATTATATTCAATTAAAAACTTTAAATTCATGAAGGCATGATTATCCCTTTGGGGGTAAATGTTTTTGTTTGTGATATGACGCGCCCTGTAAATAGGTTCAATCCCTGTGGAATTGATAGAGATCAATACTGAGGGGTAGGTGAGTCCTTAGCATTTCCGCTGTTAAGCATTTATCAGACAAGTGCTCACTACGGGAATAAGAAGAATGGTCGAGGATAATTTTTTATCGGCTCATGGGATTAATCGCCGTGATTTTATGAAATTGTGTGCCGGGATGGCCGCAACCCTGGGATTAAGTCAGAATGCCGTCGCCAAGATGGCCACTGCGCTCACCAGCCCCGAGCGGCCGCCGGTGATCTGGATAGGGGCGCAGGAGTGCACCGGCTGTACCGAGTCGCTGCTGCGGGCCACGCACCCCACCATCGAGAACCTGATCCTCAATACTATCTCCCTCGAATACCATGAGGTGCTCTCGGCAGCATTTGGCCATCAGGCTGAAGAGAACAAGCACAACGCCATGACCCGCTACAAGGGCAAGTATGTGCTGGTAGTGGATGGCTCCATTCCGCTCAAAGATGGCGGCATCTACTGCATGGTGGCCGGTGAGCCCATCGTCGACCATATTCGCCGCGCGGCTGCCGATGCGGCTGCCGTCATTGCCATCGGCTCCTGTGCCGCCTGGGGCGGCGTCCCCGCCAGTGGCGGTAACCCGACCGGCGCAGTCAGTCTTGAAGAGGCACTCGGCAATATCGGCACCCCCATCATCAATATCCCGGGTTGCCCGCCCAATCCCCACAACTTCCTCACCACGGTTGCCTACTACATCACCTATGGCAAGCTGCCGGCGCTGGATGCCAAGAATCGGCCGCTGTTTGCCTATGAGCGGCTCATCCACGAAAACTGCGAGCGCCGTCCGCACTTCGACGCAGGGCGTTTTGCCAAGGAGTTCGGTGATGAGGGGCACCGGCAGGGCTGGTGTCTCTATCATCTAGGCTGCAAGGGGCCGGAGACCTACGGCAACTGCTCGACCCTGGAGTTCTGTGATATCGGTGGTGGCATTTGGCCCGTTGGTATCGGTCATCCCTGCTACGGCTGCAACGAACAGGGTGTCGGTTTCAGCAAGGGGATCTTCCAGCTCGCCAAGGTTGAGAATCCGACCCCGCGGGTCAACAAGCCCGATGTGGCCATTCAGGAGGGGGGTCATATCTCTCCCACTTCCACCGCGCTGATCGGCGGTGCCCTCGGGGTGCTGGTCGGGGTGAGTCTGATGACGGTGCGTGAACTCGGTCGCCAGCAGAAGCGCCATGAAGCCGGGCAGCATCCGTCACGGGAGGAGTAACCGTGAACAGACGCAACTTCCTCAAATTTGCCTCCGTCGGCGCGCTGGCAGCCGGGGCCACCGTGCCCGGTACCGCGCTGGCGGCTGCCAAAAACAAGCCACCCATTCCCGGTGCGCTTGGCATGCTCTACGACTCCACCCTTTGTG
This sequence comes from Aeromonas sp. SE22, assembly GCF_038739755.1. NCBI lineage: Bacteria > Pseudomonadati > Pseudomonadota > Gammaproteobacteria > Aeromonadales > Aeromonadaceae > Aeromonas > Aeromonas sp. SE22. Next base: position 553,621 of record NZ_JBCGFD010000001.1, read on the forward strand.
TCGGTTGTCAGGCCTGCGTGGCGGAGTGCCAGCGCCTTAACGGTAATCCGGCCAATCCGGCGGGCGAGCAGACCTGGTCCAACAACGACAAGCTGAGCCCCTACACCAACAACATCATTCAGGTGTGGAAGAGCGGCGCGGGCGAGCACAAAGATCAGCTGGTGGATGGCTACGCCTACATCAAGAAGCAGTGCATGCACTGCGTCGATCCCAACTGTGTTTCCGTCTGCCCGGTGCAGGCCCTTAAAAAAGATCCCAAGACCGGCATCGTTCACTACGACCCGAGCGTCTGTACCGGTTGCCGTTACTGCATGGTGGGCTGCCCGTTCGATGTGCCCAAATATGACTACGACAACCCGTTCGGTGCGATCCACAAATGCGAGCTCTGCAACCAGAAGGGGCTTGAGCGGATTGATCAGGGCAAATTGCCTGGCTGTGTCGAGGTGTGCCCGACCGGCGCCGTCATCTTCGGCACCCGCGAGGAGCTGATGGCAGAGGCCAGGCGTCGCCTGCTGGCGACCCCGGGCAGCGAATATGCCTACCCGCGCCAGACTCTCAAGGCCAACGACCCCTACCTGCACGAGGTGCCCAACTACCAGCCTTACGTCTATGGCGAGAAAGAGGGGGGCGGCACCCAGGTGCTGGTGCTGGCCGGGGTGCCCTACACCAAGCTCGACATGCCCGATCTGCCGGAGCTCTCCTCCGGGGCGCGCTCGGAGCATATCCAGCACACCCTCTACAAGGGGATGGTGCTGCCCATGGTGGTGCTGACCGGTCTCTCCGTGCTTATCCGTCGCAACACCAAGAATGGTCACGATCATCACGATGGTCACGATCAGGGCAAGGGGACGTCGGTCGATCAAGGGAAACAACAGGGGGGTAAGGATCATGAGTAACCACAAGGCACATCCCCTTGGCGGCAAGCTGGTCAGCTGGCCGGTGCTGGTGCTGGCACCCTTTGCGGTGCTGTGCGGCATGCTTATCCTCAAGCGCCTCATCTTCGGGTTGGGCTCGGTGACTGATCTGAACGGGGGTTATCCCTGGGGTCTCTGGATCTCCTTTGACCTCTTGATCGGTACCGGTTTCGCCTGCGGTGGTTGGGCGCTGGCCTGGGCGGTTTACGTCTTCAACCGGGGCGAGTATCACCCGCTGGTGCGACCGGCCCTGCTGGCGAGCCTGTTCGGTTATTCGCTGGGCGGCCTCTCCATCACCATCGACGTCGGCCGTTACTGGAACCTGCCGTACTTCTACCTGCCCGGTCACTTCAACACCTCCTCGGTGCTGTTCGAGACGGCGGTCTGCATGACGATCTACATCGGGGTGATGGCGCTGGAGTTTGCGCCCGTGCTCTTGGAGAAGTTCGGCTGGAAAACCTCCATGGCGCGGCTCAACAAGATCATGTTCTTCATTCTGGCGCTGGGGGCACTGTTGCCCACCATGCACCAATCCTCGATGGGCTCGTTGATGATAGTGGCGGGGGAGAAGATCCATCCGCTCTGGCAAAGCTATGAGCTGCTGCCGGTCTTTTCGCTTCTGACCGCCTTCATCATGGGCTTCTCCATCGTGGTGTTTGAAGGCTCCCTGGTGCAGGCGGGATTGGCGGGGCGTGGCCCCAACGAGAAGCCGCTCTTCTACAAACTGACCCAGGTGATCGACATCTTCCTGATCCTGTTTGTGGCGCTGCGCTTTGCCGAGATCGTCATCCACGACAAGTCGGAGTACCTCTCCGAGTTCAACCGCTACTCCATTCTGTTCTGGAGCGAGATCGCGCTGATGATCTTCCCGCTGCTGGTGTTCCATTGGGACAAGAGCCGCCGGGACTCGCGCATGCTCTTTCTGGGGGCCCTCAGCATGCTGCTGGGCGCAGCCCTCTGGCGACTGGATTACTCCCTGATCGCCTTCAACCCCGGCAATGGCTACCACTACTTCCCCTCCGCGACGGAGGTGCTGATCTCCCTTGGCTTTGTTGCCATCGAAGTGTGTGCCTATTTGCTGCTGATCCGGCTGTTGCCGGTACTGCCATCACTTGAACGTGTTCACCAAGATTATCAGGCCCGAGGGAAAGCCAACGTATGAGCCAGCGTATCACCATAGACCCCATCACCCGCATCGAGGGTCACCTGCGTATCGACTGTGAAATCGAAGGCGGCGTTGTCACCAAGGCCTGGTCGTCCGGCACCATGTGGCGCGGGATGGAGGAGATCGTCAAGGGCAACGACCCACGCGATGCCTGGATGATAGTGCAGCGCATTTGCGGGGTATGTACCTCCATTCATGCCATCGCCTCGGTGCGGGCGGTGGAGAATGCTATCGGCGCCAAGGTGCCGGTTAATGCCCAGTACATCCGCAACCTCATCATCGCGGCCCACAACATCCACGATCACATCGTCCACTTCTATCAACTCTCCGCGCTGGACTGGGTGGACATCACCGCGGCCCTTGAGGCCAATCCGCAAAAAGCGGCGGACATGCTCAAGGGGGTATCGACCTGGTCCCTCAACAGTGCCGACGAGTTGACCAGGGTGCAGGATAAAATCCGCGCGCTGGTAGCCAGCGGCCAGCTTGGCATCTTTGCCAACGGCTACTGGGGTCACAAGGCGATGAAGCTGAGCCCGGAGGTGAACCTCATCGCCGTGGCCCACTATCTGCAGGCACTGGAGTGCCAGCGCGATGCCAACCGCATTGTCGCCATTCTCGGCGGCAAGACCCCCCACATCCAGAACCTGGCGGTGGGCGGCGTGGCCAACCCCATCAACCTGGATGCACCAAGTGTGCTCAACCTGGAGCGGCTGCTCTACGTGAAGAGCTTTATCGACCGGCTCGGCGAGTTTATCGAGCAGGTCTACAAGGTGGATGCCGCCATCATAGCCGCGCACTACCCCGAGTGGCTGAACCTGGGGCAGGGGGCCAAGCACTACCTGAGCGTGCCGGAGCTTCCCACCGACGGTAACGGCGGTAGCTTCCTGATGCCCGGTGGCTACATCGAGAATGGCAATCTGGCGGGTTATCGCCCCATCGAGAGCCATCAGGATGGCTGGTTGATGGATGGCATCGCCGAGAGCAACAAGCACGCTTGGTACAAGGATGACGAGCCCCTCAAACCCTGGGAGGGCAAGACCGAGCCCGATTACACCGGCTGGCAGGATGACGGCAAATACTCCTGGGTCAAATCCCCCACCTTCTACGGCAAGGTGGTGGAGGTGGGGCCGCTCGCAGACCTCTTGGTGAAGCTGGCCGCCAAGCACCCGGAGACGGTGGCGCACTTCGATCAGCTGAACGGCATCTACAAGGCGCTCACCGGCTCGGCCATCAAGACCGAGCAGCTGCACTCCACCATGGGTCGCATCATCGGTCGCGCGGTGCGCTGCTGCGTGCTCAAAGATACCCTGTCACATCAGTGGAAGGCGCTGGTGGACAACATCGGCAAGGGGGACACCACCGCCTACATCAAGGCAGAGATCCCGGCGGATAAAGAGTTTCGCGGGGTGGGCTTCGAAGAGGCGCCGCGTGGCATGCTCTCCCACTGGATCGTCATCAAGGGCGGCAAGATCGAGAACTATCAGGCGGTGGTGCCATCGACCTGGAACTCGGGCCCGCGCAACTTCAACGATGAACCCGGCCCCTACGAGCAATCGCTGATGGGCACCCCGGTAGCCGATCCGGCCAAGCCGCTGGAAGTGGTGCGCACCGTCCACTCGTTCGACCCCTGCATGTCCTGCGCTGTGCATGTGGTCGATACCCAAAATGGTGAAACGACTCAGGTGAAGGTGCTGTGATGAACACCCTGATCCTGGGCGTGGGCAACCTGCTCTTGAGTGATGAGGCCGTCGGCGTGCGCATCGTTGAGGGGCTGGGGCGCGAATACCGTTTCGCCCCCGGCATCGAGCTGCTCGACGGTGGTACCGCCGGTATGGAGCTGCTCGAAGCGATGGCCAGTCGCGATCACATCATTCTGGTGGATGCGGTGCGCAGCGGTAATCCGCCGGGCACCGTCGTGACCCTGAAGGATGAGGAGATCCCGACCCTGTTTGGTCGCAAGATATCCCCCCATCAGCTGGGGCTGGCGGATGTGCTCTCGGCGCTGCACATGACGGGGGAGTCGCCCAAGCGGCTCACCCTGATCGGCGTCGAGCCCGAATCCCTTGAGCCCCGTATCGGCCTCACCCCCGTGGTGGCGGCTGCCATGGGGGAGGCGACGGATCGGATTTTGACCCTGCTGGCTGCCGTTGGCGCGCCCGCCATTGCGCTCTCTGAGCAGGAGAAAGCTGAACAAGCACGGGAGGGCCTATGGCGCAGTCCCATTTAAGTGAGGTTGATGCTGTGCAGGAGTTTGCCGGTTTTGCCACCAATCCAGCACCCTTGCTGGTAGCCCAGTACGAGCGGATCGCTCGCGAAGAGATGCAGGCGTTGCCCTTCTATCACGCCACCATGCCCATTGTGGCGGAGTGCACGTTGTTTGAAGGTCAGTGGCTCGGCTGCGTGCTCACCCCCTGGATGTTGAGCGTGGTGGTGTTGCCGGGGCCGGATCAGCTTTGGCCGGTGCGCAGCAGCAGCGATCGGCTCGCCCTGCAACTCCCCTGCGGCAACATGACCTTTATGGTGGGTGAATTGCCCGAGACGGGACAGCTGCTGGCTTGCTCCCTGATGTCGCCGCTCGATCCCCATCTCGGTGCCGGGGAGGGGCGAGCACTGGTGGGCAGCACCCTCAAGATGCTGCTCTCCTTGCCGGTGCAGCAAGGGGCTGGCGGCGTGGACCTGGGTCGCAGACGGCTATTCGGTGCCCGGCGTGCTCAACCAGCATAGTCGCTAGGTTTCACGCGAAATCAAGTTTAGAATAGGGGGCCATTTTGGCCCCTCACTCCCATGTTCAGACACGCATTCCGCCTCTTTTTTGAGTGATGATCCGTGAGTGGTACAAAACAAGAAGGATCCCCATGACTGTTCCACGCAATTCCCTTCGCCATTACTGTGGCACCAGTGCTGCCGCCCTGTTGACTCTGCTGCTGGGCACTGCCTCTCACGCGGCGCTGGCCGCTGCCCAACCTGTGCCTGCCGAGCTCAAGCTCGCCATCGGAGCCGAACCCACCGAAGGGTTTGACCCTCTGCTCGGCTGGAGCCACGGCAGCTACCTGCTGTTGCACAGTCCGCTGCTCAAACAGAATGCCGATCTCAGCTGGCAGAATGTGCTCACCCAATCGGTGACCCCGAGCAAGGATGGCAAGGGGTGGATCATTACCCTCAAGCCTGAACTGAAATTCTCCAACGGTGCACCGCTCACCGCCGAAGATGTGGCCTTTACCTACAACAGCGCAGCCAAGGGTGGCGGCAAGATCGACATGGGCAACTTTGTCTCGGCCAAGGTGCTCTCGCCCACCGAGGTTGCCATCACCCTGAGTGCTCCCCAGAGCACCTTCGTCAACGTGCTGGGATCTTTGGGGATAGTGTCGAAGCGGGATTACGACGCAAAAGCATATGCCCAAAAGCCGGTCGGTGCTGGCCCTTACCGGTTGGTGAGCTTCCTGCCCGGTCAGCAACTGGTAGTGGAGGCGAACCCCTATTACGCCGGCGGTAACAATGACTTCAAACGGCTGGTGTTTGTCTTTATCGATGAAGAGAGCGCCTATGCCGCGGCCCAGAGCAGCCAGCTCGATGTGGTGCGCATTGCCCCGTCGCTGGCGCCCACCGTGCCTGCCGCCCTCAAGCTCTGGGTGCGGCCGAGCGTGGAGAATCGCGGCATCGTCTTCCCCATTCCGCCTGCTGGCGGCAAGGATACCAAGGGCTATCCCATCGGCAACGACGTGACCTCGGATGTAGCGGTGCGCCGCGCCATCAACTACGCCATCGACCGCAAGCTGCTGGCCGACCAGCTGCTGGAAGGACATGCCATCCCCGCCTACAGCGCGGTAGAAGGCCTGCCCTGGCTGAACAAAGCCACCGCCTTCAAGGATGGGGATGCAGCTCACGCCAATGCCCTGCTAGACGAGGCGGGTTGGAAGATGGGCAGTGACGGCATTCGCCACAAGGGCTCCCAGCGCGCCGCCTTTACCCTCTGGTACACCAGTGGCGACAGCACCCGCCGGGATCTGGCGGAAGCGGTGCGGGCCATGCTCAAGCCCATCGGTTTTGAGGTGAGCCTCAAGTCCGGCAGCTGGGAGCAGGTGGAGCGGGAGATGCACGCCAATCCGGTGCTGATGGGGTGGGGGAGTCTGGATCCCATGGAGCTCTATCACCACTACCAGAGCGGCTCCGGTGGCGTGGAGTTCTACAATCCGGGCTACTACAGCAACCCTGTGGTGGATGGCCACCTCAAGCAGGCGCTGGATGCCCCGAACTGGCAGGCGGCCGTGCCGTTCTGGCAGCAGGTGGAGTGGGATGGCAAGACCGGTGCCGGAGTGCAGGGAGATGCCGCCTGGGCCTGGCTGCTCAATGTGCAGCACACTTATCTCGCCAACCGTTGCATCGATCTTGGCAAGGGGGCGCCGGAAATCCACGGTAGCTGGTCCCTGCTCAACAACCTGCAGGATTGGCGGTGGACGTGCCGTTAAGTTCGCCCTTGAGTCACTCCGGTTATCTGTTGCTAAAAGCCCTGCTGCGTCTGGCAGGGCTGTTATGTCTGGTCTCGGTCGCCACCTTTGTGCTGCTGAGTTACTCCCCCATCGACCCCATCAAGGCCTATATCGGCAACGATCTGCTCCATGTGCCGCCGGAGCAGTACGCCCGCATCGCCGCTCGCTGGGGGCTGGATCAGCCGCTCTGGCTGCGTTACTGGCACTGGTTTACCCAGGTGCTGCGGGGGGATCTCGGTTACTCCATGCTCTATAACGCACCGGTGGGTGAGGTCATAGGCCAGCGCTTTGCCGCCTCCTTCCTGCTGCTGGCGGGCGCCTGGCTGCTCTCCGGTTTTTTCGGGATTCTGCTGGGCCTCTGCGCTGGTCGCTATCTCAATCGCTGGCCCGATCGCCTGATTTGCCGTTTTGCCTACCTGCTCGCCTCCTTGCCCACCTTCTGGGTCGGCCTGTTGCTGCTCGCCCTGTTTGCGGTGCATTGGCCACTACTGCCAGTCTGCTGCGCCTGGACGCCGGGCCTCTCCGCCGATGAGGCAGATTGGGTTATGCGAGCACGCCATCTGTTGCTACCGGTCACCACCCTGGCGCTGCTCGGGGTGGGCAATATTGCCCTGCATACCCGGGGGCGGGTGGCCGAGGTGCTGGCGAGCGACTTTATCCGCTACGCCCGCGCTCAGGGGGATGGCGGCTGGCCCATGCTGCGTTTTCATGTGCTGCGCCATGCCCTGACCCCGGCGCTCTGCCTGCAGTTTGCCTCCCTTGGTGAACTGATTGGCGGATCGCTCTTGGCCGAGAAGGTCTTCTCTTACCCGGGGCTCGGCCAGGCCACCGTTGATGCGGGGCTCAGGGGGGATATTCCCCTGCTGATGGGAATCGTGCTCTTCTGCACCCTGCTGGTCTTTATTGGCAACACGGTGGCCAGTTTGCTGCTGGCCCGTATCAATCGGGGTTGGGAGGGCGAGCATGCTGTTTAACCCGTTTCCCTCCATTCTGCGGCTGGTTTTTGCCCTGCTCGGATTGGCGCTGCTGGCCACTTACGGCTGGAGCCTCTCTCATCAGGATGTGCCGATGGATCTGCTGGCGCGCCAGCAGCCTCCCTCGCTGACCCACTGGTTCGGCACCGATCAGATGGGGCGGGATCTCTGGTTGCGGGCTTTTCAGGGCACCCTCACCAGTCTGGAGCTTGGCATCAGCACGGCGCTCTGCAGTGGCCTGCTGGCCATGGTGGCGGCAAGCCTTTCGCTGGTTCATCCCAGATGTGATGCGGCGGTGCGAATGGTGATCGACGCCATGCTGGCGTTGCCCCATATGCTGCTCTTGATCCTTATCTGCTTTACCGTGGGGGGCGGTATGCGCGGGGTGATCCTGGCGGTGGCGCTCACCCACTGGCCCAAGCTGGCGCTCATTCTCTGCGCCGAGGCGCGGCGGATCGCCTGCAGCGACTATGTGGTGCTGGCCCGCTGTCAGGGGATGGGGGCGCTGCGTCGCTGGCGCACCCACCTGCTGCCGGGGCTGTTGCCCCAGTGGTTTATCGGCACCTTGCTGATGTTTCCCCATGCGGTGCTGCACAGCGCGGCCTTGAGCTTTCTCGGCTTTGGTCTGGCGGCCCACGAGGCCTCGCTGGGCCTACTGCTTGCCGATGCCCTGCGTTATCTGGCCGGTGGCGGTTGGTGGCTGGCGCTCTTCCCGGGGCTGATGTTGCTGCTGCTGGTACTGCTGTTTGATCAGGCAACCCGCGCTCTGCAACAGCTGCTGTGGCACAGGAGTGAACCATGCTGAGTTTTGATCAGGTGACCATAGAGGCGGCCCACTACTCCTGGCTAGGGCGGCGCAGCTGGCAGCCTTTGCTGACCGATATCAGCCTGCAACTGGCGCCGGGGGAGATAGTGGCGCTGGTGGGGGGGAGCGGCGAGGGCAAGAGCCTGCTGTTGCAAAGCGCCCTGACATTGCTGCCGGACAATCTGCGGATGCGCGGCAGCATCTCCCTCGATGGCACACCTCTGTGCGATGCCAGCCGCGCCCGTCTGCGCGGTCACACTCTCTGCTATGTGCCACAGGGAGTAAGCGCCCTCAATCCATTGCTGACGGTGGAGCGCCAGCTGGGGCGTGCGGCACGTCTCTGCGGCCAGAGCGGTTCTCGCGAGCGGCTCGGCGAGCAACTGCTGCGCTACCAGCTGCCCGCGACCACCCTGGACAGATTCCCGCGCCAGCTCTCCGGCGGCATGGCCAAGCGCATTCTGGCCTGCACCGCGGCGCTCGGCGGTGCCCGCTACATTCTGGCAGACGAGATCACCGCCTGGCTCGACGAAGGGCTGGCCTGCCAGCTGCTCGGCCAGTTGCGTGAATTGGCCAATCAGGGCAGCGGTATCCTCTGGGTGACCCACGATCTGGCGCTGGCGGCCCGCTTTGCCGATCGCATTGTGGCGCTGCATCAGGGGCAGGTGAGCGATACCTTGAGCTGCCACCATCTGCGACAGGGGCAGGGGAGCGAGATGCTCAGAGCCCACTGGCAGGCGCTGCCGGAGTTCAACGCGCTCTTCTCTGTGCCGGAGGTTTCCTGATGTTGGAAGTACGAAATCTCACTATCGCCCAGGGGGAACGTCCCCTTTGGCAGGGTTTATCGCTGACGGTGAAAGCGGGCGAACGGCTCGGCATCTCTGCGCCGAGTGGCCATGGCAAGACCACGCTGGGGCGGGTATTGGCGAGTTGGCAACCGGTTGGGACCGGCGGGCAGATCCTGCTGGATGGGCAGCCGGTGCCTGAACAGGTAAAAGGTTATAACCCCATCCAGCTGGTGCCCCAGCACCCGGAGCTCACCTTCAATCCCTATCGCACCACCAGGCAGGCGCTGTGGGATGTGTGGCGCCCCGATGACGCCATGCTGGCCCGCTTTATGGTCAAGCCTGAATGGCTCGGCCGTAAACCCGGCCAGCTCTCCGGTGGCGAGTTGGCCCGCATCGCGTTGCTGCGGGCCCTCGATCCCCGCACCCGGTTGCTGATTGCCGATGAGGTGACTGCCCAGCTGGATCCGCAAATTCAGCGTCATCTCTGGCGGGAGTTGATGGTTGAGTGTGAGCAGCGCGGGCTTGGTATGGTGATATTCAGTCACCAGCAGGCACTGCTGCGTCAGATCTGTCATCGGGTGCTGCGCTTTGGTGAGATGCAGCCCGTGACTGGTGTATTGGCTGAAAATGCGGCCTGAGGGTTAGTTCCCCCTCATCCCCAGCCCTTCTCCCGCAAGGGGAGAAGGGGGCAGACGGTGCCATCTCACCCGCCCGGAGTTAGGGTTTGGAAAAATTCGGGGTTTGAAAATATGGCTGGTTGTTATGCTCGAAGCCTCCCTGAGGGGGTTGAGGGAGTCGTATTGTTGCAGCATATTGCCTGTATCCACGAATAGGTTCCCTTTTCCATGTTGAGACGGGAACGGAATGCGGCATCCATGAACCGGTTTCCTCTCCCTGGGGAGAGGGCTAGGGTGAGGGGGCGCGAGGATGAAACGCTGGCCATTCTGTACAGAGAGAACCGTTGGCAAAGCGCGCAGATAAAGAGAGGGAGGCATCAGCCTTCCTCTCTTGCTATACGGCGTTGGTAACAGCATTTAACCGGTTCTGGTTCAGGCACTGGCCAGCCAGTTAAGCCAGGCATTCATCCCTTCACCCGTGGTGGCGCTGACCTGGATCACCTGAATATAGGGGTTGACCCGTTTGGCGTTCTCGATGCAGCGGGCCACGTCAAAGCTGACGTAGGGCAGCAGATCGATCTTGTTGATCACCATCAGCTGGGCGGCGGCAAACATGTCCGGGTATTTCAGCGGCTTCTCTTCCCCCTCAGTGACGGAGAGGATCGCCACCTTGTACTTCTCGCCGAGATCGAAGCTGGCGGGGCAGACCAGATTACCCACGTTCTCGATAAAGAGGATGCCCCCTTGATTGGCGGGCAGCTGGTGGCAGGCGTCGTGAACCATTTTGGCGTCCAGATGGCAGCCCTTGCCGGTGTTGATCTGCACGGCAGGGACACCAGTAGCACGAATGCGATCCGCATCGGCGCTGGTCTGCTGATCCCCTTCGATCACCGCGCAGGGGCGTTTGTCGGCCAGTTGGCGCAGAGTTTCGCACAGCAAAGTGGTTTTGCCTGAACCCGGGCTAGAGACCAGGTTAAGCACCAGCTGGTCTGCGGCAGTGAAGTGTTCGCGGTTGTGGGCCGCCAGCGCGTTGTTCTTGGCCAGCACATCCATCTCGATGGCGATCAGCTGGCGCTGCCCCATACCGGGCACCGACAATCCCGCTTCCCCTTTGCCATAGTGCAGATCACCCTGCTGATGGTCATGGTCATGGTCATGGTCATGGTCATGGCAGTGATCATGGGGATGCGTGTGGGAATGGCCGTGCTCATGAGATTGGGCATGATCATGATGATGGTCGTGGGGGTGATCATTGTGGTGCTCATGGGGGTGATCATGACCCTCGTGGCTTATGGGAGCTCGCACCCCGTGGTAGTGGTGATGGACATCCCCCTGATGGTGATAGTGGTGGTGAATGATCAGGGTGCGCGGCGCACTCTGCTCGTGATCATGATGGTGATGGGCGTCATGAGCATGATGGTGGTCGTGCTCATGACCATGTTCATGGTGATGTTCATGTTCGTGATGATGCTCATGATCGTGCTCATGGCCGGCGATCCGCGCCTGGCCGCATCCGCATACGCTACACATATCAACTTACCTCGATGTCGGTGATGCGCAGGCTATCACCCTGCGCGACTCGTAATTTGTATCCGCCACACTCGGGGCAGGCCTGCCCGCGCTCGGTGAGGGTGACCGTCTTGTTGCAGTCGTAACACCAGGCCTCTGCCGCCTGGTGCTGAAAGTGCAGTTGGGCCCCCTCGACGGCGGTGCCCTTGGCGGCGGCCTCGAAACAGAAGGCAATGGTGTCCGGGTCGACGCAGGAGAAGCTGCCGACCTCGAGCCAGAGGGCGGTCACCCTGGTAAAGCCCCGCTGGGTGGCCTGTTCAGCCGCCAGATCGATGGCGGCCATGGCCAGAGACATTTCGTGCATGGTGGCTCCTTAACCGATATGGGGAGGAGCAGTGACTCCTCCCTGTAAATGACGGAACGGCATGGCTGCTCAACAGATCCGCGGCAGCAGCTCCCCTTGCGGTAGCTCCAGATAGCGGCGGCTGCCCCAGGGGTTGTTGAGGATCACCTTGTGGCGATCGCTTGCCTGCACCACGCCGATCTGGCTGGCGGCGGGGTTGAATTGCCGCAAGATGCCCAGCGCGTCCTGCGCCTGTTCGGCAGGCAGGGCCAGCACCATGGTTCCCTCGTTGGCGAGATCATGGGGCTCGAAACCGTAGAGCTCACACAGGCCGCGCACCGGATCGCACACCGGAATGGCTGACTCCTCCAGCTCGATGGCAACACCGGAGGCGCTGCTCCACTCGTTGAGCACGGCGGCGAGGCCGCCGCGGGTAGCGTCGCGCAGTGCGTGAGGGGTAATGCCCGCTTTTAGCAGCGCTTCTACCTGGGGCCAGAGGGTGGTGCAGTCGCTCTTGAGATCAGATCCCAGTTGCAGGGCGTCGCGGGCCATCAGGATGCAGGCGCCGTGGCTGCCGATATCCCGCGACACCAGAATGGCGTCACCGGCCTTGAGGTTGCGTACCGAGATGCCCCGGCTCTGTTCAGGCAGCGGGAAAGTGCCGACCCCGCTGGTGTTGATAAAGATCTTGTCGGCCGCTCCCTTGGGTACCACCTTGGTGTCGCCGCAGACGATACGGGCGCCGCTCTTGACAAGCTCTGCTGCCATCGACTCGACGATGCGGGCCAGATCGGCGTAGGGAAAGCCCTCCTCGATGATAAAGCTGCAGCTCAGATACTCTGGCTTGGCCCCCATCATGGCGAGATCGTTGACCGTACCGGCGATGGCCAGCTTGCCGATATCGCCCCCCTCGAAGAAGAGCGGCGAGACGGTAAAGCTGTCGGTGGTGAAGGCAATGGGGCCGCTCACCGGCAGCAGGGCGGCATCTTCACCGCGCAGCAGGATCTCGTTGCCAAAGTGGCGAAAGAAGAGCTGGTTGATCAGCTGGTTCATTTCGACACCGCCGCCGCCGTGGCTTAACTGAATTTCTCTCATTGGATCCCCATATATCGGTAGTAGGCATTGCAGGCCCCTTCGGAGCTGACCATGCAGCTGCCCATGGGCTGGGTCGGGGTGCAGCCCCGGCCAAAGACTTTGCACTGGTTCGGTTTGGCCAGGCCGCGCAGGATATCGGCGCACTGGCACGCCTTGTGGTCATCGATGGGGGTCTGATCAAGCTGGAAGTGACGCTCTGCATCGCGCTTGGCAAAGGCATCGCGCAGGCGCAGGGCGGAGGCGTTGATATCCCCCAGACCTCGCCAGCGAAAGTGCTCGCGGGTCTCGAAAAAGCGCTCGACCAGCCGCTGGGCGGCTTTATTGCCGCTGGCGGTGACGGCGCGGCTGTACTGCACCTCCAGCGCATAGCGACCCTCCACCTTCTGGCGCACCATCATCAAGAGCGCCTCCATCACATCCACCGGTTCGAAGCCACTCACCACCACAGGCACCTGATAGCGATCGACGATAGGCAGGTAGATATCGGCGCCGGTGATGACGCTGACGTGAGAGGGGCCGATAAAGGCGTTCACCTTGGCCACCCCGTCGGCCATCACCGCATGAATGGCGGGCGGCACCAGCACATGGTTGATATGAAACAGGAGGTTATCGACCCCTTGCTCTTCAGCGGCAGCCAGCAAGGCGGCGGTCATCGGGGTAGAGGTCTCGAAACCGATGGCGAAGAAGACCACGGTTTTTTCCGGGTTTTCTTTGGCGATGCGCAGGGCGTCGAGGGGGTCATAGACTGGGCGGATATCGCTCCCCTTGGCCCGCTGCTGGGCCAGCGTGCCTTTGGAGCCCGGCACCCGGATCATGTCCCCCAGGGTGATCAGAATGACGTTCGGTTGGCGGGCGAGCTCGATGGCCTGATCGATGCGCTCTTTGGGCATGATGCAGACCGGGCAGCCGGGGCCGTGAACGAACTCGATGCTGGCCGGCAGCAGCTGGTGCAGGCCGTATTTCATGATGGTATGGGTATGGCCGCCGCACACCTCCATCACCCGCAGCGGTTCGGGCAGATCTTTGGCGAGTTCAGTGATCTGGGCGGCGAGGGCGCGGATCACCTCGGGCTGGCGAAAGCCCTGAAAGAGATCATTCAAGGTCAGCATGGCAAGATATCCTGTTTGGGCATCAGGGCCACCATCTGGCGGAAGCTCTCGAGGCTGGCCTGCGCCTCCTCTTCGTCAATCTTACTCATCACAAAGCCGATATGGAGCAGCACATAATCGCCCACCTGGAGAGGCTCTTCGAGCAGCATGCAGCTGACGCGCCGCTGCACCCCCAGGGTGTCGACGGTGACGCTGTTATCTTCGGGGTGCAGTTGCACCACCTGAGAGGGGATGGATAGACACATGAATTTCAGGACTCCGACAAGGTGGCACAACCGGCTGTGGCAGGCTGGTGCGTGGCAAGATGGTGGATGGCAAACCAGAGCTGACCGGCGGCGATGCCACCGTCATTGAGTGGCAGGGTTTCGCTGGCCAATACCTGCCGGCCGGCTGCTTCGAGCGCGGGCACCAGCTGGTCCATCAGCACCCGGTTTTGAAAGACGCCGCCCCCGAGTGCCACCGGATAGCCGGGGAAGCGCTCGGCCAGGGCAACCACCAGATTGCTGATGGCGCGGATAAAACCGGCGGCCAGGCTGGCGGTGGAGGTGCCTTTGCGCCGCTCGCTGACAAGGGTATTGATCAGCTCGGCCCACTCGATCTGCAGCGGCCCTTCCGCTGATTGGCTGAGATCAAAGGCGAGGGGGAAGGGCTGTTCATCGGGGGCCAGCTGCAAGGCAGCCGCCTCCAGCAATAGCCCCGCTTCGCCCTCGTAATCCGGGGTGTCGATCACTCCCAAGAGCGCCGCCACCGCATCGAACAGCCGACCGATGGAGCTGGTGTAAGGGGCGTTGCGGCCAAGGCACCAGAGCTGGTGCAGGTTGCTGATCCGCTCAAGGGACTGATTGTTGATCAACGGAATATCGAGGGCGCGGACCTGCTCAGGAGTGTGCGATTCAAACAGCAGCCCCAGCAACTGGCGTACCGGTTCGCGGATGGCCGCCTCGCCGCCGATCAGCTTGAAAGGCGCGAGGTGGGCAACACGATCGAAGCCCTGAACGTCTGCGATCAGCAGCTCGCCGCCCCAGAGGGTGCCGTCATCGCCAAGGCCGGTGCCATCGAAGGCAACCCCCAGCACCGGGCCCGTGATGTTGTGCTCGGCCATCACCCCCAGCAGGTGGGCGTGATGGTGCTGCACCTCGAGTTGGGTGGTACCCAGATCCTGGCAATAGCTTTTGGCCCACTGGTGGCTGAGGTAGCCGGGGTGGCGATCCGAGACCAGCAGTTCGGGGTTGAGATCGTAGAGATCGCGAAAGGTGGCCAGGGTCTGCTCGAAGTGCTCCTGCATCGGCAGGCTGTGCAGATCGCCGATATAGGGGCTGTAGATGCGCTGGCGGCCGAAAGCGAGCGCCAGCTGGTTCTTCTGCTGCGCCCCGACCGCCAAGAGCGGCACCCTGACCGCCTCTTTCAGGCTGGGGGTGCAGGGGGCATAGCCTCGGGCGAGGCGCAACGTCTGGCGTCGCCCGCCCGCCCACTGCACCAGACTGTCGTCGCACGGGTGCAGGATGGGGCGGTTGTGATCCAGGATGCCGTCAATCTCGCTGCCGAGTTCCCTGACCACCGCCTCGCATTCGATAAGGATCGGGCTGCCGCGACCATTGGCGCTGGTGGCTACCAGCGGCATGGTGCAGGCATCCAGCAGCAACTGGTGCAGCGGAGTATAGGGGAGCATGATGCCGAGGTAGGGGATGCCGGGGGCGATTCCCTCGGCCAGCGGCGCGGCTGGTTGCCCAGTTTCTGAGAGCCGATCATCGTTAATGCGCTTGCGCAGCAAGGTGATGGGTCTGGCCTGAGAGGCGAGCAGCGTCCACTCTGCCTCGCAGCCGGTGACATGCAATTTGGCCTCGGCAAGGGAGCCCATCATCACCGCCAGCGGCTTGCGCACGCGCCGCTTGAGCATTCGTAATCTGGCAACACTCTGTTCATTGCGGGCATCACATATCAGGTGATAACCCCCCATCCCCTTGACCGCAATCAAAGCTCCCGCTTGCAGGGCGCGGGCGGCGGCCTGCAGGGCCTCTTCGCGTTCGGCCAGCGCATTTCCATTGCCGCTGAGCCAGCTGAGATGGGGCCCGCACTCGGGGCAGCTCACCGGCTGGGCGTGGTAGCGTCGATCCAGCGGGTTTTCATAGGCCGCAGCGCAGCGCGGGCACATGGCAAAGCCTGCCATGGCGGTATGGGGGCGATCGTAGGGGAGGCGGCGGATGATGGTGTAGCGCGGGCCGCAGTGGGTGCAGTTGGTAAAGGGGTAGTGGTGGTGGCGATCTGCGGGATTGGCCACATCCCGGGCGCACGCCTCGCACATCCCCTGATCAGGCGAGATGGCGACCGTGGCGGCGCTCTGCTGCTGGCTCGCTTTAATTCGAAACTGGCCATGAAATTGGCCATCGAAGTCGGGATCATGAGCAAGGGGCAGCTCCCGCTCGCTGAAATGATCGATGCGGCTAAGCGGCGGCGCCAGTTCCCGCAGTTGGCGGGCAAAGGTGGCGAGCTGCTCGGGCGATCCTTCGGCGCCAATGGTAACGCCGTTGGCATCGTTCAACACATAACCGGCAAGGCCGTGGCGCAGCGCCAGCCCATAGACGAAGGGGCGAAAGCCCACCCCCTGCACTATACCGTCGATATGAAACTCGCGGCGTAGCCGGTTGGCCGCATGACTCGGAGAGATAGAGGGGGCAATGGTGGCGCTCATGCCGGCTCCATCTCATCTTGAGTCTGCGGCAAACGCAGCACCCGGCGCTCGTTCTCCTCGCGTCGTACCCAGCCATCCATCTCCATGCGCAGGCAGAACGGAATGGCGTATTTACGCGACAAGCCGGTGATCTCCTTGAGGGATGCCATGTCGATCAGATCTCCCACCTGCTGGCCCGCCAGCACGGCGGCGACCATCTGGTTGTAAAGCTCGGCGTCGTAGTAGATGGGGCCATCGAGCTGCACCAGATACTTGAGTCGCGCCAGATTGCGCAGCTGCTTTTGCAACGCGCCTTTTTGCAGCAAGCCCTGCTGCAGGGCGGCGGGCAGCTGGCGGGTGATAAAGGGATCCAGCGCCACGCCGCCGGGGCCCAGTTTACCTGGCTCGTAACCCTCCTTGCCTTGATCTCGCACCACCTTGAGCACCAGCTGTGCCTCTTCCCCCAGATCATCTTCCGACTCGCCGCTGCCCTGCTGCCACTTGTCATGGTGCAGGCGAACAAGCTGCTCGCTCTTGAGCTGCTGGAGCAGGGCCTGAGTGACCGGCAGGGCGATGCCAAAGCGGGTCGTGAGCTCCGCAGCGCTGAGCGGTTCGCTGGCCAGCGTGGCGAGCAGCTGGTCGCGGCTTTGGGCCAGCCAGTGGTTGTCCAGCAGCCAGTCACCGAGGGGGGTGACCTGCTCTGGCCGCTGGTCAAAGCGGCTGGCCAGCACATAGCCGTTGAGCCCCAGCTGCAAGGCTGCGGGGTTGTAGCGCTCCAAGTCATCCGGCAGCTCGCCCAGCAGGGCGTGCAGCGCCTTGCGTCTGGCGGGGTGGATGTCGCCGCACCAGACGATGCGGGCGCCGTGCAGCAGTTCGCTGCTGCCGTGGCGAATGATGGCGAGTGGCTGGCCGAAGAAGCAGGGGATGGGGCTGGCAAAGATCAGCCGTGCCAGACGGGTGTCCTTGATGGGCACGAAACGGGCTCGGCCATGCCAGCTGCCAAGGGCCACTTCGACCTCCTTGTTGTGCTGAGAGGGGCGTAGCGCCTTGTCTCTCAGGCTCTCGGCGTTGAGTCGCACGATAAGGTGGGTTGCCGCCTCGCACTGGCCGGCAGCGCTGGTAAGGCAGTGACCGCGGGCCACCTCCTTGTGGGGCACTTTTTTCAGGCCCACAGCTACCCGGCAGACGGCGCCGATCTCGTCGACGCTCTGGTGATAGGCCTGCAGGGAGCGCACCTGCACCTCCCGATCGGCAGGGTAGAGGCGCAGCTTGTCCCCCACCTTGAGGCTGCCCTGTTGCAAGGTGCCGGTAAGCACAGTGCCGGTACCATTGGCGGTAAAGACCCTGTCTACATACAGTCGCGGGGCGCTCTGCTCGCGGGCAGCGTGTGAGGCTGGCAGTTCGGCAAGCTGGCGCACGATGGCGGTGTGCAGGGCGGCCATATTGGCGCCGGTTTTGGCGCTGACGCTGACGATGTCGGGCACCATGCCGCTTTCGTCCATCACCTGCTCCAGCAGGCTCTCTTCAAGGTGTGCCAGCTCGTCAGGGGAGACCAGATCGCACTTGTTGATGCAGACCAAGAGGCGCGGAACCCCCATCGCCTTGAGCAGGCGCAGGTGATCGCCGGTCATCGGCATCCACCCCTCGTCGGCGGCAATCACCAGCAGCACCAGATCCAGACTCCAGAGCCCCGCCACCATATTGCGGATATAGCGCTCGTGGCCGGGCACGTCGATGACGCCTATGGTGTTGCCCTGACCGTCGTCGAAGTGGGCAAAGCCGAGATCCTGGGTCATGCCAATGGCCTGCTCGTGGGCACGGGCGGTGGTGATGCCGGTGAGGGCCTTGATCAGCAGGGTCTTGCCGTGATCCACGTGGCCGGCAAGGCCGATAACGGCGCGATAGGGGGTCATGGGATCAAGGCTCCTCGGTCGCATTTGTTGCATTGAACGGGGCGGGCAGCAGCAATTCCTTGAGTTGGGCGATCAGCAGTTCCATCTCGGTCGGCAGCAGGGTGGCCATATTGAGCAGCACCTTCTGCTGGCGCACGGTGGCGATGACCGGCACCGGCAGTTCGCGCAAATCATCGAGCAGCTGCTGGGCCGGACGCGGGTCGGTGCACTCCAGCGCAGGGGCCGGGTAAAACTCGTCCGGCAAGGTGCCACCGCCCACCACCAGCTGGGCTGGGACGGGCACAAAACAGCCGGGCAGGGCTTCCATCAGCTGGGAGGCTCTCGCCTGCATGGCGGCCGGGTTGCTCAAGGTGCGCTGGGCGATACCCTCGCCGACGGGAGATTTGTTGAGCTTGTGGATGAGCAGGCGTTCCAGCAGGGAGTAGATGATGCGGCTCGGGCGGAAGGTGCGCATCATGGGGTGTTTTTCCAGCCGCTTGATAAGGTCGCTGCGGCCACTGATGATGCCCGATTGCGGGCCACCCAGCAGCTTGTCGCCTGAGTAGCAGACCAGATCCGCCCCCGCCTTGATGTACTGGCGCACCGAGGTTTCATCCGGTGCAAACTCTTCGCTGGTCAAGCCCGACCCCTGATCCACCGCCAGCACTACGTGCTCGGGCAGGGCGCGGGCCACCTCGCCGATATCGGGGGACTCGGTAAAGCCGCGAATGGCGAAATTGGATCTGTGCACCATCAGTACCAGCGCGGTCTGATCGGTGATGGCATCGAGGTAATCTTTGGCGGTAGTGATATTGGTAGTGCCCACCTCCACCAGTTTGGCACCGGAGAGCGCCAGAATATCGGGAATGCGAAAGCCGCCGCCAATCTGGATCTGCTCGCCGCGCGAGACGATCACCTCGCGCCCCTTGGCCACCTCCTGCAGCAGCAAAAAGAGCGACGCGGCGTTGTTGTTGACCACCAGCGAATCCTCGGCCTGGGTGAGGCAACGGAGCAGGGGGGCGATCAACCCCTTGCGCCCGCCGCGCTTGCCGGTGGCGAGATCCAGCTCCAGATTGTTGTAGCCGGTGTTGAGGTCACGCACCTCGTCCCACAGATCGGCACTTAATGGCGAACGCCCCAGATTGGTATGCACCAGGGTGCCGGTGGCGTTGATCACCCGGGTTTGACGCTGGCGCAACTGCTGTCGGCAGCGCTTGGCAATCAGCGCCTCGATCTGCTCGGGGGCAACGCCATGCTGGCGAAAATCATCGCTCTGGCGCAGTTCGCTCAGGGTGTCGCGCACCGCCTGAGTCACCAGCGGGCGGCTCAGCGTTTCGATAAAACCGGCGAGAAAGGGTTGCTGCAGCAGCTGTTCCACTTGTGGCAGACGGCGGGTTTGTTGCTGTGAATCTGGCAGTGAATCGTCGGCAGCCGTACCTGATGCGGGCTGGCGGTGGGGGATGGCTGGCGCGTGAGACGAGTTCGGCATGGGATTACCAGTGCAGTGCGTGGGTTCGGGATGCGCACCGGTTTGCCGATAGAGAGGCCGAGCTGACGGGTTATGGCACTGCTGGCGATTTGCGGATGACTGCAAACTGGGTGCATCAATGAGCGGGTATAAATTAATGCTGCATCGATGCTGATAAATTAATTTTTGGCCAGCGAGATAACCTGAGTTCGGATTATATTGGCAAGCGGCAAGCACCTTTTTTAAGGTATTACTTCAAACATATTGAACAAACAATGGAAATAACATCCAGGCCGAAAAATTCAGCGGGAGAGTATTTGTTCAATAGATGAATTTGGCGGAAGAGGCAGGAATCGAACCTGCCAAAGCCTTCTCGGCTCACATCGGTTTTGAAGACCGAGGAGGCCACCAGACCCCATCAACTTCCATAACGGTCGCCATTTTGTGGCAAATTTCTGTGACTGGCAACGCTTTTTTTGTCATAAAAAAGCGAGAGTTAGCGATTTTTTGAAAAAATCAAAGAACCTTGTTTTATATCAAGTTCAGCACAATTAGCCCGATGTTTTTAATTTAACATCGGGCCTCGATCACATTGCCGTAACCGTTGGTCAATAACGGTCGTTAACAACTCGATAAATAATCACCGGTTGGCGTTGGCAATATTCCACTGATCCAGTTTATCTATTAACAGACTGGTGTCACTGGCGGCATCAAGATGCTGATAAAGATAATCCATCGCCTCGCTCACCATCTCGGTCATCGGGAAGGAGAACGCCACGATGGCCGGTTGTACCCCGACAAAGATCACCTCGGGGACAAAGGTCTTGAGCTCGTCGATCAGGAAATTGAGCGGCATATTGTGGGTCGAGAAGATAAACATCTCGGCGATGGTCTCGGGAGGGATCACCTGCAGGGTTCCCGCCTTCTCGCCGATCTCGGCGGCATCCACCAGCACCACCCGCTCAGGTTGCAGCTCCCGCACCTTGTAGACCACATTTTCCGGCGCGATGCCGCCGTCGATATGGATCCAGCCGGGCAGGGGGGCGGCCTGCAGTTTGTCGGCAAGATAGGGGCCGGCACCGTCGTCCCCCATCATGGCATTGCCCACGGTCAACACGAGATTGCAGCCCATCAGCGGCTCCTTACCATCAGGTACATATGGGGGTCGTTAAAGAGGGCGGTGAGCTGATCCATAAAGGTGTTGGTCCAGCCCAGCTCCTGCTCATCGAGTAGATTGTCGGCTTTGCGCAGTCGGTCGAAGGCGCAGGCCAGCATGTGGCAGTGCTCGCGATAGATGGTGATCTCGCCAAAGGTGAGAAACCCCTCCATCTTGCGGCGTGCTTCGCTCCCCTCTGGCAGCTTGGCTACCCAGTCGCGATAACCGGTCAGCGAGCAGACCAGGTCTGCTCGCAGGCAATCGACAATGCCGAGGTGGTGGCCGATGGCGAGGCTGTAGTACATCACCTCTTTGGCTTCCTCGGGGACGTTGAACTGCTCGTCGACGAACTTGCGCGAGAGGCGGTAGAAAAAAACCTCGTCAGCCATGCACCGCCTCTCCCTTGCCGGCCGCCCGGTTGAGGCAGGCGTTTGCGAGGTTGTTGACGATCTCCGAGAGGCGCGGATCGTCGTGCTGATCGAGGTAGCTCTGGATGCGCAGATCCACATCCTGCTGGGTCGCACCTTCGAGCAGGGCCATGAATTCGTCGGCGATGATCCGCCCCTGCCGGTAACCGGCCATGCGGCGCGCTTCGCGTTCGATCATCACCCGGATTTCATTGGGGATGCCGGTGTGGCGCAGTTCGACCCGCTCACCCGGTTGCACCTCGTGGCTGGTGGTTTTGAGTTTCTGCTCAAGCAGACCGAGCGCCACGGCAAAGCCATAAATGGTAGCCGCCGGTGTCGGAGGGCAGCCCGGGATATAGACATCCACTGGCACGATTTTGTCGGTGCCGCCCCAGACGCAGTAGAGGTCGTGGAAGATGCCGCCGTCACAGCCGCAGGCGCCGTAGGCGATGCAGATCTTGGGATCGGGCGCCGCCTCGTAGGCGCGCAGGGCCGGTACCCGCATTGCCCGGGTCACAGCGCCGGTAAAGAGCAGGATGTCGGCGTGGCGGGGGGAGGCGACCACCTTGATGCCGAAACGCTCGGCATCGAACAGTGGGGTGATGGTGGCGAAGATCTCTATTTCGCAGGCGTTGCAGCCGCCGCAATCGACCCGGTAGACATAGGCCGAGCGGCGAATGTCCTTGAGCAGGGTCTTCTTGAGTTTGGTGATCTCGGGATCCTGTGCCAGCGGCACGGCACGGGTATGGGCATGCCCGACAACCGGTTCTATGCCTTTGATCTTGCTCATCACATCCACTCCTTTTGTGCGGCCATCGGTGTGGCTATCGGTGTGATCAGGGCCGAGTCAGGCTGGCTCAGCATGCTCTGTTTTCGTTTGCAGTCGGGGCAGTGGTGCAGTCGCTCCGGGGTGGCCAGCGGTGTGCCCGCCTGCTTGAGGGTATCCTCCACCAGCGCCACCAGCTTGCTCGGGGCAAAGTAGGTGCCGCAAAGGGTGCAGGGGGCCAGCGCGAAGCGGGCCTCCTCATAGAGATCCGCCTTGTTGGTCACCGCCAGCTCGAACTCGGTGGAGAGGGCGATGGCGCGGGTCGGGCAGACCTCCTCGCAGCGGCCGCAGAAGATGCAGCGCGCCATGGAGATCTCCCAGCGCCGTTCGCCGGTCTCCATGTCCACTTCCATCACCAGCGCGTTGGCCGGGCAGGCCTTGGTGCAGGCGGCGCAGGCGATGCACTGATCCGCCTGATATTTGGGTTTGCCGCGAAAATCCCGGTTCACCTCGTAAGGGGCGAAGGGGTACTTGGCGGTCGGGGTGCCAGCCTTGAGGATGGTCTTGAACAGCTTGATCATGATGACCCCTTATTTCAGCGGAGAGTTTTTGCGATCGATGCCGTAGCGCTCGATCTCCTTGTAGGAGACCACGGTGGATTTGCCCTTCTTGGGGTCGACCAGGGTGACCCGGTCGGTACAGGAGTAGCAGGGATCCAGACTGCCGATGATGAGCGGCGCATCCGCCACGGTATTGCCGCGCAGCATGTAGCGCAGGGCGGGCCAGTTGGCGTAGGTAGCGGCGCGGCAGCGCCAGCGGAACAGCTTCTGGTTGTCTCCGGTCATGCTCCAGTGGACGTTCTCGCCGCGGGGCGCCTCGGTAAAGCCCAGCGCAAACTTGCCCGGCTGGTAGGTGAAGCCTTCGGTCAACAGCGGCCCCTCCGGCAGGTGCTCCAGGCCGAACTCAATCATGTCGAGGGAGTCGTAGAGCTCGTGGATGCGCACCAGCACCCGGGATTGCACATCGCAACCCGCCTTGGTCTGGATCTCCATCGGCAGCTCGCGGTAGCCGGCAAAGTCGTGGACCCGGCGCACGTCGCGCTTGAAGCCGCTCGCCCGCACCATGGGGCCGACGCAGCTGAAATCGCGGGCAATTTGCGGGTCGAGCTTGCCGATACCGATGAGGCGGGAGGAGATGTTGGCGGTATCCAGCAGCATGGCCACCAGGGGTTTGAGCTCATCACGCAACTCCCGTACCAGCTGAGCACCCTTGATGCGATCTTCCTTGAAGATATCGCGGCGTACCCCGCCAATCAGGTTGAGGCCGTAGGTCTTGCGGGCGCCGGTCAGCAGCTCGGCCAGGGTCATGGATTTCTCCCGCACCCGGAAGAACTGCATAAAGCCGGTGTCGAAACCGGTGAAGTGGCTCGACAGGCCGATGTTGAGGATATGGCTGTGCAGGCGCTCCACCTCCAGCAGCACGGCGCGGATCATCTTGGCCCGCTCCGGCACCGGAATACCCATGGCGTTCTCCACCGAGGTGGTGTAGGCGACGCTGTGGGTAAAGCCGCAGATGCCGCAGACCCGGTCGGTCAGAAACGCCACTTCGTTGTAGCCCATCCGGGTTTCCGCCAGCTTCTCCATGCCGCGATGGACATAGAAGAGGCGGTAGTCGGCATCGATGATGTCTTCGCCATCGACGAACAGACGAAAGTGGCCCGGTTCATCGGAGGTGATGTGCAGCGGGCCGACCGGCACGATGCGGTTGGCATCACTGCCCAGCTCGTTGACGAAGGGGTAGGTCTCGGTGTCGGTGGTGGGCATAGGGCGCTGGCGATAATCCATGGCGTCCTTGCGTAGCGGGTGGATATCCTCCGGCCAGTCGTCCGGCAGTACCAGACGGCGTTCGTCCGGCAAACCGATGGCGCGCAGGCCGTACATGTCGCGGATCTCCCGCTCGCCCCACACTGCCGCCGGAATGGTCGGGGTGATGGAGGGGTACTCCTGGGTATCGGCATCCACCAGCACCTTGACGGTGATCCAGCACTTGGTGTCGCCCTCCATGGAGAAGACGTGGTAGACGGCGAAGTGGCCGTTGAGGCTGCGCTCGTCATTGGCAAAGGAGAGAGGAAGCCAGCCCCCCAGCTGATGGAAGATCAGGCTGGCCGTCTCGACCAGACTGGTGGGTTTGACGGTGATGGTGGCCTGATCGGCGGTTTGCCACTCCTCGTCGACGATGGCGTGGGGCAGTTGGGCTCGCACCTGCTGGATGTAGTCGCAGCCGATGCGATCCGAAATGGCGATGGTCATGCAGTTCTCACTTTAATGTTCGGGAATGAGCATTCACAAATGATGAAATCGAAAAAAGGTGCTGTGCTGGCGGGCATGGTTCAGACCCCGACCAGATAGGCGAGCAGCGCCAGCAGGGCCAGCCCCAACCCGTAGCGGGTGAGCTTGTGGGTGCGCACGAACTGGGTACGGGCCATGGCGTTTTCGATGATGCCGGCTAGCAAAAATGCCACCAGCAGCTTGCAGGCGAGGATCAGCGCCGCGCCGATGAGCGCAGGCAGACTCCAGTTGGCCGCCTTGCCGAAGGGGAGGAAAATCACCAGAAAGAGCTGCACCACCACCAGTTGCTTGAGGCCGATGGAGAGCTTGAGCAGGGCCAGCCCCGCACCGGAATACTCGGTGAGCGGCCCCTCCTGCAGCTCCTGCTCGGCTTCGGCGCAGTCAAAGGGCAGCTTGCCCATCTCGACAAACACCGCAAAGGCACAGGCGGCGCCGGCCAGCAGGGTGGCGATGGGGGCGGCCAGTGGCTGGGTCGCCACATAGCTGCTGATGTTGCCCAGATCCGAGCTGCCCACCATCATCGCCATGATGAAGCAGGCGAGCACCAGAATGGGCTCTACCAGAATGCCGAGGGTCAGTTCGCGGCGGGCACCGATCCCTGCAAACATGCTGCCGCTGTCGAGCCCCGAGAGGGAGAAGAAGAAGCGGAAGATGGCGAACAGATAGATGTCGGTGATGAGATCCCCGGCGATGGGGAAGGGGGACTCGTGAGTCAGGGTCGGCAGCGCCATCCCTACCAGCAAGAGGGCGGCGATGAGCAGCGCAGGCATCAGGTTGAAGATGATGCCAGCAGGCTCGGGAGTTACCTCCTGACGGCGCAGGAGCTTGGCGATATCCCGGTAATCCTGCAGCAGGCCCGGCCCCTGACGGGAGTGCATCTTGGCCCGCAGCACCCGGTTGAAACCGGTGGCGAGCGGCGCCAGCGCCAGCATGGCGATGGCCTGGGTCAGGGCGAGGGCAACCATGCCCCAGCTCGGCATTTCAAGAACAGGCATATCAGACTCCTACAGCCATCAGGATAAAGAGCGCCAGCACAACACCGTGCAGCAGCCAGCCGGTTGTCCCGCTGGTATCGCTCACCCCGTGCAGGGCGCTGGCCAGATCGAGCTGCGGCTGCTTGCGATAGAGTGGCGCGCAGAGTTGGCGCAAGGTGTGGGTGACACCGCCGGAGGTGAGGCTCATGCGCTCCTCGTAGGCGTAACCACAAGCCCACGGGGTGCCAGCGTGACGACGACCGAGCTTAGGTCCCTTGAAGATGGCGAGTACCAGCAGCGGAATCAGGAACAGCCCCAGCAGGGTGATGGCGATAACGGGCGGGGAGAGGATCGCTTGTGAGCTGTCGAGTGGCAGCAGGGTGGCGCCGGTGGCGACACTCATTTGGCTGGCAACCAAGGCTTGGCCATAGCTGGCGATATGGGGGGCAATCCAGGGGGCGCCCAGACCCAGCACCAGACAGACCGCGGCCAGCAGCAGGGTGCCTGCCACCATGGCGCCCGGCACTTCGCGGGCGTGGCTCGCGTGTTCGCTGCGCGGGGCGCCGCAGAAGCAGATGCCGTAGACCTTGACGAAACACATCACCGCCATGGCGCCGGTCACCGCCAGCATCACTACCGCGAGCGGCGCGACGACAGAGGTGCCGAGTTTGGTCATGGAGAGCAAGGATTGATAGATAAACCACTCGCTGACAAAGCCGTTGAGCGGCGGCAGCGCCGAGATGGCCATGGCACCGATGAGGAACGCCAGCGCAGTCCAGGGCATCAGTTTGGCGAGGCCCCCCATCTTGTCCATGTCACGGGTGTGCAGACGGAACATCACAGAGCCGGTGCCCATAAAGAGCAGGCTCTTGAAGATGGCGTGGTTGAGCAGGTGATAGAGCGCGCCGAGCAGCCCCAGCACCACCAGTGCCGGTTGCTGGTTGGCGATGCCGATCATGCCGATCCCCATCCCCATCAGGATGATGCCGATGTTCTCCACCGTGTGGTAGGCGAGCAGCCGTTTGAGATCATGCTCGGCCAGCGCAAACAGCACCCCGAGCACTGCCGAGCAGGCGCCGAAGATCAGTACCACATAGCCCCACCAGAGCTGGCTGGCGCCGAGAAAATCGATGCTGATCCGCAAGATGCCAAAGAGACCCAGCTTCACCATCACGCCGGACATCAGCGCCGAGATATGGGAGGGTGCAACGGGCTCGGCCACCGGCAGCCAGCCGTGCAGCGGCACGAAACCGGCGCGCAGGCCAAAACCGCAGAAGCTGAGCAGGAACACCAGAGAGGCCAGGGCGCCCGCCAGATGGTGCTCGCGCAGCGCGGCGAACTCCAGCGAGCCGCTTTCGCGGCAGAGCAGCCAGAAGGCGATCAGCACCAGAGCCATGCCGATATGGTTCATCACCAGATAGAGGCGGCTCTGTTTGGCGGCCTCGGGGTTGGTCTTGACCAGCCAGTAGGTGGTGAGGGTCACCAGCTCGTAGCAGAGCAAGAAACCGAGCGCATTGTCGGCCAGTACCATGCCCACCATGGCAAAGAGGAAGAGGTTCATCAGCGCGCCGATGGCCACATCCCCCTTGCCCTGATATTCGCGGATATAGGCAAAGGAGTAGAGGGCGACGGCGACGCCGACGGTGCTAATCACCAGCAGCATCAGTGCGGCCAGCATGTCGAGGTGCACCGAGCCCAGCAGCCAGAGCTGGCCGTCGACGGGGGCGCCCTGGGCAAAGATCTGGATGGCGGCGACCAGACCCGCGAGTGAGCCCAACAGGGCAAAGCCGCTATTGAGGCGGTTGGCCAGTGCGGGCAGCTTTTGCAGGAGCAAACCGGCGGCAGCGCCCAGCAAAAAGAGCAGGAGCGTGGCCATAACAAGGGGGGACAACATCAGCGAACTCCCTCTGTGGTGGATAAATCGGATGCAGGGAGCGCCGTGGCAGGCGCCGAGAAGGCAGAGGCCCCTTGCGGGTTGGTGTCGGCCGCTTGCTGACGACGGATACGGGCGGCGCGTTCGGTGTCGCCGTCATTGACCAGCTTCAGTGCCTGGGAGGGGCAGGCACCGACACAGGCCGGGCCATCGGCGCGAAACTCGCACAGGTCACATTTGACGGCGATGCTGCGCACCCCCGGCTCCCAGCTCAGCAGATCCTCGCCAAAGCAGCGCAGGCCGGCGGAGGTGGAGGGGTTGCTGGAGCGGATGGAGCAGGGGATATAGGTGTCGTAACTGGTGGCCACGGCCACCGGACGGCTGCCGCCGCTCTGGATAGCGCCAAAGGGGCAGGCCACGGCGCAGAGATTGCAGCCGATGCAGAGCGACTCATTGAGTTGCACGCAATCGCCGGTCTGGCGAATTGCCTCGACCGGGCACACCTTGATGCAGGGGGCATCGTCACAGTGACGGCACTGAACCGGCATGGTCGCCTGCTCGTGTCGCATAACGGTTAAACGGGGGGCTTGCTGCAAACCTTGCGCCTTGTGTACCTCGCTGCAGGCCGCCATACAGGTGCCACAGCCGATACAAAGCTTGGGGTCAGCGATAACGAAGCGGTTCATAGCCTACCTTGTCGTGTCGCGAACGGAGAAAGTAGGGGCAGGTTGGCAAGATACGGGCCAAAATGGTTTTTGCAGATAAATTGGTTTTAAGTGGCTGTTTTTAAATGAATAAAAATATTGATGTGGTTGGGTGAAAGGGCTGGCATGGCTGTCGAACTGTGACGTTCGTCACTTGTGACGAAGCCATCGGGAGGGTTCGTCACCTTGGAAAACGCAGCATGAGTAGGGTGCAAAGAACGCAGTGAATTGCACCGTTTGCAGCATATGGTCGCCGTGGTTTGCCCCCTTCTCCCCTTGCGGGAGAAGGGCTGGGGATGAGGGGCCGGTAATGGGGGTTAACGGAAACAAGAGAGGGAGGCCAATGCCTCCCTCTCTCTTGCTGACGTTTTCTATGCCATTAAAGGCCATCAACCCGCCATCAGATATCCACCTGCGAACCCAGTTCGATGACCCGGTTGGGCGGGATCTCGAATTGATCCGGGGCCCGCAGGGCGTTGCGCTGCAGCAGCATAAAGAGCTTGCCGCGCAGATAGAGATACCAGGGGCGGTCTTTCATGATGAGCGACTCGTGGGCCATAAAGAACGAGGTCTCCATCATCCGGCAGCTCAGCCCCTCGGCGTTGCAGCGGTGGAAGATCTCCTCCACGTTCGGAGTCTCGCGCCAGCCGTAGCTGGCCACCACCCGCCAGAAGGTAGGGGAGAGCTGCTCGATGCAGACCCGGCGCACATTGTGGACGTAGGGCACATCCTCCACCCGCAGGGTGAGCAGGATGATCCGCTCGTGCAGCACCTTGTTGTGCTTGAGGTTGTGCAGGAGCGCATGGGGGATCACATTGACCACCCGTGACATATAGACGGCAGTGCCGGCCACCCGAGTCGGCGGGGACTTTTCCAGCGAGGCGATCATCGGCTCAAGGGAGTTGCCGTGCTCGTTCAGGCGACGAATAAGCTGGAAACGCTCGCTCTTCCAGCTGGTCATCACGGTGAACATCACCGCGCCCAGAGTGAGCGGCAGCCAGCCGCCGGAGAAGATCTTGGCGAGGTTGGCGGCAAACAGCGGCACGTCGATACAGAGCAGTGCGGCAAACAGGATGGCCACCAGATACTTGTTCCAGTGCCAGCTGTTCTTGGCCACCGAGCAAGAGAGGATGGAGGTGAGCACCATGGTGCCGGTCACAGCGATGCCGTAGGCCGCCGCCAGATTGCTGGAGTGCTCGAAGCTCATGATGACGATCACCACTGAGATATAGAGCATCCAGTTGATGACCGGAATATAGATCTGGCCGGACTCCTGCTCGGAGGTGTGAACGATGCGAATGGGTGAGAGGTAACCGAGGCGCACCGCCTGTCGGGTCAGCGAAAAGACCCCGGAGATCACCGCCTGGGAGGCGATCACCGTCGCCATGGTTGCCAGCAGCAGCAGCGGCACCAGCGCCCATTTCGGCGCGAGCAGGAAGAAGGGGTTGGCAATGGCGGCAGGATTGCTCAGCAGCAGCGCCCCCTGACCGAAGTAGTTGAGCACCAGCGACGGCAACACCACGAAAAACCAGGCGAGGCGAATGGGATTTTTGCCAAAGTGGCCCATATCCGCGTAGAGCGCCTCCACCCCGGTGATGGCCAGCACCACGGCGCCGAGGGCAAAGAAGGAGGTGGTCTGGTACTGGATAAAGAATCGCACCGCCCAGATGGGGTTGAGTGCCCCCAGCACCTCGGGGTTGTGGATGATGCCGCGCAGCCCCAGCACCGCCAGCGTCATAAACCAGATCAGCATGATGGGGGCAAACAGCTTGCCCACCATGGCGGTGCCATGTTTCTGGATGGCGAACAGCAGGGTCAGCACCAGCACCGAAAGGGTGACGATATAGGGGTCGAGGGCGGGTGTGAGAATGCTCAGACCCTCGATGGCCGACATCACCGACATCGCCGGGGTGATCACCACCTCGCCATAGAAGAAGCTGCCACCAATCAGGCCGAGGATGATCAGCAGCGGCGTCCAGCGGGTGGAGGCGTTGCGGGTCGCCAGCGACATCAGGGTGAGAATGCCGCCCTCGCCGGCGTTGTCGGCCCGCATCACAAAGGAGAGGTACTTGACCGACACCACCAGGATCAGCAGCCAGAAGATCAGCGAGAGAAAGCCGAGAATGGAGGCCGGCTCGACGCCGAACCCGAATTGACCTGACAGGCACTCGCGCAAGGTATAGAGCGGGCTGGTGCCGATATCGCCATAGACTACGCCAATCGCCGCCAGCATGACGCCGGACATGGCTTGTTGTTTATCACAGTTCATGAGTTCATCTTGTCAGTTTGATGTTTACACGTTTGCCACAGCAGATCGCCCCGAACACATCAGGTATGTGTGGATACAACATCGGGGGAAATCAAAGGATTGCGATGGGAAGGGAGCTAATCGGATATAAAGATGCGTTTCATGGGACACAGTCTGTTCATCTGTCGTTAAGCTTATAATGACACACACTCTGCGGGTTCATGCTCAGGTATAAATAATCAAAACGCCCTTTTGAGTAAGGTTATTAATTGGCCATTGATTGAAATATTCACGCGCTCTGCGGGCAACCGTTTGTTTTATCTGGGGAAGTGGTTTGGCCACTATTTTTTATCGGGTTGAGTGAAAAACAGACGATAAAATAATGACTAATTAATTGCTGGCAGGGTGGCAAAGATGAGGAGCTTGGGTAGCAATGGAGTCTTTATTTGGGGAGGAGGGTGCAATGAACGAAGTGAATTGCACCAAGTATTAAAAGAGGCAAGAGGTGCAATGCGCTGCGCTTATTGCACCCTACGGAACTACATTAATATGTAGCGGCGTAGATTTTAATTATTTAGCTTTGCAGGCTTTATATTCGCGACATTGATTTTTGTAATCATAGAAACTAATTACAGCATCAAAGTAACTTGCGATGTAATATGAATATACTTCCACTGGTAGTTTTACATTATTTTCTACTGCTTTGGTATTGTGGTTATTAGAGAGGACATTTAGCAATTTCTCCAATGAAAAAGTTACTTCAGTCCAATATCTTGCTAAAGACTTATCTGCTGAATAGGTTACAGGTAAAAGTGATTTATATATCTCATAATGATTGGTAAGAGTTTTGCTCAAACTTGGATAGAAATCCATTGTGTCAATAATTTGCTGCTTGTTTAATGGCGGACGATAATAATCTCTGATTTTTATCGTAGTTTCATAGCTTACTGAGTGTAATGATTTAGCTGTTCCCCTGTAAGATGTAAAATCTACACCAGATAATCCCTGAAAATAATAAATGGTATTGCCAAGGACTTCATCTAATAAGTCTAGCTTATCTAAAGTGTCGAGCTCTTTCGCTCGCTCTCTTTGATAATCAATAAATATTGTAAATACGACACCATTGAGAAATAAACCCAACAGCGTGGGTAAAATAATACTTAGGTAACCATTTGGTGACTTTATAGATAGCCATAATAAAATAGCTGAAATAAATAGGAATACTATAAACTTGCCTGAGCCAACGACATTTAAAAAATGTCTAATTTGATATCTGTGTCTACTTATTAGTCCGAGAGTTACAGCGCTAGAAATTATGATTCCTATCAAGATAACCATATGCATATTTATATTTACCACCATCAAAGCGCACATTTATCGCAAAACATGCTGTTATCTTAATTTCTTTCTTAGGCCATCTTTGGCTTTTAGTTTTCATCTTGGCATGTTCAAAGTTCCCAGTTCTCGCTGATTTTGTGCGATCTTGTCGCTTATCAGCATGAAAACGCCCCAGCGGAGCTGGTTGCCAACTGGCACATATTAACCGGAGGGATAGAAAACTGAAGGGGCAGGGGCCCAAAACCGGCTCTGGCTCAACAAATTAGTCAATAATTGGCCTATTTTTGTTCGGTTTGACTTAATGATGGCTTGCCAGTTCGATAGCAAAACCAAACAACTTGTCATCGCTGCAAGCGGCGTTAGCGTGCTGCACAGCCCATTTTTGGCCCTTGGTATGGTTTTTCTCCCGGTTTCCCTTCCTCCGCTTGCCCGGTTTGGGGCGGCCGATCCTGGCTGCAAACTCCTCTGAACGTCTCCGCCACGCTGTTGGGGCAGAGGCTGGTCAGCCGGTGTCGAGCTCGTCACTTTTGTCGTGTCGATCACACTTCCCACCCCGTCGTCACCCTCGTCAGTAGCGGTAAACAGCAAGCTACTATTGCTGATTAATCCTTTATTTTCAGATGGTTGTGAATTTTTATCGCACCCTTGGCCCGTTTTGGTCTGATAAATGCTTTGTGGGGGGCTGGCCGCCTCTTTGCCTGTCGGCGGGCGGCCCGGTGTAACGAACCATTTAGGATCCCTCTCTATGAACAGCTTCGTGATTGCAGATCCCAGTCTCTGTATTGGGTGTCGTACCTGTGAGGTGGCCTGCGCCGTTTCACACCAGTCAGGGTCTTGCAGCGGGACCCTTGAGCGGGAGGGCGGCCTGCATCTTGCCATCGAGGATGGACATCTGGTCTCCAAGGACAGCTACTTTCAGCCGCGCCTGAAGGTGATCGTGGGCAGCAAGGTGACCACGCCGGTGCTCTGCCGCCAGTGTGAAGACAAGCCGTGCGCCATGGCCTGCCCGAACAATGCCATCGTCAGTGAGGATGGTTGCGTCAAGGTGTTGCAGGAGCGCTGCATCGGCTGCAAGTCCTGCGTGGTGGCCTGTCCTTACGGCGCCATGGCGGTGGTGCTCAAAGAGGTGGCCCCGGCTGCCGATTCGCTCTTCAAGCGTCCGCAGACCAAGGCGCAGGCGCTCAAGTGCGATCTCTGCCGTCACCGCGAGGCGGGCCCGGCCTGTGTCGAGGTGTGTCCGACCCAGGCGCTGCGGCTGGTCACGCCGGAGCATCTTGAAAACCTGAACCGGCAGAAGCAGCTGGCCAGTGCCGAGGCACTGCTGGCGATGCCGGCGCGGGTGTGAGCGGGCTTGCCGAGCCGTTTTTCGTTAACAAACAAGAGTGTGAGTCATGAAAAAAGTCATTACCGTGTGCCCCTATTGCGGCACCGGTTGCAAAATCAACCTGCTGGTTGAAAACGACAAGGTGGTGGGGGCCGAGGGCGCCAACGGCCGGACCAACGAGGGGCAGCTCTGCCTCAAGGGCTATTACGGTTGGGATTTTTTGAACGACACCAACCTGCTGACCCCCCGTCTCAAGAGCCCGATGATCCGCCGCGAGCGCGGTGGCAAGTTCGAGGCCGTCTCCTGGGACGAAGCGATCGCGTTCGCCAGCAGCCGTCTCTCTGCCATCAAGGCGAAATATGGCCCGGACGCCATCATGACCACCGGCTCTGCCCGTGGCCCGGGCAATGAAGCCAACTATGTGATGCAGAAATTTGCCCGTGCGGTGATTGGGACGAACAACGTCGACCACTGCGCGAGGGTGTGACACGCACCCTCAGTCTCCGGTCTGGAGACAACTGTAGGCAACGGCGCCATGAGCAACGCCATTCCCGAAATTCAAGAGACCAAGTGCCTGCTGGTGTTTGGTTACAACGCTGCTGACTCTCACCCCATCGTCGCCCGCCATATCCTCAAGGCGAAGGCAAACGGGGCCAAGGTGATTGTGTGTGATCCCCGCATGGTGGAGACCGCCCGCATCGCCGATCAGTGGCTGCCGCTCAAAAACGGTTCCAACATGGCGCTGGTTAACGCTTTCGCCAACGTGTTGATCAATGAAGGGCTCTACAACAAGGCATTTGTCGCCAACTACACCGAAGGGTTCGAGACCTTCAAGGCGACGGTGGCCAAGTACACCCCGGAATATGTCGAGGGGATCACTGGCCTCAAAGCCGCCGATATCCGCGCCGCCATTCGCACCTATGCCGAGTCGCCTGCGTCCATGATCCTGTGGGGCATGGGGGTGACCCAGTACGGTCAGGCGGTGGACGTGGTCAAGGGGCTGGCGGGTCTGGCGCTGCTGACCGGCAACTTTGGTCGCCGCGGCACCGGTTGCGGGCCGGTGCGCGGTCAGAACAACGTGCAGGGCACCTGTGACATGGGGATGCTGCCGCACCAGTTCCCGGGTTATCAGTCGGTGGCCGATCCCGCCATCAGCGCCAAGTTCGCCAAGGCGTGGGGCGTGGAGTCGCTCTCCCAAAAGCCCGGCTATCGCCTGACCGAGCTTGGCCACAAGGTGGAGGAGGGCAAGTGCAAGGCTTTCTACATCTTTGGTGAAGATCCGGCCCAGACCGAGGCTGACTTGGGTCAGTTCCGCCGCACTCTGGCGGGGATGGAGCTGGTGATCGTGCAGGATATCTTCATGACCCAGACTGCCGAGATGGCCGACGTCATTTTGCCCGCCACCAGTTGGGGCGAGCATGAAGGGGTCTACAGCTCGGCGGATCGCGGCTTCCAGCGCTTCTACAAGGCGGTGACGCCCCCCGAGAACGTGAAACCGGACTGGGCCATCTTCTCGTTGATGGCGACCGCCATGGGTTATCCCATGGAGTACCACAACACTGAAGAGATCTGGGACGAGATGCGTGCGCTCTGCCCGCTCTACGCCGGGGTCAGCTACGACAAGATGGCCGATCTCAAGAGCGTGCAGTGGCCTTGCCCGACCGAGGATCACCCGGGCACCAGCACTCTGTTCGAGGGGAATGTGTTCACCACCCCGAGCGGCAAGGGTCAGCTGATTGCCTCCGAGTGGCGGCCGCCGCTGGAGCAGCCCTGTGCCGAGTACCCGCTGGTACTCTCCACCGTGCGCGAGGTAGGTCACTACTCCTGCCGCTCCATGACCGGCAACTGCTCGGCGCTGCAAACCCTGGCCGATGAGCCCGGTTATGTGCAGATCCACCCGAGCGATGCCAAAAAGCTCGGGGTGAAGGATCAGGCGCTGGTCTGGATCTCGTCGCGCCGTGGCAAGGTGATCACTCGCGCCAACTACAACGACCGGGTCAACGCCGGGGTGGTCTACATGACCTACCAGTGGTGGATCGGGGCCTGCAACGAGCTCACCATCGAGCACGTCGATCCCATATCCCACACGCCGGAGTACAAGTACTGCGCGGTGAAAATTGAGCGTATCGACAATCAGCCTGAGGCGGAAGTGTACGTCCAGACTGAATACAGCGCGCTCAAGGCGAAATTGCGCAGCGCAGCCAAAGGCTGACCCGCCCTAAAAAAGGACGTTCTGCACAAATAAGGGAACCCGACTCGGATTTATCGAGTCGGGCACCCTTTTATTACCCAAAAACAGGGGATAAATGATGCAACATGAAATTGGTCGCTTATTCGGAATTTTCTATATTGGCACCTATCTGGCGGCGATATTGCTGGGAATAGGTTGCTATATTTGGCGCGACGAGATGATATTTCTGCTCGGCTTCGGTTTTTTCGGCTGTTTTATGGCAGCACGACTCGCCATGGGCAGCGTATTTTCCGCCTTGAGTATTTCCAGTGCCTGGCTGATCGGGTTTATCTCCACCACCTTGATCAACTGCCTGCTGCTGGGGGTGATCACCCTGCTGGTCTACCTCACTCACCAGTGCGTCTCGGTTGAGCTTGCCGACAACGCCAGCTGGCTGCTGCTCTCCTTTCAGGGCTTCTCCGCGCTCTTTATTCTGGGCGGTTTGAAGTGCTGCCACACCCGACTTGTCACCTCGTGAGTGACCACCGAGCGGTGTTTCGAATGATGCCTTTATTGCACAGCAAAGGGGAGGCAACAGCGAGATCTGACAGTTGACAATGGCCCCTTGTGCGGCCACCAATCCATTATTCAATCCGCGATGTAATTATTGCCTGAATATGGCAACCAGATATATTAAATCGGATTGTAATGAAATTTGAGCTCATCTATGATGAGTCGCCATTCCAATAATAATCACCCGATGACAATGTTATTTTTTGTTATCGTTCGTTAATAACAACGGTGGAATTGCAACATGCGACAAGTGTCGTCACCGCCTTCCTTTTGGCAGCGTGGATAGTGCGCTGCGGCTATTAATTCTGGTGAAACGCTTGTGTCGCGATGCGATGGCATGGACAGCCTGACTGGTGACTGAAATTGATATAACGTGAGGCCGCAATGCTTACTGTGAGTGCCATCCCCCTGGACGAGATCTCTCCCATCTGGGACGACGGTTTCCTCCTGCTCTCCAAATCCCTCCTGTCGGCCGTGACGCTCGATGACTTTATCCACAAACTCAACAAGATAGATGCCGGCTTTGGCGGCGTAACCCGGGTCAACCTGATCCTCAACCGGGGATCCGGCGA
This sequence comes from Aeromonas sp. SE22, assembly GCF_038739755.1. Lineage (NCBI taxonomy): Bacteria > Pseudomonadati > Pseudomonadota > Gammaproteobacteria > Aeromonadales > Aeromonadaceae > Aeromonas > Aeromonas sp. SE22. The sequence continues at coordinate 589,905 of NZ_JBCGFD010000001.1, forward strand.
GGAGGCCACTTTCTGTTATATGGGAGAGAGCGGCCCAAAGCACCTTGTCTGCCGCAAGGCAGACCTGCACGCTCCCACTGATGGTACCGAGCAGGCGATCATCCTGCCTGCCGCCCGTTTTGCCAACCGCTGTGCCCCCCTTGCAGCCGAAGGGATTTATGAGGGGCTGCGCTCCTACTGCCAGCTCCCCATCACCACCGCCCGCAGCCATCTGGGTGGGGTCGAGTTCATCAATACCCGCCTCGACAGCTTCACCATGGAGACGCTCGCCAAGCTGACCCAGCTGGCCGCCATCATCGCCATTGCGCTGGAGAATGTGCAGGACAAGGAGCGCACTCTGGAGCAGGCCAACTCCCTGCGCCTTGAGCGCGACAGCTGCAAAATTCTGGTGGATGTGACCAATGCGGTGATTAAATTAGTGCGCATCGCCGAGCTGCCCAAGAGCCTGTTTGCCATCCTGCACCACCACTTTGGCATCAGCAGCCTCTGTCTGGCCGAGTACAACGCCACTTCCGACAGCTTCAAGAGCTATCTGGTCAACCAGCAGCAGAGCGAGCAGCCGGGGATCATCGATCATTCGTGTTTTGAGAAGAACTGCCTGCAGGGTGCGCTGCGCCACAGCGAGCCCTTCTTCGTCTATCGTGAGCAGGGTCACGGCTGCCAGTCGAGCTGCCGCTTTACCTCCCAGATCCTGCCCCCCGATGCAGATAGCTCCTGCATTTTGCCGCTGCGCTATCAGGGTAATCTGCTGGGGGTACTGATCCTCTCCCATCCAGAGGCCAACTTCTTCGCCGATATCGACATCTCCCTGCTGGAGCAGGTGGCAGCGCGCACGGCCATTGCCATGAACAACGTGCAGGCGCAGCAGGAGATCTCCAACACCAACGGTGCCAAAGAGAAGACCATTCGCATCAACGAGCCGCAGATGCAGGGGGAGTTCCCCCACATCATCTACCAGAGCGCGGTGATGGCGAACGTGCTGGAGAAGGTGCGGCTGGTGGCCGAGAGCGACAGCACCGTGCTGATCCTCGGCGAGACCGGCACCGGCAAGGAGCTGATCGCCCAGGCCATTCACGCCCTGAGTGCCCGCCACGATCACGACATGGTGAAGGTGAACTGCGCCGCCATCCCGACCGGCCTTATCGAGAGCGATCTGTTTGGCCATGAGAAGGGGGCCTTTACCGGCGCCCTGACCCAGCGCATCGGCCGCTTCGAGCGGGCCCACAAGGGCACCCTGTTCCTCGACGAAGTGGGGGATATGCCGCTGGATTTGCAGCCCAAACTGTTGCGGGTATTGCAGGAGCACGAGCTGGAGCGGGTGGGCAACAGCAACCCCATCGCGGTGGATGTGCGGCTGGTGGCCGCCACCAACTGCGATCTGCTCTCCATGGTCAAGAACAAGCGCTTTCGCAGTGACCTCTACTACCGCCTCAATGTCTTTCCCATCGAGCTGCCGCCCCTGCGCGAGCGGCGCGAGGATATTCCGCTCTTGGTCAACTTCTTCGTCAGAAAGATTGCCAAGCGGATGCGCCGCACCATCACCGCCATCCCCGCCGATGCGATGAAGATGCTGGTGTCGCTGCCGTGGTACGGCAATATCCGCGAGCTGGAGAACGTCATCGAGCGCGCAGTGGTGATGACCCGCGGTCACGTGCTCAACCTCTCGCCGGAGGAGCTGATGCCCCTCAAGGGCTATCACAAGATTGAGACCCTGGTTTATGACGAGCCCGCTACACCGCTCTTTGCCGAGGGGCCGGAGGATGAGCGCGAAGCGATCATCGCCGCCCTGCGCGACTGCAACGGCATCGTGGCCGGCGAGCGGGGGGCGGCCAACCGCCTCGGCATGAAGCGCACGACCTTGCTTTCGAAAATGAAGCGGCTCGGCATCTCGGCCAGAGATCCCGAGATCATTGACGGGGTCGCACCATGAGAGAGGCCATAGAGCTTGAGGCGCGGAGCGAGCAGAGAGAACACAACGAGCAGAGAGAACAGAACGAGCTGGCACGCTGCGCCATCCACCGCGAGGTAGTACACTACCGCGCCGATACCTTGACCTGCGACAGCGAAATGGCGCTGCCCTCCGAGACGCCTGTGGCGCTGGTCTATAACGGCATCGCCCACAGCGTGATGATGTGCTCGGCCTCCGATCTGGAGGATTTCGCTATCGGTTTTTCGCTATCCGAGGGGATCATCGACAGCCTGCTCGATATCCACGACATCGAGCAGATTGACGGCTGTCAGGGGATTGAGCTGCATATCACGTTGGCCAATCGCTGCGTCCATCGCCTCAAAGAGAAGCGGCGCACCATGGCGGGGCGCACCGGTTGCGGCATCTGCGGCAGCGAGAGTCTGGAGCAGGTGATCCGCACCCAGCCACTGCTGCCCGATAGTCAGCGTCTGGCGGTAGGGCATATCGACAAGGTGCTGAGCGCGCTGCGCCCGCTCCAGCTGCTGGGCCAGCGCACCGGCGCCACCCATGCGGCAGTGCATCTGGATGGTGAGGGCAACATTCTCGCCATTCGCGAGGATGTGGGGCGCCATATTGCGCTGGACAAGCTGGTAGGCCATCTGTGCCGCACTGGTCGGCGTGACGGCGCCATTCTGGTGACCAGCCGCGCCAGCTTCGAGATGGTGCAAAAGTGCGCCAGCGCCGGGGTCGAGATCTTGCTCGCCATCTCGGCCGCTACTGAGCTTGCAGTCGAGCGGGCCGAGCAAACCGGGCTCACTTTGGTGGGCTTTTGCCGCCCCGGGCGGGCCGAGATCTATAGCGGCTGTCAGCGTATTCTGCTCAAGTAATGGCAAGGCCGTGAGCCCGCTAAACGGGTCATGAAAACAGGCAATAAAAAAGGGCGGGGAGTGTGACTCCCCGCCCTTTTTGTATCTGCTTCTGTGGCGGATTAACGCGCCAGCAGGATACGCAGCATGCGGCGCAGCGGCTCGGCGGCGCCCCACAGCAGCTGGTCACCCACGGTAAAGGCGGCCAGATACTCGGGGCCCATATTGAGTTTGCGCAGACGGCCCACCGGAATGCTGAGGGTGCCGGTGACGGCCGCCGGGGTCAGCTCGCGGGCGGTGATGTCGCGATCGTTGGGGATTACTTTCACCCAGTCGTTGTGGGCGGCCAGCAGGGCTTCGATCTCCGCCAGCGGCACATCCTTTTTCAGCTTGATGGTGAACGCCTGGCTGTGGCAGCGCAGGGCGCCGATCCGCACGCAGAGACCATCCACCGGAATGACGGCGTTCTCGATACCCAAAATCTTGTTGGTCTCGGCCTGACCCTTCCACTCTTCACGGCTCTGGCCGTTGTCGAGCTTGGTGTCGATCCAGGGGATAAGGCCACCGGCCAGCGGTACGCCGAAGTTGTCCACCGGCAGGGTGCCGGAGCGGGTCTTCTCGGTGATCTTGCGCTCGATGTCGAGAATGGCGGAGGCGGGATCCGCCAGCTCGACCGCCACTTCGTCACGCAGCATCCCCATCTGGGTAACCAGCTCGCGCATATGGCGGGCACCGCCACCGGAGGCTGCCTGATAGGTGGCTACGCTCACCCACTCCACCAGATCGGCCTTGAACAGGCCGCCGAGGGCCAGCAGCATCAGGCTGACGGTGCAGTTGCCGCCAACGAAGGTCTTGATGCCGTTGTTCAGAGCTTGCTCGATGACGTCGCCGTTGACCGGATCCAGAATGATGACGGCGTCTTTCTCCATCCGCAGGGCGGAGGCGGCGTCAATCCAGTAACCCTGCCACCCAGCGGCTTTCAGGCGCGGATAGACATCCTTGGTGTAGTCGCCGCCTTGGGCGGTGATGATGATATCCTGCCTGGCCAGCGCCTCGATATCGAAGGCATCCTGCAGAGTACCGGCATCGACGCCGAAGTTGGGGGCGGCCTCACCGGCCTGGGAGGTGGTGAAGAAGGTGGGTTGAATATGGGCGAAATCCTGCTCTTCCTGCATCCGGCTCATCAGAACCGATCCCACCATGCCACGCCAACCGACCAAACCTACTTTTTTCATAATGTCCTACCCTGGATTGCTGCTAATGAAAGGGGTGTTGCACGCCTGCGTCCCTGCTGGCGAAGGCCATTTACAAGGTTTTTACAAGCCATTTAAAAAATATGCGCTGCGAAAAATGCGTCTATCCACATTACGGATTGTGGCGGCGGGCGCAAGTCGAATTGCGCAATATTCTGTGCCGTTCGCTGCAATAAGCGGCAACGGCGGAGCGAGGGATAAAACGGGGCGCAGTAACGATTAAAAGGCCACCGCTTATGGCGGTGGCCTATCAATAAAAGGGGGGAAACAGCCCGACCGCGTGGGCGCTCAGGCGTAACGGGCCAGGGTCAACCCTTCATCGCTGATGGCGGGTTCGCTGCCGCTGATAAGATCGCACAACAGCTGACCCGAACCGGCCGCCATGGTCCAGCCCAGGGTGCCGTGGCCGGTATTGAGCCAGAGACCGGGAATGGGGCTCGGCCCCACCAGCGGGGTGCCATCCGGTGTCATGGGGCGCAGGCCGGTCCAGAACTCTGCCTGACTGATATCGCCCCCCTCGGGGAAGAGATCCCCCACCACCATCGCCAGGGTGTCGTGGCGCCTCGGGTTGAGGGCGAGGTTGTAGCCCGACAGCTCCGCCATGCCGCCGACACGGATCCGCTCGTCAAAACGGGTGATGGCCACCTTGTAGGTCTCGTCGAGCACGGTACTGCGCGGCGCGGCCTCGGCGTTGATCATCGGCAGGGTGAGGGAGTAGCCCTTGACCGGATAGACCGGCAGCTCCAGCCCGAGCGGGCGCAGCAGCGGCCGCAGAAAACCGGTGGCATAGCTGCCCAGCGCACAGACGATGGCATCGGCGCGATAGCGCTGCTCGCCCGCCCGCACCGCCACGGCGCGGCCGCGGGCTTGCTCAATCTCGTCGATATCGCAGTTGAAGACGAACCTGACCCCGAGCTTCTCGGCTTCAAGGGCAAGGGCCTTGGTGAAGCGGAAGCAGTCGCCGGTCTCGTCGCCGGGCAGACGCAGGCCGCCGACGATTTTGCCGCGTACCCGCGCCAGCGCAGGCTCTGCCGCTTCGCAGCCGCTGGCATCCAGCGACTGGTAGGGGACGCCATACTCCTCCAGCACCTCGATATCGCGCTGACTGGCATCGAGCTGGGACTGGCTGCGAAACAGTTGCAGGGTGCCGAGCTGGCGCCCTTCGTAATCGATGCTCAGCTCGTCGCGCAGTGCCTTCATACAGTCGCGGCTGTATTCGGCCAGACGCACCATGCGCCCCTTGTTGGTGGCATAGGCGGTCGGAGTGCAGTTGGCGAGCATCTTCAGCATCCAGCGCAGCTGGAAGGGATCGGCAGTGGGGCGCACGGTGAAGGGGGCATGCTTTTGCAGCATCCATTTGGCCGCCTTGAGGGGGATGCCGGGAGCCGCCCAAGGGGCTGCATAGCCCGGGGATATCTGCCCGGCGTTGGCATGGCTGGTTTCAAGGGCGACGCCCCCTTGTCGCTCTAGCAAGGTCACCTTGTGACCCGCTTTGGCCAGATACCAGGCGCTGGTTACCCCAATTACGCCGCCACCGAGAACCACTATCTCCATATCGTCTTTCCTTAGACTCGTTTTTCTGATGTTTGGTTGATGGAAACCTTGATGTGGCCACCACCATAATCAGCCGCCACAGGATATTCAACCGCTCTGCGCAGGATTGGGATTTCCGTCTGCCTGCCAGTCACGGGGCGGTGTTTGGTGCGATGGCATGCCTGATTGCCAGCGTAAATCGCTGCGCTGTTGTCAGGGGTATGTGTCAGGGGGCATGGCCCGCTTACAGCTGCTCAAGATGGATGAGATAGTGCTCCGCCGTCGCCAGAATGGCGTGCTGCTGTTCGGCGGCTTGGCCATCCCAGTTGGCATAGGGGAGGGCGAGGCGGGGATTGCCGCCCAGTTTGTCCCGGTTGCGCCAAAGAAAGTGCCAGTAGAGGCTGTTAAAGGGGCAACTCCCGTCGCCGTGGCGGGCTTTGACCTGATAGTGGCACCCCTTGCAGTAGTGGCCCATCCGATCGAGATAGGCGCCGCTGCTGGCGTAGGGCTTGCTGCCCATCAGGCCGCCATCGGCAAACTGGCTCATGCCGCGGGTGTTGGGCAGCTCCACCCACTCGATGGCATCCACATAGATGCCGAGATACCACTGATCAACCTCATCGGGGTCAATCCCCGCCAGCAGGGCAAAGTTGCCGGTCACCATCAGCCGCTGGATATGGTGGGCGTAACCGTGCTCAAGGGATTGGTTGATGGCGTGGCGCACGCAGGCCATCCTGGTTTCTCCATTCCAGAAGAAACCGGGCAGCGGCCGGTTGGCCACGAGAAAATTGGTGCGCTGATAGTCGGGCATCTTCTCCCAGTAGAGGGCACGGACAAACTCGCGCCAGCCGAGGATCTGGCGGATAAAGCCCTCCACTTGCGCCAAGGTGATAGTGCCCTGATTGGCCTGCCAGTGGGCTTCGGCGGCACGGATCACCTCAAGCGGATGAAGCATTTTGCTGTTGAGGGAAAACGACAAACGGCTGTGAAACAGGCTCCAGCCCCGCTCGCTCAGGGCATCCTGATAGCGGCCAAAATGAGGCAGGCAGTGGGTGAGAAAATGGGCCAGCAGCTCGCGACTCTGGCGCCTTGTGATGGGCCACGGCAGCTTGCTGGCATCCGCCTCGCCGATGGTGCTGACCCGGTGGCGGGTCAGCATGGCGTCAATCTCGCTCACCTCGTTGGCAAAGGTGAGGGGGGCCGGGATTGGCTGGCGATCAGGCAGTTTGGCGCGGTTCTCATCATCAAAATTCCAGCGCCCGCCAAGAGGTTGGCCGCGCTCATCGAGCAGCACTTGATATTGCTTGCGCAGGGCGCGGTAGAAGAACTCCATCCGGCTGTGGGGGTAGTACTGCCAGCCATCACGGGGGGTGAGAAAATGCTCGCTCTCCACCTCGGTGGCAGGGATGGCAAGGCCCGCCGCCCAGCTTTTCAACTGGCTGGCGAGGCGCCACTCATCCGGGCTCTGCCAGGCAAAGCTGTCGGCCTGATGCGCCGCGATTTGGGCTGCCAGCAGGCTGGGCAAGTCGGGCCAGCGGGCACTCTCATCAAGAGTCAGGTAACAGACTCGGTGGCCCGCCTTGCCAAGGGCCGCCGCGAAGGCGCGCATGGCGGCAAAGAAGGCCAGCACCTTCTGACGGTGGTGGCGGCAGTAGTCGGTCTCTTGGCGGAGCTCCGCCATCAGATAGCAGATTGCCGGATCCGGGGGGCGAAACCAGCTGTGACCGGCGTTCAGCTGATCGCCGAGAACAAGGCGTAGCTCCATCAGACTCGATCCTCCTCAGGTTGCTGGCTGCTGTGACGAGCGTGGCGGCAGCGCTCGCTGCAGTAGCGAACTTCCTCCCAACTGCGCGCCCACTTGCGTCGCCAGCTGAAGGGGCGCTGGCAGACGGGGCAGATCTTCTCGGGCAGATGGGGTTTGCGATGCATGATGGCTTCCGGCCTTGGCTGATGGGGGATGTGGCGTGTGGATAGGGAGAATAACGAACCGGGGGCGTGGACGGATCAACCTCACTGCCGGTTTGTTGCGCAGATGCGCGCTTTGTGAGCGGGCGCACAGCCCGTCAGTGCACTCCTTGTTTGCAAATTAACCAGCCGTTAACGTGGCGAGGCTGCCCGTTGGCAGCATCCATCAATGGATCTTGTTGGCCATCGACTGTCTACAACCGATATGGAGGGGAGTGATGCCAATCATGACAGCTACGCCCCGGGCAGCTTGCCTGCTCGCCCACTGGTATACCCGGGATCCCATTCTCACCTTCGACTTTCCTCACCGCTGATTGGCGGCACCTGCCGTTTGAATTTGTCAGCCGGACGACCCTGATCGCCCCGGCCTCTTTGCCAATCCCGATTTCAAACACACTGGCCTTGCGCCGGTGAGGAGTCTTTTATGCGTCGTATACCCGAGCCGTTTCGTATCAAGATGGTCGAGCCCATCAAACAGACCACTGGCGCCGAGCGCCGTGCCGCCCTCGAGGCCGCTGGCTGGAACCCCTTCCTGCTGCTGGCCGAAGATGTCTATATCGATCTGCTGACCGACAGTGGCACAGGTGCCATGTCCGATCGTCAGTGGGCCGGCATCATGATGGGGGATGAGGCCTATGCGGGCAGCCGCAACTTCGTCGAGTTGGAGCGCGCGGTGCGCGACATTTTTGGTTACCAGCATGTGATGCCCACTCACCAGGGGCGCGGGGCGGAGCAGATCCTCTTCCCCGAGCTGGTCAAACGCTGCAAGGGCAAGGCGCCGGTGTTTATCTCCAACTACCACTTCGACACCACCAAGGCCCATGTGGAGTTGGCTGGCGCGCGGGCCATCAACCTGCTCACCCCGAAAGCCCTCGACACCACGGCCCCCTACGCCTGGAAGGGGGATTTTGATCTTCCTCGCCTGACCGATACCATCGAGACTATGGGGGCCGACAACGTGGCCGGTGTCATCATCACGGTGACCTGCAACAGCGCCGGTGGTCAGCCGGTCTCCATGACCAATATGGAGGCGGTCGCCGCGCTGGCCCGTCGCCACCATATTCCGGTGGTGATCGATGCCGCCCGCTTTGCCGAGAACGCCTGGTTTATCAAGGAGCGGGATCCGGCTTATGCCAAGTGCAGCATCAAGGAGATAGTGCGCCAGATGTTCGCGCTGGGGGACATCTTCACCATGTCGGCCAAGAAGGATGGGTTGGTCAATATCGGCGGGTTGTGTTGCTTTAAAGAGGATCTCGAGCTGTTCCGTGCGGTGCAGGTGCGCTGCGTGGCGATGGAGGGGTTTGTCACCTACGGTGGCCTTGCCGGACGGGACATGGCGGCGCTCGCCATTGGCCTGCGCGAGGGGATGGATGAGGAGTATCTCACCTATCGTATCAGTCAGGTGGCCTATCTCGGCGAGCGGCTGGCCGAGGCGGGGATCCCGATCCAGACCCCCACTGGCGGCCATGCGGTGTTTGTGGATGCCAAAAAGCTGCTGCCCCATATTCCGGCCGAGCAGTTCCCCGCCCATGCGCTTGCCTGCGAGCTCTATCTGGAAGGAGGCGTGCGCGGGGTGGAGATAGGCTCCCTGCTGCTCGGTCGCGATCCCGCCACCGGCAAGCAGGAGGCGGCGGACTTCGAGCTGTTGCGTCTGACCATTCCGCGCCGGGTCTACACCCAGGATCACATGGACTATGTGGCCGACTGCCTGATCGCGGTGAAAGCGCGGGCCAGCGACATTCGCGGGCTCACCTTTGACTACGAGCCGCCGCTGCTGCGCCATTTCACCGCGCGGCTAAAACCTGTCTGATCAGCAACCGGTTAGACGGGGTGATCAACCGCGCCAAGCAGTGAGATCAAGGGCTGCCCCCGATTAAACGGCCAAGTAAAAAGCCCCCGCACCAAGGTGCGGGGGCTTTCGTTTATCGAAGCAAGGCCGGGATCAGACCGCCTGATACTCCAGCTCGACCGAGCCCAGCGCCTTAAGAGTTGACTGGGCGGAGTCACGCTGGCTGATCTGGCCGTTTTTATTCTCCAGCAGCACGGCGCGGCGGATGGTGGCGAGATCTTCGCCGTTAAGCACCGCATGGGCGCAGGCCATCTGCATCGGCGGCAGGCTGGGGTTGAAGGCGGCATTCTCGGCGTAGCGGCCAGAGAAGATGCGGCCATCGGCAAACAGCAACGCCACCGCGGCATAGCCCTGGCTATAGGGGGCATAGCTTTGACGGGCAGCGGCCAGCGCGGCCTGCCACAGCGGGTCTTCGCTTTCAAGCGTGAGTTCTGCGTGATCCTGCGGGCTCATCAGCGCATCCGTGATGTCGAGGTCCGCTGGGCCAAACGAGTGGGGCAGGAAGGATTGCAGGGCACTCAGGTCATCGGGCAGAGAGACTTTCAGGATCTTGGCGGTGCTCAGCTCGTTCATGAACTGACGGCAGTGGCCGCAGGGGGTGTAGTTGACGGTGATTTCAGAGATCCCGGTCTCGCCACCCAGCCAGGCGTTGGAGATGGCGGACTGCTCGGCGTGAACCGAGTGGAACAGACCTTGCCCTGCAAACTCCATGTTGGCGCCGAAGTACCAGCTGCCGCTCAGGCCGCAGGCGATGGCACCGACGTAAAACTTGGAAATGGGTGCCACCGAGCAGGCAGCAGCCAGCGGCAACAGGGCGAGGCGCAGGGCGCGATCATCGAGACCTGTGGCGGCTTTCAGGGTGGCGACTTGCTCCGGCGTGAAGCGGGCGTTGAAGTCGGCACTATCCAGCATGGGCTGCACGGCTGCTTTGAGCGGGGCAGAGAGGGTATCGAATGGCTTGGCAAAACGGGGATGCATAGTGTGTCCTCAAAGGCCAATTGGGCGGCCATTGTAGGGAGCAAGCTCGGGTAAATGTGTGAGCAGGCTCACGCCCTGATGGGCAAACAGAGGGGGATGGTAATGGAAACGTTTGTCTTGTGCAAATTGTGCGGCAGGTCGCATCCCGACAGCGCTGCAGAGCCGTCGGGGTGGTTAATCATCGGTCAGGTGAGCCAGTGATAGACGGCAAAAAGGAGGGGAGCGACGGCCGCGGTGAGGATCCCGCACACCACCATGGCGAGCGATGCAAAGGCCCCCTGGGTGATCCCCTTCTCGGCGGAGGTGGCGGTGCCGATGGCGTGGGCACAGGCCCCCATGGCGAGCCCTTGCGCTTCCGGGTCGGTCACTTTGAACAGTTTGAGCAGCGGGTAGCCGATCAGGGCGCCGACAATTCCCACCACCACCACCACGGCGGCCGCGATGGCGGGAATGCCGCCGATGGACTGGCTGACGCTCATTGCGAGCGGGGTGGTGATGGATTTGGTCGCCAATGAGGCGAGCAGCGCCGGATCTGTGCCCATAAAATGACCGATCAGCAGGGTTGTGCACACCGAGATCAAGACGGAGGCGAGGGTACAGATTAGGATGGGCTTGAGCTTGGCCTGGATCTGGCGCGCTTGCTGATAGAGCGGCAGCGCCAGCGCCACCACGGCGGGCTCCAGCAGCATGGTAATGGGGCTGCTGCCGCGCTCGTACTGCTCAAGGGGCAGATCGAGCCAGAGCAGCAGGCCAATGATCACCGCGGTCGGCACCAGCACCGGATTGATGATGGGCCAGGGCAGGCGTCGATAGAGGGCGCGGGTGGCGAAATAGAGCGCGAGCGTTAAGGGAATGGCGAGCCAGAAGATCATTTGTTCATCCTCTGGTAGAGCCGACCGACGGTAGCGAGGATCAGCACGATCCCGAGCACGATGCAGAGCATGATGACGCCGAAGGACTGGCGCAGGGGCTCTAGCCAGGCCACCAGTCCGACCGCGACCGGCACGAACAAAACGCCCATGTGGCGCAGCAGTAAGCCAGCGCCCAACTCGACCCAGTGCAGCTTGATCAGTTGCAGGGAGAGCAGCACAAACAGCAGCAGCATGCCGATGATGCTGCCGGGAAAGGCAAACGGCAGGATGGCTGCCACGGATTTGCCTGCCAGCAGGCAGGCGACGATGACCATAAAGTCACGAAAGTACAGCAAGGCGCGTTGCGCGATCACGTGAACCTCATCGACTGGGAAGAAAAATCGCAGTTTACCAGAGAGGCCGGGTCGCGGCATTAAAACAATAACAACTGAAATCAGTTCATTTGAAGCTGATTTGATTGGCATTTTTTGAAAAGTGCCCGATAGAACCCTTTTCGAACTACAAGGAGTAGTGATGACATCCCTCTTGTCCCGAGTTCGCCAGCTGGCGAACGATAGTGCGTTGCCACCCCATCTGCTGCAAACCCGTCAGTGGGAAGGGCCCCTGTGCCGGGTGCGACTCGACAACACCGGCGCTGTTGCCACCCCGGTTGAGCGCTGGGTACTGTTTGACGGCAAGCTTGGCCTGCCGGTGGAGAGCGCCATCTATGGCGAAGGATTCCAGATGCTGGCCCAGACCATGGGTAGCTGGCAATCACCACAACATGTCGGCCGTTGCCCCGATTCCAGCGTCTATCGTATTACCGATGACAATGGCTATCACACCATTCACAACCTGTTGCTGGTAGAGCATAACAAGGGGTGGCTGCTGCTCGCCTTTGCCAGCTGTCACCGTTTTGGCGGGGAGTTTCGCCTTTACCCTGATGGTCGCTTGCAGATCCTGATGAACTGCGAAGGGCGAAAACTTGCGGCCGGTGGGCACTGGCAGAGCGAGTCGCTGATCTGCCTCGAAGGGGCTGAGCGTGAGGATCTGCTGGCCGAGCTGGCGCGGATGATCGAGGTCGAGCACGGCTCGCTGATCGGCAAGGTGAGTGAGCGCCCGAGCGGCTGGTGCTCCTGGTATCACTACTACGCCGAGGTAAGTGCCGCCGACATTCGCGAGAATCTGCAGGTGCGCGCCGAGCGCTTCCCTGCGCTGCGCTATGTGCAGATAGACGACGGCTATCAGGCCAAGATGGGCGATTGGCTGACCCCGTCGGCCAAGTTCGAGCAGGGCGTTGCGGCACTGGCTGCGGAGATCAAACAGGCTGGCTGCGAGCCTGCCCTCTGGGTCGCCCCCTTTATTGCAGAGCCCGGTTCACAGGTGTTTCAGGATCATCCCGACTGGTTTGTGAAGGGGGATGACGGCCTGCCGCTCCCCTCCGAGCGGGTCACCTATGGCGGTTGGCGTTGTACCCCTTGGTATGTGCTGGATGGTACCCACCCCGAGGTGCAGGCGCACCTTGAGCAGGTGTTCCGCACCCTGCGCGAACAGTGGGGCATCCACTACTTCAAGCTCGATGCCAACTTCTGGGGCGCCATCCACGGTGGCCGTTTTCACGATCCGGCTGCCACCCGGGTTGAAGCCTATCGGCGCGGCATGGCCGCCATTCTGCGCGGTGCTGGCGATGGTGCCTTCCTGCTCGGTTGCAATGCGCCCATCTGGCCAAGTCTTGGCCTGGTGCACGGCATGCGGGTGAGCGATGACGTGGAGCGCAATGGCCACCGCTATCGCCAGATCGCTCGCGAAGCCTTCTGCCGCGCTTGGCAAAATGACAAGCTCTGGGCCCTCGACCCCGACTGCATCTGTCTGCGTGATCTGCCTAGCCAGCAGGCAAGCAAGGTGGATTACAGCTTCCATCTGGCAGCTCTGGTGGCGAGCGGCGGGATGATGCTGGCGGGTGATCGACTGCAAGATCTCGATGAGGAGCAGGCAGCGCAACTGCGCAAGCTGCTGGCGCTTTGCGCTGCCCGGGCACCCTCTGCCCGTTTCGAGTCGATGGACTTTGCCTGTGGCGAAGTAAGCCTGCCCGAGGGCGGCACGCTGCTCTGCCTCTTCAACTGGGAGGGGCAACCACAGGAGTTTCTGCTGCCAGAAGGGGGAACCGATTTTTGGCATGGGCAGGCAGTCGGTACGGCTGTGACCCTGCAAGGGGGCGAAGGGCGGGTGATCCGTTACGTCTGATAAGGCTCGTCTCTCAAACAATTCAGGCTCCTTCGGGAGCCTGAATTGTTTGCTATTTAGGGGGCCTGTGTCAGTAACGCCACTCGACGCCAGCCGCGTATTTGGCGGAACCATAGCCCGGGATATCGCTGCCCGAGGTGATGGCCTTGAGGGTGAGATTAGGGGTGATTGGCATACCAAAGCCAAAACCGATAGCCAGCCGATCGTTGGGGTTACCCATCACATCGACCCGCATCACCCGGTAAAGCGACATATCTTCGCTCAGGTGCATATAGGCCTGAGACGCGCGGTTATAGGCCTGGCCAAACACCTCCAGCTGAAAGCCGGACTGGGCGGAGATGACCAGCGGTACCCCGACAAACTTGTAGAGGTTGGAGCTGTTGAAGTAGCTGTTGGTGACCTGAGGCGTGAAGTCGGTCTGCTGGTACAGGGTGCTGAAGCTGTGCTCAACGATGTGATAGGTCTGCTCTGGCAACAGCGCAAGGTAGTCCGGCATATCGAACCGGTATGCGGCGTTGGCTGCCAGCGGCAGCAGGGCCAGTAATCCAAGCAGAGCGTGGTGACGAGGCATCAGCAAATGGCTTCCGTTCGATAGAGGCAAGACAGAGGGATGCAACACATTGGTTTTTGAGAAGATCCCCTTCGTCATTATGACTTGAAGAAGGGGATTGGCGAGGAGGATTTAGTGTGAAATCACTCACAACTCATAAATCTTCCAGATAGTGGTAGAGACTCTTAAGAATCGCAAAGTTTCGTTCGTTACCCTGATTCTGCTCTGCCAGCGCTTCGAGACGCGGTACATAGTCAGGCAGACGGTTGCTGAAGTAGTCGCTGCAGTGCAGGCGCCAACGTTTCTGCTCCGCTTCGCTCAGAGTGTGCGGCCAGTTGCGGGCGCGGTAGCGAAACAGCATCTCCGGCAGCCGTGCGTCGGTGAAGGCAAACTCCCGCTCGCCCAGCAGATCTGCCGGGGTGGCGCGCACCAGATCCATGGTGGACTTGTCGCCGTGACCGAAGAAGCCGGCGTAGAGCTGGGTATCAGGATCGCCGTCACTGCTGCCCGCAAACTCCTGATTGAACACTTCCACCAGCTTTTCCCGCACTTCGGGGTGGGCGCGCAGCAGATCCAGGCTCTTGCGGCACTGCTCCCGATCGATGCCCAGCTGGTCGGCCCGCTCTGCCGTAAGGGTGGCGGCCGGTGCAAGTACCGGACACTTGTTGATGTGCACCAGTTTGACCGGAATGCCCGCCAGATCCCCCAGCTCCTCTTTCTTGGTGTAGAGGCGCTCGCGGATCTCTTCGCTGGTGAGCTCGATAAGCGGGGTGGGGTCGCGGGTCAGATCTACCATGATCACCGCGTTCTGGTTGGTGGGGTGCCAGGCGAGGGGCGAGACCCAGCTTGCACACCCCTGCCAAGGGGAGAACATGCCGGAGACGTGCACCAGCGGTTTCATGGTCACCACGTCGATCAGTGCCTTCACCTTGTTCTTGTTGCGAAGGCCAAACAGGTACCCGAACAGCTTGGGTTGGGCCTTTTTCACCAGCTTGGCCATCTCGATGGTGGCCAGCACGTCAGAGAGTGCATCGTGGGCATTGGCATGGGCGACGCCGTTGGCGACCGTCAGCTTCTCCAGCCGGAAGCTCGGCTTGCCCTCATCATCAAAGGCCCACTCGATCCCCTCCGGGCGCAGGGCGTAGCAGGCCCGCAGCATGTCGAGAATGTCCCAGCGGGAGTTACCGTTCTGCCAGCTGTAGGCATAGGGGTCATAGAAGTTGCGATAGAGGGTGTAGCGGGTCACCTCGTCATCGAAGCGGATGCTGTTGTAGCCCAGCACACAGGTATTCGGAGTGGCGAACTGCTCGTGGATCTGGCGAATGAAATCCGCCTCGCACAGCCCGTCCTTCATCGCCTTTTGTGGCGTGATACCGGTAATCAGGCACGCCTCCGGATCTGGCAGGTAGTCCGCTGGCGGTTTGCAATAAATGACCAGCGGCTCGCCAATTATGTTGAAATCCGCATCGGTACGAATACCGGCAAACTGCGACGGCCTGTCCTTGGCGGGGCTGATGCCGAAGGTTTCGTAGTCGTGGAAATAGAAGGTAGGATTTGTCTGCTGGTTCATTTCGTGGTTCTGAATTGTGTCTATATGCTTGAAAAACAAGTCGTTATACGGAGTGTTATCTCAGATTGTCTCACTTTGTCCGATCTTGATTCAGTCCGTTTCAGACCAGTTTGGTACATATCTGTGTACACGTTAGGACGCGTTAATGTGTCAGTGAAAAATCAGATGACCAGTCACAGGAGAGTCATATGCCACTTACTGATATGAAGCTACGGGCCCTCTATGGTAAGCCCTACTTTGGCAAGACGGAATTGTCAGACCGTGATGGACTGTCAGCTCGGGTCACCGAGCGAGGCACCATCTCGTGGCAATATCGCTATCGCTGGCAAGGAAAAGCAGCGAGACTCAAAATTGGACGCTATCCCGACCTTAAACTCGCTGATGCCAGGGCGTTGATCCCTGCTATCCGTGGTGCACTTGAGCGTAATGAACATCCCAGAGTTTTCTGGGATAAGCTCCACCAGAAGCATGATGTCACACTGAAACAGTGCTGCGAGCATTTTCGTGAGCACCATCTGCCCAAGCTGCGGCCCCGTACTGTCGTGCTCTATGAGCATACCATGCAGCGCTATTTCGAACCTCTGTTTATTGGTATTCCGGTTGAACAGATCCCGTTTTCGAGCTGGCTGGAGTGGTTTGATAAGATAGGCAAGAAAAAGCCGAAAAACGCTGGGCATTTATTGCGCAGGTTGAAATCCATTCTTAGTTTTTGTATTCGGCGTAATCTCATTGGTGGCTCCCCGGTGCTGCAATTACGCACCGAAGATGTGGGCTCTCAACCTGAGAGAGGTACTCGTGTGCTGACCATGCGAGAACTCGCTCAAATTTGGATTGCCTTTGAACAGAGCAGGGCCAGCCGCGGATTAAAATTGGCAGCCAAATTGGTGATCCTGCTTGGCTGTCGTAGCGGCGAGGCATTGGGTGCACAGTGGAGTGAGTTCAATATGGAGGAGCAAATTTGGACGGCTCCCGCTGCTCGAGCCAAATGTGGTGCGCCAATACGTCGGCCTATTCCTGGCAGGGTGATGATGTTGCTGCAAGAAGCGGCAGCGAGATCTCGGCTAAGGGGAGGGCCAGTATGTCGCTCGCCAGTGAATCCAAAAAGATCGTTGAGCAGTGCGTCTCTGATCCAGTTAGCAGAGCGTGTTCGAGATAAACTGGATCTGCCGTATTGGCGTATGCACGACATGCGTCGAACGTTGAGTACGCGTTTATCGGAAGAGCGAGTTCTACCACAGGTCACAGAAAAAATGCTTGGTCACAGGATGGCGGGTGTCATGGCTATATACAATCTACATGACTGGATTGATGAGCAACGTGAGGCATATGAATTATGGGATAAAAAATTAATGGAGGCAGTAAAATCATTGCGGGAACTCTAAATATAACCGAACCAAAGTTGATGTAATTCATCATCTAAGATGAGTGATTTCCCCTTGATATCCAATTATTTACCGCTGCGGTAGAATAAAATCCTTTATTGATAGGTGGTGGAAATTTGTCTTCTTTAATCCACCTGTACAGCGTCGATCTGGATATTTCAAGTTTTTTTAATAGCGTTTTGGTTTTTATTAGTGCTGGTTCATTGTTGTTCATATATCCTCCTATTTTTTTAGGAGGTTAAACATGATTGGTATATGTGTCAATTTACCATATTTTTAGACAGCTTGCTTTTATGATATAGAAAACATTCATACTGCGAAAATCAATTTAATAATTGTTTTTGTGTATTATAAAAGCAATGGGAATGGCTATGGAACAATATGGATTATGGTCATGATATGTAAATTTCAATAACATTTTTGACTCCTTTTAGCTCTCGATGGTTGGGTATGGAGTGTGTTCGTGTTGTTAAGTCAACGGGTGGCTCTATTCATTATTGGTAGAGTTGAAAAAGCGATTGAATAGGTTAGCCACGAGGGGGTAATAAAAGTGGGGGTTAAGCAGAGAGTTAATAAAGTTTTTGTGTTTTAAAGGATTGTGAATTCGTTCACAAATCATGATGTATGTTTTTTAAAAAAACATGTAGCTCATTGTGGTTGGGATTCAATGGTGTATTGTCTGCGGTTTCATATGGTTATACTAGTTCCGGAGAAACTATTGATGTCAAAGCTACTCTTTATGGCTGCAACCTTGGTTGCAAGCAATGCGGTGATAGCCACTACGGTTATCGATGTAAACGTAATGGTGCCCAAGTCCATCGTTGCTCAGGATGGTGCTGAGAAGGTATTTAACACTATTCACCAGCGCGTAGCGGCTATGGACGACTATTACACTAGTCAACGTACCGGCATCGTCAAAAATGGCAATCCTGAGAACCTGCATTTCGAGGTAAAGCAGATCCTCGTTATGAGCGATACCGTCCTGAACCCGACGTGTAAAACAGGCTACTCAGCCGCGGTTGTTCTGCTCAACGAAAAGGTTATCGGTGTTCGTAGCTCTTATGGCCCGAACTTCGGCATCATGGCGCCTCCGCTGTGGGACGGTGTATGCACCAACGAGCAGGACATTCAAGACCTGACCTTCGCTGCGCACAGCTCTGGTGCCGATATGTGGATCACCACCAAGGGCGGCCCAGATGGCAAGTTTGATGGGATGGCTACTTCCGGCGCTGATTTTATGGTGAGTCGTTATGACACCACCCCTGATACCTACGCACATGAAGCATTCCACCTGTTCGGCGCAGAAGATCTTTACAACCGTAAAGGTGCAGAAGGATTCTGCGACCAAGGGGGCATCTGGGCTGGTCGTCTGATGTGTGGTTACGGTGATCTGACCAAGAACAACATGTTCGGTGGCAGTCCTTCTGCCATTGACCAAGGGGATATTTACCCTTACGGTCCAAGCGAGAGGTATTTACTCCAAAACTTCTACAACAACCCTGACAGCCCTGATGCCGCTCGCCTGTTGACGATGCCTGATGGCAACCTCCGCGCTTACTACGGATGGACAAAAGGCACTGGTGCAGGCGTCATGCCGAGTGCAGACGTTGCTGATCGCACTTTCACAATGAAAGTAGACAGCACTACCCTGACTAATGCGAAGCCGTACATCGATGTTACCATCACTGCCTCTGGCACTGATGCTGCCGGTAAGCGTCTCTCTGTAGAGCTGTATAGCGAGTCTGGCAGCGCGGTTGTGGGCCAGCACTACAACGATGGTATCTCGCAACTGGTGCGCTTTGACCCGACGACTGGACAGACTGCTCTGGATGCTACGGGCAACCCGACCTACACAGTGCGCGTGACAGCGCGTGACCTGGCGTTCGTCGGTGCCAAGAGCTTTACCCTCGGCCTGCGTAGCGGTACTGGCGGTAATGTGATTACCCAGCCAATCGTTATCACTGTACAAGGTGCCAACACTGATGATGGTCGCAACGATGGTGGTGACAACGGTGGCGGTGGTTCGACAGGACCGATCTCATTGCTGACTTTGGTTATCTGCGGGTTGGTTCGCCGGCTTAAAATGTGTTGATAAGCCTTGTACCAATACCTTTTTCATCATTATGGCAAGGTGGTCAAGCTGCGTTGGCATGGTAGGTCGCCAAAGCACCCAGATGTTATGAGTGTTGCCGAGAATAATTACGGGCGTCCCCAAAACACGAATTCCGATTAAACGATTTATTACAGTCAAGGCTCCCACCATGTCGGGAGCCTTTCTTATTTCTATCTCTCTTTGCCGGATGTGCGGAGAAGTCGGACATCATGGCGCAGGGTTAACTTGGTCGCATTTGTAGGTCTGCACTCTTGAGCTTGAAGGTACAGCCTTGCTGGATGAGCTCCTCCCGATTTGCCAGCACCAGCGGGTAGAGCAGGGGATGTTGTTGATGTTCTCCGTTATAGCTCACTTGCATCCGTTCCAGTGCGTAATGCACCAAGGGGATCCGTTGGCTGATCAACAGCTGGTTCCCTGTCATGGCATAGTCTCTGGCAATGATGGCCTGTTGTCCTTCACTGAGCCCGGGATTGGGAACGACTACCGCAGTCACCTGGGTGTTCCACTCCAGATCCTGCTCCCGGCCGTGAGGAGAGGCATCCAGCAGATCCGGTTCGCCCAGAAAACGACTCATCACAAAATCCAGATATTCCCCTTTCTTCTCGCAGTAGGCACGTACGTGCCAGCGGATCCCGTCATAGACCAGGGTGTGGGGCACGATATTGCGGCCACTCTGCTCCTCTGAACTGAGGGATACGTAATCGACATCGACCCGCAGTTGGCCGCGCGCCGCCTGCACCAAACCCCGCACAATCTTGGGGTCGATATGGCGGTTCGGCACATCCAGGATCTCGATATGGCCGTAGCGCAAATCCATCAGCGGCAGCGTTAACAGGCCCGCTTCATGTTGGCGCTGGTGCTGCTTTTCACGGTGTAGCAGCATCAGGTACTCATCCACTTTTCCCTCACTAAAGCGCGGGACAAAGTGCTCTGTGGGTTTGTATCCCTTCAGGCTTCTGTCATAGACCAGCCCCTCCGGTGAGTAGTGGGTCAGGTAGTGGTTGATATCCCGTGACGCCTGTTGGCGACCGATATTGAAGGCGGTCATCAAATGATTGGTAGTCAGCCGTCCCTCCCACTGCAAGACGATCTCCAACAGACGAAAGCGCAGGGTTTGATCCCAGGTGAGCTCTTTGGGTGCCATACGTGCTCCAAAATGCGACATGTTTATGTAACCAGTATCGGCATGAGTATACAGGCTACATATAATGAGTCCATCGAAATGAGCGCCAAAGGAGCATGTCATGAACGGGAAGCTGGATAGTGCTTACAGCCATCACGCCGCGTGCCGGATGCAGCAGCGCGGTATTGCTCCCGAGTTGGTAGAGCTGCTGCTGAGCATCGGACGTTCTTCTTATCACCAGGGGCGCGAACTGGTTTATCTCGATCGCAAAGGAGTTGCCATGCTGCAAGCCGAGTACGGATTGCCAGCGGAATGCTGCCAGCGGCTGCGCCGTCACTATCTGGTCCTGCAAAACGGCGAGATTGTCACCGTCGGTCATAAAACCACTCACTTCAAACGCGATCGTCACTGAGGCGCTATGAACTCAAGTCTGTTATCAGGTCAGGCGGCCATGCCCCTGATCAGGGGGATCTATTGCTTGCTGTCAGCCGAGCGGGCCAAGGCGTTGACCGCTTTGCTTGCCCAAGGCGCGTGTCACCAAAGGGGTGAGACTTCACCACTGGCGGTGGTGACGGCATTGGCTATCCATGTCGAGCAACATCGACTGGATTGCACGTCACAGCCCATCTATCTGGGGCGTGAGCAACTGATGACCGGTGCAGCCGATTTGCTGGGGGAGGATGCCAGCTTTGAAGATCAGGATGCGTTTCGTCTGTTGGCGCTGCTACTCGACAAATTGCTGCGAGGAGGGCGTGGCAGCCGTCAGGCCAAGCTGGATGGACTCACGCCAAGCGTGATGGAGCAGCGGATGCTGGCGGCCAGATCCCCGAATACTGGTTTGGTGGTGCGTGGTAGCTGGCGGCGCAAGTCTCGTAATCAGCTGGGCCATGCCAGTTGGCTGGATGTAGTGGAGGCTGCCCTCTGGTGCTTCTGGCATGGTGACGATTTGGCAAGCGGCGAAGTGCTACTCGGTGTGCTGCTGGGCAGGGATGAGCGAGTGCGGCTTGTTTATGGTCTGCTGGTGGGTGCTTTCTACATGGGGGAGCCTTTCAGGCTCGAGTGAGTTTGTTTGAATTATTCAGCAAGTGATTTAAATATAACAGGAAAATGAACTTCTGCAGTTTATGTCCACGAACTTCTGCATGTGGTGTTTCAAATATGAAACAACTGGACAGGTCTGGCTTGGCTCTATTACGGACATTGTTTCCCAGATCGATACCGTTTGAATGGAACTAACTGAGGACTTGGTGATCCATCCTCTTCAAGTCTGCATCATGGGCACGTCGCTTCATCCCATCACCAACTGGCCTCAATACAACAAGTTTTTGATTAATCGTGGTTCACTCACCTTCTGGGTTGATACCGATGCCATGCACAACTGGTTTAATCAAGACCATCACGGGCTACGGGACCGCAGCCAGCTCTACAGCGACCAGAGCATCTGCACCTTAGATGCTCAAGGGGAATTTCAACCTCACTCTGCTGGCCACTCAGGGAATACTCTACTCCTTGTTCGCGTTGATGAATGTGCCGCTATGTCGGTCGGACTATAGCGGTGCCAGCAAGCGGGTAAGCACGGTGACGGTGGCGTATCGGCAGCCATTTAAAGCGAAGGTTACCGACCAGGTATCGACTCAACTGGGCTGAAGGTGTTTGGTGAAGGCGATTGGAAGGTCAGAAAACACGGCACCGAGAAGCGGCGAGTCAGGCGCAAGCTGCATCTGGCGCTAGAGCCGGCCACTCACAATATCGTGGCAGCACAAGTCTCGTTGGAAAATGTCCATGATACCGAGGTGTTGCCCACCTTGCTCAACCCACTGCGGCGCAAGCTAGGACGTGTTTATGAGGATGACGCCTATGACAGCAAAGCCAGCCATCAGCTTATCTCGCGCAAAGGGCCGACAGCAGCCTGTATCCCGTCTCGCAAGAACGCTGGACTCTGGAAAAAGGGGCACCCAAGAAATGAGGCCGTGCTGGTGATGCGTAAGGAAGGGCTGGCGCACTGGAAGAAGATATTGGGGTATCACCGTCGCTCGCTGGCAGAGACGGCGATGTATCGGTTCAAACAGTTGCTGGCTGGGAAAATCAGTCTGCGTAACTACAACGGCCAAGTGGGAGAAGTAATGACGTATGTAAGCGCCATAAACAAACTGAACACTCAGGGTTTTGCCCGTTAGACAGCCCCGAATGTAGCAGTCACCAAAGGCTGGGGCAGTTGCTGCTTGGTTTGGGAAACAACGCCTATGATTGTTTTGACTTGTCTATCTGATGCTCTCGGAGACAGTTCTATAGGATCAAACACCGAAGTTGAAGTTAGTTCATCTGATTATAATTTCAGGTTTATTTTAATGTTTTTCAACTAAATTATGGTGTTATTGTTGTTTTATGGCGTCATTATTGGCATTTTTGTAGAGCATATGTTGCTCTCATTGTCTCCTGGAAGCTTCTCTCTTATCCGATTTGTTATGAAGGCGCTCACAAAATTGAGCAATCGTTTGGCTTTTGATGAAATCTATGCTGTATTATTTATTCAAAATAATGAAGATAAAGACGATGACAAACGCATACATCAGTAAAGAAGGCATGGCAGTGATATGTCTTGCAAAGTATCTCATGACGACACGGCCTGACGACCGTCTGAGGACCATAGATTCCTTGTCAGAGGAGATTGGTGTATCGGTTGGATTTATACAGAAGGCGTTTACCACGCTGGAAAATGACAAGGCGGTCAGCTTGAGTAAGCAGGGGCGTAATGGCACTTATATTCGGCAACTCGATTATCAAAAGCTTGTCCGTTACTCCGGCATCAGCCATGTGGTGTGTGCCATGCCGCTGCCTTATACAAAGCACTACGAGGGCCTGGCCAGTGGATTGAAGGCACAACTTGGCAGCCTGCCACTCTACTTTGCTCATATGCGTGGCGCTGATGTCCGTGCCGAATGCTTGAAAAAGGGTGTCTATGACCTAGCCATTATGTCCAAGCTTGCTGCTGGAACATTGGGTAGTAGCGTTAAGATCTTAGCGGATCTGGGGGTAGAGTCCTATTCACTCGAGCATCGCTTGATTTATCGGGAAAACGAATATGAGACTATCAAACGCGTGGGGGTCGATCCGGCATCTCCTGATCAGCGAATTCTGACCGAGAAGGCGTTTGCAGAAAAAGAAATTGAAATTGTCGAGATCAACTATTCCAACAGCTTGAGTTATCTCGTTTCCGGGCAGATAGATGCGGTCGTGTGGTTGCCCGAGGCCATCGATATGAATGTATCGGGGCTGTGCGAAAAATCGCTCCAGCATATTGATGAATGTCGCCAAGCATCACAGGCGGTCATTCTTGTCGGTCGCCAGAGCCAGCATGTCAGCGAGCTAATTAGTAAGTTACTTGATGTTCATCAACTATTGGTCCATCAGCGTTTAGTAATTGAAGGGAAGTTGATACCAAGTTATTAATATTTGAATATGGAGATATGCAGTGATAGCGCGATTACAGTTACTCCGGTCAGCCGATGTGATCAGTCATGATGCATTAAAAGCATGTTTAGTGGTAATGGAAGACCTCAGGGAGAGTTTTCCAGTTGGTGATGATAACGAACAATTCCAGATGATGATTGTCCATCTGGCCAGGGCATTTGATCGGATTAAGTCAGGAACACCAATAGAGCAAGGCATGGATCCAACCCTGTTTGATGAAGTGCAGGAAGATCCATTCTTCCATGATATTGATGTGCTCAACAAAAGACTGCTTGATAAAATTGATCTTGCGACAGCTCCGGAGAGTGAAAAGTCATTTATGTTGAGTAATCTTTTATCACTGCACTACTCATGTCAGGAGGGTATGTAATGTCGATTAGCCTCGATGGTTACACCTATTGTCATGAACATCTGCACATTGACCTATCTTCACAGAAAAGGGATGAAGATTGTCTTCTTGATAGTTATGCGTCGATCCTGGATGAGCTTATTGCACTCAAACAGTATGGCGTGCTTAATATCATCGAGATGACAAATCGTTTTATGGGGAGAAATCCTCATTTTATTGAAAATATAATGCAGGATACCGGCATGAATATCCTGATGTCGACAGGTTATTACATCGAAGGTTTCTTCCCCGAGAAGCTATACCGTATGTCAGCTCGCGAGATATGCGGTGAGATAGTGCATGAAATCACGGTGGGTATCGATGACAGTGCACTTAAAGCTAGTGTCATTGGGGAAATTGGTAGTAGCGAGAACGCATTTACCGAAACGGAGCGAAAAGTCTTTGAAGCTGCAGCAATGGCGCATTATGAGACCGGCCGCCCAATCTCGACCCACCTTTCCATGAGCACCATGGCAAGAGAACAGGTGAAGTTATTCAAGTCGTATGCGGTCGCAATGGAAAGGGTCACTATCGGTCATTGCGATCTTAAAAATAATCTGGATGACATCTTGTGGTTGATCGAACAGGGTTGTCATGTTCAGTTTGACACTATCGGCAAGAACAGTTACTTCCCTGATTCGTCGAGAATCAACATGCTGAAAGAATTGGCTAGCAGGAATTTGTTGGATAGAGTCATGCTGTCTATGGATATAACTAGAAAATCACACCTTAAAAAAAATGGAGGCCTTGGATTTTGTTATCTGGTGGAAAGTTTTATTCCACAGTTACTTGAGTCAGGTATTAGTAAAACTCAAATAGAACAAATGTTACGTCTTACCCCTTACCACTTTTTTAAATGAGGCTGGATATAAAAATGAAAAAAATAGGGATTGCTGGATTGCAACGTGAGCAGATAAAGGCGCAGATTGAACACGCTGCACCGGGGGAGTTTGAATGTCATATTCTCAATGACATGGATGCCGCCATGAAGGTAAAAGCGGGAGTCCTGGATTATTACATCGGGTGTTGTAATACCGGTGCTGGGGCTGCACTATCAATCGCTATCGCCATTATCGGTTATCCGAAAAGTTGCACTATTGCTAAACCTTCCATCAAAGCTAAGCCCGAAGAGGTGGAGAAGTTTATTCAAGAGGGCAAGGTGGCGTTTGGTCTTTCAGTGGAACATGTCGAACATGCCATTCCTTTATTAATTACCAAGCTTGCCGCCAATTGAGGGCACAAAAATGGACATTATTCAATTAGGGTTAGTCACTCTGTTGTGTGCCATGACAGCTCTGTTGGCCAATATGAGTGCATCGGTATTTCATGACGGAATCAGGCCGATTCTACCCCAAGTCGTCGAAGGAAATATGTCGCGGCGTGATGCGGGATCCGTGGCGTTTGGCTTGTCGATTGGTTTCGTCGCCTCAGTCGGTATTTCGTTTACGCTTTCCACAGGTCTTCTAAACCCTTGGTTGCTCTTTTTACCGACCGACATTCTTGGTGTGATGATGGCTCGGCGCTGGCAAGCCGCATTAGCTGGCGGTTTGTGGGGGATTCTGGTTGTTACCTCTCTTTCCGGTGTGAATGCTGTATTGACAGGCTTGCCTGTCGATGCGGTTGGCGCGTTAGGTGAATTGGGTACGCCAGTGATGACCGCTTTTGCACTGTTTCCGCTGCTCGCCATCTTTTATCAGTTCGGTTGGAAAGCTGGTGCTATTTCGGCTGCAGTTATTGTGCTGGCTCGGCTGGCCACGATGAAATTTACCACTATTTATCCTGAGTCCCTGCAAATTTTCGTTGGGATGATGATGCTGGTGGGGACTGCCATATACAAAGACATCAACGATAAGAAAAATGGTATCGCGCCGCCTGATATGTCGGGTATGCACAGTTTGTTTGAAGAACGCACCAAGCGCATCATGAAAAACCTGCCGTTCCTAGCTGCAACCGGTGCGCTGGTTGCTGTGGTTGTCAACGCTGGTTATTTTGCTGGTTCTGAAGTCTCTATCTATCCGCTTGCCGATGCCTACAAGTTGACCGATCCTGTCGCGCAGCAGACGGCAATCAACCAGGTTGCTCTTTCAGAATTCATGCGCGGGCTTGGGTTTGTGCCTCTGATTGCCACCACTGCACTAGCCACTGGTGTATATGGTGTGGTCGGGATGACTTTTGTGTTTGTGGTCGGTTATCTCTCACCTAACGTACCTGTTGCAGCGGTGCTGGGGGCCCTGACCATTTGTGCGGAAGTATTCTTGCTGCGTCGGATTGGCCATTTCCTGGAACAATTCCCGTCTATTCGTAATGCCTCGGATAATATCCGTAATTCGATGAACACGCTGATGGAATTTGCACTCCTGATCGGTGGGGTACTGGCGGTGATGAAAATGGGTGGGACCACCGGGATTACCATTTTCACTATCTTGTTCTTCCTCAATGAGGTGATGGGCCGTCCTGTACTAAAAATTGCGGCTCCAGCTCTCGCTGCCATATTAACTGGTGTTGCGCTCAATATTTTCCATATCGTCGGAATTTTTAATATCTGACCCCAGGGTCACCCGGTTTGACAGCCTGAAAACTATTGGGCCGGGTAAGCTATATTTATAAGGTGAGCGAAGATGTTTCTTGATGCTTTGAAAAGACAAAATCCGAGATTTATAGAGTGTGCAGCTGAATTATTAAAATCCAACCAAATTCTTCCTGATACTTATATTATTGATGTCGACCAGTTTGTTGAAAATGCGAGGGTGATCAAAAAAACTGCAGATGAGTATGGGGTCACACTCTATGCGATGACGAAGCAATTTGGACGCAATCCCGTTTTAGCAAAATTGCTGATCGATGAGTTAGGTTATGATGGTATTGTCTGTGTTGATTTCAAAGAAGCACGCCATTATTCAGATCTGGGAATAAATGTTAGTCATGTTGGGCATTTGGTTCAACCACCTACTGGGATAGTCCATGAATTGGTGAGTGTTACCAAACCAGAGATTATCACCGTTTATTCTATTGAAAAGGCCAAGGAGATTTCATCTGCTGCAGTTAACGCGAATGTAGTTCAAAAGATTATGGTCAAGTTTTATCAGCATGGTGACATTATTTATCCTAGTCAGGAGTCTGGGTTTTTACTAAGTGAGCTGGATGAGGTTATCCAATTATTGTCAGCACTACCGAATATCGCTATAGCGGGGGTCACTCATTTTCCCTGCTTTCTCTATGATGAAGATAAAGATGTGACCGTGGCCACGCATAATTTCAGGACAACGATGATTGCCAAAGAGCAGGCTGAGCGAATGGGTTGCCGGATAACACAGGTCAATGTTCCGTCTTCAACTAGTTGTGAAACGATACCGCTAATGGCCTCTCGAGGTGGGACGCATGGCGAACCGGGACATGCCTTGACCGGTACGATTCCATCAAATCAGAATGGGGAACAGCCAGAAAAAATTGCAATGCTTTATTTGAGTGAGATATCTCATCAGCATAACGGAAATAGTTATTGCTATGGTGGTGGATATTATCGGCGTGGACGTATTCGTGGCGCACTGGCAATGGATGGCTCAGATCCACACGGACGCTTCATGCCTTTTGTGGCAGGTGATGATGGCAGCATCGATTACCACATCCAGTTGGCGGGAACGTGTCCCGTCGGCACACCCGTTATTATGGCTTTCCGCTCTCAGGTGTTTGTGACCAGAAGTGATGTTGCGCTGGTTTCAGGAATATCGACCGGGACCCCGAAAATCATCGGACTCTATGATTCGCAAGGGCGAGAGTTGTAAGGGAGGGATTATGGCAAGGTTTATTGTTGTCGTCCTCGATGGCTTTGGTATCGGCGAAATGCCGGATGTACTGGCCGAGCGACCACAGGATCACGGTGCCAATACAGCAAGAAAGCTCATTGAGCATTTTTCAGATAAACATCTGCCGACGTTGGCACGGCTTGGATTGTTGAATACGGTGTATCCCGTCAACTCAGTGATGCAACGTAGCCAGGCTGCAAACTGGGGTAAGTCAATGTTGGGCCATGAAGGGTGTGACACCTTTATGGGGCATCAAGAGATCATGGGGACCAAACCGAGAGCACCGCTACAAGCCCCCTTTAGTACATATATCGACAAGATAGAGGCGGGGTTGATTGCCGCAGGATACCAGGTCAACCGAATATATCGCGATGCGCTTGCCCTACTGGAGGTCAACAGCTGTGTCGTGATTGGGGATAACCTTGAGGCCGAGTTGGGACAGGTTTATAACATTACAGCCAATTTTAATTTAATATCATTCGATGACGTCGTGAAAATCGGGAGAGTAGTCAGAAAATATAATGACGCTGGACGAAACATAGCGTTTGGTGGACTGGTTGATTCAATGGATGACATCTATTCAGCCATAGAAACCAAACCAGACAAAAACGGAAATATAGCATTTATTGGGGTCAATGCTCCACGTTCCGGAGCCTATAATAACGGATTTAAGGTTATTCACCTTGGCTATGGAGTTGATCCATCGACACAAGTGCCACACTGTCTTAATCAGGTTGGAATCAAGACGTTCTTATATGGTAAAGTCGCCGATATCGTAGAGAATGAACACGGTGTTTCATATCCAGGAGTAGTCGATACCAATACACTGTTTGATTTATTGCTGCGGGATGTTATTCGGGAAGATAATGCATTTTTCTGCCTCAATGTTCAGGAAACGGATCTTTCCGGTCACCAACAAAATGCTGGACGTTACTGGAATACGCTCGAGAGAGCTGATGCCGGATTGTCAAAGATCTTGGACGTTATGTCCATAAGCGACCTCTTGATTGTTATGGCTGATCATGGCAACGATCCCTTTATCGGACATTCTCTTCATACAAGAGAAATGGTGCCAATATTGTTATTCAGCCATAAATCCAAGGGGCTTGAGTTAGGTGTTCGTGATACCCTATCTGATGTGGGGGCCAGTGTTGCCAAATTCTTTAATGCTCCCATGCCAGAATTTGGTTCGCCTATAAAGATCTAGTTCGACGATATATAAACACTAATTATGTTCTTTACACCTCACTTTTTATGCTGGTGAGATAGGCTTATATCATTAATCAGGAGTTGCTAGATGAAACATGGATTAAGTATTCCGTTATTAGGGTGCATATTTTTTGCAACCACGGCATCAGCCTCAACTGGAGGAATGCAGGAGTTTCTCGATAGTCTCAGAAATTTTGAGTCCGGTATCAATCCAGCACAGAGCCAGTTTTACCTCGATAATCTGGATAACCCCGTTTATGCCTACGCCAAGGTCACCAAACCTGGTCGACTGGTCAGGGACTGCGCCACAGGGACTATGGTGCAAGAACCCACCACGATAAAACAGTATTTTACCAAGCTGGGTCTTGGCAGCATCTATAACGAAAATACCCCGCATGACCCGGGCATGTTCAAGTTGATGCAGTATAGCTCGATGAACGCGTGGGGATTTGTCGGGTATCAACTGGGTGAGGCGGTAATGATAGATGCTGGCTATTACAGTCCGCCGACAGTACAGATTGCAGGTAAGGAATACGACAGCTTTTATATGTTTGTGCCCGATTCGACCTGGATCGGTTGTAAAACTGAGGCGCTGGCTGAAATCCCGGGATCAGGCGGTAATCAGGTGTACGTAACGGATATTAACCGCTGGCAAGGGCATTTTATCGGCAAGAACGGGGTCAACAATTTCACCGATTTCATCAAGCCCGATAAACAGGAGCTGGTGATCCGGGATGTCATGCACTTCAACTACAAGGTCATCAGCAAGCTCCTACAAGATGCCAATATGACCTGGGCACAGGCCTTGTCGAAAAGCTGGACCGATACGAATGATAACGGGCAACAGGTAACGGTCAAGGCAACTATGTCCGGTATCCTGGCCGCAGCTCACTTGCGTGGAGCGTGGGGAACCGCCGAGCTGTTGACCAAAGACAAGATCACGTGTGACGAGCAGGGAACTTGTATCACCAAATATGTGCATAAGTTTGGCGGTTACAACACGCTGTTTGATGTACCGGGTGACAGCGTCACTCAAGGCTCCCCTTACGATGAAGTACTGATGGCGGGGTGGGGGAATGACACCGTGATCTTGGGGGGTGGCAAAAACCAGTTGCTACTCAATGAGCAGAGGGGCTCTATCACCACGGTTACCGACTTTGTTATCGGCAAGGATAAGATCGTACTACGTGGGTGGTCCAGCGAATTACCTCTGGCGTCCATGATGGTCA
Organism: Aeromonas sp. SE22; assembly: GCF_038739755.1. NCBI lineage: Bacteria > Pseudomonadati > Pseudomonadota > Gammaproteobacteria > Aeromonadales > Aeromonadaceae > Aeromonas > Aeromonas sp. SE22. The sequence goes on from NZ_JBCGFD010000001.1 coordinate 620,191, forward strand.
CTCAAGGGAAAAATGGCGCTGAAATCGATGTTTCTGGGCAAAAAATTATTTTGAACAACATCAATGTTGGCGATGTACTGGCCAATCCTTCACAAGTGATCATTCAGTCCATGGTGTACACGCTGGCGTGGAATTCAGGCAAGCAGGTCGTCGCCCAGTTTGACCCCAAGGTGGATCGTATCGAGGGTTCGTCGGGGATTGGGTTCAAACATCTCAAAGCTTATGAGACCAGTTCCTCGGTGGTGATTGGTCCCCAAGCCGATGACGGTGGCATTTATGCTTCGTATGAGCTGATGGGGTTGACGTTGGCCGACCTGTCGCCTGACATGTTCCTCAACGTGACCGGCAGCTTTGATCGTCTGGGTTTTATCGTGCCGCTTGACCACAAAACCTGGGGCTGGAATATGTCGCTGGTGGTGAACAGCTTCAATCCGCAAAAAACGGTGCTGACAGTTCCGAGCAATCAGCCAGTGCCATTTTCTGCTGTAAAGTTGACTCAAAATGGCGCCAACACCGAGCTGACCTTGCTCGAGCCGTTTGCCAAGGGTGACAAGAAGATCGTTATCCTGCGCAATGCCGATGTGAAGAGTCTCTCTGAACGGAACTTCTCCGGCTTCAGCGGTCAGTACAAAGAGGTGACGATCGATATTCCCGTGATGTTTGACATTCGTGCCAGTGTCGTCGGCACCGGTGGCACTATCTCTCCTGCACCGGATACTGCAGGTATTATTCAGGCAAAAGGGGGAAGTGCACTGACACTCGCGTTCATTCCTGATCCCGGATATCGAGTGAAGAGTATCACCGTCGATGGCGCGGCCCAACCGGTGGCGAGCGCTTATACCTTCCCCAGCTTGGCGGCCAATCACCGCCTTGAAGTGAGCTTCGAGAAGGGTAGTGCCTGTCCGGCCTCCTGGAACAGCACCCAAGTGTACAACACCGGTGACAAGGCGACCTATGTCGGCAACATCTATGAGGCCAAGTGGTGGAACACCAATAACCAGCCGGACCAAGGTGGTCCCTGGAAGCTGCTAGGGGCTTGTCAGTAAAGTGTGTGCTGACACGTGACCCTAATGCGGTCGCTTCTTATCTAAAAATTCCCGAGCATTGCTCGGGAATTTTTCTTTTGAATTTCATTCCCTTTACCCGTTGTTACTTTTGTGTCTGTCAGACGAGCTGAGTTGTGTCAGCAAATCCGCACTCTTGAGCTTGAAGGTACAGCTTTGCTGGATGAGCTCCTCCCGGTTGGCCAGTACCAGCGGGTAGAGCAGGGGATGTCGTTGATGTTCTCCGTTATAGCTCACCTGCATCCGCTCCAATGCGTAGTGCATCAAAGGGATGCGCTGGTTAATCAACTGCTGGTTCCCTGTCATGGTATTGTCTCTGGCAATGATTGCCTGCTGACCCTCGCTGAGGCCTGGATTGGGAACGACTACAGCTGTCACCTGAGTGTTCCACTCTAGCTCCTGCTCCCGGCCGTGAGGGGAGGCATCCAGCGGATCCCGTCATAGACCAGAGTGTGAGGCACGATATTGCGGCCACATCCCCGAATAGCTGCCCCGTGGTGCGTGGTAGCTGGCTGCGCAAGTCACGCAATCAGCTGGGCCATGCCAGCTGGCTGGATGTAGTGGAGGCAGCCCTCTGGTGCTTCTGGCATGGTGACGACTTGGCAAGCGGCGAAGTGCTACTCGGTGTGCAGCTGGGCAGGGATGAGCGGGTGCGGTTGGTCTATGGTCTGTTAGCCGGGGCTTTCTATCTGTCAGATCGGACGGATTGAAGCCGCGGGGCCATCGCAGCCCGCCATCTTGCGGATGATTAACCAGCCAGCTCAACCACCGGATAACAGGCATCTCCCCACAGGGTATCGGGATGGGTCATCATCAACTCGATGATCACCGGCACCAGTTTGCCGAGCAGGTTGGCACAATCCTTCAATTGTTTGCGATTGACCGAGCTGTTCCAGGTCGCACCGCCATGAATTAGCTGGTTGCGCAGGGTATAGAGGCGGTTAAACACCACGCCCAGCAACTGTGGGGTGTTGCTGCTGGCGAGGGCCTGGTTTGCCATCTTCTTGCCTTGTGCCAGCCGCTCCTTCCACTGGGCTTCGCTTATTTTGCCGCTGTGATAATCCCAGAAGCCTTGCAGTACAAACGGGGTATCCAGCAGTATGCGGATACTGCCAGAGAACTCCTGCCAAACCAGATGCTCGATCTTTTTGTGCTCATCCAAGTCGCACAGTTTCTCCAGAAAGCCTTTGAAGGTCTCCTGTTCCGAGAGGCGACGATCGTCATCGATTTCAGTGGCATAAGCCGCATTGAATGCAATCCAGAGAAAGATAAAGCGGCCATCTTCATCTTCGGCCATTTCAGCACGTTGCAGCCAGCTTAAGGCACGATGAACTCGCAGGTTGAGATTGCTGGGAGAGTGTTCACGCAGAGTCCGTTGACGAGTTTTCAACTGTTCAAAATTCAACGACGATCTCCTTCTCGATCAGATGAATAGCCAGCTTTGACAACCATACTCTCTGTCCTGCTGCTTGATCATCAGGTTGATGAAGAACTGGCTGGAATAGCAATGTGGTGATAGCAGCGGTTACTTGCGGATGACACCCTTCAGCGTTGCAATGGCCAGCTCCACCATGGTGGCCGACGATTGTTCCAGTGGGGCATGGTGGCACTCTGGACAGGCCTCAAACCAGGTGTGGCCACGTACCATAACATCGCTCTTGGGAACAACCGTCTTGTGCCAGCCACAGGTTGGACAGCGATAAGTAGAAGGGGGTGGTTGTATCGGCATGATATCCCTCAGGCAAGTTCCATTTGGCCTAGAGTAACACGGCTCAAATTATTGCAGTGAGCTCCTTGTTCACACTCTTTAGAGTCAAAGTTGTATCCGCCTGAAAACACGACATGTGCAAAACCCCAGTATCGAAGCTGTGCGGTTGGCCCGGTATAGTCAGCCGAGTTCACATCAGAGGGGATATGCGATGAGTAACCAACCCGGCTTTTGGTTAGCGACACGCCCGTTGTCATTAATCGCCCTGTTGCTGGGCCTAACGCCTGCACCTATCGGGAGAATGCGCTGGGCAACACTATCTACCAGTGTGATGATGGCAAACAGGGCACTCTGCGTGAGGATGCACTGGGCAACATCAACGACTCGGGTTCCGGCATCACCTGGCGCACCGATCCGTTGGGCAACCTCAAGGGCAGCGATGGCACCACCTACCGCAAAGACGCACTGGGCCATGTGCGTGGCAGCAATGCCAAAACCGGCGAACGGGTGACGTGGCGTGAGGATAGTCTCGGTAACCTGCGTGCCTCCGATGGCACCGTCTGCCGAACCAACTCGCTGGGGCAACTCAAATGCCGTGGCGAGAGTACACCGCCACCCTTGCTTGAAGGCAAATGATGGCTTTTGCAGCAAACGGTCGGCGATCACACTCTGATGTGATATCAGGCATGGTTGTAACGGGGCCAAATGGGTAAACTCGTCGGCAATTTCTGGCTCCGTAACCGGCAAGGTTGTGAATCTCTGCCTCTTTTCGTTTTACAGGCCCCTTGGTGTACACAGACTCTTATCGGAATACCTGACTCATGGCTATCAAGAAGAACGAACTCTACTCCTCCCTCCTGAAACAGGGGCTGATGCAGTGGTTGTTGACCGGCTGCATCCGCCTACAGCAGGAGGCATGATGGAGAGCATCAATAATCAGGTGCGGTCGGTACGCCAGTTGCTGGCCATTCCCCAACTGGCTATCCCAAGCTATCAGCGGCCGTACCGCTGGGGCGCCAAGAATATCTCGGATCTCTTCAGTGATCTGGCGACCCATCAGGACAAGAGCGCCTACCGGCTGGGCTCGGTGGTGTTTCATCAGCACACCGATAGCAAGCTGGGCGAGATGCTTGATATCGTCGATGGTCAGCAACGCACACTGACCCTGATGTTGACCGTCAAGGCGCTTATCGGGGGGCTGGATAACGAAACTCGCAATGGCAAAGAGAAGAGTATCCGGTTTCAACGTCAGGATCTGCGTGAGCAATTGCAGGCCTTGCGGGGACCTATCGATGCGTTTATGCAGCGCCAGCACTTCCCCAGCCGTGATTCGGAGTTAAACCTCAGACGCAACTATCTGGAACTGCGTCGGCTGGTGGCCCGCCCTGAGTTTGACGAGCAGCAAATCGACTTTCTGCTCAACCGCTGTCAGGTAGTCTGCTTTGTGCTGCAGGATATCTCGGAGGCGTTCCAGTTCTTCGATTCACAAAATGCCCGGGGGCGCGATTTGGCCCCCCACGATCTGCTCAAGGCATTTCACCTGCGCGAGTTTGCTGACCATGAGGCCAACCTCAAGGCCGAGGCGGTTGCCCATTGGGAGCGCCTGCCAAGCGATGAGCTGGCCAATCTGTTCGCCCTCTATCTCTATCGGGTACGCCAGTGGGCCGAGGGCAAGTCGGCCCGTTATTTTGGCAAGGGGGAGGTAGATCTCTTCAAGGGGGTCAACCTCGACCGGGTGGGGCATTATCCCTATGTGGAGTCGCTGCGTATCGCCCACCACTTTGTCGATGAGTACAACAGCCAGTACCAGCGCAAGATAGATGGCCAGCGAATGACGTTTCCCTTTCATCTCGACCAGATGATCATCAATGGTCGGCGCTTTTTCGAGATGGCCGAGTACTACCAGACGCGGGTGGCCGCCATCGTGGTCGAGGAATCTGATTTCGGTAAGGCGCAATCTGCCACCCTGCTCGGCGAAGCGCTGACGCCGATGGCTAGCAAAGTTCTGTTTACCTTGGGCAGTTATGCAAAGCGCCACCGCACTGGGGATCGTTATGTGCGGGCCATGTTCGACTGCGCCCTGATCTTCTATATCGACAAGTTCGGCAGCCAGGGGCTGTCACTGGCCATCGAGAAGTGCTTTATCTGGGCCTATCGTTGCCGTATTCGCCAGCAGGTGGTGCAACTGGCGACCATGGATAACTACGTGCTGGAGCACAATCTGATCCGTGCCATTCGTGATGCCCGTTTGCCGGGAGACCTGCATGGTTTCCCTTTGCCGAGCATGAGCAAGAAAGAGAACCAGAACAATATTCGAAGTGGCACCGAAGATGAGCTGGTCGGACTGTTTCGGGAGATGAAATATTATGAGTGATGCAGACGTTCGCCCCTTTTCCATCCGTGCACTGCTCGAAGACAGCGCCCGCTATCTGGTGCCCATGTACCAGCGTAACTATGCCTGGGGCGAGGGAGAGATCACCCAGCTGCTGCAGGATGTGCTGGATTATCAGCAAAAATCGGTCGGTGCCAAGGGACCGCAAACCTACTATATCGGCACCTTGGTGGTGTTTGCCCGGGACGATAGTAGCTTCGAGGTAATCGATGGTCAGCAGCGCTTTACTACCCTCTCTCTGCTGGCCAATTGGCTCAAACACCCCCCTAAAGATGCGGTCGGTGCGGTGGATATGAGCTGGTATCAGACCATCAACCTCGCTTTTGAAAGTCGCCCGATATCGAGGCATACCTTCGAGCGCTTATGGCTGGGGGTAGCTCCCCACGATTTGCGGGGGAGTGCCTTCAATGAAGGTCTTGTGAACGGTTTTGAACTGATTGGCAAGGCAATGGCGGATCTTGGTTTGGTGGGGGCTAAACTGACGGCCTTTTGTGACTACCTCTTCACGCATGTGCAGATCTCTCGTATCGAGGTACCCAAGGATACCGATCTCAATCACTTCTTCGAGGCGATGAACAATCGCGGTGAACAGCTGGAAAAGCATGAGGTGATCAAGGCGAAGCTGATGGCTGTGCTAAACGACAAGATACCCGAGGAGGAGACTCGTCGCCAAAGCATTTATGCACTGACCCGGGTATGGGATGCCTGCGCCAATATGGAGCGCTATATCCAGTACGGTTTTACCCCAGAGGAGCGTCATCGCCTGTTCGGTGAGAAAGACTGGGGTCAGTTTGTTCCCCGGGATTTTGCCCATCTACTTGATCTGCTGGCACCCTCTTATTGCCCCCCTTCTGCAGATAAAAGCGATGATGATGTGATTGACGCCAGCCAGGGGCGCACCTTGTTGGCCATTTTGCAGGATGACAATCTCGATGGAGAGCAGAAGGTGGAGGAGGAGAGTGCAGGCTCCGAGCGCTTTAATAGCGTCATCAACTTCTCCAACTTTTTGCTCCATGTACTGCGACTCGTTAGCCGCGACCCCATGAATACAGAAGGGGTGCCGCTCGATGATAAACAACTGGTCGATCAGTTTGAGCTGCGGGTGATCGGGCAGACGGACCCAGTGGCGGCAGTTCAGCGTTTTATCTATGGCCTGTTGAAGAGCAAGTATCTGTTTGATCAGTTCATCATCAAGCGCGAGTTTGCCGATGGCAAGGATGGTTGGAGTCTGAAGCGGCTGCACTGGTATTCGGAAAAGAGCGTCAGTTACATCAATACCTTTGACAAGGATGAAAATGAGAATGGTTTCTCTGGTGTTAACCGGCGGATCCTGATGTTGCTGTCGGCGTTTCATGTGTCGACCCCGACCCTGGTTTACAAACATTGGCTGAATGGTGCACTGAGATATCTGTTCGACAATTGTCACCCTGATCAACCGGTGGAGGCCGGGGCTTATCTGTCCTATCTGGAAAGTCAGGCTCGCCGCTTTGTCTTCCAGCGCTTTTTGGCGCCGAGTGAAGGGGCTTCCTATTATCAGATGCTCTACCTAGATAACGCCCTGTTGCCCGCCATCAATGTGGATGAGAGCTGGCACGAGGTGATTACATCCAAACTTCGCTTCGGTCATATCGAGAACAACTTTGTCTTCAATTTCCTCGACTACCTGCTGTGGGTTACGAATCGAAATCAAGATAAAGATCGTGATATGGAGTTGTATCGCCGTTTCGAGTTTACATTCCGCAGTTCGGTGGAACACTTCTCACCCCAGCATCCGATGGATGGTTATAAACCGGTCGAGCAGAGTGCACTTCATTCGTTTGGCAACCTTTGCCTTATCAGCCACAGCAAGAACTCGCGCCTGAGTAACTTCCAGCCGCAACAGAAGCAGGAGCACTTTGAAGCGAGCCTTGCCAACAACCAGATTGATAGCCTCAAGTTGCTCGCAATGATCAGGCTTATGAAAAAGAAGGGTCGCTGGCAGGAGGATGAGATAGCTGAGCATCAAAAGCAGATGTTGCAAGTGTTGTTATCCAGCCAGATTGTGCAATAAGAGGCTATTTGGCCGACTATCAACTAGTGATAGCTAAGCCGCTAGCATGATGGGTGTCTAGCGTTAAAATAGGTTTACACAATTTCAACTAGCATTTCTCCACTCAAAATCCCCGATGTTCCACATCGGGGATTCTGTATTTCAACATATGATACGCTCGCCCCACGTTGTAGAGACTCACCGCCTCACGCACCATCTCCCGCGTGACTAATAACATCCAGATTCGCCAAGTTGAATAGGTCTGTATATTATAATTACCAGAATTAGATATTGATGGAATCGTTGTTTCATTATATTTCAGATGCAGGATTATTCAATTCCCACTCTGGGCAACAATGCGTAATTTATTGGTTTTTTTCGCCAGCAGATAAATTTCATAGTCATATCACTTACCTTAATCAAATAATAAAATATATCATCACAGCGTGACACTAAGTGAGATGATATATGTGATCACTCAGCATTCATCTTGTTTAAGATGGTGTTCTATATAGATCGTATTTCATTTTGAAATACAGGAGATGTAAATGAAGGTCAGAATGAAAAGGTATAATTCTTGAACATCTACAAGATAGCGTCGAAGGTATACATGAAATGAATAATAAGCCATCCTTTGGTTGGGGTTCGATTGGGTGCAAAAGGGCGGCTTGGTTATAATTAATGGTATCCCATTGTACTATCTTGGAACAAGATGCTGAGATGAGTATGGAGGGGTTGGTTATTGCATATCCAGTCGCTTTATCTTCATAATTTGATGGTTTTTCTGAGTTGTCTGTATGGTGAACAGGCTCAGCAAGTCGTTGGGTAGAAGTGTCTGCCACCATATAGCAGCGTAAAAATGTTCATTGCCATATAGTGGCACGGATTTTTGGCATTGAGATAGTAGTTTCATTAGCTTAAGGCCTTGTTTTATAAAGCGCCATTTTTTAATGATTAGGGTTTGTGTACATGATAAAACCATAACGATTTGCATGCAAAAATCTGGGGGGATTTTCGATAAAAATTGCCATAATATGGCAATTGGCCCTTTATATGCCATCAAACAAGTCTTGGAATTAACCGGCATGAAGAATGGTATTTTAATGGTGGTGGCTTGGTTTGTTGATGTCCCTTGCGGCATAACAGCTTGTTGAACTAAATAGCTGTACCGAATAGTAGATCACTGTAACTTGCTGTTCCGAATAGTAGATCACTGCACTCGTACCGATTCTACAGGTGACATGAATCACACATCGTCGCTGAACCTTGTCATTTCAGGCGTTGCCGTCAGATTGCACAAATTCCTTACGCTAAAGGCTTTCGGCAAGATGTAGCACTCCATTAAGAACAGTTGTTTAGGGCGTGACATTAAATTTTTTCATGTAGGCAAGGTTAATATTTTCTTGTGGGTGATTATTGCTTAACACATCAAGGATGTTATGTTGAATTTTAGAGGAAGCCATGCTGTAGTGTTGAGACGCGGCTACTTTTTGTTAAGGCTTAAATGGTTTAACAATCGAGAAATTTATTTTAAAGGTAGGTGGCTGCGTTCTTTTTTATTGAGCGGCATCATATTATCCTCCAATGAGGCCGAGCACTATCGATGCGTCATTGATAGTGCTCGACACATGTATGCTATTTATTGAGATCTAGCTTCTTTGCTGACAATGGCGAGAGCAACGACAACAACGCTGAGCATGACAACTTTGTCAGTTTCAAGCTCTTTGGCTTGCTCCAACAATTTTTCAAACAGTTCGAACATGATGGGCTCCTTTGTTTTTCAACCCTGTTAGGGAACAGCTATATTATGGACGTTGAATAGGGGGCTTGTGGTGTGACCAATTGGTGTTGTTGGCAAATGATTGGGCTGGGTGAACGTGCCAAGATATTATTCGATGGCAATGATGTCGTAGTTCCTGATGGCGTTGCCTATACAGACCTGATATTCCTCGCCGACAGTCAGTCCCATGGCGGGGGAGACAACAGGGGTATCTGGTGTAATACAGATAACCTTGCCCTGTGTGCATTCGTGCGGCTTGCCAAGGCTGGCAGGTGCAATAAAGAGTTGCACTCTCTCTTGCCCCTCCTCGAGCAGGGTGATAAGGGCTCCAAGCTGAATGTGCTGGTAGGGGCGTTGCTGTTTTGCTAGCAGGCTATGCAAGCGAACGCACTCTTGCAGTTGTCCCTGAAGTGTCAGGAGTCGCAATTTTTGGGCTTCAGTCAGATATTGTGCTTCCTCTTTGAACGTGTCATAGCGCGATTCCATGGCGCCAATGTGATAGTTGGCCTCCTGTTGTGCTTCATGAGCACCTGCGATGGCCAGCTCGCACATCCGGTGCAGTTCCTGTTGCAGCATGGTGAGCAACTGCAACTTAAGCGTTCTGGACATAGATCCGCTCCTCATTTATCGCTGCAGGCTGACGGGGCGGAAAGCTAAACCCTCGCCCTTGCTTGAGGCACCACGAGCGGGTTGAGCCAGGAAAACCGCAGTTGAAGTTGCATTGGCCGGTTAGTACCAGCCGCAGCGGCATCTGCAGTTCCTGCTGATGTTGTGCCAGCCAGGCTGGCAGGGTTGCCAGTTCTGAAGAGGGCATCGAATGACCAAGCTCCTTGCGCATATAGCAGAGCGAGATACTCTCGTCAGGAAATACCCGCAGATAATCAGCGAAGCCCTCCAGGCAGTCAGCCTGTTGCGGACAGTGCCGGCACTGCTGCGCGCCACGGCGCGCCTCATCCCCTAACTTGTACTCGACAATGCCACCGTGCCGGGTTTGATAGCGAATACGGTCACGTCCTCCGTGCTGACTTGCGCTACGGCCAGGGGCATTCAGCATGCTGATATCGGCAAACTGGTTAAGTGCTTCATGTGGAGAGATATAAAAGCGTTCATATTGCTCCGCCATGCTGGGCATCCAGTAGAGATCCAATAATTTGAGCCTGAGCTGATGGCGATCAATAAATGCGATCTGCTCTGGCAGATCGGCGCAGTGGCCTTTCAGCAATACCCGATTGATGGCAAGAGGAAGCCTATTGGCGATAGCACTCTCCAGACCATCGATAAAGCGGTGATATAGGTTTTGACCTGTGATCTGGGCAAAGGTGTCGGGGTTCATGGTGTGCCAGCTCAAACGTACGAGATCAACGCCGGCCTGCTTGAGCGGCAACGCATGACGAGCCAGCAGGCTGCCATTGGTAGTGAGCGATACCGTACAACCACATTCTTTAAGGTAGGCGACGAGATCAGCCAATTGATGGTTGCCATCTCGCCATAGCAAGGGTTCCAGTGCGGCAAGCTCGATTTTTCGGTTACCACCGTGGGCCAGCCAAACCGTGATCAACTGGCGAATATAGTCAAAACGAAGTTGCATTTGCTCTCTCCTGAGTCCATTTCATGGGGGGCAAGATAACGCCGTGTGGGCCGCATTTAGCGGCGTGCTAAATGGTGGGCCGTCATGGCGAAGCGGGGGCGGGGTTAGCAGGGGAGCGGGGTTCCCACGATGACCTTGGCTTTCAGCAGCCCTGCTACGGTGCGGCGGTAGTGATAGCCATCCTCAGCGACAGGTTCTACGGGTTTGTCCAGCAAGGTTGCGGCCAGACTGGCATGGATCAGGTAGTGATGCCCCCCGCAGCAACGCAGAACAAAGCGTTCGGCGCGCTCAGAAAGTTCCATCCAGGCTCGGGGCAGATCGGCACAAATAAGGCGACGAAGAGCATGACGAGCCCGCAGGCCATGTTGTCGGCAGCTGGCCATGGCAACCAGTTTCCAACCGCGCTTGGCCTTGAACAGGGTGCTGGCTATGACCCGGCCACGATAGGTCACCAGCCGCCAGCGTTGGGTCTTGCTCAGCAGATCCGCTGGCTCTGCATAGTGCAGGCCGCCACTCACCTCGGCATAACTGGCGACCAGCAACGCCCAGACCTGGTCCAGATAGGGTTGCATCTGGCGGCTGTTAGTCAGGGTCAGTGTCTTCATGTAGCCTCCGTATGGGTGATTGACAACGTGGATATCCTAATGTTGTCCGGGAGGCACTGAAGACATCACCAGTTGGTGAGCGCGTTTCTGGATGATTTATGAAAATGCACTCTGTTCGACAAGCGTGGTGCAATGGGGCAATGCGGTGATGCACTGGGTCACGTCATCCAGATAGCTTTGCAGGGGGGAGAGGTAATCTTGCCGGATCTGTTCGATCAAGGTATCGATTGCCCTCTGCAGATCCTGCTCGATGGCCGAGCCCCCTTTACCGAGCAGGTCGCTGTTATCAAAACCAACCCGTTGTCTGCGGGTATGCTCGGTCGGCGCTCCCATAAATTTATCTGCGATAGCTGCAGCTGCCAGCGCGGAGATTGCGCTGACAACCGGGCCACCCAGTGCTCCCGCCAACCCTCCCAGCAGGCCGGCGCCCAGGCGGGTTAGGCTGTGCCTGCCCTGATGGGCAGGCTCCTGCCAGGTAACATAGCGATCCCGGTACTCCCCCAACTCGCTCACCTGAAGCAGGCTGGCTGGGGTGGGGAGTGTGGCCAGCAGTGGAGCGAGATGGCGCTCGATCAGCGTTGCCAGTGTCTGTTCACGCAGCGTCCGATAGTCGTTGAGAAGTTGGTCTCGCTGCTGTCCCTCTTGATGGCGTTCAACCAGTGTCGGCCAGGCGTCAAGCAGCGAGATCAGCGCTTCTTCTTGCAGGGTTTGCCGCAGGATGGGGAGCGCTTGCTCGATCCGCCACAAGGCCTGCTCCAGCCGGGTCAGTGCTGGTTTTAACTGATGCTCAAGGGGAGCGATTACGCTGCGCTGAATAAAATAATCGAGCTGAGCTTGCCACTTGGCGGGTTTATAGCGCAGTGATTGCTCGGTGAGGGTGGCAAGCGCCTCTCCCAGCCTGTCCAGACCATGATCAGAATCAGGAGCTGTTTTGGCGCAGGCCACGGAGAGACTGATAGCCTGACGTAGAGTCCCCTTGCTGAGCAGGTGCTGCTGTGCGCGCTGATAGAGATCCTCCTCTTGTTGCTCACGTCGCTCGGGGGACTTGGCAACCAGCTTGCTCACCACCTGATGGCTGGCTTCATCCCAACTCTCTTGCTGGATGTCGCTGCGACTGATCACCGGCAGCAGGGGCTTGCCCAGGGTCAGCTCTGCAGCAAGGGCATCGAGTTCATGGATCAGTCCCGGATTGGTGGAGGGGGTGATCCAGAGCAGGGCATCGGCGCTATCGGTAAAGCGCCTTGCCAGCTCGCCGTTGGCCCGGGTGACCGAGTGCAACCCCGGGGTATCGATCAAGGCCAGTTTGTCACCGATCAGGATCACCGCAATCTCGCGGGTGGTTTCAGTGGCCCCTTCCGCAAGTGGTAAAGGGTGGGGGAGAAGGCTGCCTTCACGCAGGATAAAGGCCTGCGCACTGGCCATCAGTGTGGCGCCAAGTCGCTCGCTGAGATAGTTGATAAGGCTCGATTTTCCGGCGTTCACCTTGCCATAAATCAGCAGTACCAACCGGTCGGCCAGTTGTTCGCTCAGGGCTCGCATCGGTGCTTGGTTTTGCCACTCTTGCTGCCAGCCGGTGGCCAGATTGCTGAGAGTCGTCGTGAGCTGCGCCGCATCGGCTGCCAGCGCAGAGTTGGCGGCTCGCGCTGCCAACGGGGCGGGCAAGGCCAGTTGTTGTTGCAACTGGTCAAGCTGAGCCAGTAACCCCGCCTCTCTATCATGGGCAGCCCGTGAGGCGTCGGTCAACTTGGCCAGTCCCAGCTGAAAAGGGGTGAAGGGATCACTCATGGTCTGCTCCTCGGGTTGGCAGGGCCAACGCCGCCAGCGCAGCTTGTAGCTGAACCAGCTGGGCCAACTCCCGTTCCAGCGGGGCGGCGGCCTGCTCGGCCTCTCGCTCAATCCTGTGCAGTAGCGCCTCATAACAGCTTTGCGGGTCTGCCTGCAGTGTTGTGATGCCAGGGCTGGCCACATTCAGCTCGCGGCAGAGTTGCTCCAGCATCAACTCGCCCTGATGGCGGCTGGCGGGGTTGGGTCCTTGCGGTGTCGGATCCTCATATTGCTCGCTATCGGTGTTGCTCTCACGGGTGGCCAGATAGGTGACTACGCCGCTCACCAGGAGACCGCCGAGCCAAAAAAGAGGTGCTGCCATCATGTGCTCCTTAACGGTTGAGGGTATCGATGATCTGGTTGAGACGATCGGCCAGGTTTTCCCGAGCCGACAGCGGTTGCAACTGCGCCTTCAACATCCTGGCTTGCAGCTGGATCTGGCGAGCCTGCAGGATCTGCTCGAGCGCACCCTTGAGTCTGGCAAAGCGTCGGTGACGGCGGGCAAGCCAGCCGGCAGCGTCAGCCATCAATTGCTGGCGCAGGGCCGGGATGCCACTGCTGGCCAGCACAGACGTTTCACCCACTCGTTTACCCAGTTGCCAGCGGGTACTGCTGCACAGTACCAGCGGGCCATCCCACTGCTGCAAAATGGCGGCCAGTGCGGCTTCCTGCGCCTCCTCGCTGCACTCGTCGATCCGGGTTAACACCAGGGTGGCATCGTGCTCATCCAGCAAGGGAAGCAGGTCGGGGGCCAATTCACCGTTGCCGAGGGCATGGAGGATCAACAGATGATCGGCCTGCGCCATCGCCTGCTGGCTGGCCATATCATCCGCGCCGCTCGGGTCGGCATTGAGCCCGGGGGTATCGAGCCAGCAGAGGCCGTGGGCCACTCCTGTTTGCAACTGTCGGGTCTCCCGGCGATCGGCCACGGTAAACAGGTCACGCTCCATCAGTGCGTTGAGCAGGGCGCTCTTGCCGGTGTTGTAGTCGCCTATGGCGGCGACGGTTGGCCGCGGATCGGCGCGGTACAGTGCCTGCAGCGGGGCGATCTGATCATGCAGGTCCGGATAACGGCCAAGCAGGGTATCGAGCAGCATGGGGGTCTCTCCTGTCACTAGGGTATGAGTCAGTATCACGCCGCACTTGGGCTGTCGGTGATGTCACCAAATGGTGCATCCTGCGGGGCCAGCATGATGGCTATCTCCTCCAGCCACTGCTGCCACATCAACCGCTGTCGGGCATCGGCACTGGCTTGGCGAGCCAGTTCGGCCAGCTGTTGCTCAAGTCTCGCCAGCGGCTCGGCCAGGGTGGCCCGGATCGCCTCGTCCAGTGCCAGTGCGATCGTGCTTTCCAGCTGTTGGCTGAGGGCGCTGAGTTGTTGCATCTCAAGCAGCTTTGCATCGCGGGCCAGCTCGGCTTGCCGTGACTGTTCACGCTGTTGGCGATAGATCTCGGCAGCACCCAGCAGCAGGGAGATAGCCAGATTAAGCCGCCCTCCCACCTTGGCGAGCCCCCCCTGTAATAGCGGCATACCGAGCTTCATTGCCTCATCGACCGGATCGGTGAGCGGCCCCGCCGGGGCAGTGTGAGGCAATGGCTGCGTCATCGGATTAAGGGCGCGCCACTGCCGATCGGGTTGTTCGCTGGCAAGCCAGCTTTGCAGCCCGTGACAGAGCGTTTCAACCAGCATGGCAACCTGGGTTTGTGGGTCAGTGCTGTGGAGCGCCGCCGTCAGCGCGGGGCGCAGCGCGTTCAACTGGCAGGTCAGTTGTAACCGCCCCTGTTTTTGTAGCCGCTGTGCCAGATGTTGCAGTTGTTGACGCGCCGTCAGCAGCGACTGACTCGCCGGCTCTGCTGCCCCCTGTTGCAACAGCTGGGTCAGCCCTTGTTGCAGGCAGGCCAATAGCGGGGCTCGCCAGGGTTCGCCGGCCAGTTGTCGGGTGGCCCACTGTTGTAAGGTGCTTGCCAGCAGTGGGTAGCCGCTGGCGGCCAGCAGGGGGCCGCCTTGTTGGCGGGCCTGCCAGGCGGTCTCCAGATTAAGGGGGATCACCGGGATGGCGGCCAGTTGCGCAGGGGGGATCCCCTCCTGCTCCAGCGCCAGCAGATGGCGGCAGAGCTGCTGCTGCCAACAGGCGAGTAAAGCGGGTTCGCTGCTATCGCCATTGAGCACGATCAGCAAGGGGTTGCCACGTTGCAGCAGGGAGGCCAGCTGGTGATAGAGGCACGCCTCATCCACATCACCGCTGCGCACCACCACGACCACCAGATCGGCGCTGGCCAGCGCCGCCTCGGTGACCGCCTGATGGGGAATGGGGGCGTTCAGCCCCGGGGTATCGCGCAGGCAGAGCCCCTGCCAGGGGTAGTCGGTCACCCGGTCGGTCAGCGGGATATCGCCGGTCGGTGCCAGCTCTTCGCCGCTAAGTACATTGACCAGGGTGCTTTTGCCTGCGTTGTAGTTGCCAAGCAGCAGCAAGGTGGCGGGCTGGTCGTGTAGTCGGGTCAGCCAGCTGGCGAGTGTCCGGGCCAGCGGCATGCCAGCCGGGGTGGCCTGCAAGGCCTGCTGCAGGGCTATGAGACGCTGTTGCAGCTGGGCCTGGGGAGTATGGAGCATGGTCGCTTCCTCGGTGATAAGCACAGGAAAGAGGATAGCGGTGGCGAGTAAAAAAAACGGGCTGGCCAATTGGCCAGCCCAGGGGGCATTTCTCTCATCCCTTTAGTCAGGGCGTGGTCCAACAGGACCGGAGTGTGAGGACTGGGTTCTCGACGGAAGAATGTCTTAATCCCTTTAGTCAGGGCGTGGTCCAACAGGACCCAAGCGTACTGGTACCAAAGGTAACGATTAAGTGTCTTAATCCCTTTAGTCAGGGCGTGGTCCAACAGGACTCAGTCCGACACTTACATGGTTTCAGCCAGCTTCCGGTCTTAATCCCTTTAGTCAGGGCGTGGTCCAACAGGACGCCTGTTCTATCAGGTTATGGAATCTCCGGCAGCGGTCTTAATCCCTTTAGTCAGGGCGTGGTCCAACAGGACAATTTCACAACCTGAAAGAAACCTGCGAAGCAAGGTCTTAATCCCTTTAGTCAGGGCGTGGTCCAACAGGACCGAAGCCATTTATAACTCATTGTTTTTATTGATGCAACTTATCCACTGGTGTGGACAGGGTTGTGGATGAAAAAATGCCATTTTAAGCATTTTTTATGCCCATTGGTTTATGGTGTTTTTCAACCAACTGTTTTTAAAAAAGTTATATTTACCACCATTTTTATGAGGCCTCACTGCAGGCCTCTCGTTTTTTTATCTTGCAATGGCGAGGGATTTGTGAGTGTCAAAATACATAATCCGCCAGCCGGGGATCGTCGTGAAAGAGCAGTACCGGACCACGAGGGCCCAGATGAAAGCTTCCTTCGACGACTGAAAAGGGCAGGCAGAGCAGGCGATCCTGCTCCGGCTCGATCAGCCCCTTCAGCTCATCACAGAGGGCGAGGCGTTCTGCAGAAGTCAGCGGCAGCAGATAGAGGGATTTTTGCAGTGGCCAGCCGGCCTCGGCACAGCGGCGTTGCATCCGGCGCAGGCGCCGTGGACAACTGATGTCATAGCCGATCAGCCAGAGCGGTTTAGTGGTCATGGCCAACCTCCCGCTTGAGGGTCTGCTCCAGCACCTTGCGACAGACTCGGGCCAGTTGTCTGAGCCGTGGCTTGCGCGTTTTTTGCCAGCCAAACCAGAGGGGATAAAAGAGCTGCTGGCCCGCCCGGGTCAATCGACAGCCCTGATCCGAGGTGGTGAAGTGCTCCGCCGTCAGGGTATGACTCTGCCACAGCTGCAGTAGCCAGCGTTCCAGCTCGGCCCGGGTCAACTCCTTGATATCTAGCAGCAGGCTGGGCCTGCGGTAGCCGGTCACATGGTGCAATCCCAGCTGGGGATCGAATCCTTCGGCCAGCAGCGGTGGCAGCAGTGCTCTGTCCTCCAGGGTGGAGGTCAGCGAGAGCAGGGCATTGACGGGATCACGTGGTGGTTGACGCTGACGCCCGGTAAAGCCGGTGCCGGCCAATTGCCTGGCCCATCCCTGCCAGTAGCGCAGACTCAATTCGGCTTCAGCCAGCATGGGATGGTGCAGCGGCTTGAGTGGTGGCAGAGGGGGTTCGCCCAGTTGAGCCAACACGCAGTTCTGCCCGATCCGCCGGGCGTTGAGCAAGCGGCGTACCAGTTGTTGCTGGCAATCAGGTTGGGTGATGGCACGATACTGGATCAGGCGCAAGCTGTCGGGGGCATGGTGCAGTGAGCAGAGATGAGTGCAACTGCGGCGCCCCATGGCAATAAAGTCGATGCCTCGCTCGGCCAGCTTGAGCAACAGATCGCTGGAGAGGGTGATGCCTTGGCCCACCATCAGGCGGCTGATCTGGCCAAGACTGTAGAGACGGGAGGGGAGGTCAGGGTGGGCGAGATGGAGCAAACCATCTTGCAGGGTGAGTTGGTAGTCGGGGTGATCGAGTAGCAGGGTGGTCATGGCGGCGCTCCGGCAGGGATTTGCTCCATGCTAGCGTGCCGCCATCGGCCCAACTGGCTGACCGGTTGGTGGGATTACCGGAAGTGAATATGGTCAGGCTGCAGTTTGAGCCCCTTGCATTCGTAAGGGGTACGTTGGCCCTTCTCCTTGATGCTGCTGACAGTGACTATTTGGTAGTAGCTGGCGAGACGGGGTCCCAACGCATGGATCAGCGCTTCATTGGTATCTTTTTGCAGCCGTACCCAGAGGTTTTTATGGTTTTTGAGCAGGGTCGCCAGATCGCGCTGGGGATGTTCTGTGTACAAAAATTGGGTAGTGCTGTTTTCTTGCAGCAACCATTTGCTGCGATATACCCGCTTGTCATCGGGTATATCGCCTGCGTTAAAACGCTCCGCTTCTCTTTGACACATGCGAGAGACGGCATCAGTGGCCAATTCAAAGAGATCTGCGAGTGAGATCTTGTCATCCACTAGGGTCGCGGGATGAATTGCCCCTCGGAAGAAGGCGGCCAGGCGTCCGTCAAGCTCTCGCTCTTTCATCCCTTCGCGCGGTGCATCCAGCCCTTCGCCCGGGTTCTCCTTGCTGTCTTGGGCCAGCCAACTATAGAAGGCAAAGCAGTCCGGTTTCAGGGGCACTTCGATGTCATCACACCAGAGGCTCATATGGTCAAAATCGAGGGTGACGCTGGCGCGTTCAAAGGTAAGGGCATTGGCCCGGTTGATGCGATCCACCGTCTGGGTGTAGCTGAGCTCATCACGGCGGATCAGGTCGGTTGGCATCTCCTCCCGCATCAGCACCAAGGGGATGGTTGCCAGGGTCACTTCGGCCTGACTCAGGTCATGTTTTCCCTCTTTTTTGGCATCCGCGCGCCAGACTGGGGTCGGCGTCGGGTAGTAAAAATCGGGCACCCGCTCATAAGGTTCGCTTACCAGCACATGGCTCAGGCAATCTTGCGGGCGACCAAAAAGGCTCATGGCATAACCCAGAGCAAAGCCCATAGTTTTGCGGCCACCGGCCAGCGAGGCGTGAATTGCCAGATCCGGATCGGCGGTGAGGGTGCGAACATGACGGGTGATGAAGTCGGTAATGATCTCCTGCTCGCGCTCGCTGCGTACATCCTCGAGGGGCAGACCATCGTCACCGCAAGGCACCTTGATGTCGGCCAAGGTAAAAATAAGCGGTGGCAGTTGGTAGTCCTGTTGCAGTCGGGTCAGCGGATTGTCATCACCCAACAGATTTTTGACCAGCCGCTCGCGCCCCTCGCCGGTTGTAATCACCTCGATGCGTGAGGGATATTTGGCGGGATCCTGGCGGTAGATACCATAGAGGGTCTCGGTGATGATTTGCGGGGTCATGCCCGAAACGGCCAGCAGTATGTGTTCCATAGCGATTCCTTGATGAGTCGGGATATTCAAAGCAGTGCCTCAACCTGATATTCGGTCAATGAAGCACCCAGTTGTTCCAGTTGATCTGCACTCAGTTCCTGACCCCGCAGCTCAGGGGGAACGGGCACCGACAAGTGCAGATAGCGGGCGCCACGTCGCTGTACCTCTGCCACCATGGGGAGCGGCAGGGTTCCGATCACCCGATCGCCTGCACAGATAAGTGCCGGATCGAGGTGGGGCAAGATGGCATCGATGGCCAGCGGCTGGCGTTGGCACCATGCGATGGCGCCGGGATGACGGCTGACAAGGTAGTTCATGACGCCCCCGCTTATTGCATCTTGTTGAAGTAGCTCTGCAAGGTGGTGTGGATTGCCTGGCCATCCGCCCTGTCGCAGATTTCGATACGGTTATCCTTTGCTCGCTGTACCATCTCGTCCGGCAAGGGGCGGGCGCTGATCAGCAGGCGCTCGCCAAACAGTCCCCCCAGTTTGCGTCCCAGGCTCTCGAGCTTGAGTACCACATCCTGATTGGTGCTCTCTCCCTGCTGGTGTGGTCCCCAGTTCTTGGCCTTGCATTCGATGGTGAGCAGCTGGTTGTTGTGACAGATCAGCACATCGAATTCGTTGTTTTTACCGCGAA
This sequence comes from Aeromonas sp. SE22, assembly GCF_038739755.1. Classification (NCBI taxonomy): domain Bacteria; kingdom Pseudomonadati; phylum Pseudomonadota; class Gammaproteobacteria; order Aeromonadales; family Aeromonadaceae; genus Aeromonas; species Aeromonas sp. SE22. The sequence goes on from NZ_JBCGFD010000001.1 coordinate 639,710, forward strand.
CACTCTGTTGCCGGAGCGCTTCGGTCTGCCACTCACCTTCGACACTCATGGCCACCTCGCTAAAGCCGCACTCCTGTGCGGTGAGGTAGGTCAGCTCCTCGAGCCAGCGACCGGCCAGATAGCGGCAAGCGTCTTCGCTGGCAAAGCGGATCTGCCGGCTACAACCATCCCAGTGCAGCAGGCTTGCCTCGACCAGGTGCTGATAGAGCGCAGCATAGGGTCCAAAAGGCACACTTGGCATGTTTTGTTCCTGCTGTTGGGGAAAATCCTTGCAGGCATCGGTAGCCATCCCTTGCAAACCACTTTGCATGTTCTGACATGGCCCCTGAAACTGCTTGCCCAGATAACGGGTCAGCTCGGCGCGAGCCCGGATCTCGTTATCATTGTGCGGGCCTATCCAGGTTTGACGTTCAAACCCGTTGGCGGCCAGCATCTCGTCCATAGAGAGCGCGGCTGGCCAATCCAGGGCGTAATCGACCCCGTCATTGAGCAGCAGGATCTCGCGATTTTGGCTGTCGGTATAGAAGATCAGGGCGCGGGGAATGCCGCTGCTGGCGCTCTCGGGATGCTCGTTGTTAAAGCGGTTGAAGGCGTTGGCAAAGACCAGTGCCATCGGCTTGGTGCCACAGGTAGCGTTCAGTATCCAGCGTTTGTCGCCATGGTGAGTCGCCAACCAGTCGATTAGCTCCCTGGCTTGCTGTTGCAGTTGTACCGGGCGGTGGCTGCTACGTCCTTCGCTGATCCTGAGGGTCGGTAGTCCATGTCCCTGATAGAGTCGGGTCAGGTTGTCTGCCTTGTCGCGCAGGGTATTGTCGCCCAGTACCAGTACGACTCCCCGACACTCTTCATCGGCAAAGGCCGGGATCAGATTGGGCAGCAACTGATCGGAGACCAGATTGATATGGATAGTCTGCATGGGAACTCCTTGAGCTTGAATGGTTGCCATTATGCGCCAGCGAACCTTCTTGCTGGCGCTGGCCAATTGGTGGGATCAGGCGATTAAGCGATAGCATCCGAGTCCAAATGTGGTTTTGCCACCAACCTGGAGCTGTTGGCCGATTTGTAACCAAGGTATTGCAGGTGCAATGTCGCCTTGATAACAGAGTTGACCAATAAGACCCCCAAAAGGAAGTTGTTCGCCTTGGCGTACCGAGAAGCGCTGCCAATCTTCAAAACGAACACAGGTGCCTTGTTGCTGATACTCACCCAGTGAGGGGATAGCCAGTGGTATGGTGGATAGCAGATGTTCACTTTCATCCACCCAGTAGTGGGTGAGTAAAGCCAAGCGACGAGCGATCTGTTCGAGTAAAAATGGCAATGGTAGAGGGATTTTTTTGACAATGTTGCCCTGATATTTCATCCGCAATGGACTTTCCAGTTGCAGAGCTACTTCATGCCAGATTGAAATCGGCTGTGGTTGCAACCAGTGATACAGTTGCCCAATGTGGATGCCAGGGTGAAGACCAAAGGGCGTGACTGTCGCGATACTGTGAATGGTGACCGGGATCTTTTGTGCTCCCAGTGGCAGGCATGGTGAACGGCCGAGGCAGGCGACCAGCTCTTCTGCTGCCTGACATGCAGCTCCCAACAAGACCAGGTCAAATGAGACAATATCGTCTTGTTGCCACAGTTCTTGCCGATTGCCATCTGTTTGGATTTGGTAGGGTTTGGGCTGTTGAACGGCATGATTGCCGTACAAAAGCTGATAAAGGGGGGGGGCCCCCTTTATCATATGACCCAGCCAGCCATGCCAAAGCGACCCCTTGAAAGGGGGGAGGCGGCCATCCTGTTGCAGGCGAATATAGAAACGTAATCTGAGATAGGAAAATCGCTCGGTGACTTCATAGATCTCTTGAGGCAACATCAAGCCAGCACCTCAGTGGCACAAAACCGTTGCTGTAAGGTAGTCAATCGCTGCTTTCGCAGGAGATATTTTTCTTTTGCTTTCTTGCTGAGCTCTTTTGGTTTCACTGTGGTATCGAAATAGCCGCTAAAAACCATATCCAGCGCAAAAGCTAGGATATGTTTCCATTCATGGGGGCTAACGTTGCTATCGTTGCTTACCATATCCAGCAGGCGGTCAATCTCGCCCGCGGCCCCCTCTCGCTGGTGGTTGGCATCTTGCGTGGTTTGGCCTTTGTAAGGTTCTAAACGTTTTTGTAAACGTAAACAGATTTGAAAAGGCTCTGACGCTGAATCAAACAAGGCTTGCTCTTTAGCGTGCGCTTGCGCTTGTTGCATTTGCGCTAGGCTCTCTTTTTCGAATTGAGACAATTCGTCTTGTGGCAGGGCTTGTAGCAATGCGGCTAAACGGCCTTGACCGATCGGCGTTACCGGGTTAGTTAACGACTCACTACGATTGAGTTTTTCCCCGTTTTGTTGCCATGCCGGTAACAGAGATTTAATACGGCCTTTTTGCGAGTCAGTGTATGACATCGCATCACTGAATTTACCGCTCGTTAATGGCATGTAGGTGAGGTTTTTACCTTCGTTATCCTGCTGGTCACCAAAGGCCAGTAAATGGCGCACTTGTGGGCTGTCTTGCCATTTAGTGGCTGAAGGGTATACCTGATTCATGTGCTCAACAAACAGGCTACGCAGGCTTTCGACAGTATGGTGACTCTCAAGACCCCGAGTACGTGCTAAACGGGCCGTGAGTTGCACTGCGCCGGCTCCCAATGATTTACCATGCCCCAAACCATGACAGAAATGTGCAATATCGTGCTCATTACGTGTTGGGGTAATGGCCCAAAGCAGTGCACCAAGCTCTACAGGGTTGAGATTATGAAACACAATGCGCCCCGTGAAACGGCTGCCCGGTTGCATCAACTCTAGGGTGCTTTGTACGTTGGTTTTGCTTTGTAAATCAGCAGGAAGATGTGCGTTGAACGCGTTTTGAGCCGGATAGCGTTTCCAACCGGCAATTTTGTTGCCTGTTGTATAGCCTTTTAGCTCACTGACCTGATCCTGTTGCTGGCTTTGCTCCAGATACGCATTCAGGTAACTGGCTCTCGGTTGTCCCAAAATCACCGGCGTTGATGTGGCTGTGCCCTTATTTTCTCGGCAGAGTGCATCGCCAATGGCGACGCGGCTTTTTAATGAGAAGCCGGAGTGCGATAAGGTGCCAAACATCAGTCCTGGCAGGTCAAAAATGCTGGTGCTATTGAGGGCTTTTTGTTGCTGCAAGAGTAAATCACCCACACTCTTTTCGTATGGCATGCGCGGCATTTTTGCCAATCCCATGGCCAGTATTTTCCCGCTTTGTTTATGCTTGCGCACAAAAAGTGGGATCCCCATGCTCGGGTAGGCACTGTGTTTGAGGTAGTTCACTAATTGTTCATTGTGAGCAGCAAACATACGGCAAATGCGTAAGGTGTCTTCTTCCGAATCCCAACGCTGGCTTTCGTTTCCTGCACGGTAGAACAGGTAGTGAAAGTTCAGTCGCTCATTTTGATACTTTTTGTCACCTGGGCGATAGCCAACAAAAACCGGATAACCTTCTAGCTCTGCGGTGCGTTCTAATTTGGCACAGGCCACGGTAACCGGTTTGCCTTTCGTTCCTTGTAGCGTACGCTCGCTCAAACTAAAGGGCAGAGTGTGGGTTGGCCAGTTTTTCTGGAACTTTTGGTATTTTTCCAATGCATCAAGGCCACTCTCATTGGGGATTTTTACTTTGGTGAAGCGTTCAATATCATCGCTAAAGAGCACCGTATGCTGACAAGGGGTGAACAACCATGCCTTGCTTTCGGCACTGTATTTTAGCCAGCCAGCTTGCAGAACAGAGTCTTGTAGCGTTTTGCTGTAGGCCGTATAAGCGGTAGATATATCACGAAACGAAAATTGAGGATCGTCGGTTTCGCTAAATTTGGCAAAACTGGCAATTTCCAACACATTACGCAGCATGCCTTTAAGGCTACTGCCAGGGATAATCGGATTACCCTGAGGATCGCGCGCCCAGTGGACATGGGCCGGATGATGTTCACGCGTGCGATCACTGCCTGCACCCACCAAAAGTGGGGTCAGGTTAGTCAGATCGAATTCGATAATGCCATCAACGCCGTCTTGCAGAGGATGGTCATGGCTGATCTGATGTGCCCAGTCAGGTGAATAAACCCACTGTGATAACGGAACAAAGTGGTAAGGGGCATGAACCTGCGTCATTACTTATCTCCTTGCGCAAAGCCGGCAAACTGTTGCGCCAGCGGCTGCCACAGGCCTTCTGTTGTGGCGGTTTGTCCTTGCTGCCACCACAGGCGGTAGACCAGCTCTCGGCCTTGGGCGTGTGGCAGATCTTGGCGTAATACCAGACGCTGCTCACGGTAAGCTTGAATGAGCGTGCTGTTGCCATGGCTATTGCCATTACAATCAAGGCTATTCAACAAGGTGATCCGATAGGTTGTACCGTGCTCGTGCTGAATATGCAGGCTGTTTCCGTTTTGGTGCCATTGGCCTTCGAGCAGAGCTGCCGTGTGGGCGGGTAAGCCCAGAGCTAATTGGCTGGCGGTTTGATACCAACCTTCAGCCTGCTGCCATTGTGCCAATAAGGCGTTTAACTCTTCACGTTGGCCACGGCGACTTTCAATTTGCAGATGCCCGCTGATGAGCGTAGGCAGTTGGCAACCGAGAACTTCCGGTTGCTGTTGGCTGCATTGCGCGAGCGAGTTATAGGTTTTCAATGAGGATGCTGCTTGCATGTGTATTTACTCCTTGCCGCTGCCAGTTAATTGCGCAAAGTCGATGTCCCACGGTTGATGTGGCTGATGCATCACCAGAGATAAGCCTCGCCCACTGGCTGCGCCTAATGGCAATAAGCCCTCTTTGAGATCGTTGAGCGTTTCCTCGAAGGCTTGTTGTACCTTCGCAGATAACGGTTTTCCCGGCAGTACGTGCAATGTCAGCGTTATTTCCGGTTGCCACAAAATCTCTTCACTGAATAATCGGCCCTGACGAACCCCACCGGTAAAGCGATCAATGCTGGTATGCGTGCGATGCAGGGGATGTGGTTGCAAAATCACGCAGTCATCCACAATTAGTCGGCCCGCTAAGGGTGCATCGCTATCTTCGCTACCAAACAATTCAGCCAGTGCTGCTGGGCGGTTTTCCCAGCTCTTGCTATCGGTTTCGGTAAGCTGTTCGGCAAAGTCACCGTTAAGTCGGCGCAAGTTATACGCGGTACGGTGCGCGAGAATACCTTTAATAGTGCTACCACAGAGCACAGCTTGAGGCTTATCGCACCAGGTGGCGTGCTGTTTTTGCCATTGAATGGCACTTTCAGTGAACGTGAAGGTATCCGTATGTTCAGTGGTATCATTCCCGATTGGGCGAGCACCACTTCCCGCACGCCAGCCGCCTAGTGCCGTCACGCCGAGGCGAGCAAAAGGTGTGGCCTCTGAGGGGGGCAGAGCTTGGCCTTGCGGTAAGGTATCGCGCTGGGCAAAACGCAGCATTTGTGCGCCCGCCTGTGGTTGGCCTTGCAATGTCAGTGGCGTGATCTCACTGCTGACTAAGCCTAATTTGCCTAACCCATTGCGGGTTGATGCGCCGAGTGCAAAGGCCGGATCGGCTAACAGCGCCAGTAATGCATGCCACTGTGCTTCACGCTCGGGTGACTCATCACATTGCATCCAACGAATATCGACGACAAAACGTAATCCGCGCGGCAGTAATACGGTATCAAATTTTCCTTTATCCGCAGCGCAGCCTCTATCGTTAATCCGAACGCGTTCACGGTGTAACGGGTTGGCTTGGTATAAGCGGCTAAGTAGAGGGTCTTGATGAATATCTTGCTCGGTCATCAAACCTTGAACCGGTTTACCTTGGCTGTTCAGTAACAAGCCATGATGTACCGAAAGCTGTGCGGATTCATTATCGGTAGTGCCAAACCAGTAATCGGCAATGGACTGACCCAGCGTGGGTGATGTGCCCAGCTGTTGTGTGGCTTTTTGACGCCATACGCCGACGAAGCTGGTGGCAGGAATATAGGGCAGCCCGTTGGCATCTCGCACTAATTGTTGATCAAATCCGGTATCGCGGTCACCAGAATGGATAGCAAGCGGTGAGCGGGTTTCAAAAAGTAGTCTGGCTAACCAAAGACGTTTCATTGTCCGGCCTCCTGCTGGTTGTCTGCATGATGGGTAGCATTGTTGGCCGCATATTTTTTACGGTAGGCGCGCAGACCGTCATCAGTTGACAGATCGTAACGGCATAACTCTTCAAGCAGTAAACGCAGATCATCAAGATCCAGTTGGTGACGCGTTACGGCCGCATCAAACTGTTGTGCAAAGGTGACTAATCGATCACCTTCTGGCCATTCGATACCCCAACCGCTCGGATCGTTGGTGGTTTTACAGATGGCACTTTCTGACTCAAAGGCAGCACGTCGCCAATCGAGAATGCCGTGGTGCTGGGCTCGGTCGGCATGCGATGAGCGAGCAAGATCGGCTAAACGACGCCACTGGCTGCTGCTAGGTCCGGCCTGATAAGCCGGTGGTGTGCGGTGATAGCGGCGCAGAGTCTGGTATGCATCGGCAATGTGGTGGTGCATGGATTGGCAACGCGTTTTGCGTTCAATAGTGCGAGTTTGCTTTGCCTGCTTGCTTTGCACCCATGCCAGCAGTGGGCTAGATGTTGCGTGGTTGGTCGGCGTTTCATGTAGAGCTGTCGGCTGTGGCAATGTCACGGCAAACGGCGTAAACAATTCGCTAGCTCCAGTACCAGGTGTTACTTGGTTTGCCCATGCGGGGTTAATCATGACCCAGCCTAAGCCTTGCTCTCTGGCGAAGCCACAACCTTGCTCCGTTAAGGCTTGTAGCGCCTGCTCTGTTGGCGCATCTTGTAACTGGTAAGTCAGTACGCTACCGGCTGCAATTAATAGTTGTTCGCTATTTAATCCACCTCGTGCGCGGTTAAAGCGGCGGACACGGCGACTACGAATAAAGGTACGTGTTGGGTCGAGCTCGCCACACAGCTCAGGGTGTAAATCTTGTGCACTTGGGGTGAGGGTTGGTTGGCCCAAGGCATCTAAACAAGCTACATCACTTAAACACCAGATCACCAACTCGTTACCGTGAGTCACCGTTGGCTGTGGCTGTGGCTGTGTTTGATACACGTTCAGGCTGACTTTGCCAAACTCACTGTTTCGTGAGCGCCCTAAAACGAACTCACCGTGCAGAGTTTGTTGGAGTAATGCAGCAAGTGCAGGTTCTGCGCAATCAATCCAGCCAGCAAATGTTTGTTCGGCTTGGATGAAGGCATATTGAAACAGCTGCCCTTCTTTAGCTCGCTGAGTTTCACAGTCTAATGCCGTACGGGCGGTTAGGCCGGTACGGATATCGGCGGCATACTGTAAGGTGTGCGCCGAAGAGATAAAACCTTGGCGTATTTGCTGGTACTGGGTTAATTCATCACGCGCAAAACGGCGAGCCGCATGGTTAGTCAGGTCTTTTTTATCCCCTTTTGGGGTGTGCCAACTGGCTGGCGCGGGTAAGGCAATTTCACCGTACTGTGGATTATCCGAACAGGTTACCACTGGGTAGGCGGGGGAAAAACGGCATTCACCGGAGTGAAACAGTGTAAACGCATCTTCTGTGCTCAGTTTTGGATATAGTTTACTGGCCACTGCTCCGAGTAATGCACTACCCGGAATATGATCCAACGTTTGGTGCTGTGTGGTTGCAGAACTGCGGCTAATGATCACAGGTTCGAGCGTGGTTAGGGTATAAAAAATACGCATCAGTTATTGCTCCTCTACCGTCACAATCACATCACCGAGGCCACGACGGCGTTTCCCACCGACGGAATTAATCAGCGGAAGCACACAAGAAAGCCAATGTGCAAACTGCTGCTGTATTTCTGCAGAGGTGGTATTGAGCTCGAGATGGGCATGCAGAGCTAACGGTACGACGGTTTCCATTGCTCGTAATGACCCCTCTTTAGCCGCACCCGTGTGGCTATCAATTGCGGTGGCGTGGCGCACTAAATAAAGGTGCTCTTTATCTTTTGGATTTGCGTTGAAATAGGAGATTTCGGTGGGGCTTAATGTGGCACTGCTGATGCGCAGTGCTCCTTGGGTTTGTGCGTGTGTACCTTCGCAACCAAACAGTTGCGTTAAGGTGTGAGTATCGGCACCTTCAAGCCATTGCAGCTCAGAGGCTTCACGAAAGGCTTGGCGCAATAGCCCTTTGATACTTTTTCCACTGAGCACGGGCAGGGCGTGCTGGTCTTTTAAGACCAAACTATCGGCATAGGCACCCCCTTCACGGCCGGTACCCACATGCCATTCACTGCGCAGATCAAATTTAAGGCAAAAATGCAGCGAACTCATTGGCAACCCTCCTGCTCTGGCATGAAGTGTTCATAAACCAGTAAATCGACAATCCAGCTGTGATATCGGGTTTCATCCATATCATCGGTTTGAGACCAGAACCAGTTTGGCTCTGCGTGCTGCGCTGAAGGCATCAATGACACCAAGTGTTTATCCCACTCGATGCGCTGAGTCGGCGTGAGTTGGCTCAGGGCGCGATCATAGATCCGCATGGCTTCATCACTGTTATCGCGACTTAGCTCTGTGGCCATTTGCCGGAATTTGTTGATAGACAACGGCAACGGCGCGTTACCCTTCACTTTTTGGCTCAAGAACTGGCGCATACGCTCAAGTTCAATGAATGATGGCCCCACTAAACTGGAGTTAAATTGATCATCGTTTTCAGTGATCAGATAACCCGGCAGCGCCCCTTGCAGCGGCTTACCTTGCCAGAGCCATTGCTGAGATTGTGCCCGCAACACGCGAATATCTTCAGCCAGTGCTTTACTGATGCGATAAAAACTTAATGCCGCCGGTAGTGCCGTTGGGGTGGCTTTGGTCACGGTTTTAGCTTCACTGCACAGCCCTTCCACTAAGTGATGGCACAGCATGAAAGGGTGATTGGCTTTGTGGTACAAAATGCCGCCACTGGCGGTCAGGTAAGGCAGTAAATCTGCGCTGCCTTTAAGGTAGCTAGTATGTAAGCCTTTGAGCTGCTCTGCAGAATGCGTCTGGAAAGCGCGGCAAAAACGCGTGGCATAACCTAAGGCTAAATCCGCGCGGCACAGCAGCGTAATATCATCGCCCCCTAGCACCAATGGGCGCATTGCGAGGTATGTGACAGATGCTTTTTTTAGCTGTGTTTGATAGAGCCATTGCGTGGCTTCTGCCGCGGCAAGCTCTGTGGCCTTAGCTAATGCATCTGAAAATTGGCGAAATGCCGTAGAAAATACATCATCTGGCTGATTTTCAAGGGCCTTGCGCAGAGCTCTTAACTGTTTACCAAGGCCGTTGCCATCAATATGAATGAGCGCCAAATCGCGCAAATCGGCATTCTCGGTTTGCTCGGTTTGCTCGGTTTGCGCATTGTAGAAGGCGCTGGTATCCAGAGGGAATTGCAGATCGGCGGGCAGATCAGTATCGGTACTGAATTTTTGCAGTAACAGTGAGTCACGTAATCCTAGAAAGCGATAGCACTGCCGATGCAATTCAGTATCGAGATCAATGTGCTGTTCACTTTCATTAGCCTGTGGCGCAATTTCGCGCCGTGCCGCAGTCGAAAGAGGCACTGCCGCTAATCCAGTACGTGGTGAGGCAACGCAAGGCGCAGTACTGAGCGGATAGTGAGGGCGCGGTAAATTACGTGCCGCTGCCAGTGCCACATGCCCTAGTTGTAAGGCGTTCTGTAAAGAAGCGTCTTCACACAACGCATCACAAAACGTCAGGCCAGGAAACAGTTGTTGGACAGTCAGCGTCCAGAGGCTTCGCAGCTGTAACAGCGGGGCTTTACTGTGACACCACGCATAAAAGGCCCCCCCTTTACAGCGTACAAAATGGATTTGCTCATCGTGTTGTGTGCTAGGTGGGACCAGCAGATCTGACTCAAGGCCACACTGTTCGATAACGTGAGCCAGAACGGAGGTTGGGTGATTATCAATTAGACGATCCAACCGCTCGCTGGCTGAAATTACATCTTTTAACTTACCTGACCGGAACAGGTAGGACTGTATCGATTTGGCTTCGAAGAGATAAGTGAACATGAGGCATCCTATAGAGTTCCATTAAGCAGGGCCGAAACCTGAAGAGATTTGCAATATTCAAATGCGGCCATTTTTAATCTAACTAATTAATTTGTAAAGTTTTTGACCAACACATCCAGTCGGAGTTGATCAATCTGAGCGGAACATCACGAAATTGGAAAGTGAATCAGTTCTTGGCCCATTTAATGGCATCGTGTTTCCAATCCTACGATCATGTCTGTCAATCAATCTTCTGACTAATTGGTCACTCATAATGGTTGCCGAGTGATTGCTAAAGTCCTTTCATCTAATGCAACGAGGTGAGAGATGGATACACAGGGCTGGCTCAATCAGATACTGGGGGCACTGGATAGGCCGATATCGGGCAAGCAGCAGGCTCGGGTGGCATTACCCACCAGGATGGCGAACCGTGAACAAGGGTTGCACCGGCAGGTATTCGATGCCACCGGCCGAGCGGTTGCTCTGGGTCCGCTGCTGGCCAGTGGCGGGGAGGGGAGTGTCTATCCGCTGGCAAGCAGGCCCGATGTGCTGGTGAAGCTCTACCATCCGGCCCGGTTGGCACAATCTGGGGGCAGGTTGCAGGCGAAAATAGAGGCGGCGATCATCTTGCGCCAGCGTATTCCCGAGCTGAGCCAGTTACCGCTCGCCTGGCCCCAGTTAGCGGTGTTTGATAGCCAGGGGAACTGGCTGGGGTATGCCATGCGACGGGCGCAGGGGCGGCCCATCCGTGGTTTTCGCAATCCGGCACTGGTGCGTCGCGATTTTCCCGGTCTGGGGCGTGCCCTGCTGGCCACTGCGTTGTGCGATCTGATAGAGACAGTAAAGGTGCTGCATCGTCATCAGATCTGTTTGGGGGATATCAATCTGGACAACTTTTTGCTGGATATGGCCAATGGTCGCTTCTGGCTGATCGATTGTGACAGTTTTCAACTGACGCTGGATCACACCCGTTACCCCTGTCCGGTGGGGCAGGAGAGCATGATCCCCCCGGAACATCAGGGTCAGGATCTCGCCTCGGTGCGGCGTACACCAGAGAGCGACACTTTCTCGCTCACCGTGCTGGTGTTTATGGTGCTGATGAGTGGGCGTCATCCCTTCGAACATGTGGGGGGCAGTCGGGTGGCCGACAATATCCGTCAGGGCCACTTCCCCTATGGCCAGTCGATCCGGCCCGGCAGTCAGGGGGCGGTGCCGCTGGGTCCCTGGTATAACTGGTGGAGCCATCTCTCTTACCAGCTCAAAACCATCTTTATGCAGACCTTTGGTGTTGGTGTGACCCAACCCGCCGGGCGGGTGCCCCTGAGCGAGCTGGCGACCCGGTTGCGACAGTATGGCTGGAGCATCCATCAGGGCCATCTCAGCGATGAACTGTGGCCGGCGCAGGCCAAGGTGGCCAGCCCGCCCCACGCTAGATAGCCGCTGGATAGCAAAACGCCCCACCCGGTGATCACCGGGTGGGGCGTTTTGCTTTTGCCAATCAGCCAATCCCTTTAGTCAGGGAGTAGTCCAGTAGGACTCAAACTGTTGACACAGATTGTTGTTCTTGTTCGGTCTTAATCCCTTTAGTCAGGGCGTAGTCCAGTAGGACAGACTGTGTCTAACGGTGCCACAGTGATTTATCTGTCTTAATCCCTTTAGTCAGGGCGTAGTCCAGTAGGACGTCAATGACGGCTACGACTACATGCGATTCTTTGGGTCTTAATCCCTTTAGTCAGGGCGTAGTCCAGTAGGACGAAGGTCGTCTGATCATCAATCCTGAGAATGCCGTCTTAATCCCTTTAGTCAGGGCGTAGTCCAGTAGGACGAATGGTGGGTAGTATCTACACAACCCAAGGACTAAGTCTTAATCCCTTTAGTCAGGGCGTAGTCCAGTAGGACGTCACGCGTGATGGGGTATGACCCTGTCACTACTGTCTTAATCCCTTTAGTCAGGGCGTAGTCCAGTAGGACCCAAGTTCAAAGCCAAAGTGATTCGGCGAGAAGAGTCTTAATCCCTTTAGTCAGGGCGTAGTCCAGTAGGACAAGCCGACGTCATGTTCCACGTACTGCTGCTGGAGTCTTAATCCCTTTAGTCAGGGCGTAGTCCAGTAGGACTTCGTTGCACGGTATGTAATGTTACCTGGATTTGAGTCTTAATCCCTTTAGTCAGGGCGTAGTCCAGTAGGACGTCTTGTGCTCGACTGGTAACGATGGGACTGTTCTGTCTTAATCCCTTTAGTCAGGGCGTAGTCCAGTAGGACTGAAGCAATTTATAACTCATTGTTTTTATTGATGCAACTTATCCACTGCAGTGAATAGGTCTGGGGATAAAAAAACGCCATTTAAGCATATTTCAGACCAGGATTATGGTATGCGTTATTAACGTATTAATTTAATAGGATATTTAAATTCACCTATTTTTTAAAGTAGGGGAATATTAGCCAAGAATGTTTTGCATTGACAGCTTCGCATTGCCTGTGTTAAGTGGCTTGTTTTCTTACCAGTTGGTGTCAATCTGTTTCCCTTTGAACGCTGTCATTATCTCTTCCGTCAGCCAATCCGGCTTTGTCACAGGAGAGAAGATGATGGAACTTGCCCATCTCGAGCAGAGTCTGCTCACCAACCCCGCCCCGCGTTGCCCCTGTATGTTGCTGCTCGACACCTCCGGGTCGATGCAGGGACGCCCTATTGCTGAGCTGGGGGATGGGGTCGGGCAATTTATCGCCGAGCTGCAGGGCGATGAGATGGCCGCCAGTTCGGTGGAGCTGGGGATTATCAGCTTTGGGGGCCAGGTACAGGAGCTTCAGCCATTGGCCTCGGTCGCCGAATTCGATTCTCGCCCGGCCCTGGTGGCTGATGGAGTGACGCCACTGGGAGAGGCGATTGCCCTCGGCATCGAACGATTGGCGCAGCGCAAGCAGGCTTATCAACAGGCAGGGGTGAGCTATTACCAGCCGTGGATGGTGATCATGAGTGACGGGGTGCCCACTGACAGTGGTTGGCCGGTACGGGCGGCTGAGCTCAGGGCGCTGGCCCAGGCGAAGAAGATGGTGGTGCTCTGTGTGGCCATCGGTGCCGAGGCGGATATCGGTGAGCTGTCGCGTTGCGCCCTGTTGCCACCCAAGCGTTTGGCCGGATTGCGCTTTACCGAGTTTTTTATGTGGCTCTCCCAAAGCATGCAGCGGGTGAGCGCATCTATCCCCGGTGACAAGGTGCAACTGCCTGCCACCTCAGGCTGGGACAGTATCGATGTGTAACAGGAGACCGGCAGAGCATGCGTTGCATGGGGCGCAAGCCCCCCATTTGGCCATTGAGGAGCCTGTTATGACGGTGGCGTCTTATTATCATCCCCTGTTGGCCCAACTGCCTCGTTATCTTGAGCAGTTGTCAACAGCGCCGCTGGGACTGTCGGATTGGCATGGGGTGGCTAGTCAGGCGGTGGGTTACCGCCATCTGCAGCATGGTTTGCCCTGTCAGGATCATGGGGTCATCCACTGTCAGGGACGGCCGTTGCTGGTGCTGTGCGACGGGGCAGGATCGGCCCTGTGCGCCGAGTTGGGGGCCCGTGCGTTAAGCGAGGGGTTACGGCGGCTGCTGATCTCGCTGGAACCTTGTTTGGCCAAGTGGCTTGATGAGGAAGAACAGAGCGCTGAGCTGGCGCAACTGGCCATGTTGTTGGTACGGCATGCCAAGGGGATCAATGCCGATCTGGCCGCTGCCGGTCGGCGCAGTGGCAATGATTTTCGTGCCACCTTGCTGTTAGCAGTAGCAGGCAAGCACACCCTGTTCTGGCTGCAAGTTGGCGATGGCCTGTTGGCGTTACGGGAGCGGGGTTACGCTGAATCGTCCTGGCGTCAGCTGGGCCAGGCGAACAAGGGGGAGTTTGCCAACCAGACTGCGTTCATCGATCCGCAGCTGAGTATGGCTCAGGTCAGTTGGGGGGCTGAGCCCGCAGGCAGGGTGGAGGCGGTTGTCGCGATGAGTGACGGGGCTGCCGAGCGACTCTATAGCAACGCACAGAGTCGGTTTGCCCCCATGCTCGATCAGTGGGTTGAGCAGAAGGTGACCGTACGCGAGCTCTATGAGTGCTTGAGCCAGGGTGAGTTATGGCGACGCACTACCGGCGATGACAAGTCCGTGGCCTTGCTGGTTGGCCCGGGTGTTAAGACAGTCTGATCGATCCGCTTGCTTTTGCTGCGATGGGGAAGAGACAAGCGCTGTTTTTCCCTGGTGGCGGGACGCGCTTTATCGCCGAGCTCTGTTGCAGTTTCCAGGTATCTTGATGAGCCAACCTTGCTTCATTATCAATCATCACTGGAGTGTCATGACATTGACGCCGGGATCGGATCAGCTGGCCATGCCACTGATCAGGGGGATCTATTGCCTGCTGTCAGCCGAGCGAGCTAGGGAGCTGACCGCTCTGCTTGCCAAAGGCGCGTGTCACCAAGAGGGTGAGACTTCACCGCTGGCGGTGGTGACGACATTGGCTATCCATGTCGAGCAACATCGGCTGGATCGCACGTTACAGCCCATCTACTGGGGACGTGAGCAACTGATGGCGGGTGCTGCCGATTTGCTGGGGGAGGTTGCCAGCTTTGAAGATCAGGATGCGTTTCGTCTGTTGGCACTACTGCTCGACAAATTGCTACGGGGAGGGCGTGGCAGCCGTCAGGCCAAGCTGGATGGACTCACACCAAGCGTGATGGAGCAGCGGGCGCTGGCGGCCACATCCTCGAATACTGGTTCGGTGGTGCGTGGTAGCTGGCGGCGCAAGTCACGCAATCAGCTGGGCCATGCCAGCTGGCTGGATGTAGTGGAGGCAGCCCTCTGGTGCTTCTGGCATGGTGACGATTTGGCAAGCGGCGAAGTGCTACTCGGTGTGCTGCTGGGCAGGGATGAGCGAGTGCGGCTTGTTTACGGTCTGCTGGTGGGGGCTTTCTACATGGGGGAGCCTTTCAGGCTCGAGTGAGGTTGTTTGAATTCTTCAGCAAGTGATTTAAATATAACAGGAAAATGAACTTCTGCAGTTTATGCTCACGAACTTCTGCATGTGGTGTTTCAAATATGAAACAGCTGGACGGGTCTGGCTTGGTTCTATTACGGAAAAAACGTACGGCAAAAACGGATGAAATCCTGTCGGTTAAGTTGCTCAGTCGAAGAGTGTTACTATCTGTAGCAATGCCCCTCAAATTTCACCACGTCCCAGTTGTGTACCACTCTCATCAGCGTTAGAGCCATAAACCTTTATAAATCAGGTCATTAAAAAAGACATATTGCAAAACGTGGAAATAGAAGGTCGGCTCGCTGCCGGCGTGTGCTGTTTTGCTCATGTTGCTCGAGATGAGGTATCCGATGACGGCGGCTAGCGCCTGGGTGGATGGTGCCAAGCACCACAATGGCCAGCATGGTAAACCATAGCGCAGGTAGAACGAAGGGTTGGGCCCTCATTCGTCGCTTTATTAGACAAGGGGACCCTTTGTGTACCAGTAACAACGCGCTGATTTGCAAATGTTCCGGCGGGTAGGAGGCTGCATGGGTACTTTTCACGGTAATCCTCTGCCACATCATACTTTTTGTCTGTCCACCAAGGCCAAGAGGAGGGCTGTTGACTAAATTATTTATATGAGCAGAGTAAAACGGCTCCTCTGATAACAACATGGCGGCATGGGATAGTGATCATGGACAGAACGCTGACAGGGAAGAACTCGTTCTCATTGCAGGTCGACATCAGACAGGTGGTATATGCCTTGTCTGCGTCGCTGGATCTGGTGGGTATTGGCGATGTTGCCCATGGTAAACGAGTCGGGATCATGGCAGCCGAGTGCAGTCGGGTACTGGGGATGGACGATGTGGAGCGCCGACTGCTCTTCGAGTTGGGCGTCCTGCATGACATCGGCGTCTCCTCGACAGTCATCCATCACCACCTGGTCAGCGAGTTTGACTGGGAGTCGTCACAGCTTCACTGTGAAGTGGGGTATCAGCTATTAAAGGATTTCCGGCTGCTCGCACCTCTGGCGCTTCCCATCCGTTATCACCACACTCACTGGAAGTTGCTGCGCAATTTACCCGACGTGGACAAGAAAGTTGCCCGTCAGGCCAATCTCATCTTTCTGGTAGACCGTTGTGACGCGCTGGCGGCCCCTCACTATAGCGACGGGTCGCTCTTGATGCATACCAACGAGATCCGCGAACGGCTGCAGGGTTATAGCGGTGAATTTTTTGACCCCGATCTGGTGGCGGCATTCCTGCAAGCTTCTCGCTCGGAGGCTTTCTGGCTGCAGCTGGAAGCTCGTTCCATCAATGACTACATGCTTGAGATGCTGCAAGAGCGCGAGCCTTGCACGACGACCAATGGCGAGCTGAAAGCATTGGCGCTGATTTTTTCGGGCATTGTCGATGCAAAAAGTGCGTTTACCATGGCTCACTCCTTCGGTGTCGCCCGTCTCTCGCGTCTACTGGCCGAGCGTATGGGGGTCAGTGCCACCCATTGTGACATGCTGGAAATTGCCGGATTGCTGCACGATCTCGGCAAGCTGCGAGTACCGGATGAAATTCTGGATAAGCCTGGGCGATTAACCTCTGAGGAGCGGGCCATCATCAATACCCACAGTTTCGAGACCTATCAGATCTTGCGCCATATCGAGGGGTTTGAAGAGATCGCGTGCTGGGCCTCCTATCATCATGAAGAACCGGACGGAGAGGGATACCCGTTTCATTTGCCGGCTTCGGCGATGGCACTGGAGGCGAGGATCTTGCGGGTGGCCGATATTTTTCAGGCCATGGTGCAGGACAGGCCGTATCGGCAGGGGCTCTCTGCTGGCGAGGCGCTCTCCTTTATGAAGCAGTTGGTACGAGAGGATCGGGTGGATGGCGACGTTGTTGCCGTGCTGGCTGAGAATTTGCCACAGATGGTACAGGCCGCCATTCCAACGGTAGAGGAGGTGCATGCGTACTGCTGACCTGCTCTGGCTTCCAGCTATGCTTGGAATAAGCCGTGCATGGTGCTGATATCCACGTGCAATACGCAGGCTTGACTGACCACCATAGGGGAGCAGATATGGAATCGCTAAAAGCCAGGGATTATATGCAGAGCAGACCCATCACCTTTAAAGCGGACATGATGGTACAAGCGGCAGTCGAGAAATTTTTGAATAGCCACCAACTGGGGGGCCCGGTGACCGATGAAAAAGGACATCTGATCGGCTGGATCTCCGAGCAGGATTGCATCGCGGTAATGCTCAAGGAGGCGTATCACTGTGAACAGGTGGCACAGGTGCGGGACGTGATGCGCAAAGAGGTGCTGACGGTGGGGCCAGATACCAGCATTCTGACTCTGGCTGAGATGATGATGGGACAGAAGCCCAAGATCTATCCGGTGGTGGAGGAGGGCCGGCTGCTCGGGGTGATCAATCGCCACAATGTGATGCAGGCGATCCACGCTCAGCTCACTACCTGTTTTGTCCATAGCCACGGTTGAGTGTTGCGTCTCTATGTTGGAGCAGGCCAATGGCCTGCTTCGTTATTTTGGGAGACAGAAAGTTCGCCGACCTGATGTTTTCAATGAAGTAAAGGGATCTACTCGTATGCCCCGAGCTTCACGTTAAGGCTTGCACCTCTCCTTCTCGCTCTTTAGGATCAGCCCCAGCTATCGATATGGCCCCTTGTTGGGCACTCTTTTAAGGAATTCGTACCTTGTCTCTCTCTATCGAGGCGCTGCGCCGCCGTCTCCCTGCCTGCATGAACCTTGACGCCCGCCGTCTCTCCAGCCGTCTGCACGGGGTCAAAAAGTTGCCTGAAGGCAAACAGGCTGCCGTGCTCGAGACCATCGCCGCCGATCTGGATGCGGCACAGGCGCGTTACCAGTCCCGTCTTGCGGGCGTACCCAAGGTCACCTATCCAGATAACCTGCCGGTCAGCCAGAAGCAGGCGGAGATCGCCAAGGCCATTGAAGAGCACCAAGTGGTGATCATCGCCGGGGAAACCGGTTCGGGCAAAACCACCCAGATCCCCAAGATCTGTCTGGCGCTCGGGCGCGGGGTGAAGGGCTTTATCGGCCACACCCAGCCACGCCGTCTGGCGGCCCGTACCGTGGCGGCCCGTATTGCCGAGGAGATGGAGTCCGAACTCGGCCACTACGTGGGTTACAAGGTGCGCTTTACCGATCAGGTGAGCGAGCAGACCCACATCAAATTGATGACCGACGGTATCCTGCTGGCGGAGATCCAGAACGACCGGATGCTCACCCAGTATGACACCATCATCATCGATGAGGCCCACGAGCGCAGCCTCAATATCGACTTCATTCTGGGCTACTTGAAACAACTGCTGCCCAAGCGCCCCGATCTCAAGGTGATCATCACCTCGGCCACCATAGACCCCCAACGCTTCTCCCGCCATTTCAACAAGGCGCCGGTGATAGAGGTCTCCGGCCGCACCTATCCGGTGGAGGTGCGCTACCGCCCGCTCACCAGTGACAAGAGCGAAGGGCTTGAAGAGCGCGATGAACTGCAGGGGATTTTCGATGCGGTGGAAGAGCTGGCCCGCGAAGGGCTGGGGGACATCCTCATCTTCATGAACGGCGAGCGGGAGATCCGCGATACCGCCGATGCCCTGCGCAAGCTCAACCTGCGCGATACCGAGGTGCTGCCGCTCTACGCCCGCCTTTCCAACGCCGAGCAGAACAAGGTGTTCCAGCAACATGCCGGACGGCGCATCGTGCTCGCTACCAACGTGGCGGAGACCTCGCTGACGGTGCCGGGCATCCGTTACGTCATCGATCCGGGCACCGCCCGTATCAGCCGCTATTCCTGGCGCACCAAGGTGCAGCGCCTGCCCATCGAGCCGGTTTCCCAAGCCAGCGCCAACCAGCGTAAAGGGCGTTGCGGTCGGGTGGCGGATGGTATCTGTGTCCGCCTCTACTCGGAGGAGGATTTCAATAGCCGTCCCGCCTTTACCGACCCCGAGATCCTGCGTACCAATCTGGCCTCCGTCATCCTGCAGATGCTGGCGCTCGGCCTTGGCAACATGGAGGCCTTCCCGTTCGTCGAGCCGCCTGAGTCGCGCCATATCAAGGATGGCCTGACCCTCTTGAAAGAGCTGGAAGCGGTGAGGGAGTTGCCCGCCACCGGCGATCGCGAAGCCAAGCTGCAGCTGACCGAGACCGGACGCCAGCTCTCGCGCATCCCCCTTGATCCGCGTCTGGCCAAGATGGTGATCAGCGCCGCGCAGACTGGCTGCCTGAGCGAGGTGATGGTGATCACCGCAGCCCTCAGCATTCAGGATCCCCGCGAGCGGCCCATGGAGAAGAAGCCGGCAGCCGATGAGCAGCACAGACGCTTTGAGGACAAGGATTCCGACTTCCTCGCCTTCGTCAATCTGTGGAACTACCTGAAAGAGCAGCAAGATCTCCTTGGCAGCAACCCGTTCCGCCGCATGTGCCAGAAGGAGTTTCTCTCCTACCTGCGGGTGCGCGAGTGGCAGGACATTCACTTCCAGCTGCGCCAGACGGTGAAAGAGCTGGGTTTTAAAGCCAACCAGGAACCGGCGGATTTCAAGACGGTGCACTGCGCCCTGCTGACCGGCCTCTTGAGCCATATCGGCAACAAGGATTTGGAGAAGCCCGAGTTCCTTGGCGCCCGCAATGGCCGCTTCCACCTGTTCCCGGCCTCGGGTCTATTCAAGAAGCCGCCCAAGTGGGTGATGGCCGCCGAGCTGGTGGAGACCTCGCGCCTCTACGCTCGCATCAACGCCAAGATTGAACCGGAGTGGGTGGAACCGTTGGCAGGCCACCTCATCAAGCTGCACCACAGCGACCCCCACTGGTCGAAGAAAAACGGCGCCGTGATGGCCAAGGAGAAGGTGACCCTCTATGGCCTGACTCTGGTCAATGAGCGCACCATCAACTTCAGCCGTATCGATCCGGCGTTGTGCCGCGAGCTGTTTATCCGCCGCGCCTTGGTGGAAGGGGACTTCGAGACCCGTCACCGCTTCTTCAGCGACAATCGCAAGCTCCTGGCCGAGGTAGAGGCGCTGGAGCACAAATCCCGTCGTCGCGACATTCTGGTGGATGACGAGGATCTGTTCCGCTTCTACGATGCTCGTTTGCCGGAGGATGTGATATCAAGCCGTCACTTCGACAAGTGGTGGAAAGAGGCGCAAAAGCGGGATCCCGAGCTGCTCAACTTCGAAAAAGAGATGCTGATGAAGGGGGATGCGGCCCACATCAGCGATCTCGACTACCCCAACTTCTGGCTGCAAGGGCGCCTCAAGCTCAAGCTGACCTATCAGTTCGAGCCGGGGGAGGCCGCCGATGGTGTGACCCTGCATATTCCGCTGCCGCTCCTGAATCAGGTGGAGGTGAAGGGGTTCGAGTGGTTGATCCCGGGGTTGCGTCATGAACTCTTGGTTGCCCTCATCAAGTCGATGCCAAAGCCGATGCGCAAGAACTTTGTGCCGGCGCCGAACTATGCCGATGCACTGCTAGCCAGCATCAACCCCGAACAGGGGCCGCTACTGGACGAGATGGAGCGTCAGCTGCGCCGTATGACCGGAGTGACCGTGCCCCGTGAATCCTGGGACTGGAATGCGGTACCCGATCACCTGAAACTCACCTTCCGGGTGGTGGACGACAAGCACAAGAAGGTAGCGGAAGGCAAAGATCTGGAGGCATTGAAAGAGTCGCTGCGCGGCAAGGTGCAGGAGACCCTGTCACAAGTGGCGGACGATGATATCGAGCAGTCCGGTCTCACCCTGTGGAGCTTTGGCGAGCTGCCCCAGGAGTACAGTCAGAAGCGGGGCGGGTTCGAGGTGAAGGCCTATCCGGCCCTGGTGGATCAGAAGGATTCGGTCGCCATCCAGCTGGTGGAGAGCCCGGTGGTGCAGCAGCAGCTGATGTGGGCCGGTCAGCGTCGGCTGGTACTGCTCAACGTACCATCACCCATCAAGTATCTGCAGGAGAAGCTGCCCAACAAGGCCAAGCTGGGGCTCTATTTCAATCCGTTTGGCAAGGTGGCCGAGCTTATCGATGACTGCATTGCCTGCGGCTGTGACAAGCTCATCGAGCAGCACGGCGGCATGGCCTGGGACGAGGTCGGTTTCGAGGCGCTCAAGGAGTATGTCCGCGCCGAGCTCAACGATGCGGTGGTGGAGGTGGCCAAGCAGGTGGAAGCCGTGCTGACGCTGTCCCATGAGATCAAGAAGCGGCTCAAGGGCAAGATGCAGCTCGACACCGCCTTTGCCATGTCGGACATCCAGCAGCAGTTGGGTAACCTCATTCACAAGGGCTTTGTCACCGAGACCGGCTGGCAGCGGCTGCCTGACTTGCTGCGCTACCTGCGGGCCATCGAGCGTCGCCTCGAGAAGCTCGCTATCGATCCCAACCGGGATCGGGTCTACATGCTCAAGGTGCACAGCGTGGAGTCGGAGTACAAGGTGCTGCTCGCCAAGATCCCCAAATCCCAGCTTATTCCCACCGAGGTGGCCAATATCCGCTGGATGATAGAGGAGCTGCGAGTGTCGTTTTTTGCCCAGAATCTGGGAACCCCCTATCCGGTCTCCGATAAACGGGTGCTGAATGCTATCGCTCAGTGCTAAGCTGCTATCAGTCTGTTTTAACTGCGTGATATAGAGTGTGGGAAGGGGTTGCCAAGGTGGTGGGCCCTTTTAAACGGAAGTCAGGGAGGCAAGGATGCTGGGGATCTGGTTGAGTGTGGCGCAGGTGGTGATCAGCGGTTACCAGCCTATTGCAGAGCAAACCTGGGTGCAGTTGAACCCGGAGTATTACCCCTTGGCGCGCACGCCACCCGCCATGTTTGTGGCATGGCACGGCAACCAGTTTCCGCCGCTGGCCCAGAAACAGAAAAATGGTCGCTGGCAGATCCTCTTTCCTGCCCGTCTGGTGCCCCCTTTTGATCTGTTCGAGGGGGAGGCCGAGCTCTCCAAAGCTTATCTGGCAAGGTTGCGGCGCATCGACGAGATGGCTTATGGCGTCGCATCCGTTCAGGCTGTTGCTGCAGTGCAGCAGCAGGGTCTCTCTCCGTTGGATGAAAATGGGCCGCTTGCCCCCTTTATTGCCGAGTTCAGTGCCGCGCATACCATACCGGTTCAGCTGGCGGTAACGCCTCGCTACGAGGCGGAGCCGTTGCTGGCGATGTTGGGGAGCGTTGCGCGTGAATCGGTAAACAATGCTGATATCCTGCTGGCTGCTGCCACCTCCACCGATAGCGCCACCCTTACGCTATCAGCCCCGGCGGCAGGAGGTGAGCGTGCAGTGTGTCATCAGGTGGTGGCTGGTGAGACGCTGTGGCGCATAGCGAACCAGCTCTCCAGTGCCATGGGGGCCGATACGTACAGCTATTTGCTGGCGTTAGTGGCTGAAAATCAGGCGCGACTTGGCCATAGCATTCGGGTCAAAACCGGGGATGGTCTCTACTGTCCCCGTGCCGAGACGCTGGCGCAGTTTGATGCGCTGAGCCCGGCCCAGCGGCAGCAGCAATTTGCCCGCCTTGAGCAGGGCGTTAAGGCACGGGATTAGCCTTGTATCCGCTATTGGCCCATGGTAGTATTCGCGCTCGTTTTGCGAGGTGCTGACCGGTCGCAGTTAGCACCATAAATTCATCCAAAAGAGATACATACTATGTCTTTCGTATTCCAAGCTGAAGTCCGTTCTGACCTGGGGAAAGGTGCGAGCCGCCGCCTGCGTCAAGCTGACCAAGTTCCTGCCATCGTTTACGGTGCAGGCAAAGAAGCTCTGTCCGTAGCTGTCGACCACAAGAAAATGATCCTGGCTCAAGAGAAGCCGGAATTTTATGAGTCCGTACTGACTCTGGTCATCAACGGCGAAGAAGTTAACGTAAAAGTGAAAGCTATCCAGCGTCACCCGGTACGTTACAAGCTGGTTCACCTGGACTTCGTTCGCGTCTAATCGCGAGCCGTCAGGTTGAAGAAAAGCCACTCTCAGGAGTGGCTTTTTGCTATGTGGCGTTTGGTTGTTTTCACTGTGTGAAAAGAGGGCATGTTTGCCCTCAGGCCTTATTACCCCAGCTGGTTCAGCGCCTGCTGACAACGCTGTTCGGCGGCATCCAGCTCCAGCAGCACCATCCTGATATCTTCCATCTGTTGCTGCAGCGTTTCACGTTTATCCGTTACCAGTCCCAGCATGGTTTGCAGCTGGGTGCGGCTGCTCTTGTCGGCATCATAGAGATCAAACAATTCGCGGATCTCGGCGAGGCTGAAACCAAGACGTTTGCCACGCAGGGTCAACTTGAGGCGAACCCGATCCTGCTTGCTGTAGATGCGGGTCTGGCCCTCTCGCGCGGGATTGAGCAATCCCTGATCCTCATAAAAGCGGATACTGCGCGTCGTAATATCAAATTCCCGAGCCAGCTCACTGATGCTGTAGCGCCGGGCTTCATCCCTGTTTTTGTTCATACAGACTTCTTGGCGAACTAAATCCTGCTGGCACCTTACCTAAACGTAAACTGCACTGCAACTCTTGTTCCCGTGACGCAGAAAACCTATGTTATGGCCATGTAACAAAAAGAGGCTGGCAAATGGATATTGCGATTGTGGCGGCAAAGAGGACCCCGATGGGGGCATTTCAGGGAGCATTGGCAGAGGTGACGGCGCCTGAGTTGGGGGCGTGTGCCATCGAGGCTGCGTTGCTGCAAAGTGGTCTGCATCCGGAGCAGGTCGACGAAGTCTTTATGGGCAACGTGTTGTCGGCCGGGGTGGGGCAGGCTCCCGCCAGGCAGGCGATGTTGAAAGCGGGATTACCACCATCGATACCCGCAACCACAGTCAACAAGGTGTGTGGTTCCGGTATGAAGGCGGTGATGCTGGCGGCAGATTCTATCCGGCTTGGCGACAACCGGGTTGTGGTCGCTGGTGGCATGGAGAACATGAGCCGTGCCCCCTATCTGTTGGATAACGCCCGTAGTGGTTTTCGGATGGGGCATCAGTGGGTGTTGGATCACCTCTTTCTCGACGGATTGCAGGATGCCTATGATGGCCAGCTGATGGGAATCCATGCCCAGCGCAGCGCTGATCTGGCCGGTTTGACCCGCAGTGCCATGGATGAGTTTGCCCTGGCATCGCTCCAGCGTGCCATTGATGCCCAACAGGCTGGCTCGTTTAGTTCGGAACTAGCGCCTTGCCATCGTGAGGGGCGCTTGCTGCTGGCAGAGGATGAGCAACCCGGCCGAGGACGGCCGGAAAAGATACCAACGCTAAAACCTGCGTTTGGTAAAGAGGGGACCATTACTGCAGCCAATGCGAGCTCCATCTCGGATGGTGCGGCGGCGCTGATATTGATGGATAGCGCTACGGCAGTTGCTCGGCAGGTGCCGGTATTGGCAAAGATCGTCGGTTATCAGAGCCATGCAGCCTTGCCAGCCGAGTTTACCTCGGCACCGATTGGCGCAATATCCAAATTGCTGGAGCGGCTCGACTGGTTAGTGGAGGAGGTTGATCTCTTCGAGATCAACGAGGCATTTGCCATGGTGACCATGTTGGCCATGGCGGGATGTGGTATCCCTCATTACAAGGTCAATGTACATGGTGGGGCCTGTGCACTGGGGCATCCGCTCGGCGCGAGTGGCGCCCGTATTCTGGTCACCCTGATCTCGGCCCTGCGTCAGCGGGGAGGGAAAAGAGGGATTGCCTCTCTGTGTATCGGAGGGGGAGAGGCGACAGCGATTGCGGTGGAGCTCGATTAGTCGGTTGCTTCCATCGCCTGCAGCTGCTCGTTGACCCAGGTGGTTGCAGCCAGATAGAGGTGGCTGACCTTCTCCTCGCTCAAGCCCAGTTTGGCGGTTCTGGCTGTGACCCGTGACCAGTTGGCATTTTCGTAGTCTTCGCAAAACGCGAGGTAGAAGCCGAGATTGCCCTTGCGCTCAAGCAGTGCCAGCCGGATTGCATCGATCAGTGGAATGGTGCCGAGCAGTTTGTCCATCGGCTGCTCCATCAACACATCCAGCAGGGAAAAGAGGCCGGTGATAAAGGCCTGTGGCGCCTGTTGGGTCGGGGCATGAGCATGGGCCAGCAGCTCACAGAAGCGGGCTCTGATCAGCGACATCTGATAGAGCTCAGCACTCTTTCCCTTGCCTGCACTGGTGGCAGCCACCAGCGAGACAAAACGCTTTAGCTGGGTGTTGCCAAGGTAGATGGCGGCCTGGCGAAATGAAGAGATGGGATTGGTGTGTCCCTTGAGATGGTTGACGTAGCGCAGTAGCTTGAGGGAAAGGGAGATATCCTGGCTTAGCAGCTGTTCGATCCGGTTGATGTCAGGTTCGGACTGATTGACTACGTTGAGCAGTTGCATCACGACGACTTGGGCTGGCTCCATGGTCGCTTGCTTGACCATTTCGGGGCGACTGAAGAAAAAGCCCTGAAAGAGCTGGATCCCCAGCTGCTTGACCCGTTCGAATTCCGCCTTGTCCTCTACCTTCTCGGCCAGATAGGTGAGATTCATGCTTTGGTGGCGCTGGATGAACACCTTGATCTGCAATAGCGGTGTTGCCCGCAGATCGAACTTGATGATCTTGATAAAGGGGAGGAAACGCTCCCAGTCTGGCGACATGGTGAAGTCATCGAGCGCCAGCGTATAGCCCAGTTTATGGAGTTGTTTGACCTTCTCCAGCAACGCATCGTCCGGTGCTGCATCCTCCAGAATTTCAATCACCACTTTCTCAGGTGGCAGGCACTCTGCCAAGCCATCCAGCAACAGGGAGTGGGGGAAATTGATGAAGCAGGGGCGGCCGCCCAGAAGCTGATCGATGTTTTGTTGCAGGAACTGTTCAACGACAAGACTCGACGTTGCTTGCCGTGAGGAGATGCTTGGGAAGACATTATTCAGGCTATCGCGAAAGAGCAGCTCATAGGCGTAGGTATTAAGGTCTCTGTCGAGAATGGGCTGTCTTGCAACGTAGGAATACATGCCTGGCTCCGATATGGGTACTGGCTTGATTTTATGGTGTTGCAGAACACTATGCCAGTCCTGACCCTATTGAGTAAGGCAATAATTGGCATAGTGTTTTTCTGTCAGAGCCGAATTTAGAAGAGATAGCTCATTTGTAAGCCAGCCAGCCAGGCATCCCCTTCAGAAGTGCCCTGGAAGGTTGACGTCGTTAGCGGGTTACCCGGTTGCAGTTCCATCTTCTCGGTGACATCGACCTTTTTACCGTCGATCAGGGTCAGCCCCAGATCCACAGTCAGGTTGGGGGTGAACTGATAACCCATGCCAAGGCTGTACCAGAGACGATCGGCATCCGGTATCGAGATGGTACGGCGATCTGCAGGTACCGGGCTTGCGTCATAGGCAACCCCGGAGCGCAGTTGCCATTGGGGGGTCAGCTGATAGGTCATGCCAATGGCATAGCGCCAGCTATCTTCCCAGTGCTCATCCTTAATGTGCATGCTCTGCAAGTGGTTGAGATCAGCTTCCAACTGAACGAATTTGCTCCAGTTGGTCCAGTTCAGGCTGCCATGAAGAGCCAGCTTGTCTGTCAGCTGATGAAATGCCGCCAATTCGGCCGTTGCGGGCAACGGCAGATCCAGACTGCCGGTATCTCTGATCTCGGTAACGGAGCCATCTGCATTGGGTCGGCCCACGATAGCATCACCCGAGAGGGTCAAAGTGACATCATGACGGTAGGATAGGCCAATCCGGGTTTGCTCCGACAACTCCAGTAAAGTGCCTACATTCCAGCCCCATGCCCAGCCATCCCCTTGCAGATGTTTTGCTATCAGGTTGCGAGAAGGGAAGGTGCCACCGACTTCGCCCTCGCCCTGAATAGCAGAGATCCCGGCACCAATTGACCACATCTCATTGATGCGATAGGCAAGGGATGTACCCAGATCCATGGTCTTGATATCGGAGACATTGCCAAAGTGACCGGCGCTGTAGTTATCCGGCATCTTGACGCCGAGACCGTAATAAGAAGTGGCCGAGAATCCAAGACGCCACTGCTCATTGAGTGGAATGATGAGATTGACGTTGGGAACCCAGGCATCGGCCGCGATATCTCGTGCAGTCGCATCGGCATGGGTCAGCAACCCCGTCGTTTTGCCTTCTATATTGACATCAGGGTTGACGTAAATTGCACCGCCCGAAAATGCCATCTTGTTGAAGCGAGTCATGGCTGCCACGTTGCGAGATAGAACGCTGGCATTGTCCACGATAGCTGCTTCTCCGGCAAAGGCTCTGCCAAGCCCGGTTGCTGATTGTTCAGCAAGCTGGAAACCGGCTGCATGGGCATGACTTGCAATCACCAGCAGGGAAAGGGCGGATAGTTTGAGAGTGGAATGCATGAATTATCCTTGCGTGAATACCGAATGTTCAGTCGGCCATATCATTGAAGGCGGGATTTTATATGGTACGACCAGCAAGGCAACGGTGATGGAGTACATCAGGGAAAAACGGGATTAAATGCTGATGAAACTAGCTCTAATAGATTGATTAAAAAAGAAAAATGAACAGGTGTGTGCTACATGTGTGCGCTGAAAGCGGGATCTTGCATAAAAAAAGAGCGCCTTGCGGCGCTCTTTTTAATTGTTCAGCAATCAGAACTTCATGTTGAACTGGGCAGATGCCAGGAAGGCGTTGCCGTGGGAAGTACCTTGCCAGCGAATAGGGTCCGAGTGGCTGGTCAGACCTTCGTTGACATCAACTTCTTTACCATCCAGGTAAGCCATACCGAAGTCAACGCTCATATCGGTATTGATATGGTAAGTTGCACCTGCGCTGTACCAGATACGGTCAGAGTCGGGGATACTCAGACTACGGTACTCAGCTTCGATGGGAGTGTTGTCGTAGGCAAAGCCCAGACGTGCTTCCCAAGCCGGGTTGATATACCAGGTACCGCCGATAGAGTAACGGGTGGAATCTTTAAATTTCTCGTCTTTCTGCAGCAGGGTCGCACCGGAACTTGAAGTCGCTTTCAGCTCTTGGAAGGCGCTCCAGTCAGTCCAGTTAACTGAATAGTGAACAGCAAATTGCTGATTCAGTCGATGGTAACCGGCGAACTCGGCTTGAGCAGGCAGATCCAGTTTTAGGTTGCCATCGACAGTATTATATTTAGAGCTCAAACCTTTATAGTCACCATCGAAGCTCATATTTACCTGAGAACGGTAGGTCAGAGCAAAGCGGTTGTTCTCGTTGACTTCATAGAGAGTACCGACGTTCCAGCCAAAACCCCAAGTGTCACCTTTCATGTGTGAGAGCGCAGTATCAGTACTGTGAGGAATGCCAGTTTTCGCTTGCAAAACTGGAGCAAGCATGCCGGCATAGCGGTTCAGCTCAGCTTCGCCATATACAGCATTGATACCGGCGCCAACACTGAAGTGCTCATTGATGCGGTAGGCAATGTTCGGGTTGATATTGAAGGTCACCAGCTCGGTGTCACCAGCAGCTGCACCAGCCGGGAAGTTCTTCGGATATTCGGTGGAGAGACCGTAGTTGGAGAAGAGACCGATACCCCAAGCCAGCTTGTCGTTGATCGGTTGGATAAAGTAGGTGGCAGGCACAAATGCGGAAGGTGCGATACCAGATTCACTAGAGGAAACCTTACCCAAAGGGGTTGATACACTTCCATTAACATCCACGTCCGGCTTGATATAGGTGCCGGAGACGGAGAAGGTCATTTTGTCGAAGGTGGTCATGGCTGCCGGGTTGCGGGCCAGAACGGAGGCGTTGTCGGCAATGGCTGCTTCACCAGCATAGGCACGACCCAGACCGGAGGCTGAGTGCTCGTTCAACTGGAATGCCGCTGCATGGACTTGACCGGTGGCCAGCGCAATGGTGGCGGCAATCAGGCTCTTCTTAAACATAGTTGTCGTCATGGTGGTCTCTCTTGTAGGCAGATTTTTTTGTCGATATTGGCGGCATGTTCAATGCAAACCTCGACAAAATCCGTTTTTATTTCAGCTTCTTCCGAATCAATTCTGGCGTGATTCTATGTATCTGGTAGGAGGTAAGAAATCAGACCAGTGACAGCAGAATACATAAAAGTGATCGATCTGTTAATCATTTGTTTTAACCGGGTGTTTAATTCATCAGTTACGGGGTAAAACAGGGCGTTTTTTAGGCGAAACGGTTGATCCGGCTCACAAAAATAATTTTGCTGTTTTTCGCAATTTTGCGACAAAAAGCAGGTAATGGGTCGGGAAAGAGAGGGGAAACAGGCAGCTGGCTGGTGTCGCTGCCTGTTTTTATCGATAGATTCTGTTCGTTAAATGTTCCAGTGAAGTCGTGATTGCAGGGCCGTAGCGACGGGGGCAAGCGGCTCCTTCATCTGGCCAATCAGTACCATATTTCCTCCTTGAAACTGGACTATTTCCCCTTTGAGGGTGCCATCTGCAAAACTGGGCTGCAGAGAGAGAGGAACATGCTTGGGAACCAGAAAGAGGGTAACGGGTCCCATCTTGCCCTGGATCACCATGTGCAGTGCCGGCCCCTGATAGAAGGCGCAGTGGTTGACATAGGTCACCTTGAGACCATCCATACCGCTCAGGGTCGCGCCATATTTCTCCATCTTGGCGTTGATGCTCTGCAAATTGACCCGCTCATCGATACCTTCGATAAACGGCTCCTCACCATAGACATGGGCCATCGCTACCTGAGCGAGGGAGAGTGTTTGATCGGAGCTGGCAGGCCAGCTTATCCAGCGGGTACTCACTCCAAGTAGAAAAGCGACGGATGCAGCCATGGCCACGGCTCGCCAATGGGATTTCGGCGCAGTGCTGCTGGCAACATGCCGTATTTTCTCCTGTTTCTCTTCACTCTGTTGCAGGGCTTGTTTGAGCAGGATCCGCTCTGCCAGCCCTGACGGCGGCTCGATACTCATGGTGCGCGCAATGTCTTGTTCGAGCGCTTTCATCTCATCGAGATAGCGCAGATTGGCTGGATTGGCACGGGCAGCCTCGAGGAAATCGGGTTGCTGATCGCCGGGCTGGATCATGGCGCGACGGCGAAACTCCAGTTCATCCATGTCCATCTCCTCTTGATAATTTCTTCTGCGCCATCGCCTCTTTCAGTTGGTTGCGGGCGCGAAACAGTCTTGTCATGACCGTGTTTTTGTTGAGCCCGAGCAGTTCGGCAATGTCCTCACCGCTAAATCCACCCAGCACCTGCAGCATCAGGGGCTCCCGATACTCTTCGGGCAGGCGGGCAATGTGACGATGCAACCACTCGTTCTCCATCTCCTCTTCGCTGTGCAATACATCGTGCTGAGGTTGGGGATGGTCGTCCAGATCCACCAGATCAAACTGTTTGCGCTCGAAACGGCGGGCATTCTCCCGGCGCAAGATAGTGATCAACCAGCCTTTGGCTGCCTGATCGTCCTGCAGGGCGTCGATACCCTTCCAGGCTCGCAGGAAGGTTTCCTGCACCAGATCTTCCGCGACATGAGGGTCTCTCACCAGCCAGTAGGCGTAGCGATAGATATCCTTGTGCAGCGCATGAACCAGCGCTTCGAATTTGGTTTGTTTGTCAGCCATAGGGTCATAGACCGGCAAAGTGGCCGGATCATTTCCACTTTTATGAGGCTGACCCCGCTTTTTTCTAAAAAAGAGCAATAGGAGTGTCTCCTGTTGTGGAGGCTGGGTTAACCCCGCAAGGGGAACCGGTGGGCCATCAGGGCAAGGAGCTGAGCGATGCCCGTTGTTTCAACGTGGCAGAGCTCACGGGAGATTGTGCGCCATGGCACGATCGGCGCCAGGGGGGCAAAGCAGGCGCGATCCAGCTCGGCTTGCCATCTTTGCAACTGCCCTGTATTGGCCGGTTTGGCCCAAACGGATGGGGCGGAAAGCGAGACCCAATGGCGCAGGGCCAGGCGGCTTTGCTCGCTCTGCTGGCTGGCAAGTGCTCGTTGCAGACGATAGAAGGCGAGCCAGCGCGGACTGTTGCGCCTTAGGCCTCGCAACAGCAGTGCCAGCAATGCCCACCAGAGGCTCTCGTTGGCCAGTGGCAGTGACTCGCCCGTACCTTGCCGGCTGGCCGGCTGGAAAACGAGGCGAGTGGCAGGCAGCTTCGCCTGTTCCATACGACCGGTCGCGGTATTGAACCAGGGTAGGGTGATTGCCGGTAGCTGATACTCTCCTGCCTCGCCGGCCAGCAGGGTTTGGCGCCACTCCCGCTCAAACAGCAGTTTGCCCTCCCGATAACGCTCCTGCTGCTGCTCGCCATCGGGGTGCGCTTGCAGCCCGGCGGGGAGCTGCTGCGCCATAAGAGGGGCAAGCTGCACCTGACTGCTGTCGCCATTTTCGAGCGTGATGGTAATGACCCGGATCAGCGGCTCCCCCGCGTGCCCCTCTGCTGTGGGCTCTATCCGCTGGGCCAGCAGCAAGCGACTGGCTACCGGCGTCGCGGGTGCTTGGTCTACGCGTACCTGAAGGGGGGCTGCTCGGGCGGCAAGGCGCTGCAGCTGGCCCCCGTTTTGGGGCAATTGTCCCTGTAGCCGCGGGGAGTCGATAAGCCAGAGGCCCGGTGCCTTGGCCTGGATTAGCCAGCTGCGGGTCAATCTGCCGGGTAGCCCGCTCTGCACTGGGGGAAGCCACTCATCGCTGCCAAGGCGACGAATGATGAAATGGGGCGAGTTGAGTTCACTGAGCCCGGGCTGCTGCATGGTGGTGGGGAGCCAGAGCGTGAGCCGATAGATCACCGGCTGACCGGGATAGAGGGGGCCCTGATGATCAAGCTGGGCCTCCATCTCCAGTGCGGCTGGGGGGGGTGGTGCAGGCAGAGTTGGTTGTGGTGCTGGGGCTTTGAGAGTCAGTTCGGGTGTCCACTCGTTGCCAAGCTTGAGCGGGGTTATCACCATGCCGGCAGGATCATCTGGCTGGCTGGTCAGGTGCAACGGGATCTGCCAGCGGGTCAACTGCTGCACCGGGGTGGATACCCGGCTCATGGTGACTCTGCCCACGGCGAACTGGCGCAGCAGCGGTGTGATCTCTAGTTCGTTGCCCTGACGCACGCCATCCGCCTCGATCACCAGCAACCAGTCAGCCGGGGTGGCACCAGGCAGCAATTCGGCCCTTGGCTGTGCCCAGCCAGGGAGGCTCAACACCACAAGCAGTAGCCAGCAGAGCATGTGCTGCTTCACCATGGCTCTTCTACCTTGATGAGCTCACGGCGCAGCGCCTCTTTGCGCAGCCGCTGTTCCAGCAACAGCACTGGCGGCGCAGGGGGCAGGGGTACCGCATCGATCGGTGTCTGTTCTGGCTTGCTGGATGCGCTGCTGGGCGTTGCCTCTGCAGGGGCTGCCGACTCACCGCCTTGCAGTAGCGAGAGGTTATAGAGGGCATCCT
Source organism: Aeromonas sp. SE22 (assembly GCF_038739755.1). Classification (NCBI taxonomy): domain Bacteria; kingdom Pseudomonadati; phylum Pseudomonadota; class Gammaproteobacteria; order Aeromonadales; family Aeromonadaceae; genus Aeromonas; species Aeromonas sp. SE22. Next base: position 672,053 of record NZ_JBCGFD010000001.1, read on the forward strand.
CATGGCGTGGTTCAAGGGCCAGTGCTGCCAGATAGGCCTCTTTGGCTGCGGCCAGTTCCCCCAATTGAACCAACGCATTGCCCCGGTTGTAGTGGGCGGTCGCGCTTGTCTCCTGCTCGTAGGCCGCGACGGCTTGCCGATAATCGCCAGCACGATACCAGGCGTTGCCGCGCCATACCGGGTTGCTGAATGTGCTGGCTGCCAGCCGGTACTCTCCCTTCAGATAGGCTTGCATGGCCTGCTCGTCTGGTGATGGTGGGAGGGGGGAGGCTTGCGTCGGGGCAGGCGCCAGTAGTGACCAGCCGATGGTTATTGCAATGAGCAGTTGGGTTCCCACCCGGGCAAGCAGCGCCAGGGTCAGTAGCGGCAACAACAGCCAGGGGCCGAGATCGCTCGGCGCCGGGGCGAGCGCCACCGTAGTGGTCGGCAGCGGAGCAAAACGGGGAGGCTCGCTACCCAGCCACTGCAGTTCGCCACCCAGCTTGCGCGCCAGGGTAGCCATGACTTCGCTCTGTGGTGCGGCCAGTTGGGTTGGGGGGCGTGTGGCAAAACCCAGTTCATTGGCCGGAATGGGTGGCATGGCCGCAGGTTCTGCACTGCTGGCAAGGAGAATATCGAGTCGTGGGCTATTGCTGTTGTGACAGAAAAGGCTCTCCTGACAGGGCCACTGCGCGGCAATCTCATCCATCTGTTTGTTACTCAGGCCGTCGGTGATGAGCAGCAGACGTGCCTGCTCACCGGGGGCAATCTGTTTCATGGCAAGGGCGATGGCCCGCGCGGGGTTACTGCCTTGCAACGGCATGATGTCGGGGCGCAGATCGGGCAGCAGCAGGGCGATGGCTTGATGATCCCGGGTGGGGGGCATGGCGAGATAGGCGTCGCCAGCGTAGAGAACGAGCGCAATCCGGGCGTTGTTGGCAGTGCCAAGCAGTTGCTGAAGTTGCAGCCTGACCCAGGTAGCACGATCCGGTTTTAGGTCGGTGGCCTGCATCGAGCGGGAGAGATCCAGGATCCAGATATCGAGCGGCGCGGCCGGTTGCGCTTGCCACTCACTGCGCAGGGCGGGGCCGCTGAGTGCCAGAATGACCGGCAGCGTCGCCAGCCAGAGCCAGGGACTAGCCGGATTAGCTTCTGGCAACAGGTAGGCGCGCATGGCCGGAGCCAGCATGGGGGGCTGGCGACGCCGCCGCCATCCCTGCCAGAGCCACGGGATGAGCGCCAGTAGCCAAAGTGGCCTGAGCAGGATCAGATCCATCGTCTCATTCTCAGCAGCAGGGCGCGGGTAAATCGGTTATCTACCCCGCCATGGCCTGCGGGCAGCAGTAACAGCGCACAGGCCAGCGCCAGCGGCCAGGGGTAAAGCTCTGTCACCGGTTGATAGTGGGCGACGGGATGGGCGGTGGGTTCCAGCTGGTTGATTGCCTCGTTGATTGCCTCCAGATCGTTCTGGCTGCGGGCGCGAAAATAGCGCCCATTCCCAATTTGGGCCAGCTGCTTGAGCAGGGGCTCATCAAGCTCGCTGCTGGGATCGCTCTGATCTGCGCCAGCGTCATTGAAAGGCTGCACAAAGGTATCGGGGTCGGCTCCGACCCCCAGGGTGTAGATACGTATCCCCTGCGCTGCGGCGAGTTTGGCCTCTTGCTCCGGATCGGCACTGCCTGCGGTATTGCGCCCATCGGTTACCAGCAGCAGCGCCGTCGGACGACCCCGCTCGGCATGCTGGCGTGCCAGCAGGATCGCTTCACCGAGGGCGGTGGTACGGCCAACCAGATCAAAGTCGAGTTCATCACTCAATGTCAGCAGTGCCGGGATCTCCTGAGTCAGGGGAGAGAGCAGGTAGGCGTGATCGGCAAAGACGACCAGAGCGATCCGATCGCCGGCGCGCTGGGCGATCAATCTCTTGATTTGCTGGCGAACCGCCGTCAGGCGCGCCAGCTGCTCGCCGCTATCGAGCATATCCGGGGTGCGCATGCTGTCCGAGAGATCGACCGCCAGCAGCAGATCACGGCTCCCCTGATAGCGCACCACCGGCTCTTCCCACCACTGGGGACGGCAGAGCGCCGCAATCAGGGCGCACCAGATAAGCCCGGCTCGCCACAAAGACATGCCTGCATGGGCGCGCAGCAGGGGAAAGCCGGGGTGGGCAAGATAACCGTGGCGCAGGGGCGGCAGGCCGAAGCGCACCAGCAATGGTAGTACCAGCGCGAGCGCAAACCAGGGCCAAGCAAGGGTCATCGGTTTCCCCTTGCACGGGCCTTGCTGGCCTGCCGTGGCTTGTACAGAAAATAGGTACGTCCCCAGCGGTAATAGTTCTGTTTAAGCTGCTCGCTCTGTTCGTGGTCGGGTGTCTGATTGCCGTAGAGCCAGCTGCTCCAGTGGTGGGCAAACTGGCTGAAGCGGGTACTGCCCTGACGATCCAGAAACGCGAGCCACTCCTCTCCCTGCAACAGGCGAGACTCGGGCCAGCGATGCAACGCCTCCTGGCGCAGGTGATCCTGGATGCGATTGACCAGCAGCTGTGGATCGCCTTCCAACTGCCTGCACCAGCGCCTGTATTGCTGTACTCGCATTGCCAATCTGATGATCAGCACCAGTAGCAAAACGAGGATCAGGAGCCATAGCAGAGCTTGTAAACGGGGATCGAGGAGTTGCTCGCCAATCTCGGGGCCTGGATGAATGTCCCGGATCCTGTCCTTCAGCAGGGCGTTCAGGGGGGCGGTAATGGCCTCCGATGCCGGACTGCTGGTCAGGAGTGGCGCTATCCCTGATGACATAACCCCTCCTGCCACTGTTGTTGCAGTGTCCGACCGTTATCGAGCAGATAGAGCCGCTGTACCAGCGGCAGCAGCTGTTGCCTGCCAAGTTGCAGTTGCTGCTCGGCCGCCTGCTGGTAGCGATGGGAAAAGCCGTTGTGCTGGCCATCGAGCCAACCCTGATAGGGGGCTGAAGCTCGGTTGATGGCTACCGGCAGCAAACCGCTTGGCGGCAGCGTGGCTTCCAGCGGATCACGGATCTGCCAGTAGTGAATATCGTGACGCAGCGAAAGTTGTTGCAGCCGTTTGCAGAGCGCCGATTCACAGGGGCGGTGATCGGTAATGATGGTCAATCTGGCGCCGTGGGGGAGTGCCGTTTGCCCGAGGGTATCGGCCAGCGTCTGGGAAAGCGGCTGGCGGGCCAGTCCCTGCCGGTAGTGATGGCAAAGGGATTCGAGCAGCGGCAGCACGTTGCCCCGCTGGCTCTGGCGATGGGGGGCAATCCCATGGCAAATCAGGGTGTTGTGCTGTTTCTCATGTCGCCAGATAAGGGCGGCCGCCAGCTCGCAGCCAAGGCGAGCCTTGAGCTGCATGGTGGAGCCGAAATACATGGCGGGGGAGAGATCGAGCAGCAGCCAGTGCGCCTGATCCTGCTCTTCACGATATAGACGGGTATAAGGGCGCCCAAGACGCGCCGTCACCCGCCAGTCGATATGACGAACCTCATCACCCGCCTGATAGGCGCGCAGCTCGCGAAAGGTGAGCCCGGGAGTGCGCCCGGGTTTGCCACGCTCGGTGCTGCTTCTGCCCGCGCGGGGGGGCGCCTTGGCCTTGGCCCAGTAGCGGATCTTGAGCAGCTGTGGCAGCGACAGGGCGATATCGGGATGGAGGTCCGGCGCTAGGGACATGGCACCTGATCCAGCAGCTGGGCGATCAGGGTGTCGTTATCCAGATTGTCCGCCAGGGCCTGATAGCTTGGGATAAGGCGGTGACGCAGCACCGGATAGGCTTGCAGCTGGATATCTTCCGGCAGCACGAAATCCCGTCCCGCCAGCCAGGCGCGGGCGCGGGCTGTACGGGCCAGTGCCAGCGTGGCTCTCGGGCTTGCCCCCACCGCGAGCAGCGGTTCAAGGGCAGGGCAGAGGCCGCTACCGGGGCGGGTAGCGCAGACCAGCTCAACCAGATAGTGTTCAAGCCTGCTCTGCATGCTGACCGCCAGCACTTCGCTGCGAGCACCTTGCAAGGCGCTCTGGCTCAGGGTCACTGGCGCTGCGCCAAGCTGTTCGCCGCCGGCATTGAGCTGCAAGATGGCGAGCTCCATGGCCGGGCTCGGATAATCGACTATCAGCTTGAGCAAGAAACGGTCGAGCTGTGCTTCCGGCAAGGGATAGGTTCCCTCTTGCTCGATGGGGTTCTGGGTGGCGGCCACCATAAAGAGCGGCGGCAGGCGCCAGCTCTTTTTGCCTACGGTGATCTGGTGTTCTGCCATCGCCTCCAGCAGCGCAGATTGCACCTTGGCCGGCGCCCGGTTGATCTCGTCCGCCAGTATCAGATGATTGAACAGGGGGCCGGGCTGGAATACAAAACTGGCATCCTGCGGGTGAAACACCTCGCTGCCGGTCAGATCTGCCGGCAGCAGATCAGGGGTGAACTGGATGCGGGAAAAACGCCCCTCGACGGCGCCAGCAAGCGCCTTGACGGCACGGGTTTTGGCAAGGCCGGGAGCGCCTTCGATTAATACATGTCCTTCACATAACAGGGCGATCAACAGCCCTTCGATGAGCTCATCCTGTCCCAGAATTTGACTGGCAAGATAGTCCCTCAGTTGTTTGAACTCCGCCGCTGCCATGCGATAAACCCGTTGTTTTTATGGAAGTTGATCTTTTTATACTCCAGTTGAGCCACAAGGGCGAGTGAAGGGCGCCAGCCTTGCTGAATTTAGTTTCAATCAGCTGTATGAAACTTGTGATTGGATTGTTAAGATGTGGCGCAATGAGGTCAGACCTCTCCCTTATAAACCCAAGGAGCCAGGATGAAACAGCCATTGAAACTGACGACTCGCCAGGGCGAACGGATTGCCGTCGTGGCGGGGCTGCGTACCCCATTCGCCAAGCAGGCGACCGCCTATCATGGCGTCCCTGCGGTGGATCTCGGCAAGCTGGTGGTGAGCGAGATGCTCGCCCGCACCGAACTCGACCCCAAGCTTATCGACCAGCTGGTGTTTGGCCAGGTGGTTCAGATGCCGGAAGCCCCCAACATTGCCCGTGAAATCGTGCTCGGCACCGGAATGAGCGTCAACACCGATGCCTATAGCGTCTCTCGTGCCTGCGCCACCAGTTTTCAGGCGGTGGCCAACGTCACCGAATCCATCATGGCCGGTACGGTAGATATCGCCATCGCCGGTGGTGCTGACTCCTCATCCGTGCTGCCCATCGGGGTGAGCAAGAAGCTGGCTCGCGCCCTGGTGGATCTCAACAAGGCGCGCAATCTGCAGCAGCGCTTCAATATTTTGCGCCAGTTGCGGGTCAAGGATCTGCTGCCGGTGCCGCCCGCTGTGGCGGAATATTCCACCGGCCTCTCCATGGGGCAGACCGCCGAGCAGATGGCCAAGAGCCACCAGATCAGCCGCGAGGCACAAGATGCGCTGGCGCACCGCTCCCATACTCTGGCGGCGCAAGCATGGGCTGATGGCAAGCTTAGTGGCGAGGTGTTTACCGCCCATGTACCGCCCTACAAGTCGCCGCTCGAGCGGGACAACAATATCCGTGAAAGTTCCGATCTGGCGAGCTATGCCAAGCTCAAGCCGGTCTTTGATCGGATTCATGGCACAGTAACTGCCGCCAATGCCACCCCGCTTACCGACGGCGCCGCTGCCGTGCTGCTGATGCGGGAAGGGCGAGCCAAAGAGCTGGGTCTCGAGCCGCTTGGCTATATCCGCAGCTTCGCTTTTTCGGCCATCGATGTGTGGCAGGACATGCTGATGGGCCCCTCCTATGCCACGCCGCTGGCGCTGGACAGAGCCGGTATCACGCTCAGCGATCTCACCTTGATCGACATGCACGAAGCCTTTGCCGCCCAGACCCTGGCCAACCTCAAGATGTTTGCAAGCCACGAGTTTGCCCGTGACAAGCTGGGCCGCGATCAGGCCATCGGCGAGGTGGACATGGAGAAGTTCAACGTCCTCGGTGGTTCGCTGGCCTATGGCCACCCCTTTGCCGCGACCGGTGCACGGATGATCACCCAGACCCTGCACGAGCTGCGTCGTCGTGGTGGGGGATTGGGACTCAACACCGCCTGTGCGGCGGGTGGATTGGGCGTGGCTATGGTGTTGGAGGTTGAATAATGAGCGCTAAGACTTTTTCCCTGGATGTTCGCCATGATGGCATTGGTATTCTCACCATGGATGTGCCGGGCGAGAGCATGAATACCCTGAAAGCCGCCTTTGTGGAGGAGATCCGCAGCGTGCTGGCCGAGGTGAAACGCAACAAGGATTTGATCGGTCTGGTGATCACCTCCGGCAAGAAGGACTCTTTCATCGCCGGAGCCGACATCACCATGCTGGCCGCCTGCACCAGTGCCAAGGATGCCGAGACCCTGTCGCGAGAAGGGCAGGTTATCTTTGCCGAGATCGAGTCAATGACTATCCCGGTGATCGCCGCTATTCACGGCCCTTGCCTCGGCGGCGGGCTGGAGCTGGCGCTGGCCTGTCATGGCAGAGTGGTGACCGATCACGGTAAAACCGTGCTTGGTCTGCCCGAGGTGCAACTTGGTCTGCTGCCAGGATCCGGTGGTACCCAGCGCCTGCCGCGCCTTATCGGGGTGGCCAAGGCGCTTGATCTGATGCTGACCGGCAAGCAGGTGCGCGCCAAGCAGGCCAAAAAGTTGGGGCTGGTGGACGATATGGTGCCGCCATCCATTCTGCTGGATGCTGCAATAAAGCTGGCCAAGAAGGGCAAGCCCCGCCACGAGTTGAAGCGGGATCTGCAGGGCAAGCTGTTGGAGACCAACAAGCTTGGCCGCAAGGTGCTGTTCGATCAGGCACGTAAAGGGGTGATGAGCAAGACGCGTGGTAACTACCCTGCGCCGGAGCGGATCCTGGACGTGGTGCGCATCGGTGTGGAGGAGGGGATGCAGGCTGGCCTCGCCGCCGAGTCCCGCCACTTCGGCGAGCTGGTGATGACAGCCGAGTCTGCTGCCCTGCGTTCTATCTTCTTTGCCACCACGGAAATGAAGAAAGAGGTCACCTATCAGGGAGCCGAGCCGCGCAAGGTGGGCCACGCGGCCGTGCTGGGTGGTGGTCTGATGGGGGGCGGCATCGCATTCGTCACTGCCACCAAGGCGGGCGTACCGGTGCGGATCAAGGATGTGGCAAGCGCCGGGATCGGCAATGCCATGCGCTACAGCTACGACATCCTGGCCAAGAAACTCAAGCGCCGTCATATCTTGCGCAGTGAGCTTGAGAAGCAGATGAGCTTGCTGACCGGTACTCTGGACTACTCCGGTTTCCACCGGGTCGACATGGTGGTGGAGGCGGTGTTTGAAGATCTCAATCTCAAACACCAGATGGTGAAGGATGTGGAGCGTGAGTGTGGTGAACACACAGTGTTTGCCTCCAATACCTCGTCACTGCCCATCAACCAGATAGCTTCAGTGGCGAGCCACCCCGAGCGGGTTATCGGGTTGCACTACTTCAGTCCGGTCGACAAGATGCCGCTGGCGGAGATCATCCCCCACGCCGGCACCAGTGCCGAGACGGTCGCCACCACTCTGGCCTTTGCCCGCGCACAGGGCAAAACGCCTATCGTGGTGAAGGACGAAGCCGGTTTCTACGTCAACCGTATCCTCGCTCCCTACATGAACGAAGCAGCACGTCTGGTGCTGGAAGGGGAGCCAGTAGAGGTGCTGGATAGCGCGTTGCTCGACTTCGGTTTCCCGGTTGGTCCCATCACATTGCTCGACGAAGTGGGCATCGATGTGGGGGCCAAGATCTCCCCCATCCTCGAAAAAGAGCTGGGTGGCGAGCAGTTCCAGGCACCCAAGGCGTTCGACAAGCTGCTGCAAAACGATCGCAAGGGGCGCAAGAACGGCAAGGGCTTCTACCTCTATGGCAAGGCAGCCAAAGGTAAGAAGAAGGTGGATGAGAGCGTCTACGATGTGCTGGGGATCAAGCCGGTGGCCAAACTTGCCAAACAGGAGATTGCCGAGCGTTGTGTGCTGCTGATGCTCAATGAAGCGGCCATGACCCTTGACAGTGGTGTGGTGGCATCGGCCCGTGACGGCGATATCGGTGCCATCTTCGGTATCGGTTTTCCGCCCTTCCTCGGTGGCCCGTTCCGCTATATGGACAAGCTCGGTATCGATCATCTGGTTGGCCGTTTGGAGTATTACCAGAAGCGCCATGGTGATCGGTTCGCCCCTTGCGCCCGTCTCAAGGCGATGGCCGCGGAGCAGCAAACCTTCTACTGATAACCGCTGCAGATTGTTCGCAAGCCAGAGAGGCCCGCACACCATGCGGGCCTCTTTCTATGTTTTGGTTTGTTCGAGTTTTCAGGTGGTGCTGCGATGATGCAGGCAGAGGCGAAGGCCGAAAAAATGGCCTACCGAAGTGGGCCATTTGCGAGGTTGCATGGTTCAGATACCCGGCTTACGCTCCGGGCAGCGGCCGATGATATCTGCAGGCAGATCACCGTTATCCTGTTCCAGCACCACGTCGAATCCCCACAGCTGATGCAGGTGTTTGAGCACCTCATGGCGTGAGTCGCCAAGGGGGATGCGGTTGTGGGGAACATAGCGCAGGGTAAGGGAGCGATCCCCCTTCACGGCTACGTTGTAGACCTGTATGTTGGGCTCTAGATTGCTCAGATTGTACTGGGCTGACAGGGTGTTGCGCACTTGACGATAGCCTTCGTCATTGTGAATGGCGGAGACCTTCAGATAGTTCTTCAGATCATCGTCATCAATAGCGAACAGCTTCATATCGCGCATCACCTTGGGACTCAGGAACTGGCTGATAAAGCTCTCATCCTTGAAGTTCTGCATGGCAAAATGCAGTGTATCCACCCAGTTGCTGCCAGCGTAATCGGGGAACCAGTATCTGTCCTCCTCAGTCGGGTTCTCGCAGATGCGGCGCAGGTCGGTAAACATGGCAAACCCCAGCGCATAGGGGTTGATCCCCGAGTAGTAGCGACTGTTGTAAGCCGGTTGATAGACCACATTGGTGTGGCTGTGCAGCACCTCCATCATGAAGCGATCGCTCAGCTTACCCTCGTCATAGAGGTGATTGAGGATGGTGTAGTGCCAGAAGGTGGCCCACCCCTCGTTCATCACCTGGGTCTGCTTTTGCGGATAGAAGTACTGGCTGATCTTGCGCACGATACGCACTATCTCGCGCTGCCAGGGCTCCAGCAGGGGGGCATTTTTCTCGATGAAATAGAGAATGTTCTCCTGAGGTTCGGCAGGGTAGCGTCTGTCCTCCACCCCAGCAGCTTTATGCTGCTTGGGCAGGGTACGCCACAGCTCGTTGACCTGAGTCTGCAGATAATCTTCCCGCGCCTTCTGACGCCGTTTCTCCTCTGCCATCGAGATCTTCTGGGGACGCTTGTAGCGATCCACCCCGAAGTTCATCAGGGCATGGCAGGAGTCGAGCAACTGCTCCACCGCTTCGATACCATGCTTCTCTTCACACTGGGTGATGTAGTTCTTGGCGAACAGCAGGTAGTCGATGATGGAGGAGGCATCGGTCCACGCCTTGAACAGATAGTTGTTCTTGAAGAAGGAGTTGTGGCCGTAGCAGGCGTGGGCCATCACCAGTGCCTGCATCGGCATGGTGTTCTCCTCCATCAGGTAGGCGATGCAGGGATCCGAGTTGATGACGATCTCGTAGGCCAGTCCCATTTGGCCGCGCTTGTAGTTGCGCTCGGTATGGATAAAGCGCTTGCCGAACGACCAGTGCTGATAGCCGATGGGCATGCCGACGCTGGAGTAGGCATCCATCATCTGCTCGGCGGTGATCACCTCGATCTGGTTGGGGTAGGTGTCCAGCTTGTAGAAGCGGGCGACCCGAGCGATCTCCTGGTGATAGGTCTCCAGCAGATCGAAGTTCCAGTCAGGCCCATCATCCAGTGGCGCTACACGTTTTTCAGTTTCGATCATGTGACCTCCTCACGCCGCTTGTTTCTTGAACAGCTCCCGGAATACCGGATAGATATCCTCGACCTTGCGAATATGCTCCATCGCAAAGTGGGGGAACTGGCTGGCCACTGATTCATACTCGTGCCACAGGGTCTGGTGGGCACGGGTGGTGATTTCGATGTAGGAGTAGTAGCGGACCCTTGGCATGATGTCCCGCGCCAGAATTTCCCGGCATTGAGGTGAATCATCTGCCCAGTTGTCACCATCCGACGCCTGCGCCGCATAGATATTCCACTGGTTGGCGGGGTAACGCTCGTTGATGATGTCGTTCATCATCTTGAGCGCACTGGAGACGATGGTGCCGCCAGTCTCCTGGGAGTAGAAGAACTCGTGCTCGTCCACCTCCTTGGCCTGGGTGTGGTGGCGGATGTAGACCACCTCTACGTTCTTGTAGGTCCGGCTCAGGAACAGATAGAGCAGGATATAGAAACGCTTGGCCATCTCCTTGGTGGCCTGATCCATGGAGCCCGAGACGTCCATCAGACAGAACATCACCGCCTGACTGGAAGGGACGGGCCGTTTGACGAAGTTGTTGAACTTGAGATCGAAGGTGTCGATAAATGGCACCGCATCGATCCGTCGTTTCAGCTCGCGGATCTCCTTCTCGAGCTGGGTAATTTCGGCAAAGTGTTCGTTGGGATCGGCGGCCAGCTGTGCCAGTCGCTCTTCCAGCTCATGCAACTGGCGCTTTTTGCCAGCTTGCAACGCCATGCGACGCGCCAGCGAGTTTTGTAGCGAGCGCACCACGTTGATGTTGGCGGGCACCCCGTTGGAGGTGTAGCCCGCCCGATAGGTTTTGACTTCCATCAGCTGATTGAGCTGGGTTTTCTGCAGTCTGGGCAGCTCCAGATCTTCAAACAGCAGATCGAGATATTCATCCTTGGAGATTTGGAACACGAAATCATCGGCTCCTTCCCCCTGATTGGATGCCTGCCCCTCGCCAGAACCCTGTCCGCCGCCCCCTCCTTTGGGGCGGTCAATCTTGTCGCCGGAGACGAATTGATCATTGCCGGGATGCACCATCTCCCGTTTACCGCCTTGCCCCTGATGAAAATGGGGCTCGCCGATGTCCTTGGTCGGGATGCTGATGCTCTCGCCCTTGTCTACGTCCTGAATGCTGCGCTTGGAGACAGCATCAGAGACCGCTTGTTTTATCTGCTTCTTGTAACGGCGGATGAAGCGCTGCCGATTGACAGCGCTTTTGTTTTTGCCGTTGAGCCTGCGGTCGATAAAATGCGCCATAACTCCCCCTTGAACAGTCAGGGTCAGGATGACTTGCGTACCCTGAGATACCATTCGGAGAGCAGTCGCACCTGTTTACGGGTGTAGCCTTTCTCCATCATCCGTTCGACAAAGTTATCGTGCTTCTTCTGCTCCTCGGCCGAGGTTTTGCTGTTGAAGGAGATAACCGGCAGCAGCTCTTCCGTGTTGGAGAACATCTTTTTCTCGATCACGGTGCGCAGCTTCTCGTAACTGGTCCAGTTGGGGTTACGGCCTGCATTGTTGGCCCGGGCACGCAGCACGAAGTTGACGATTTCGTTACGGAAATCTTTCGGGTTGCTGATCCCTGCGGGTTTTTCAATTTTCTCCAGCTCGCTGTTGAGGGACGCTCTGTCAAACAGTTGGCCGGTTTCGGGGTCACGGTACTCCTGATCCTGGATCCAGAAGTCGGCGTAGGTGACGTAGCGATCGAAGATGTTTTGGCCGTACTCGGAGTAGGACTCGAGATAAGCGGTCTGAATCTCCTTGCCGATGAACTCCACATAGCGCGGGGTCAGATAACCCTTGATGAACTCAAGGTAGCGGTCGTGCAGCTCTTGCGGGAACTGCTCGCGCTCGATCTGCTGCTCCAGCACATAGAAGAGGTGCACCGGGTTGGCGGCCACTTCCGCGTGGTCGAAGTTGAAGACGCGGGAGAGGATCTTGAACGCAAAGCGGGTAGAGAGACCATTCATCCCCTCGTCCACTCCGGCGTAGTCGCGATACTCCTGATAGCTCTTCGCCTTCGGATCGGTGTCTTTGAGGCTTTCGCCATCATAGACCCGCATCTTGGAGTAGATGCTGGAGTTTTCGGGTTCTTTCAGCCGTGACAACACCGAGAACTGGCCCAGCAACTCGAGGGTACCCGGGGCGCACTTGGCCTCGGTGAGCTCGCTGTTGACCAGCAGCTTCTCGTAGATCTTCACCTCTTCGGAGACGCGCAGGCAGTAAGGCACCTTGACGATGTAGACCCGGTCGAGGAAGGCCTCGTTGTTCTTGTTGTTGCGGAACTGCTGCCACTCGGATTCGTTGGAGTGAGCCAGCAAAATACCGTCAAAGGGGAGGGCTGAGAGCCCTTCGGTACCGTTGTAGTTCCCCTCCTGAGTTGCAGTAAGCAGCGGGTGCAGCACCTTGATGGGCGCTTTGAACATCTCCACAAATTCCATCACGCCCTGGTTCGCCTTGCACAGCGCACCGGAGTAGGAGTAGGCATCGGCGTCATCCTGGGCGAAGTGCTCCAGCATGCGGATATCGACCTTGCCGACCAGTGAGGAGATGTCCTGGTTGTTGTCATCACCGGGTTCAGTCTTGGCGATGGCGATTTGATCGAGGATGGAGGGGTTGACCTTCTCCACCTTGAACTTGGTGATGTCGCCGCCAAACTCGTGCAGGCGCTTGGCAACCCAGGGCGACATGATGGGGCGCAGATAACGGCGCGGAATGCCGTACTCTTTTTCCAGGATTTCGCCATCCTCTTCGATGTCGAACAGACAGAAGGGGTGATCGTTGACCGGTGACCCCTTGATGCGATAGATAGGCACCTTCTGCATCAGGGATTTGAGTTTTTCAGCCAGCGAGGATTTACCGCCGCCAACAGGGCCCAACAGATAGAGGATCTGTTTCTTCTCCTCCAGCCCCTGGGCGGAGTGTTTGAGGTAGGAGACAATCTGTTCGATCGCCTCTTCCATACCGTAGAAATCTTTGAATGCCGGATAGCGTGCCACGACGCGGTTGGAGAAAAGCCGGCTCAGTCTGGGGTTGGCAGAGGTGTCTACCATCTCAGGTTCACCGATGGCGGTCAGCAGACGTTCGGCTGCAGAGGCGTAGCAGGCTTTGTCCTGCTTGCACATATCCAGAAACTCCTGGATGGTGTACTCCTCTTCCCTTGCCTTTTCGTATCGCTGTTGGTAGTGCTCGAAGATGCCCATAACTTTGCCCTCGTTATAGTCGCTTGCCCTGAAAAAGTTGGATGACTGCTTTTGTGTTGTTTGCAATGTTAAGCCTAGTCAACAGCCCCCAGTAATCCATCAAGGTCGATTGGTTAAATGCGGAGGAAACCTGCCCGATCCTTGTGCGGGAGGGTCAGTCAACAACACACCTATGTTACTGACTGTTAAATTATTTTTGCCACGATAGTGAGGTAAATGTCAAAGACATAAAAAATAAATGTTTATTGGAAAGTGGAAACTGCCGGTGTTGCCTGAAAGGTGAGCAGTAAAAGATGAGGCGGGGGTTGGCTTGTGCAGATATGGATAAAAATGTCATTACGTTTACGTCAACGTAATTTTAATGAATTAGATATTTAGCTCTAATTTTTACATTGACGCTACATTCTTGCTGCCCTAGATTGGCCATGTGTGAGCAGCGAGACGCTTTAGCAAGAGAGTGTATCGTGACCTCACCAAGCTCTGTTTAAGCACGTTTCCGTTGGCTTGACCCTCGCAATAGCGAGGGTCTTCTTTTTTCAGCATGTGTGAGCCGTTGCGTGATTCAAGAGGTGTACGAATGGTCAGGCGTAGGCTTGCTCGACCGCCTGCAGCACGTCAGCAAATGGATGTTGTGCCAGCTGGCCGAAGCCGGCCAACGATCTTGCCTTGATTTTGCTGGTGAGCGGCGTGGCTATGCCGCACAGAAAGCGGGTGAGCATGCGTGCGTCCTGTGAGCCAGCCTTGGCGATGAGTGGATCGCACCAGGCGTGGATCCCCGCATCATTTGGCATAGTCTGCAGGGGCAGCGGAGGCAGTACAGCAACCTGGCCACGACAAACCGAGCAGTGACCACACTGGGTCGACGCCGCTTCATCTGCGAAATAGCGTGCGAGGCGGTGGCTCAGGCACTCATCCGAGGTGAAAAAGTCGAGCATGGCTTGCAGTCTGGCCAGCTCGCTCTGCTCTTTTTGCAGAAATAGAGCGTGCAGTGCGCTGGCCTGTGCTGCGGGTTCCCAGTCATGACGGTTGATCCGGTAGACCTCGGTCATCTGCTTGCTCTCAAGCTCGATCCAGCCTTGTTGCTGCAGGTAGTCGAGGGCTGCGACCGCTCGTTGCCGCTCCCCCTGGTAACTCTGCCAGAGGGCATCGAAATCCATGGTGCACCAGCTGCGTGCCAGTGGCGCGCAGGCGAACAGCTGCTCCAGAAACTGACGTCGTCCCGGGTTGAAGCGGGCAAGAATGTCACGCTTCTCCAGCACGAATTTGAAACGATAGTCGGCGTAGTAGCTGTAGGCCGGCGTGATGATGCCCGCCATCTCCAGATAGACCAGCAGGGTTTTAAGTGGCAACTGGCGGATATTGGTATCGTTCGAGAGGCGAAGCAGGGTGAACTCCCACTCGGGTCCGCTTTGGTGGATCTGGCCGAGGAGTTGAACAATGGTGTTCAGATCGGGCGTATCGCCATAGACAAAGTTCTCCAGCACCGGCAGCTGGCTCTGGTTGGCCAGCACAATGCAGCGTGATGGCTGGCCATCTCGCCCGGCGCGGCCAATCTCCTGGCTGTAGTTCTCGATGGACTTGGGCAGGTCATAGTGGATTACCTGGCGGATATCGGCCTTGTCGATCCCCATGCCAAACGCGATGGTGGCGACGATGCAATCCACCTTGCCGTTCATGAAGTCGAGCTGGATCTGGCTGCGTAGCGCCGCATCGAGCCCGGCATGGTAGGCACGGGCGTTGATCCCACGTCTGGCCAGCACCTCGGCGCACTCCTCTGCCGTATGTTGCAGGGTGACATAGACGATGGTCGGCGCCCCTTGAGATTGCGCCAGCGTCTGACAGAGCCATTCGCTGCGCGCCTCCGGCAGCATCGGGATGACGGACAAGTCGAGGTTGGGCCGGTAGAAGCCGGTGATGACCACCCCTTGTGGCTCAATGGCGAACTTGGCTTGCATGTCGCCAATAACGGCTGGAGTCGCGGTGGCTGTCAGCAGCAACACCTGCGGGATCTGCAACTCTTGGCGGTAGTCCGGCAGCTTGAGGTAGTCGGGGCGAAAGTTGTGGCCCCACTCCGAGATACAGTGCGCCTCATCGACGACCAGCAGCGAGAGCTGCACCTGCTGGATGAAGCGGCGAAAGCGTTCGTTCTTGAGCCGTTCCACCGAGATCATCAGGATCTTGAGATGGCCATCCAGCGCCTGTTGCATCACCTGTCGGCTCTCTTCCGGACTCAGGCTCGAGTCGAGAGTGGCAGCACTGATCCCCTTGCTTTTAAGGAAGGCGAGCTGATCGTGCATCAATGCGATCAGGGGCGAGATCACCAGCGTCAGGTGAGGCAGAGCAAGGGCGGGCAGCTGATAGCAGAGGGATTTGCCAGAGCCGGTGGGGAAGATGGCGATAGCACTCTGGCCAGCCACGATCCGGTTGATGACCGCCTCCTGGCCAGGCCTGAGACTGGAGAATCCGAAGTGTCGGGTCAGAAGGGAGGGGATCATGGCAAGGCTCCGCAGCAAATGGTGGATGATACCACAGTTGGCCATCCGCCCGGGTGTTGATAAAACGAACAAAAATGGATGGTTACTCTGTTGTTGTGTTTTTGTTGCGGTTATTTGTGCCGGATACTGGATATTTTTTGGTAGGTCTCTGGAAAAAAGCGGTGGTGAATGGGATATTCCGTCATGCAATCCGGTGACCGGCGGATCGGCCCGACAGAAGGCTGGCCGCAGGCAACCCGTCAGAACGGAATCATGCTGGCGGGAGGGTTGCAGACAGGACTCATGAATCGAGCACTACGGTGCCTAGGGACTTTTTTGATGACACAACAACACCCCCTCCTTCGGCTGGTCAATAGCACCAGTCTGGTCAGCCAGATCCTGGTTGGTCTGGTTTTCGGTATCTTGCTGGCGATGTTTGCCCCCGAGTGGGCCAAAACGGCAGGTCTGCTTGGCAGCCTGTTTGTGGGTGCACTGAAAGCGGTGGCCCCGCTGCTGGTATTCGTACTGGTCATGGCAGCCATCATTGGTCACAAGCAGGGTCAGAAGACCAACATGCGACCGATTTTGCTGCTCTATCTGTTTGGTACCTTCTCTGCGGCTGTGGTTGCGGTGATTGCCAGCTTCCTCTTCCCCTCCGATCTGCATCTGGTGGCCAATACGGCCGAGATCACTCCGCCGGGCGGCATCACCGAGGTGTTGCAGACCCTGCTGTTCAACGTGGTAACCAACCCGGTGAAGGCGCTGATGGATGCCAACTATATCGGTATTCTGGCGTGGGCCATTGGTCTGGGCATCGCCATGCGCCACGCCAACGAGAGCACCAAGGCGCTGATCACCGACTTGTCCCACGGCGTCTCGGCCATCGTGAAAGCGGTGATCCGCTGCGCGCCGCTCGGGATCCTGGGTCTGGTCGCCTCCACCCTGGCGGAAACCGGCTTTGACGCTCTGTTTGGTTATGCCCAGCTGCTGATGGTGCTGATCGGTTCCATGCTCTTTATCGCCTTCGTGGTCAACCCGCTGATCGTGTTCTGGAAGCTCAAGCGCAACCCCTATCCGCTGGTGCTGACTTGCCTGAAAGAGAGTGGTGTAACCGCCTTCTTTACCCGCAGCTCTGCGGCCAATATCCCGGTCAACATGGCACTGTGTGAAAAGTTGCGTCTGCCGGAGGATACCTATGCGGTCTCCATTCCGCTGGGCGCCACCATCAACATGGCGGGTGCGGCCATAACAATCACTGTGCTCTCCATGGCGGCGGTGCATACCCTGGGGATGGAAGTGGATCTGGCAACGGCGGTGCTGCTCTCCGTGGTTGCGACCATCAGTGCCTGTGGCGCGTCCGGTGTAGCCGGTGGCTCCCTGCTGCTGATCCCGCTGGCATGCAGCCTGTTTGGTATCGGCAACGATATCGCCATGCAAGTGGTAGCCGTCGGCTTTATCATCGGCGTACTGCAGGATTCTGCCGAGACTGCACTTAACAGCTCCACCGACGTGCTCTTCACCGCAGCGGCCTGCATGGCCGAAGATGAAACCCTGCTGGAACCTGCCGCACTCCCCAGCAGCGAGTCGTGAGCCAGTAGTTTGCATTTTCGATTCAGCCCCTCTTTCCGAGGGGCTTTTTGCATCGGTTGGACGAGATTGTTTGAGGGGAGGCGTTTACACCTAAACATGCATTCTAATGAAATGTTTGGTTACAAGTAGCCGACAGACAGTGCGGGTGCAGCCCCGCTAAAATAGCTGCGGAATAATAGGGTTCAGGCTAAAAAACGAGATTAAATAATGAAAAAAACTACGCTTTCGTGGGCAATTATTGGTGCATTGGGTTTGGCTGGTTGCGGTGGTGGCGGCGGGGATAGTGGTGGTGGTACCACGCCACCGGAACCGCAACCGAGGGCGTTGCCGGTGGCCGGCGTCTATCTCCCCGTCCTGATGGACGCTCAGGGGCAGTTAATCAACCGTCCGGTCAACGACAGCTATCGTGCGGTCGGTTTTGTCTATCCGGCGTCCACAGAGGGCACGGGTTGGGCGATGAACATTGCTGAGAAAAGAAGTGCCACAGTCCGTACTTATACCTTCCCTCAAGGCTTCTCTTCTCTGAATAAAGGTGAGGGTTACCCACTGACGTTGTCGTTGCTGGTGAACAAAAGCCAGCCCAGCACATTCGACTCGGCGGAGCAAAAGTCCAATACCAATGTCGATGGGTTAGTCAAGGTGGCCTCTGTGCCAGATGTGGCGGGAAGCAGCCAGTCACTCTGGGTACTCGATTATCGACCCGTCAAAGCCAAAATTGATTCAGCGCTCACTATTCAGAACTGGGGCGGCCAAGTGGCATTGCAGCCGATGGTCACTGCGCCTATCAACGCGGAATCATGGTACAACCTTGGGGAGAGCGCCCTGTTCCAGGATTTCAAAACCGAGCGCAGCAACAATGGCTCGGGGATCAAGCTGACCATCCTGTTTAAAGAGGGGTGTTCTGTCAGCGGCGAGACAGAGGCCAACACTCAAGGTTTGAACAAGCTGACGTTGACTGGTTGGAACAATCGGTCATGCAGTTTCAATACCTTGACAGGTCCTGCTGATATCAAAGAGGGAAAAATTTATGAGGGGCTCTGGGAAAAAAGGATGCGTGAATTTGCCGATCGCAACGCCAGTGTCACCGCATATCTGACCATGAAACCGGGTAGCAATGGCCAGAAAGACACCCTGGTGCTCGGTATTCCGGAAATCACCGGTATCACGCCGTTCCTGTTGGAAGCGCAACCACTCTAACCAGCCAGAGATAGTGCGTGTTTATCAAGAGATGCCAGTCGCTTACCCGACTGGCATTTTTGTTGGTCGAGGTTCGGTGCGACGCCCTGAAACATCATGATGCGGTTGCCGAATAAGGGCAGTGGCCCTGGTTGTTGTGTGAGTTCAGGTGCTGTGGCTGCAATAACTGCGTGATGAGTGGCAAGACGATTCAGGGCGGGACAAATGCAATAAAAAAACCAGCCGAATGTTCGGCTGGCTTTTTGCTAACAGCGGAAGGTAGAGGATTAACCGACCAGCTGATAGAGGATGGCGGAGATGGCAGTCAGGCCCATCACGGTCACGAAGACGTTGCTGATGTGGCCCTGATACTTCGCCATGGCCGGGACGCGCTTGATGGCGTACATCGGCATGATGAACAGGATGGTCGCGATGATGGGGCCGCCCAGCGATTCGATCATACCCAGGATGGAGGGGTTGGCAATGGCAGTGCCCCACAGGGTCAGGATGAAGAAGGCGATGATGAACATCTCGACTTTCTTGGCGTTCGGCTCTTTGCCTGATTTGCGCATGTTCTGCACGATCATCCCTTTCAGACCTTCACGGGCACCCAGATAGTGGCCGAAGAAGGAGGAGACGATGGCGACGAACGCAACCAGCGGACCGAAGTAGGAGATGATGGGGCTCGCATGCTGGTTAGCCAGATAGGAGAGCACGGCGATGTTCTGAGCTTTGGCTTCAGCCAGCTGAGCCGGTGTCAGGCTCATCACGCAGGAGAAGACGAAGAACATCACGAAGCCCAGCAGCACCATGGCGGTACGCTTGAGGATGGCATCGGCTTTCTCGACGGCCTGATCACCGTGGTCGCGGCGCTGGGCCAGCGAGAAGCTGGAGATGGCCGGGCTGTGGTTGAAGGAGAACACCAGCACCGGGATGGTCAGCCACAGAGTGACGGCGAAATCCTTGGCAGAAGGCACTTGCTCCAGAGCCGCACCGGTCCAGTCCGGGATCAGGTAGAGGGAGATACCGGCCAGGATGGCGATCAGCGGGTAGACCAGCACTTCGGTCACTTTCAGCATCAACTTCTCGCCGGCCAGCATCACGGACATCATGCCCATGATCAGTACGATGGAGAGGATCCAGCGCGGCGGTGCACTCATCTGCAGTTGGTTGACCATGAAGCTTTCCACGGTGTTGGTGATGCCCACGCCGTAGATCAGCACGATGGGGTAGATCGCGAAGAAGTAGAGCAGGGTGATCAGCTTGCCTGCACCGGCACCAAAGTGCTCTTCTACCACCTCGGTGATATCCGCATTGGGCTTTTTGGAGGAGAGAACGAAACGGGCCAGACCGCGGTGAGCCAGGTAGGTCATCGGGCCAACCAGCAGCGCCATCACCACCAGTGGCCAGAAGCCACCCATGCCTGCGTTGATCGGCAGGAACAGGATGCCTGCGCCAACAGCAGTACCAAACAGGCTGATAACCCAGGTTGAATCTTGTTTTGTCCAGCCTTTACTCTGGACGAAGCTTGTTCCTTGCTCCTTTACGGTCGCGACATCCTGTGCGCCAGTGACAGTATTTGACATCTATCTCACCCCGAATTGTGGTTCTTATTAAGTCGGCGGCAAGGATACGGTTTTTTTAATCAAAAATGTTGATCAAATTCATCTTTAACAGACGAAAACCCCGAGTTTCTTATAGAAACGTGATCAAAACAGTAAAAAATCAATTTTTGTTTATCATTTTGCACGTTAGTTTAATGTTAATGATTAAATTCCGCCCTGCCAAAAGTTGCCATGTTGTTATCGCTCGAGGTGCTGGGCCAGCTGGCAGATCATGCTGGCCGTGGCACCCCAGATGTAGTGCTGTTGCCAGGGGATCCAGTAAACGGTGTGCTGTTTGCCCGCCCGATAAAAGGAGAGGGCGATGTGATTGCGGCGATCGAGCAGGTGGTTTAACGGTACCTCAAAGGCATGCTCCACCTCATCTGCACTCAGTTCGAGGGGGTAGTCGGCATCGAGCAGAGCCAGTACCGGCAGTACCTCGAAGCGCGAGATGGTATTGAGCGGATTGAGGGTGCCGATCACCTGCACGAGATGAGAGGGGATGCCGAGCTCCTCTCTGGTCTCCCGCAGCGCTGTGGCGATGAGATCCTGATCATCGGGGTCCTGGCGCCCGCCCGGAAAGCTTATTTGCCCGGCATGATGGCGCAGCCGGGCGCTGCGGCGGGTGAGCAGCAGGTGAAGGCCATCGCGGCGCTCCACGACTGGCACCAGCACCGCCGCCGGGCTGAGGCCGGCGATGGCAAGGCGATGGGCGGGCGCCGGTCGTTGCAGGGAGAAACGGGTCAGCAGTTCGTGGCGATCCATGGCGTAACGTGGTTCCGTTGGGGCTCTGGCTCACAGTGCGGTGAGCAGGGGCAGAATGCGGGCGACCTTGTCATAGGTCTCCTGATATTCGCTGTCGGCGTCGGAGTCGGCGATGATGCCGCCACCGGCCCAGCAGTGCAGACGGCCCGCTTCGGCAATCAGGGTGCGAATGCAGATGCTGGTGTCCATCCGGCCATGCTGGCTGAGGTAGCCGATGCTGCCGCAGTAGGCGTTGCGTCGCTGGGGCTCCAGCTCCTCGATGATCTCCATAGCGCGGATCTTGGGTGCACCAGTGATGGAGCCACCCGGGAAGCAGGCGCGCAGCAGATCGACCCCTTGCCAGCGGCTATCGAGTTCGCCATGAATGGTGGAAACCAAATGGTGCACTGCCGGAAAGGACTCTACCGCAAAGAGGTGAGGGACGCTGACCGAGCCCGGCCTGCTCACCCGCCCGATATCGTTGCGCAGCAGATCAACGATCATCAGATTCTCTGATCTGTCCTTGTCCGCCTGTGACAGCTCTTCGGCTATATCCCGATCGATGACTGGATCAGGATGACGCGGGCGGGTGCCCTTGATGGGCTTGGTCTCGATATGGCGACCATCGAGCAGCAAGAAACGCTCGGGGGAGAGGCTCAAAATAGCGCTGTCCGGCAAGCGCAAAAAGGCGGAGAAAGGTGCCTTGTTGGCCGCCGCCAGTGTGCAGTAAGCCTGCCACTCATCGCCCTGATAGGGGGCACTGAAGCGCTGGGTCAGGTTGATCTGGTAGCAATCTCCCGCCGCGAGGTACTCCTGAATACGGGCAAACTTCTCGCCATAAGCTTCCCGGCTCATGTTGCTTTGCCAGCTGCCTTGCAGGTGGAAAGGCGGCGCCGGTTTGGCCACTTGTTGTTCGAGCCAGGCGATACGTCTGGCAAGACCCGCTTCATCTCCCCAGTGCACCAGTTGCCAGGCGCCGGTCTTGACGCTGCGCAGCAGCGCCCAGTCATAGATCCCCACCGCCATGTCGGGCACCTTGATATCGGCGGCAGCCTGACTTGGCAGTTGTTCAAAGTGGCGGCCCAGATCGTAGCCAAACAGCCCGAGTGCGCCGCCTATAAAGGGCAGTTTGCTGTCGTGTGCGACCGGCTGGCCAAGCAGTTGCTGCTGAAGTTCGGCCAGCAGGGTGAGGGGGTCGCCATGATGCTCTTTTTCTATATTGCTGCTGCGCACCATGGTGAGCTGGCCGCAGGTTTCGAGAGTGGCCAGCGGATCGGCGGTGATGATGTCGAAGCCATTGTCGGCACCAAGTGGTCCGGCTGACTCCAGCAGCATGGCCCAAGGCTGATGTTGCAGCCGTGCAAATAGCGCGTGGAGAGGCGTGTGATGATCTGGATAATGGATATGCAGTGATGGCGTCATTTTATGTTACACAGGCAACAGTTTGATTCCCGAACCCTAGTCGGTGCTGGTGGGCAAGCGTATCATAGGTATCGGTGACTAAAGAAAAAACTGCTGTGCTTCAGGTTTTTTGCTGACCGATAGTGTTTGGTTTGCACCTCTGTACAGCCATCATATGGAAGCCCTTGTCCATCGCCCCGTGCGACGCAAGGACCAGTGAGGATGATATGAGCATTATAAAAAAACAGGATTTTATCGATTCCATCGCAGATGCCCTCCAGTACATCTCCTATTACCACCCGCTGGATTTTGTCCAGGCCGCCAAAGCTGCTTATGATCGGGAAGCCAACCCCGCAGCCAAGGATGCGCTGGCCCAGATCCTGATCAACTCCCGCATGTCTGCCGAAGGCCACCGTCCGCTCTGCCAGGATACTGGCATCGTCACCTGCTTTGTGAAGATCGGCATGCAGGTGCAGTGGGACAGCGATATGACGGTGCAGGAGATGGTGGATGAAGGTACCCGCCGTGCCTACACCAATCCGGACAACCCGCTGCGCGCCTCGGTGCTGGCCGACCCGGCCGGCAGTCGCAAAAACACCAAAGACAACGCTCCGGCGGTCGTCCATATCGATATGATCCCGGGCGACAAGGTCGAGGTGAGCATCGCCGCCAAGGGCGGTGGTTCCGAGAACAAATCCAAAATGGTCATGCTCAATCCCTCCGATGATATCGTCGAGTGGGTGCTGAAAACCGTGCCGACCATGGGTGCGGGCTGGTGCCCGCCCGGCATGCTCGGCATCGGCATCGGCGGTACCGCCGAGAAGGCTGCCGTGCTGGCCAAAGAGGCGCTGATGGAGCACATCGACATTCAGGAGTTGATCGCTCGTGGCCCGCAAACCACTGAAGAGAAACTGCGCGTCGAACTCTACGACAAGGTCAACAAGCTGGGGATCGGTGCCCAGGGTCTGGGTGGCCTGACTACCGTGCTGGATGTGAAGGTGAAATCCGCACCGACTCACGCTGCCTCCAAGCCGGTGGTGATGATCCCCAACTGCGCCGCGACCCGTCACGTTCACTTTGAACTCGATGGTTCAGGCCCCGCCGAGCTGACGCCGCCGAAACTGAGCGACTGGCCGGAGATCACCCGTGAAGCGGGTGGCAACGTGCGCCGTGTCAACGTCGATGGCATCACCAAGGCCGAGCTGGCCAGCTGGAAGAGCGGTGATACCGTGCTGCTCTCCGGCAAGATCCTCACCGGCCGCGATGCTGCCCACAAGCGTATCGCCGATATGCTGGCCCGCGGCGAAGGGCTGCCGGAAGGGGTCGATTTCACCAACCGCTTTATCTATTACGTTGGCCCGGTCGATGCGGTGCGCGACGAAGTGGTCGGCCCGGCAGGTCCCACCACCTCCACCCGGATGGACAAGTTCACCGATATGATGCTGGGTGAAACCGGCCTGATCGGCATGATCGGCAAATCCGAGCGCGGCCCGAAAACCGTCGAGAGCATCAAGCAGCACAAGGCTGTCTATCTGATGGCCGTTGGTGGCGCCGCCTATCTGGTGGCCAAGGCGATCAAGAAGGCCCGCGTGGTGGCCTTTGCCGATCTCGGCATGGAAGCGATCTACGAGTTTGAAGTGGAAGATATGCCGGTGACCGTTGCGGTCGACTCCGAAGGCAACAATATCCACGAAACCGGCCCGGCCTACTGGTCTGCCAAGATTGCCGAACTGGATGGCAAACTCTCCTCCTGATCCGGCTTGCGGCCCTGGTGCCGTGATTGACTGGATAGAGCAGATAAAAAAGGATGGCCGCAAGGCCATCCTTTTTGTTATCCACTCTTCCAGTGACGAAGTGCCGGAACTGGTAAAAAGAAAAAAGGCGGGATAACCCGCCTTTTGTCGTCATGCCGGTGGCTGCTTAGTCACAGGCAACCTGCATCACCTTGATGGCCAGACCGCCACGGGAGGTTTCACGGTACTTGGAGTCCATGTCCTTGCCGGTGACGTACATGGTGTCGATCACCTTGTCCAGCGAGACACGCGGCTTGGAGGTACGACGCAGGGCCATACGGGAGGCGTTGACCGCCTTCATGGCTGCGATGGCGTTACGCTCGATGCAGGGCACCTGAACCTGGCCGGCAACCGGGTCACAGGTCAGACCCAGGTTGTGCTCCATACCGATTTCAGCGGCTTCGCAGACGTGCTCCGGGCTACCGCCCATCAGCTCGGTCAGACCGGCAGCGGCCATGGAGCAGGAAACACCCACTTCACCCTGGCAGCCCACTTCGGCGCCGGAGATGGAGGCGTTCATTTTGTAGAGGATGCCGACGGCACCGGCAGCCAGATAGAAACGGGTGTACTCGTCGCGGCCAACCGGCTGGATGAACTTGTCGTAGTAGGCCAGTACGGCCGGGATGATGCCGGCAGCGCCGTTGGTCGGCGCGGTGACTACGCGGCCACCAGCTGCGTTCTCTTCACTCACGGCCAGAGCGAACATATTGACCCAGTCAACGATGTTCATCGGGTCGCTCGAGAGGTTCTCGTTGGTGTTGAGCTGGCGGTAGAGCGGAGCCGCACGACGGGGCACGCGCAGCGGGCCGGAGAGAACGCCTTCGGTGCGGCAGCCGCGCTCGATACCTTCACGCATGGTGTTCCAGATCTTGCCGAACTTCTTGTAGATCTCTTCCGGAGTGTTGAAGCACTTCTCGTTTTCCATCATCAGAGCGGAGATGGAGAGACCGGTCTGGCTGCAATGGGCAACCAGTTCAGCTGCGCTCTTGAACGGATAGCGCACGGACATGTCGCCGCTGTCAGCCTTGCCGAAGTTCTCTTCGTCAACGATGAAACCGCCACCGATGGAGTAGTAGGTCTTGCTGTAGACCACTTCATCTTCGATCAGCGCAGTCAGCTTCATGCCGTTTTCGTGCAGCGGCAGGGCTTCGTCGTGGAATACCATGGCATCGCGCGGGAAGCTGACGGTGTGGCAGTGCAGGCCGATCGGCAGACGCTCGGTCTGCTCTACGCGGGAGATAAATTCAGGGATGGCATCGATATCGACGTTTTCCGGCAGGTTGCCGGCCAGGCCCATGATGATGGCGGTGTCGGTGTGGTGGCCTTTACCGGTCCAAGAGAGGGAGCCGTAGACATCGACATTGATGCGGGTGATATCGCGGATCTTGCCGCCTGCGCGCAGTTCGTCAACAAACTGTTTGGCTGCTTTCATCGGGCCAACAGTGTGGGAAGAAGAGGGGCCTACACCGATTTTGAAGATATCAAAAACGCTGATCATGTCACTATTACCTCAGGGTAGAAGGGGGCGGCATGCCCACTCACAGAAATTTGGGAGATCCATGGAACGCGCTGGTTTGCGCAGGTCACTGAACCAGATAACCGTAGTGTAACGGCTCGCGACCTAAAAAAAGTTGAAATAGATCTATTTTTGTTGAGTTTGAGGCGCGAGTATAAAATTTATTTTGGTGCTTATCCATTTTGTTAAGCGTTTGCCCATAAAAATACCCGGCGATGCCGGGCATTTCGGAACCAAATGGAGTCAATTGCCGTTTTTTAACATTCGGTAATGTTAACGGCGAGGCCGCCCCGGGCCGTCTCCTTGTACTTGGTCTTCATGTCGTTGCCGGTCTCCCACATGGTTTTGATCACCTTGTCCAGCGACACCTTGTGCTCGCCGGTACCGCGCAGGGCGAGGCGGGCGGCATTGATCGCTTTCACTGCGCCCATGGCGTTGCGCTCGATGCAGGGCACCTGTACCAGCCCGCCGATGGGATCGCAGGTGAGCCCGAGGTTGTGCTCCATGCCGATCTCGGCGGCGTTCTCCACCATGGCCGGACTGCCACCCAAGAGTTCGGTCAGCGCGCCGGCCGCCATGGAGCAGGCCACGCCCACTTCCCCCTGACAGCCCACTTCCGCTCCCGACAGGGAGGCGTTCTTCTTGTATAAGATGCCGATCGCTGCCGCGGTGAGGAAAAAGCGCACCAGCTCGTCGTCATCGACCTTGTGGACGAAGCGATCATAGTAGTGAAGCACCGCCGGAATGATGCCGGAGGCGCCGTTGGTGGGGGCTGTGACCACTCGTCCGCCTGCCGCATTCTCTTCGTTGACGGCCAGCGCAAACAGATCGACCCACTCCATCACCATCAGGGGATCCTTGTTGAAGTTGGTCTCGCAGCTGAGCTGGCGAAACAGCCCCGGGGCGCGGCGCCGTACCTTGAGCCCGCCCGGCAGGACCCCTTCACTCTTGCAACCCCGCTCGACACAACCCTGCATCGCCTGCCAGATCTTGCGAAGACCGCTCTTTATCTGCTCGTCGCTGCGAAAGACTCGTTCGTTGGCCAGAATGATGCCGGAGATGGAGAGACCGCTCTCCTGGCAGTGTGCCAGCAACTGGGCGCCGCTCTCGAAGGGGTAGGGTATGGGATGTTCGCTATCCGTTCTGGCAGCCTCCTCCTTGGCGGTCGCGAAGTGGCTTTCTTCAATGATGAAGCCGCCGCCAATCGAGTAGTAGGTCTGGCTGAAGCGCAGGTTCTCATCTTCGCCAAAGGCGCGCAGAGTCATGCCGTTGGTGTGGGCCGGCAGGGTTTTGCGGCGGTTGAAGATGATGGCACCGGTGCGGGGAAAATGGCTTGGTTGCTCGCCTGCTAGTTGCAGGCTCTGCTCCTTTTCCACTCGCGCCAGAATGGCGGGGATGGCATCGATATCGACCGATTCCGGTTCAAAGCCCGACAGCCCCAGAATGATCGCCTTGCCGGTACCGTGCCCTTTGCCGGTCTGGCCCAGCGAGCCGTAACACTCCACTTCGACTCGCGCAGTATGAGGCAGATGGCCTTGGAGCTTGAGCTGCTGTACAAAGGCATAAGAGGCGCGCATGGGACCGACTGTATGGGAAGAGGAGGGGCCGATGCCGATAGAGAAAAGGTCAAACACACTGATCATGACACCACTCCGGTGATGGTTTATGTCTGTTTATTCTAGGATTTTTGCCATGGATGAAAAGCGGGGATGTGCCGCGCTGTGACATGGGTAGAGATATGAAGAGCAGGAGGAGGGAGAGAGGGCTGAAGGGATGAGCCCCTTCAGCCGGGCAGATCAGTCGAGAAATTCACACAGGTAGGCGGTGGGGGTAGTCACTTCCAGTTTGAAGGAGGAGTGGCCCGCAACCAGGAAGGATTCACCCTGGCTGTAGGTGTGCCACTCATCTTCATCCGCCAGCTGGATGGTCAGGGCGCCCTTGATCAC
This sequence comes from Aeromonas sp. SE22, assembly GCF_038739755.1. NCBI lineage: Bacteria > Pseudomonadati > Pseudomonadota > Gammaproteobacteria > Aeromonadales > Aeromonadaceae > Aeromonas > Aeromonas sp. SE22. The sequence goes on from NZ_JBCGFD010000001.1 coordinate 699,429, forward strand.
CGTCATACGCTCGGGGGCGGCAGTATTGAACAGGTATTCACCGACGTTCATGACGCCGACAGTAGATTTCTCGCCTTTTTGCTCAAAACTGATGGATTTTACATTTCCGTCAAAATATTCGTTAACTTTCAGCATCTTTACATCCTTGTATGTTCGGTTGTGCAGCCAAGCTAGCACAACATTTTGCCAGTTGTCATTGGGCTGACTGCAAAAAACGCAACCAAAGGGTGGGAAATGCGCTTTTTAGAAAATTATTAATAGCTTCTGTTAACGATTTGTCGATTTCAAACAGCAATGAAATATGCGATAACACGCCGCAGCAGGGGAATGTGCAGGAGCTCATTCCCCTGTCTGGTTTATTGCACTGGGAAAGTGCGAATGTAGCTACATAAAGGAAAGTACTGTGTTGACTAAAGGACTCATAAAAAATATTGGCTTCCAGGTTGTGGTGGCCATGGTACTGGGGGCAGTGGTCGGGGTGCTCATGGGTGAGCAGGCCACCATCTTTGCCCCGCTCGGTACCCTCTTTATCCAGCTCATCAAGATGCTGGTGATCCCGCTGGTGGCGGTTGCCATCCTCTCCGGCGCCGCCAATCTGGGCGCAAGCCCGGCTGCGGGCAAGATAGGGGTGGCCACGTTGGCCTTCTTCCTTGTCACTTCGGCACTGGCCGTGTTGCTGGCACTGGTGATGGGACAGATCTTCAAGCCGGGTGTCGGTGTCGATTTTGGCTCAGTCTCCTCCATGTTTGGCGGTGATTATGCCGATAAAGGGGCGCTGCCGGATGCCGTCGCAACCCTGCTTGGCATGATCCCGACCAACGTGTTCCAGTCCCTTAACGAGGCGAACATTCTGCAGATCCTGGTGTTCTGCATGTTTCTCGGCATTGCGCTGGCCAAACAGCCGCGCGAGCGGGCCAAGCCGCTGGTCGATGGCCTCAATACCTTGGTGGATGCCTTTGTCTGGATGATCAACAAGGTGATGATCATCGCGCCGCTCGGGGTATTTGGTCTGATGGCTGATGCCATCGGCACCTATGGCTTCGATGTGCTGACGCTGGTGCTCAAGCTGTTCGTGGTCTATGTTGCCGCGATTTTGATCTTCGGCTTTGTGGTCTACCCGCTGCTGGTGGCGCTCTTCTCCAACACGCCGGTGATGACCTATATCTCGGCGATGAAGAAGCCGCAGATCGTTGCCTTCTCTACCGCCTCCTCCATGGCGACCCTGCCGGTCAATATGGAGACCTGCGAGCAGGATCTGAAGGTGACCAATGCAACGGCCTCTTTCGTGCTGCCGCTAGGGGCCACCATCAATATGAGCGGTAACGCCATCTATTACGGGCTGGTCGCCATCTTCTTTGCGCAGGTTTACAACATTGATCTGAGCGTTGGTGCCTGGGCCGCCATCATAGTGACAGCTACCCTGGGCGCGATTGGTCAGGCCGGTGTACCGGGCCCGAGCTTCCTGGTGGTGGCGGTGCTGCTGGCGGCAGGGATCCCCATCGAAGGATTGCCGCTGCTGTTCGCGCTGGATCGTCTGTTCGACATGATCCGGACTTCCCTCAATATCACCGGTGACGCAGCCTGCGCCGTGATCGTTGATCGCTTCAGCCCGGAGTATGACCCGCAGCGCTGGAACAAGGTATAAGCGGGATTAACCACTGTTAGACACGTCCAGTTATGCCACAAGCCTCCACCTTCGGGTGGGGGCTTTTTTGTGCCCGCTGGTTACTGGGAAAAAGATTGGTCTGAACAAACAGCAAAGCGGTAGAAGAGGAGGAAAGGATAAGGAGAGAGCAAAGGTGTTGTCAGACGGCAGGTAGCAAAAAGGGGAGCTTGGCTCCCCCGAGGATGGTCTGACGTTGGCTCAGTCAGAAGTGTGGTTAAACAATCAACCACAACAGCTTGAAATCATATCCATGTTGACCATTTCGGCACTGATGGCTAAAAGCGCCAGTTTGTGGCGATTAAAGCGTCATGCCAGAGAGGCTCGTTCCCGATTGATGCCTCTCTATCCGACTCAGAGCTGTGACAGCGAGGGCAGAGAGACAGCAACCAGGGTGAAAAACACGGTAAAAACAGCGGTAACAACAAACTCTTTCATCTTTTTTCTCCCCAGGTTGTTGGTTGATGAGGTCAAGATACCATAATAGGAGCTTAAAACAAGGGTTTAATTGATAAAAGTGAGCTTTGTATTCTTCGTGGTAATGAAAGCTCTGTTTTTGCAATCCTTTGGCTGTTTTATCCTCTATGTTTGAGGTGCTGGTTGTTTTAATGGGGTTGTCATATTAAAAGCCCTTTATTTTCAGTGTTTTAGTTGGGTGTATGGAATCTGAATTAGGGGGGTTGAATGGAGCCATTAATTGGTTTTACATTTTTTGTTGGGCTAGGCAGCCATTTTTAGCGTCAAAAAATGGCTGTGAATCTGGTTTCACCGCTTCTGGCGAAGATAATCCCCCTCTGAAAGAGAGTAATGCCGGTATCGGCATGCAATCCAGCGCCATGGTTAGGGTTTTATCACGATCTTCTGTTCATGGATCTGCATAAATAGCCCTGCTTTTAGCGATGTAGCCGGATCTGAGAGAGAAAAAATGCAGAGGTAGCCCATTTTTTAGCCTCTGACCTATGGATGAGATAGCGTGATTGATATTGGTTGGTGCAATAGTGGCTTGGGAATCGGTTTTTCCCTCAAGGGGACAAGTTGCAACCTGCAGGGGGGGGAGCGAGATAGGCCCCCGATCTGCTACTGCCTGTATCTGTAGCCAATGTTGAGCCCCGTCGGTGCGGATTAGAGATAACGCATCGCCTAACAGGAGCACCAGAGGACAACAGTAACAGTGGGGGGAATAAGATAGAGCGGAAGAGATGATGCAGAGAGTAGGCTGGGCAAACTGTCGGTAGCGACTGCAAAGGTGGGTTAATTGGCCGAGCTGAAGCGCAACCTCAAGCCGGTCATATAGGTGTTGTTGTTATATCGCAGTTGGCGGGCCTGCCTGATGACATTGCCAAATGTACTGGTACCAATCCATTTTCTGCACACCACGGTGATCTGCGGGTCGAAATAGAAAAACCCTCCGGATGGAGGGTTTTTGCATAACCAGCTTGTTCCTGTGGTGCTTAGAACAGGGTAGTGGAGAGGTTATAAAGCTCCTGATCGAACGGACGCTTCATGTTCTCGATGCAGTCAATGATGTCGTGGTGTACCAGCTCGTTGCGCTGGATACCGACGCAGCGACCACCGTGACCAGCCAGCAGCTGCTCAACGGCATAAGCACCCATACGGCTGGACATGATGCGGTCACGGGCAGTCGGGGCACCGCCACGCTGGATATGGCCCAGGATGGTGGCGCGGGTTTCACGACCGGTCAGGGCTTCGATGTCCTTGGCCAGTGCGTTCACGTCGGTAACGTGCTCGCAGATAGTGATGATGGCGTGCTTCTTGCCCTTGGCTTCGCCTTCCTTGATCTGCTTGAGCAGCTTCTCTTTGTCGAAGGCTACTTCCGGCACGATCACGTACTCGGCACCACCAGCAACGGCGGCAGACATGGCCAGATCGCCACAGTGACGACCCATGATCTCGACCACGGAGATACGGTGGTGGGAGCTGCAGGTATCGCGCAGGCGGTCGATGGCGTCAACCACCACGTTCAGGGCGGTATCAAAGCCGATGGTGAAGTCGGTACCGGCGATGTCGTTGTCGATGGTGCCCGGCAGGCCGATGCAGGGGAAACCCTCTTCGGTCAGCTTCTTGGCACCCATGTAGGAGCCGTCACCACCGATGACGACCAGCGCATCGATACCGTGCTTTTTCAGGTTCTCGATCGCTTCGGCGCGCACTGCGGGGTCTTTGAAGGCTGGGAAACGGGCGGAGCCGAGGAAAGTACCACCACGGTTCACCACATCGGAGACGCTGTGACGCTCCAGCTTGACGATGCGATCCTGGTGCAGACCGAGGTAGCCATCATAAATACCGTAAACTTCCAGGCCGTAATGCAGACCGGCGCGAACCACAGCGCGGATGGCTGCGTTCATACCCGGCGCGTCGCCACCACTGGTCAGAACACCAATACGTTTGATTTGTTTGGTCATGAGTGCCTCTGGATCTGAGTTGTCAAATACGAATGTTTGGAAATAGACAAGCCACTTTTACTATATCGGCTTTCGTATGGGATGCGGGGGCCACCATAGGAAAAGCGATACAAGAGAGGGGACAAGCCCCTCTCTTTGCCGTAATCAGCGATTACTTGGCAGCGCCAGCGATGATCTGGGAGAAGTCGTCCACTTTCAGGGACGCACCACCGACCAGGCCACCGTCGATGTCCGGCTGACCGAACAGGTCGGCAGCAGTGGCGCCAGTGACGGAACCGCCGTACAGGATCTGTACTTTGGCAGCAACGGCGGCATCAAAACCGGCCAGGTACTGACGGATGTGAGCGTGAACGGACTGAGCGATCTCCGGAGTGGCAGTCTTGCCAGTACCGATGGCCCATACCGGCTCGTAAGCGATAACGGCGTTGTTGAAGGAGGCGATACCGCAACGGTCGATAACGGCTTTCAGCTGGGTCTCAACCACGTTCTTGGTCACGCCGGCTTCGAATTGCTCCAGAGTTTCACCGATGCACAGAACCGGCACCAGGCCGCCTTTCTGGATCGCTTCGTACTTGGCAGCAACCACGTCGTCACTCTCTGCGTGCAGGGTACGACGCTCGCTGTGGCCGACCAGAGAGTAGGTGCAACCGAAGGCTTTCAGCATGGACGGAGCGTTTTCACCGGTGAAGGCGCCAGACTCGTGTACGTCGGCGTTCTGGGCACCGTAGGCGATTTTGGTGCCAGCGGTCAGCTGCTCAACCAGACCCAAAAAGATAACCGGCGGGCAGACGGCGACTTGCACAGAAGGATGAGCGGCAGCAGCCGGGGTCAGTCCTTTGATCAGAGCTTCTACAGAAGCCTTGGTGCCGTTCAGTTTCCAGTTACCCATTACCAGGTGCTGTCTCATCTTCTTAATCTCCTAGGCATTTGATTGCGCAACATTATATGAATTGAACCGAGCCCAAGATAGCTGACCCGGCGGCAAATGACGTAATTTTTTTTCGCTTTCCTGATCCAAATCAGGAATGAAACGCTTGATTGCTCATTCGTTAACCTGCCCCCGCAAGCGGGCCCACCATACCCCAATCCATTCGTGGATGGCAGCTTCGGAATACATCAGATAACGCCCTTTGGGTAAATAGCTGTAGAGCGGTTGGGCCACCTGGCTCTGCTTGGCGGTGTAATCGGTGGGGGCCGGTACGGCGTTGAGCCCCTGACCCTGATAGAGGGCCATGGCGCGCGGCAGGTGGGTGGCAGAACTGACCAGTGCCACCTCTTTTCCTTTCAGATGTCGGCTGATACTGACTGCCTCATCATGAGTGTCTTTGTTGTTTTCAAACAACGTCATCCGCGAACGGGGTATGCCGAGGCTCTCGGCCATCCGGGCATTGACCTCGGCATTGGAGAGGGTATCCCCCGACACATAGCCGGAGAACACCAGCTCGGCTTCGGGATAGGCCTGGGCGAGGCGTACCCCTTCGAGAGTCCGTGCCAGCGAGATATTGTTCTGCCAACTGCGCATCGGCACCGCCGGGTCGCTGACATGACCATTGCCGAGCACCACGATGGCGTCGATGTTGGGATGCTGGCTCACCTCGAACGGCGGGAAGGTTTGCTCCAGCCCGCGGGCCAGTTCATAGCTCACCGGCCGCATTCCCAGCAGGGCGACCAGCAGCAGCGACAGAGTCGCCAGCAGCTTGCCGGTTTTCTGAAAACGGGTGAACCAGAGCAGCAACAGGGCAACCAGCAGCAGGGAGAGGGAGAAGGGGAGCGGCATCAACAGCTGACCAAGCCACTTTTTGAGCACAAACACGGCAGACACTTCCTTGAGTTTTCAGCAAATTCGTGATGTGACAGAATACCTCTCTTTTTTGGGATGGCCACAACCCTGTGGCGCTAATGTTGAGTTTCTCCTTGAAGCACGATCAGAGTTTTGACGGGCGCGCCGACAAGTTCGCCCGCAACATTTACGACTCCACCAAGGGGCGCATCCGCACCACCATTGTCTGGAGCGACATAGAAGCCTGCCTGGCCCGCCTTGGCAACCGACCGCTGCGCATCCTCGATGCGGGGGGCGGTTTTGGCTATTTCGCCCAGAAGCTGGCGGCCATGGGTCATCAGGTGGAGCTGTGCGATCTGTCAGCAGAAATGCTGGAACTGGCCCGCAGCCAGATCGCCGAGAAGGGGCTGGAAGACAAAATCCGTCTCATCCATTGCCCCATTCAGGATCTGAAGCAACACGTGACCGGTACCTTTGATCTGGTGCTCTGTCATGCGGTGCTGGAGTGGCTCGCCGAGCCGCGCCAGACCTTGCTGGGTCTGTTCCCTTTCGTCAATGCCGGGGGCATACTGTCGCTGCTTTTCTACAACCGTCATGGTTTGCTGTTCCAGAGCCTGGTGGTGGGCAATTTTGACTATGTGCGCCTTGGTCTTCGCAAGAAGCGTCAGACTGCGCTTACGCCCACGAATCCCCAGCTGCCGGAGCAGGTCTATGACTGGATTGGTCGCGGGGGGCTGCGCATCATCGGCAAGACCGGGGTGCGGGTGATCCACGACTATATGCGTCACAAGCAGGATCAGGTGGAGAAGTTCGACGATCTGCTGGCCATGGAGCAGCAATATTGCCGTCAGGAGCCTTTTGTCTCCCTCGGTCGCTATATCCATGTGATGGCCCAGAAGCCGGCCAGCTGATTGCTCGCTGTTCACGTCGATGTGAACCATGTTTTCGATGCTACCGGATGTAGCCGCGCGCACGATTTTGCGCCCAATACAACAACGAGATGACAACATCATGATGAGTACATCCCGTACCCTGCCAGAGCGTTCTTTGCCGGAGCTAGTAGGGTGGGTCAGGCAGGAGGGGTTGGCGTTGAGCCTGCCGACCGACCGGCTGGCCTTTCTGATTGCAATCAAGACCTTGTCCGAGGATGAGTCGGACCTGTCGGAAGCGGCGCTGCACGATGCCTTTGGCTATGTCAGCAGCGCCTTCGGCCAGATGGACGAGACCCTCACCGGTCGCGCCAACAACGCCATCAACGATCTCATTCGCCAGCAGCTGCTGTCGCGTTTCAACACCGACATGGTGGCGGGGGAGAGCCTCTACCGCCTGTCTCGCCTTGGCGTGAGCATCGTCGACTTCTTTATGGATCAGCGTCAGGTTGACTCCATCAAGCTCTCCATTCTGCTCGAGCACCTGGCTTCCGAGCTCGACACCGCCCGCAAGGCGGCGCTGGAGACCAACACCCGTGAGCAGTGGGATGCCGAGGTGCTGCCACGGCTCACTTTTTCGCTGGAAGAGACGCTGGGGCGGATCGATCTCACCCAGCGCGCCATGGATGAACAGCAGAATCAGGTCAAAAGCGAGATTGCGGCCCTGCTGACCCAGAACTGGGTCGATGCCATTCACAGCTGCGAAAAGCTGCTGCACGAGACTGGCCAGACCCTGCGCGAGCTGCAGGATACCCTGGACGCTGCCGGCCACCGCCTGCAGGCGGGGCTGCTCAACATTCAGGAAGCGGCGCAGGGGCGCGACGATCTGTTCCACGTCGAGGAGCTGACTCACGCCTTGCAAGGGCGCCTTGACGTCATCACCAGCTGGGGTCAGCAGTGCATCGAGCTCTGGTCCCGCTACGACAGGCACGTCCACAAATTTATCCGCAACGCCATCGACATGGACAAGAACCGCGCCTTCAGCCAGCGGCTGCGCGAGTCCATCCGCAATTTCGAGCAGCACAACTGGCAGTTGCGGGTGGCCGAAGAGCCCCGTCTGCTGGAGCTGCGCGACGAAACCATCGCCATCCACGACGAGGAGGTGACCGGTGAGGTGCCCCTCGAGATGGAGTACGTCGAGATGGTGGATATCAACCAGGAGCTGGCCGAGCGCATCGAGCGCTATCTGGCCCGCTACCCCGAGCAGGGCCAGCAGCTGGACTTGGCCGATGTGCTGCGCGAATACCTGCTGGACTACCCGGCTCATGCCCACTTCGATGTGGCGCGTCTTCTGATCGACCAGGCCGTGCGCCTGGGCCATGCCAGCGGCGAGCGCGAACTGCATCGCCAACCCGCATGGAAACCCATTAACCAAGCTGGATCCAAGGTTCAGGCCTATGTCATTGATCAATTCTGAGTTTCCCTTGCCGCTGCGCCTCGCAGAGGCGATTGCCAACCCCTTGTTTCCGCGCATCGATACCGCCTTGCGCTCCGGTCGTCACATCAGTGCCGACGAGTTCGAGCAGCATTCGGCGCTGGTCGAATATCACAGCGAGCTGGAGATCTTCTACGGCCGCTATCAGGTGGAGCTGATCAAGGCGCCGGAAGGCTTCTTCTACCTGCGTCCACGCCCGAGCTCCGACATCGGCACCACTGTGCTCTCCGAGCTCGATATGCTGGTGGGCAAGGTGCTCTGCTACCTCTACCTGAGCCCGGATCGTCTCGCCTCGGAAGGGGTATTCGCCATGGCCGAGCTGCAAGAAGAGGTGTTGAGCCTCGCCGACGAGAAGCAGCTGCTGCGGATGGTCAACAGCCGCTCCGGCGGTACCGATCTCGACAAGAAGAAGCTGCTCGAAAAGATCCGTACCTCCATGCGTCGCCTGCGCCGCCTTGGCATGATCACCGCCCTTGGCAATGGGGATAAATTCCGGGTCAACGAATCGGTATTCCGTTTCGCCGCCGACGTGCGCTCCGATGAAGATCCGCGCGCCGTTCAGCTGCGGATGATCCAGGAGGGTGAAGCTATCTTCCACGACGACGAAATGCCGAGCAGCGACTCGCTCTTTGATGACATCGAGGCGGATCTCGATGAAGAACAACTGGATCTGGAGGTATAACCGGTGCGAGGCAAGTTCAAATCCCTGACCATGGTCAACTGGAACGGCTTCTTTGCCCGGACCTTCGATCTCGACCAGCTGGTTACCACCCTTTCCGGCGGCAACGGCGCGGGCAAGTCCACCACCATGGCGGCCTTTATCGCGGCGCTCATCCCCGACCAGTCATTGCTCCATTTCCGCAACACCACGGAAGCGGGCTCCAGCAGCTCCTCCCGTGACAAGGGGCTCTACGGCAAGCTGCAGCGCGGCCACTGCTATTCCTTGCTGGAAGTGATGAACAGCCGCGAACAGCGGATCTGGGTCGGCGTCCATCTCGAACAGGTGGCCAACCGTGACAACAAGGTCAACATCACCCCGTTTGCGCTGGTGGATGTGCCGGAGAATCTGGCTCCGACCGATCTGCTGCTGGAGAAGCTCGATGGCGGCAAGGGGCGGGTACGCGCCTTTACCGATCTGAAAGGGGCGGCCGCCGAGCTTGGGGCGCTGAAAGTCGCCAAATTCAATACGGTGACCGACTATCACAACTTCATGTTCGAGTTCGGCATCACCCCGAAGAAGCTGCGTGATCAAAAAGATCGCGGCAAGTTCTATCGCCTGATCGAAGCCTCCCTCTACGGCGGCATCTCCTCGTCCATCAGCCGTTCCCTGCGCGAATACCTGCTGCCGGAGAACTCCGGGGTGCGCAAGGCGTTTGCAGACATGGAGGCGGCTATCTATGAAAACCGCCGCACACTGGAGGCGATCAAGGAGACGCAAGGTCAGCGGGATCTGTTCAAGAACCTGATCACCGAGACCACGCACTATGTGGCCGCCGACTATGTGCGCAATGCCGCCGAGAAGAGCCGCCTCTCCGAGCTGGCCCTCAAGGCGCGCCAGGAGCTGGCCGACAAGCGCCGCATTCTGGCCGAAGAGAAACAGCGCGCCATCTATCTGGCCGACGAGGTGGAGCAGCTCACCAACCGCGAGAAACTGCTGACCGACGAGCTGGAGTCTGCCTCCGAGCATCTGGCCAAGGTGATGGCGGCTGTCAGCTTGCAGAAGAAGATCGAGATGTATCGCGCCGATCTGGCGGATCTCTCTGACAAACTCGAGCAGCAGCAGGCGGTGGTGGAGGAGATCCACGGCCAACTGCTGGAAGTGGAAGAGCGCAAGGAGCTGGCGCAGGCAGAAGTCGACAGCCTCAAGACCCAGCTGGCCGACTACCAGCAGGCGCTCGATATCCAGCAGACCCGCGCCATCCAGTACCGTCAGGCGGTGCAGGCCCTCGATGCTGCCCGCGAGCAGTGCGAGCTGCCGGGGCTGACCGCCGAACAGGCGAGTGACACCCTGCACCAGTTCCGCGCCGCCGAGCAGAGCCTTACCAGCCGGGTGTTGGGGGCCGAGCAACAATTGGCGCTGGCGAAGGCGGCAGTGGCCGAGCACGAAGCGGCGCTGGCGCTGCTTTTGAGTATCGCCCCCGAGACAGTGCGCGAAGCCGCCTGGCCCACTGCGCAGGCGCTGCTCAAGCGTCACATCGAAGACAAGGCCCGTATTGCCCAGGGGCAGGGGCTGCGCGCCGCGCTGGCTCGCCTCGAGAAAGAGAGCGAAAGCCAGAAAAATCTCTTCAAGCTGCGTGACGAGCTGCAGCAGGCCTCTGGCCAGCTTATTGCCAGCAGCGATGAGCTGGAGATCTTCCTCGAAGCCCAGCGCACCCGTCAGGAGGAGCTCTCCGAGCAGCAGGCGGAGGTGAACCAGCGCCGCGCCAGCCTCGAGCATCAGGGCACTCAGCTGGGGCGCGATATCAGCGATCTCACCAAGCTGGCGCCGCGCTGGCTCAAATCCTTTGAAAAACTCGAGCAGCTGCGCGAGCAGAGCGGTCTGCCGCTGACTACCGCCGAAGAGCTTTCGGCCGGTATGCAGACAGTGCTCGACAAGGAGCGCGAGTTCGAGCAGGAGAGCAATCGCATCGCGGCGCAGAAACAGGCGCTGGAGCTGCAAATTCGCAACCTGCAGTTGGGTGCTGGCGAGGCGGATCCCCGTCTTGCCCGCATCGCCGAGCAGGTGGGGGGCGTGCTGCTCTCCGATGTCTACGACGACATCTCCATCGACGATGCCCCTTACTACTCGGCGCTCTATGGCCCGGCTCGCAGCGCTTTGGTGGTGCTCGACCTTGAGGGGGCCATCGAGCGGCTGAAAAAGCTGGAAGATTGCCCGGAAGATATCTACCTCATTCAGGGCAACCCCGACTCCTTTGACGAGGATCTGGTGGAAGCGGACGAGCTGGGGGACGCCGTGCTGGTGCGCACCAGCAAGCGTCAGGTGCGCTTCTCCCGCTACCCCGAGCTGCCGCTGTTTGGCCGCGCCGCCCGGGAAAAGCGGATCGAGCAGCTCGACCTTGAGCGCGAAGGGCTCATCGAGGGTTACGCCAAGGCCGCCTTCGAGCAGCAGAAGTACCATCGTCTCTACGGTCACTTCCGCGACTTTATCGGCCAGCATCTGGATATCGCCTTCCGCCCCGACCCGGAAGCCGAAGTGCAGGCCAAACAGGCCGAACTGCGCGCGCTGCAAGGGGCCATCGGCGAGTGCGACAAGCAGCTGAGTGATGCCAAAGCGGCGGCCGCCCAGCTGACTCGCCATATCCAGCTGGTGCAGGGGATGCTGCCCTTTGCTCACCTGTTTGCCGAGACAGAGCTGGCGGCCCGCCTCGAGGCGGCTCACGCCGATGTGGAAGCTCTGAAACAGGCCGAAGCCTTTATCGCCAAGCACGGCAAGTCGCTGGAAAAACTGGAAACCATGGTGCAGGTGCTGCGTCAGGATCCGCAGGATCTGGCTGCGTTGCAGGCTGCCTATGATGAAGTGAGCGATCTGCTGGCCGAGCAGAAACGCCGTTGCTACGCCCTCGATCAGCTGGTGGCCCGTCTGCCGCACTTTGCCTATCAGGATGCGCAAGACCTGCTGGGCAAGGCCTCCGAGATGAGCGAGCGACTCAAAGAGAAGCTCAAGGCGGCCGAGCTGGCGGCCCGCACCGCCGGCGAGCAGCACAAGCAGATTGCCCTGCGCCACACCGAGGCGTTGCAGCTGCGCACTGCCCTTAACTCCAGCGTCGAGGCCAAGCGCCAGACCCTGACCGAGTTCGAGCAGGAGCTGGCGGCCATGGGGCTGACCCTCTCTGACGATATGGAAGAGAAGGCGCGCGCTCACAAGAAAGAGATCGAAGAGCTGCTGATCCGCACCCGTTCCCGTCGCACCAGCGCCGAGGCCCAGCTGCAGGTAACCAAGCGCGAGATCGAATCCCTTGGCGGTCGTCTCAAGCTGGAAGGCAAGGATTACTACAGCGCCCGTAAATCTCTGGTGGGTCACAAGGCGAGCTGGTCGCGGGTGGTGCGGCTGGCGCGGGAGACCGACGTCGAGAAGCGCCTCAACAAGCGCGAGCTGGCGTACCTCGACAGCGACGAGCTGCGTTCCATGTCAGACAAGGCCCTCGGCGCCCTGCGGGTAGCGGTGGCCCACGACGAGGCCTTGCGCGATGCACTGCGACTGTCGGAGGGCAACCGCAGCACCGAGCAGAAGGTGGCCTTCTATGTGCAGGTCTACCGTTACCTCAAGGATCGCATCCGCAACGACATCATCCGCTCCGATGATCCGGTTGAGGCGATCGAGGAGATGGAGATCGAGCTGGCGCGTCTGGCAGACGAGCTCAAGCAGCGGGAAACCCATCTGTCGCTCTCCTCTCACGAGGTGGCGGCCAAGATCACCAACATCATCCGCCGCGAGCAGAACCGCATCCGGGTGCTCAACCAGGGCTTGCAGAACATCGCCTTCGGTCTGGTGCGCGGGGTGCGCCTCAACGTCAATATCCGCGAGGCCCACACCCGTCTGCTGACGGCGCTGGCCGATCAAACCGCCATGCACAACGATCTGTTCGCCGACAAGGAGCTCAGCTTCTCCGAGGCGATGGCCAAGCTGTTCCAGCGCCTGAACCCGCAGATCGAGCAGGGGGATCGCAGCTATCAGGTGATGGGCGACGTGCTGCTCGACTATCGCAACTATCTGGAGCTGGAGATCGAGGTGCAGCGCGGGGCCGATGGCTGGCTGCGTGCCGAGAGCGGTGCGCTCTCTACCGGTGAGGCGATCGGTACCGGTCAGGCGATCCTGCTGATGGTGCTGATCAGCTGGGAGGAGGAGTCCCGCCGTCTGCGCGGCAAGGATATCGCCCCCTGCCGTCTGCTGTTCCTCGACGAAGCGGCCCGTCTGGATGGCAAATCCATCGCCACCCTGTTCGAGCTGTGCGAGCGGCAGGATATGCAGCTGCTTATCGCTGCGCCCGAGAACATCAGCCCCGAGAAGGGCACCACCTACAAGCTCATCCGCAAGGTGCAAGGCAAGCACGAGCATGTGCATGTGGTGGGTCTGCGCGGTTTCGGCTTTGCCGACGACAAGCTGATCGCCTGACTCTGATGGGCAAATAGCAAGAGAAAAGGGAGGCATTCGCCTCCCTTTTTATTGGAGAAATATGGCAAAGTAGCGGCGCTGCCCCTGATGGGATAAGGCTGCGGATGAACGGGCTTGCCCGGTTCTGGTTAAGTATCCCTCTTGTTGTGCTGCGTTTCGGACGCAGATCGGAGGGGGTTTGCGTGCTCTTGTTGGCAAACGCGAGCAGAGAAGTGGCCCCTTGATTGTCTCTTGGGTGCAACAGTGGTGATTTAAAGCCTGTGTTTATTGCAACAATCGCGGTGACCACTGCGTTGGCAACAGGGCTGGGCCCCATGATCGCAAGGGGCCGCCTACATTGCGGTGGCTTGCCGGTATGGGGAGAATCTCCCCGTTACTGCGACGCGATATGATCAGCCGGGTTATCTATCCGGTAAGGTGAGCGAGGAGAAGTAGATGCGCGGCATCGGGAGAGAGGGAGTGGTGCAATCGGCCTGCAAAGGGGGGCTGCTGTTTGTCTGCCTGCTGCTGGCCGCCTGTAGCAGCCGTTATGACGAGAGTCACGGCGGCAGCTGGCGCGGCTATAGCGAGACCGGTTATGCCAGCTATTATGCCGACCGCTATCACGGTAAAAAGACCGCCAGCGGCGAGCTCTATCGCAACAACCTCAATAGCGCCGCCCATATGGAGTTGCCCTTTGGTTCCATGGTGCGGGTTACCAACATCGCCAATGGCAAGAGCGTGGTAGTCAAGGTCAATGATCGTGGCGCCTTTAAAAGCGGGCGTATTATCGATCTCTCCAAATCGGCCTTCAGTGCGATTGCCAATATTCGAGATGGGATTATCAAGGTGAAGGTTGAGGTGTTGTGACCACTTACGATGTCGCAGAGTCTGGTGGAATATGGTGGGCTCTGCAGATCGTAATGTCTTTGCAGCAGATGGCGGCTGGAAACATATACAGGGATGAAAAAGCATGGCTATGGACATTTTCGCGTTTCGCAAACAATGGCGCATGACGAAGGCGCGCATTCAAGCCACCTGGTTCTGGCGTGTGTTCGGCGTCCGTGCCATGCAAAAGGGGTGGACCAAGTTTCTGGTGGCGGTAGCCATCATGGCTGGCTTCTGGAGCCTTTTTTCATACGTTCAATCACTTAACCCCGTTTTACCGCTAGAACAGTTGACGAAAAATGAAGGGCTGCTTGTGCATGTTTACCAGCCCCTTCGTACTGCACACGGCTCCACGATCAGGATACAGACGGACTCGGGAGAGGAAATAGCCTATCGAGGGAGTATCTTTGATATAACTTTGCTAGTCGCCACAAAAGGCAAACGGGTCACAGTCTGGAGCCAGCCATTTTACGATCTTTGGTGGCCCTTCTATTACGAACGGGTTTGGCAGATACAAGAAGGCGCACAGGTCTTGATGAGTTATGAGAGTGTGTACCAAAGCCGGAAAAGCAATAAATCAAGCCACATATGGTTAGCTAAGCACTTGTTGATGCTGACCATTCTCTCCTTGGCTATAGTGGCTCTGGCTTGCCACAAGGGGGGAGCAGCAGAGTAATTGTTATCTTTAAATCGTTCATCGCCAATATTCTCGAAGGTGTTATCAAGGTAAAGGTTGAGGTTCTTTAATATCGAACAACTGGAAGTGGATAACTTTAGATGATATAAAAGCGATAAAGCTTCATAAATATATGTATAACTTGACATTAACTATTAAATCTGAGGCCATCAGATGGAAGTGAGAAAAGTATGTGTATCTGATGCACACAATGTCTTGGCGTTAATGAACCGACTCGACAGTGAAACAACTTTTATGCTTTATGAGCCGGGAGAGCGCACTACGACAGAGGTTGAACAAGCCCAAATATTGGCATCGTTTGTTGATGCAAACAACAAAGTCATGCTGGTACTGGCAGAGCACGATGAGATTGCTGGCTTTATTGTCGGCATTGGTCAACCAGCAAATCGTAACAAACATGTCTTGTATTGTGTTATCGGTATTCAACAATCCACAACCGGACAGGGATTTGGTAAACAGTTGTTTTCTGCGCTGGAAGAGTGGGCAACCGCGCGAGCCTTTACCCGTATGGAGTTAAATGTCATGTGTCATAATGTCCGAGCTTGTGCTCTTTATCACGCTTGTGGTTTTGAGGTCGAGGGAATAAAGCTAAACTCGATGAAAGTTGATGGTGAATATGTTGATGAATACTTAATGGCTAAGCTGATTTAAGTTATGTCACAATTTAGAGTTTTGATTGCCTTTCTTCGTGAAAAAATTAGCATGGTATATTACCATGCAACGGTTATTAAAGTGTTTTGTGGCAAATGTTAGTTCATGTTGATTACAGGATGGATAGAGTGAACTCAGAAAGGAAGCGAAATTCAAAAGTAATTCTATTTTTGTGTAATGGGGTTGAAGAGTATGAGGCATCAGTATTTACAGATGCCTTTGGTTGGACGACAACTTATGGCCTTGAGCCCATACAGTTAACTACAGTTGGTTTTCACCAACGAGTTAAATGTGCATGGAATTTTACGATCGAACCGGAATGTCTGTTTGATGAAATAGATATCGAAGAGTTTGATTCCCTAGTAATACCGGGAGGTATGAGCCGTGCAGGCTTTTATGATGATGCGTATGATCCAAGGCTATTGGCATGGATTAAAGATTTTGATGTCAAGGGAAAAGTTATTGCTTCGGTGTGCGTGGGGGCATTGCCTATTGCCAAAAGTGGTGTGCTAAGCGGTCGCAATGGTACGACTTATCATCTGAGTCAGAAACGGCAACAACAGATGCAAGAGTATGGTGTACAGGTACTGAATCAACCTATCGTTATCGATGGGAATATTATCACTTCACGTAGCCCGTCCACTGCAATGGACGTTGCGTTTCTTGTCGTGGAGATGCTTACCTCAAAAGCCAATCTAGAAAAAATTAAAGAGGGGATGGGGTTTCTCGAAGGTGGTATCTGCTAAATGTACGAGTTCTTGTTGAAGTAAAAATAGCTTGGTGCTTTATATTGAGTGCTCAGGGTAGATCTTTGTGGCTATCAGTATGTCTTAATAATTTATCAGTTTGTTTATTTTTTCAATATGGCTTGAGCAGGGAAAGAGATGGATATTGAGCTGATTAATGTGCCTCAAAGTGAATTTGAGCAGGTCTTTACTGCCGTGAAACAGGGAATATTTCCCTATGTTGAGGTGCTCTTTGGCTGGGATGACCAATTTCAACGCGAACGGCTAGCCAGCTCATATTTGCCGCAATGGTTTTCGTGGATCCTGCATGGGGGAGAACGTATTGGTCTGTTATGTCGCAAGCCATATGAGGATGCCCTGCATGTTCATCTGCTGATCATTTTCCCTCAGTATCAGGGACGGCAGCTTGGCGCTGCCGTGATGGAACGGCTGCATCAGGAGGCTGAGCGTGAGGGCAAATGCCGGGTCACCCTGTCCAGCTTCAGAGAGAACCATGGGGCGATACGGTTTTATGAGCGCCTTGGTTACAGCGTGGTCGAAGAGGAGCAGGCGTTTGTCTCCATGTCCCGGCCGTTGGGCTGTGACCTCGGATTGAAAAAAGTGGTTAATGGAGAGTTGTGATGGCGATTTTGAATATTTTGACGGCTCCCGACCCCAGGTTGAGGATCAAGGCCGAGCGAGTTGAGGATATCGCTGCCGTACAGGGGCTGATCGATGACATGCTGGCAACCCTGTATGCGACGGAAAACGGGATTGGTTTGGCCGCGACTCAAGTCGGGCGTAAAGAGGCCGTCGTTATTATCGACTTGTCCGAGAGCAGGGATCAGCCGCTGGTTTTGATTAATCCACAAGTGATAAGCGGTACTGAAAAGGTGTTTGGACAAGAGGGCTGTCTCTCCGTGCCGGATTACTACGCGGATGTCGAGCGTTACAGCTCGGTGGTGGTATCTGCACTGGATCGAAAAGGCAATCCGATCACCATCGAGAGCAGCGATTTTTTGGCCATTGTCATGCAGCATGAAATTGATCATCTGGATGGCAACCTGTTCATTGATTACCTGTCACCGCTCAAGCGGCAGATGGCACTCAAACGCGTTAAAAAATCGCTCAAGTCCGCCAGCTAATGTTTGCGGATAGTGGCTGGCCGTTTTAGTTATGTGGGGAGCAGGCAGAATGAAAGTGGCAAGATGGAATGTCAGGGCGCTGTTTAGCCGCAATAGCAATGAGGTACGGGGACGTTATGGGCTGAAGGCTCTGCTGTTGCTTGGAACCTTGTGGGTCGCACTCCCCGTATCAGCCGATGAAGAGCAGCTGCCGGCCGAATATCGCCCCTTTGTGCAGCAGTTGGTCGATGCGGCAGAAGCCCGGGATCATCAGGCCCTTGCCAACCAGATGAAGTACCCCTTCAAGCAGGAGTATCCCATTCCTGCCATCAAAACCCCGGCGGAGATGCTGACCCGTTTTGACGAGGTATTTGATGACGTCATTTTAACAAGCATCGCTACCTCCCGGGTCGGGCAGGATTGGCAGACCATGGGCTGGCGCGGCATCATGCTGGGCAGTGGCGAGGTCTGGATGGATTTTGATGGCAAGGTCATCGGTATCAATCATCAGACTGCGCAGGCTGCCAAATTGAAAGCCGAGCTTATCGCCAGGCAGAAGAGTGGTCTGCATCCCAGTGTGCGGGAGTACAAGAGCCCCGCGCTGATGTGGCAGACCGAGAAATTTACCATTCGCATCGACGAGTTGAACGATGGCCACTATCGCTACGCCTCCTGGGCCAGGGGCAAGACGCTCGCCGACAAGCCGGATCTGGTGCTGAGAAATGGCACCGTCAGGGTGGAGGGGACGGGGGGGAATCATACCTATCTCTTCACGAGCGGCCCCTATCGCTACGAGTGCGTTGTAACCGTATTGGGTGAGCGAGGCGTGCCACCGGGTGAGCTGGTGGTCTATAAAAACGACGCCGAGATAGTGCACCAACCGGTGATCAAGGTGCTGTAACAGCAAATCCACATAAAGAGAGATCAAAGAGCGGCCAAGTGCCGCTCTTTTGCTTTCGCTAACTGACAGATGATTCGCTAGCTTTGCGGCACCCTGACCCCTTTATCGAGATAGAGGCTGCTGTAGTTGGCCCTGTGGGTGACAAACATCACCTGATGGCGGCTGCCGTCGGAGAGGATAAGGAAATCGCCCGCCTGGGCAGGGCTTTGCAAGGAGACCTCCTGCTCGGGGGCGGTCAGGCGGTCGACATCATCCTTGAAGGTGAGGGTGTAAGAGAACATATGGCGCTCCACTGCTGGCTCATATCAAACACTGCCTCCAAGGCTAGTTGCTGCGAGCACAGCATGCGGCGCCCGATTGGCGCTGTTCGACCAAATTTCTGAAACGGTATGCAAAGAGAAGGGGGATCACCTGACATCGTCAAGCCAGTCCAGCAGTTGTGCACCGACCTCCGGGCTGCCGAGCAGCGCCATATGAGTGGTGCGATAGGCGATCAGGGTATGTTCGGGGGGAAAGTCGAGTTGATGTGCGCGCTCCCGGTGCAGGCCCAGCGCACTGCGCAGGGGGACCAGTCCATCGCCAATCAGCCGCTCTGCCAGCAGGGTGCGTTTGGCGGATGTGGTGCCCGCGATGGCAAAGCAGGCTACGCCGCTTGGAAGCGGGAGCGGTTGGCGGGGATCGCGCCTTATTGTGAACTCCTTGTTATTACGGGAGGCGTCGATGACCTTGCCATGACGAAGATCCCGAATGCCCTGGCTGCGTATGCGGGTCAGCTTCACAAAGGGCATGCTGTAAGGGGTGACTGGCAGCAGCTGCTCCAGCCAGTGGCCAGCCGACTCGAGCGGCGCACCGTGGTGCGGTGTGCCAAGAAAGATCAGATGCCGCAGTCGCTTGGGCCATTGCAGTGAGTGGGTTTGGGCGTAATGGCAGGCACTTCGGATAACCAGTCCCCCCATGCTGTAGGCCAGCACGCTGAGCTGCTTGATGGCCCCCGGCCATCGGTTACACAGCTCCTCCAGCTGCAGTGCCAGCGCCTGCCCGTTGCTGGCAATGGAGAGACCCGAGTTGTAGCGCAGATAGAGAGGCAGATAGCCAAGCGCCCTGGCCACCGCTTCGCCATGGTTGACGGACTTCCCCTGATAGCTGGTTTGCCACTGCAAGTCGTTCATGCAAAGGCCATGGATCATCAGCAGCACTCGCCCCGCGTGGGGAAGGTCGGCTGGCATGGTCTGCCAATCGAGCGGTTTGCCCTGATAGCGCAGAGTCATCGGGGTGGCGAGGGCGTTTTGCTGCTCGACCAGCTTGTCACCCAGCACGCCATTGAGGGTGGCAAGCAGGGCAGCGCGCTTGGGCGTCTCTGCCACAGAATGTTGCGTCGGGAGTGGCAGGCGGGCCAGCAAGCCATTTATACCACTGCCGAGGCTATTGGCGGCCCCATGAACTCCCTTGTAAATAAGCCCGGTGAGCCCCGCCGTTTTACCTTTCTCTCGCCCCTTGATACCCATACCGTCCAGCACCGCCTGATGTACCGCTTCCGTTATCTGCACGGTAGCGGGCAGCGCCTGGGTCAGCAGTTGCGCCAGCTCGCGGATATCCGAAAGCTGCCAGGAGTAGGGCGACTTGTCGGCGGCATCGGTCATAAGCACTCCTTGCTGTGGTGGGTAAAGTGGCCGGAGCCATGCTGCGAATGGTCTGCAGGTCAAACCAGCTTGCGCCCTTTGGCCTGTGTTTACCAGTTTCATCAAATGCATTGACGGGCGCACAGGCGTTGAAAAGTTCTCTTGCGAAGCTGGTCACGGTAACAGCAAGGAAAATTACATCTACTTCCTCATATGACGCTGTCAGGGAGAGGTGAGATGTCGTTGTTTGATGAGATCCGGGTGCAGGAACTGTGTGCACGGTTGCTCGATAGCCGGAACGAGAAGGGCTGTTCTCTTGAGAGCAGACATGGTCGCGAGTTGAAGGAGCTGTTGCAGGCGGTGGGCGGGATCAGGCCGGTTGGACGTGGCGCACTCTATGTCTTGACCGATGATGGACGGACGTATCTTGTCAGCCAGTTGGCGCAGGTAGTGCCACCGGAACCGAACAAGCGTGAGCAACTGGCGCTTCTTGGTGTGACGTTGCCGGTGCAGCTGAATCAAGCCTGCGGGTATGCGCTCTGGTATGGGGACAGCAAGCATCCGCGCAGTGAATGTCCGGATCCACAACTGGCGAATCTGACGCTGACACAGGATGAGGTGATCCGCATCCGCACAGTCGATCCGTTCTCGCTGGTCGATATGCGCGGTCAGCAGCACGATATGACGGCAATGATGGCGCTGCTGGGGGAGTTGGCGTTGCCGGAGCGGGTTCTGGGCACGTTGCTGGCCATCGGCTGGCAAGGGGAGCGGGTCATTACGGTGGAGAACAAGGGGGCTTTTGTCGATTATCCGTTGCAGCCTGGACAACTGCTGCTGTTTGCCCCCGGGCGCAATACCAGACTTGCCAAGCGGCTGATCCCCTTGCTGCCTCAAAGCATAGAGTGGGCTCACTTTGGCGATCTTGATCAACGTGGCATAGATATCGCCGTTGAACTGGCTCGTGAGCTTCATCGCCCCGCCATGCTCTGGCTTCCCGACGCCATCCACTCTTATCTGGAACACTATGCCCGTCCCGTAGGCGCTTTTACGGAGGTGGCTGGCAAGGTGCACTGGCGTAAAGAGGAAAGAGTGAGGGGAGCTCTCCCTTGGCTCGATGAGTTGATCACCGATGGAAAGTGGCTGGAACAGGAGGTATTGATTGCTGCGCCGCACTGGCGTCTGTGGGCGCTTGAGTAGCAGAGTGTTAAAGGGGAGGGCCGTCACCTCCCGGCTGCTTATCATAATGATAAAGTTGGTCTGCTTGATATCATTTCAGCCCCGAGCGATGCGTCGGGATGATAATTATCTCTACCGTTACTCGGTTTTATCACCCCATGAGATGTGGTCGCAGCAGGATAAATTCAGTGAGCGCATTACCTCATCAGCCAAATAGGGCTAATCGCTGCTATTTTTGTGGCGCCCATCACATACTTTTGCCATTTCTTATTATTCCGCCGCAAATCTTTACCTTGGCACGCTTATTGATTGCCCTATATCGACGCTAACCGATGAGCTCACCCATAACCGGGATGCTGGTGACATCGTGAGTGACTGGGGAGCTATTCATATATCATCCAACGAATTGGGGCGAACGATGAAAGCAGTGAACGAGTTAATCAAAGAGATCAAAGCACTCAAATCCAACCTGCATGAAAAAGATTTTCTGCTGACCTGGGAGCAAACACCTCAGGAGCTTGAACTGGTATTGAAACTGGCCGAATCCCTCAAGACACTGCGTGCCGAAAATATTGCTACCAAACTGTTTAACAGCGGGCTCGGTATCTCGGTTTTCCGCGATAACTCCACCCGAACCCGCTTCTCTTATGCCTCTGCGCTGAACCTGCTCGGTCTGGCCCAGCAGGATCTGGATGAGGGCAAATCCCAGATCGCCCACGGTGAAACCGTCCGTGAAACCGCCAATATGATCTCCTTCTGCGCCGATGCCATCGGTATCCGCGATGACATGTATCTGGGTGCTGGTAACGCCTATATGCGTGAAGTGGGCGCCGCACTGGATGAAGGGTTCGAGAAGGGGGTGCTGCCCCAGCGTCCGGCGCTGGTCAACCTGCAGTGCGACATTGATCACCCGACTCAGTCCATGGCTGATCTGGCCTGGTTGCAGGAGCACTTCGGCAGCCTGGAAAACCTCAAGGGCAAGAAGATTGCGATGACCTGGGCTTACTCCCCTAGCTACGGCAAGCCGCTCTCCGTGCCGCAGGGCATCATCGGCCTGATGACCCGCTTTGGTATGGATGTGACCCTGGCCCACCCGGAAGGGTATGACCTGATCCCGGACGTGATCGAAGTGGCCAAGGAGAATGCCAAGGCATCCGGCGGCAGCTTCCGCCAGGTCACCTCCATGGAAGAGGCCTTCAAGGATGCCGATATCGTCTATCCCAAGTCCTGGGCTCCCTACAAGGTGATGGAGCAGCGTACCGAACTACTGCGTGCCAATGACCACGCTGGCCTCAAAGAGCTGGAGAAACACTGCCTTGAGCAGAACGCCAAGCACAAGGATTGGCACTGCACCGAAGAGATGATGAAGCTCACCAAGGGTGGCGAAGCGCTCTATATGCACTGCCTGCCGGCCGATATTTCCGGTGTCTCCTGCAAGGAAGGGGAAGTAACCGAAGGGGTATTCGAGAAATATCGTATCGCCACTTATAAAGAGGCGAGCTGGAAGCCCTATATTATCGCCGCCATGATCATGGCTCGTAAATTCTCCGCCCCGGGAGAGACCCTCGAAACGCTGCTGAAAGAGGCCCAGAAGCGGGTTAAATAAATAGCGTTGGCTGAAATAAATAAAAGAAATGGCAGGGGTAATCATTCCCCTGCCTGCTACAACAGCGGAATTGTCGTGAGTTTTCTCCCCGTGGTATCTGAATATCGGATTTCCCGGTGAGATGGCTCCCGACCCCATAATCTGGATGAGGTACGCATGTCCCAATTTTCTCTGAAGATGGATATTGCCGATAACCGTTTTTTTACCGGTGAACCATCTCCCCTGTTTTCTCGCGCCGAAGCACAAAAGGCCCGTGCCTTTCATAAAAAACTGGCCGGTTATGAACCGACTCCTCTGTGTGACCTGAAAGATCTGGCCGCCTATATCGGGGTAAAAAATATTCTGGTCAAGGATGAGTCAAAACGCTTTGGTCTCAATGCCTTCAAGATGCTGGGTGGTGTCTACGCCATTGCCAACCTGCTCTGTGAAAAATACGGGGTGGCAGTCGAGGATTTCTCCTTCGATCTCATCAAGCGCACCATCAAGGAGCCGATGACCTTCGCCACCACCACAGATGGCAACCACGGCCGCGGCGTCGCCTGGGCCGCCAAGCAGGTGGGTCAGCATGCGGTGGTCTACATGCCCAAGGGCTCTGCCCAGGAGCGGGTTGACCACATTCTCAATCTCGGTGCCGAGTGCATCGTCACCGACATGAACTACGACGATACCGTGCGCCTGACCATGAAGATGGCCGAAGAGCGCGGTTGGCACATAGTGCAGGACACCGCCTGGGAGGGCTACACCAAGATCCCGACCTGGATCATGCAGGGTTACTCCACTCTGGCCGACGAAGCGGTCGAGCAGATGCAGGATATGGGCATCAAGCAGCCGACCCACGTGCTGCTGCAGGCAGGGGTAGGGGCGCTGGCGGGTGGAGTGCTTGGCTATCTGGTGGACTGCTTCGGGGCGAAAAACCTGCACAGCATCGTGGTCGAGCCGGATCAGGCCGACTGCATCTACCGCTCCGGCGTGGCAGGGGAGATGGTCAACGTGGGGGGCGACATGCGCACCATCATGGCCGGTCTCGCCTGCGGTGAACCCAACCCGCTTGGCTGGCCGCTGCTCAGGGGCTGCACCACCCAGTTCATCTCCTGCCACGACAAGGTGTCGGCATTAGGGATGAGAGTGCTCGGCAACCCTCTTGGCAATGACCCCCGCATCATCTCCGGTGAGTCCGGCTCGGTCGGTACCGGCGTGCTGGCGGCCGTGCGTCACCACCCGGATCGCGCGGCGCTGATGGAACGTCTGGGGCTGGATAGCAACTCGGTCGTACTCATCATCAACACCGAAGGGGACACCGATGTTAAGCACTACCGGGAAGTGGTGTGGGAAGGCAAACATCCTGCCTGCGATTAACCCCGGCTGTGAGTAATCCCTGCGAGAGCAGAGAGACGAATTGAAGAACTGATCGCGCCTCGCCAACGGGGCGCGGTAACGGGCACAGGGCGCTGCCGACGAACAGGCCGCGCACTCTCAGTTGTTATGGAGAATCACAATGAGCAAGCAAATTCCGTTTGAAATGGTGTTGGAGAAGGCCTATCAGTACAAGGCCGAGATGAGTCAGTTCCTGCGCGACATGATCGCCATCCCGAGCGAGAGCTGCGATGAAGAGCGCGTCGTGCTGCGCATCAAGCAGGAGATGGAGAAGGTTGGCTTTGACAAGGTCGAGATCGACCCCATGGGCAACGTGCTGGGCTATATCGGTCACGGCCCGCACCTGATCGCCATGGATGCCCACATCGATACCGTGGGCGTCGGCAACATGGCCAACTGGAAGTTCGACCCCTATGAGGGGATGGAAGATCACGAGATCATCGGCGGTCGTGGCGCATCTGACCAAGAAGGCGGCATGGCCTCCATGGTCTATGCGGGCAAGATCATCAAGGATCTGGGGCTGGAAGATCAGTACACCCTGCTGGTAACCGGTACCGTGCAGGAGGAGGATTGCGATGGCCTCTGCTGGCAGTACATCATCGAGCAGAGCAAGATCCGCCCCGAGTTCGTGGTCAGTACCGAACCCACCGACTGCCAGATCTACCGTGGCCAGCGTGGCCGCATGGAGATCCGCATCGATGTGCAGGGGGTCAGCTGCCACGGCTCCGCACCGGAGCGCGGTGACAACGCCATCTTCAAGATGGGTCCCATTCTTGGCGAGCTGCAGGAGCTGAGCCACAGCCTCGGCAACGACGACTTCCTCGGCAAGGGTACCCTGACCGTCTCCGAGATCTTCTTCACTTCGCCGAGCCGCTGCGCCGTGGCGGACAGCTGCGCCGTCTCTATCGACCGCCGTCTCACCTGGGGCGAAACCTGGCAAGGGGCGCTCGACGAGATCCGCGCTCTGCCTGCGGTAAAAGCTGCCGGTGCCGAGGTCTCCATGTACCAGTACGACCGTCCGGCCTACACCGGTCTGGTCTACCCGACCGAGTGCTACTTCCCGACATGGAAGGTGGAAGAGGATCACATCACCGTCAAAACCCTCTCCAAGGCTTATCGCGAGCTGTTCAACAAGGAGCCGGTGGTGGACAAGTGGACCTTCTCGACCAACGGGGTCTCCATCATGGGTCGCCACGGTATTCCGGTCATCGGTTTTGGCCCGGGTAAAGAGCCGGAGGCCCACGCCCCGAACGAGAAGACCTGGAAAGAGCATCTGGTCAAGTGCGCCGCCATGTACGCCGTGATCCCCATGCTCTATCTGGCCGAGCTGGACAAGTAAGGGGTCTGCCGGGTGGTGACTGCCATCACCGCCCGGCTGTTGCAAGTGTGGCAAGTGCCCCGACTCCATTGAGGCGGGGCTTTGCTGTTTGAAGTGATGTTCGAGGTGGTGGGAATGAAACGGCTGATCAAAAACGGTGTGCTGGTCGATGCACAGGGGGAATATCGTCAGGATCTGCTGATCGAGAACGGGGTGATCCGCGCGCGAGCCGCCGCTATCCAGCCCGATGGCGAGACCGACGTGATCGATGCCAGCGGCTGCTATGTGATGCCGGGCGGCATCGACGTCCATACCCACTTCAACATCGACGTGGGCATTGCCCGCAGTTGCGATGACTTTTTCAGCGGTACCCGTGCCGCCGCCTGTGGTGGCACCACCACCATCGTCGATCACATGGGATTTGGCCCGGCGGGGTGCAATCTGCATCACCAGCTGGCCCGCTATCACGACTATGCCGCCGATCAGGCGGTGATCGATTACAGCTTTCACGGCGTGATCCAGCATGTGGATGACGCCATCCTCCACGAGATGGCCGCCATGGTGCAGGAGGAGGGGATCTGCAGCTTCAAGCTCTATCTCACCTACCAGTACAAGTTGGGGGATCACGACGTGCTGCGCGCCCTGGCCCGCCTCAAGGAGGTGGGGGCGCTCGCCACCGTCCACCCCGAGAACGATGCAGCCATCGCGGCGCGCCGGGCTGCCCTATTGGCCGCAGGCCATCATGAGCCTTGGTATCACCCGCAAAGCCGCCCACTGGAGTGCGAAGCCGAGGCGGTGGCCCGGATGATCAATCTGGCGGGGCTCGCTGGCAATGCGCCGCTCTATATCGTCCACCTCTCCAACGGCTTGGGGCTGGAGTATCTGAAATTGGCGCGTCGTCAGGGTCAGCCGGTCTGGGTGGAGACCTGCCCGCAATATCTGCTGCTCGATGAGCAGTGTTATTACAAGGAGAACGGGGTCGACTATCTGCTGAGCCCACCGCTGCGCTCACGCCGCGAGCAGGACAAGCTGTGGGTCGGTATCGCTGCGGGCGACATCGATACGGTGGCGACCGATCACTGCAACTTCTCCCACGCCCAGCGCATGACCCTCTCGGGCGGCGATTTCAGCCGCTGCCCCAACGGCTTGCCCGGGGTCGAAAACCGGATGCTGCTGCTGTTTGCCCACGGGGTATTGGGCGGGCGCATCTCGCCGTCGCGCTTCGTGGCACTCACCAGCGCCAACCCGGCTCGCCTGTTTGGCCTCTGGCCGCGCAAGGGCAACCTGCAACCGGGGTCTGACGCCGATTTGGTGCTGATGGATCCCCGCGGTGACACCCTGATTTCTCACCCACTGCTGCACGACAACGGCGACTACAGCCCCTACGAGGGGATGCATTGCCCCGGCCAGATCAGGATGACCCTGAGCCGTGGCGAGATAGTCGCTCGCGATGGCGAGTTTCTGGGGCGGCGTGGCCACGGCCGTTTTCTGGCCAGAGCGCCCTTTGATCCGGCGTTGGCGCCGGAGCT
This sequence comes from Aeromonas sp. SE22, assembly GCF_038739755.1. Lineage (NCBI taxonomy): Bacteria > Pseudomonadati > Pseudomonadota > Gammaproteobacteria > Aeromonadales > Aeromonadaceae > Aeromonas > Aeromonas sp. SE22. The sequence goes on from NZ_JBCGFD010000001.1 coordinate 726,359, forward strand.
GCACTCGCCTTGCCCCACAGTGGCCGGCTGACAATCCGTTCGAAATACGCAAATCAGCAAGGTTATGTGAACAACGAAAGGTGGGCCGGTATTGCGCCGGCTTGCCCCATCACTGGAGATAACAAGATGAAACAGAGAATCGTACTGGCCCTTGGTGGCAATGCGCTGGGCAACAACCTGCCCGAGCAGATGAAGGCGGTGCAGAGCACGGCGGGCACCATTGCCGACCTGATCGCCCAGGGGCATGAGGTGGTGGTGACCCACGGCAACGGCCCGCAGGTAGGGATGATCCAGCAGGCGTTCGAGGTGGCGGCCCGCCACGATCCCAAGGCGCCCCATCTGCCCATGTCGGTCTGCGTGGCCCTGAGTCAGGGTTATATCGGTTATGACCTGCAAAACGCCCTGCGCGAGGCACTGCTTGAACGCGGCATCCACAAGCCGGTCGCCACCTTGGTGACCCAGGTTGAGGTGGATAAAAACGATCCCGCCTTCCTCGACCCGAGCAAACCCATCGGCGGCTTCTTCAGCAAGGAGGAGGCCGAAGCATTGATGGCCAAGGGGGAGCGGCTCAAAGAGGATGCCGGTCGCGGCTATCGCCGGGTAGTGGCATCCCCCAAACCCGTCGATATCATCGAGAAAGAGACCGTCTCTGCCATGCTGGCTGCCGGTCAGGTGGTGATCACCGTCGGTGGCGGCGGCATCCCGGTGCTGCGCGAGGGCAATCACCTGCGCGGTGCCAGCGCGGTGATCGACAAGGATTGGGCCAGTGCCAAGCTGGCGGAGCTTATCGATGCCGACATGCTGATCATCCTTACCGCGGTAGAGAAGGTCGCCATCAACTTTGGCAAGCCCGATGTGCAGTGGCTCGATCAGCTGAGCGTGGGAGATGCCCAGTGTTTTATCGAGCAGGGGCAGTTTGCCAAGGGATCCATGCTGCCCAAGGTGGAGGCTGCGCTCTCGTTTGCCACTTCCATGCCGGGGCGCAAATCCCTGATCACCTTGCTGGAGAAGGCCGCCGACGGCATTGCCGGCAAGACGGGAACCCTTATCAGCCGCTAGGCGTTCCAGCTCGGGTTGAGTGTGATTGCGGGGGCCGTCGGCCCCCTTGTTCATTTCGGGGGCGACCATGGTCAGCGGAGGATGAGCGGCGTAAGATGGCCGCCTTCAAGCGCGGGCAAGACGCCGAGAGCAGACCCGGCGCAATGAGTGACAAGAGGTGAGTAGCAAGCAAATGAGCGGAAAGATCAATATGGCGGCGCTGGTGGGATTGATCCTGCTCACCGCCATCTGGAGTTACAGCTGGATCGTGATGAAGCAGGTGATGCTCTACGCGGGGGCCTTCGAGTTCACCGCCCTGCGCTGCCTGTGCGGATCTCTGGTTCTGCTGCTGGTGTTGGCGCTGCGCGGGCGCCGTTATCTTAAACCCACCCCGTTTCGCTATACCCTCGCCATCGCCCTGTTCCAGACCTGCGGCATGGTGGGGTTGGCCCAGTGGGCGCTGATCAGCGGCGGGGCGGGCAAGGTGGCTATTCTGAGCTACACCATGCCGTTCTGGGTGGTGATCTTCGCGGCGCTCTTTCTCGGCGAGCGGATGCGCAAGCTGCACTATCTGGCGGTCGGGGTGGCCGCCTGCGGCCTGCTGCTGGTGATCGAGCCCTGGCAACTGCATCTGGATTCCATGAAGAGCGCGCTGCTGGGGATTGCCTCCGGCATCTGCTGGGGGATCAGCGCCATCATCGCCAAGCGGATGTATGCCCGCCACCCCGCGGTGGATCTGATGTCCCTCACCACCTGGCAGATGATCTACGCCACCATGGTGATGGCCGTGGTGGCGGCGCTGGTGCCGGAGCGACCCATCGACTGGCAGCCCTATGTGTTTGGCGCGCTCGCCTACAGCGCTATCTTCGCCACGGCGCTGGCCTGGAGCCTCTGGCTGTTCGTACTGAAAAAGCTGCCTGCCGGGATCGCCAGCCTCAGTACCTTGGCGGTGCCGGTGAGCGGCGTGCTGCTCTCCTGGTGGCTGCTGGGCGAAAATCCGGGGCCGGTGGAGGGGAGCGGCATCGCCCTTATCGTGCTGGCGCTTATCGTCATCAGCCGCAAGGGCAAGCGCTCTGTGGTGTCGGTGGCGGGGGAGACTCGCATCAAGCACGGCTGAGTCGATTGTCGGCAACGAAATAAAAAGGGCCCGCCATCATGGCGGGCCCTTCTGGTTTTAAGAACACTCTCTTATCTGCGCTGGGCCAGATGCATCATGGCTTCCAGCACGGCGCCGCCGATGGCGCGAGCCTTGTCCGATACCGTAGTGGCGTCGGCCCGCTCGCCTCTGGGGTCGATGTCACCGATCTTGAAGCCGACGGTGACCTCGATGCCATCGCTGAGCAGACCTCGCACCATGCCGGAGAGCGGCGCGATAATGGGAGCGTCCCCTACATGGGCAATCACATCCCCCTCCTGCACCAGATCACCGAGCTTGATAATGCTCTTCATCACTCCGGCGACGGGCGCGCGCACCACCCGGCGGGCGGAGTGCCCCTCGATCACCCCGGGAATACCGGTATTGGGCTGGGCAGGGCCCTGATAGATGACCCGGCCCAGATGATGACCGCGGTTGGTCTCAATGACCGCATCGCAGTCGCGCCCCGCCTCAAACCCCGGGCCAAGGGCCACCGTAATGGGGGCCATCTCCTTGTGGGTGCCGAGATTCTGCTTGGCGAGGATGGCATCCACCAGATAGCGGGGCTTGAGCTCGGCGAGGGTGGCACAGTCAGGGTCAACCAGTAGCGGAATGACGCCCCGATCCAGCTGCTCGAATGCCTGTTCGACGCTCTCGACCCGCTTGGCTCGTACCCCTTCGACGCTGGTCTCGCCGTCAAACATCCCCTGGGCGAAGGCAACAGTGCGGCGGATCACCGTGGGTTTGTCGAGATCCAGCATCACCACCTTGAAACCGGCATTGTGCAGGCGCAGCGCCACCCCGGTGGCGATATCGCCGGAGCCACGCATCACCACCAGCTGATCCCGCTTGAGGCGCACATCGTCCTGCATCAGGCCACCCGATTTGCCGTTTTTCACCTGCAGCAGCTCGGCGAGGATGCTGATGGCGATCTCTTCCGGGGTTTCGGCTCCGATGTTGTAACCGATGGGGGCGTGCAGCTGCTGCAGTTGCTCCTGGCTCACCCCTTGCTGGCGCAGCGCCTGGGTGAAGGTCTGCACCTTGCGCTTGCTGGCGAGTAGCCCCAGATAGGCGAGGGGACGGCTGATGAGCCGATCCAGCGCCTCCTTGTCCTGATGGTTGGTGGCGATGATGACGAAGTTGGCGGACTCGATGGCCAGTTTATCGATCACCGCGCTGATGGTATCGGCCTGCACCAGATGGGTACTTGCCGGGAAGAGGCCAGGGTTGAGGCTCCCCTCGAAGCAATCCCCTACATGGACATCAAAGCCGAGTGGCGCCGCAGCATGGGCCACAGCCCGGTTGACGTGGCCGGCACCAATGAGCACCAGCCGTGGTCGCAGACCATAGACATCGATATAGACCGACATGGCACCACCGCAATCCGACCCGACCGCATGCTCACCGTTGCGTGCCATCCGGCCGTGGAAGATACGGGGCTTGCGTTCGGCAATGGCGGCCATCGCTTCCTCGATCACCAGCCGCTCGATCATGCCGCCGCCGATGGTACCGAGGATCTGGCCATCGGCCATCACCAGCATCTGGGCCTGATGGCGCGGGGTGGAGCCCCGGCTCTCGATGATCTGGGCCATGGCAAACGGCGTGTTCTCCTGTTCCAGTCGGGCTGCGTGTGCAAACAGATTCATAAGGTACCTCTTTTCATCCTTAAAACGTCAGGGGTGAGGCTAAAGCGCCTCCCCGTGCGGAGCTGTGCAGATCAGGTGACGGATGGGGGGGGATTCGCGCACGGCCCCCTGCCAGATGGCGTGGATCTCGGGGTGGCGGCTCTGCAGCTTTATCAATTCCGCCAGCCACGACGCCTCATTTTGATAATCGCCATTGATAAACCAGATCCGGCGCGCCCCGGGCGGGGTGCCCTTGAACACCCCCTCGGGGTGGGAGATCAGCCTGTCAAACAGTGCCCAATCCAGTGGCTCACCCGCCGCAATCCCGCACAGGGCCTGCAATTCAGCCCAGCGGTGGATCTGCGCCGGTTCGGCATTGGCTCCCACCATGGCGCCGCCCAGCAGGGCGATCACCCAGTCACTCTGGTGTGGAATGCAAGGTTCGTGCAAAGCGGGCACTTTCAATAACTTGTGATGGGCGCCATCCGCTTCGACCAGGATGAGATCGAAGCGCTGCTGTCCTTTGAGCAGGTCGATTTGGCGCAGATCCGGCCCTGCAACCTTGCCGGTGCGCTCGTCGAGATGGCTGAACAGGGCAACCAGGGTCGGGCCATCCGGCAGCGCCTGACAGCGGGTAAGTTGACGAACGGGATCCGTCTCGATAATCAATTCCCGATAGTGTGACGGGGCTGGCAGAAACATCCGGGTGGTGGTGGTAATTAGCACCCTTTTACCCTGCTTATAAAAATATTCCGCCAGCCAGAACAGGGTGCTGGTTTTTCCGCCGGCACCACAAAGGCTAATTAGCGTGGTATGGTTGTCACTATTTTTAAGCAGTGGATTTAAAAGCGAACCAATATCCGGAAACGCGTGAATAACAGAGTGTGGCAAGGACATGGCAATGACCGAAATAAATAGCGAGGTGAATGAAAAGGTGCAGGCTCGGGGGCGTGAACAGTGTGACTGTATAATTACCGCAGCAGGTTTGTCATCCCGCATGGGGGCATGGAAAATGATGCTACCTTATGGCTCGGGGACAATTCTTGATGCAAGTCTCAAAAATGCCCTGGCCTTCTGCTCCCGGATTATTTTGGTCGTGGGTCATCGCGGGGCCGAACTCGCTGCCTGTTATGGGAATCGCCCCGACATTCTCATCGTCCATAACCCTGACTATGAGTTGGGGCTGGGCAGTTCCATCCGCTGCGCTCTGGCGGCCAGCGATGCTGACTACCTCTTTATCAGCCACGGGGATCTGCCCTGTATCCCGTGCGAGGTCTATCAGCAGTTGTGGCAGGCGCGGGGAGAGCTCGCCCTGTTCCCGAGCTTTGAGGGGGAGGCGGGTCATCCGGTCTTGCTGCCAAAATCCCTCGCAAGGGAGCTGGCTGCCGCGCCGGCACAGGGTTCGGTGCGCCGCTGGTTGCTGCAACGCCCACACCGAAGCATACCGGTCGAGAGTCCTGCCATCCTCTTTGATATCGATACCCCCGAGCGATATCAGGCGCTGATCCGCGGCGAGCTGGAGCTGCGTTCTGCCGACGAGTTTACGACCGAGCAGGGCTGAGCCGTATCGTTGGGACCCACCTCCCTCTGCATACAATGGCAGCCAGAGGGGCGGTAACGCGAGTCATCTCGCAGCCTTTGGATAAACCGAAATAGCGACGACTGCCTTTTATATGGCTGTGACTTTTAAGCCAGCCCCGACCATATTGGTCGGGGCTGGCTTGCGATAATGCTGGATGATTTTCACCCTATCAAAGTGATATTTATCGCTGCCGATTTGATACTTCTCTTTTTACACTGGCATTGCCTTGAATAAAATTTCAAGTGAGTGAGAACCACTCTCATTAATCATAATGGCGACATGCCAAACAGCCTTCATTAATTCGAGCCATCTCACGCTTTTACCCTAAAAAATAGTTTTGCCGATGGAGTGGCCTGATAGTTGCTCCTCTCCTTGCCAAGGGGTAATGCCCGTGCGGGATACCCCATTTATTCATGCTGCCAATGCGCAGAACAGCTGCAAGGAGATAGCCATGGGCGATATTATGCGACCCGTTCCCTTCAAGAACCTTCTGACCCGCATTTTTGCGGAATATAAAGAGAGTCAGAGCATTTTCGGTATTCCCGCCGCACAATTTTATCGCAAGCAGGACGAGCGCAAGATCAAGGTGTTCGGTGAAACCTGCGAGACCCCCATTGGCCCGGCAGCCGGCCCCCATACCCAGTTGGCCCAGAACATCGTCACCTCCTGGCTGACCGGCGGGCGCTTTATCGAGCTCAAGACGGTGCAGATCCTGGACCGTCTCGAACTGGAAAAGCCCTGCATCGATGCAGAAGACGAGTGCTTCAACACCGAGTGGTCTACCGAGTTCACCCTGCCCAAGGCGTTTGACGAGTATCTGAAAGCCTGGTTTGCCCTCTACCTGCTGGAAGAGGTGTTCGATCCCCGTCTCGACGGAGAGGCCAAGTCATTCATCTTCAACATGAGCGTGGGTTACAACCTCGATGGCATCAAACAGCCACCGATGCAGCAGTTCATCCACAGCCTGATGGATGCCAGCAGCAATCCGAAATTTGTCGAGTACCAGCAGGTGGTACGTGAACTGGTGGCCGACGAGCAGTTTATCGCCGAGCTGGGACTGGGGGCGCGCCGCGATCGCCTGCAACAGCTGGTGGAGCGCATCCCGGCTGAGCTGGTGCACGGCGTTACCCTCTCCACCATGCATGGCTGCCCGCCCAACGAAATTGAGGCCATCTGCCGCTATATGCTGGAAGAGAAGGGGCTCAACACCTTCGTCAAACTCAACCCGACCCTGCTGGGTTACCCGCGGGTGCGCGAGATCCTCGATACCTGTGGCTTTGATTACATTGGTCTGAGCGAAGAGTCGTTCGATCACGACCTCAAGCTGGATCAGGCCAAGGCGATGCTGACCCGTCTGATGGCGCTGGGAGCCGAGAAGGGGCTTACCTTCGGGGTCAAGCTCACCAACACTCTCGGCACCATCAACCGCAAAGGGGCGCTGCCGGGGGATGAGATGTATATGTCCGGCCGGGCGCTGTTCCCCCTCTCCATCAACGTGGCGGCCGTGCTGTCCCGCGCCTTCGATGGCAAGCTGCCCATCTCCTACTCGGGCGGTGCCAGCAAGTTCAACATCGCCGAGATCTTCGAGACCGGTATCCGTCCCATCACCATGGCCACCGATCTGCTCAAGCCGGGTGGCTACCTGCGCCAGATTGAGTGCCTCAAAGAGATCGACGCCTCTGACAGCTGGGGCATGAGTCAGGTGGATGTGGCCAAGCTGGAGGCACTTGCTGCCAAGGCGCTCACCATGGATTACACCCAGAAGGAGTGGAAGTCCGAGGATCGCATCGAAGTGGGTGGTGGCCTGCCGCTGACCGACTGCTACGTGGCGCCCTGCGTCACCGCCTGCGCCGTGCATCAGGATATCCCCGAGTACATTCGCCTGATGGGCGAGGGGGAGTATGTGGCAGCCCTTGAGCTGATTTATCAGCGCAACGCCTTGCCCGCCATCACCAGCCACATCTGCGATCACCAGTGCCAGTACAACTGCACCCGTCTCGACTACGACAGCGCGCTCAATATCCGCGAGCTGAAAAAAGTGGCGCTGGAGCGCGGCTGGGAAGGGTACAAGGCCCGCTGGCACAAACCGGCCGGCAGCGGTGACAAGCATCCGGTTGCAGTTATTGGCGCCGGCCCGGCCGGTCTCTCCGCCGGTTACTTCCTGGCCCGTGCCGGTCACCCGGTCACCGTGTTCGAGCGCGAAGCGGATGCCGGTGGCGTGGTCAAGCACATCATCCCCGAGTTCCGCATTCCGGCCGAGCTTATCCAGCATGACATCGACTTTGTCGCCGCTCACGGGGTCAAGTTCGAGTTTGGCTGCGATCCGGCGCTCACCGTCGACAAGCTGCACGCCCAGGGCTTTAGCTATGTCTTCGTCGGCATCGGCGCCGACAAGAACGGTGGCATGCGCCTTGAGGGGGGGCACGAGCGGGTTTACAAGTCTTTTAACTTCCTGCGCAGCTTCAATCAGGGCAAACCGCTGCCGCTGGGCCGTCATGTGGCGGTGATCGGTGCCGGCAACACCGCCATGGACTGCGCCCGCGCGGCTCTTAAAGTGCCGGGTGTCAGCGATGTCACCGTGATCTACCGTCGCAGCGAAAAAGAGATGCCCGCCTATCGCGAGGAGTATCTGGAAGCTGTGGAGGATGGGGTGCGTTTCTGCTTCCTCACCAATCCGGAGCGCTTTGAGAAAGATGGCAAGCTCACCGTGCGGATGATGGCGCTGGGGGAAGCTGACGAGCAGGGCCGCCGCCGTCCGGTGCCCACCGAGCAGACTGAAGTGATGCAGATGGATGCCTTGATCACCGCCATTGGCGAGCAGCCTGACTGCGAGGTGCTCAAAGCGATGGGCATTCCTCTTGGCAGCGATGGCTGGCCCGAGGTGGATGGCCAGACCGGCGAAACCAGCCGTCGCAACGTCTTCCTCATCGGTGACGTGCAGAGCGGCCCGTCCTCCATCGTCGGTGCCATCGGTGGTGCCCGCCGCGCGGCGGATCTGGTGCTCTCTCGCGAGCATATCGCCAGCCAGCAGAGCGAAGTGACCATCCAGCCGTCGGGCAAGGATGAGATCTACCGCCGCAAGGGGAGCATCGCCGTCACCATGGTCGACAAGAACGAGCGTGATGCCTTCGTGGCGCAAGAGGCGCACCGTTGCCTCGAGTGCAACTACCTCTGCAGCAAGTGCGTGGATGTCTGCCCCAACCGGGCCAACGTCGCCATCGCGGTGCCGGGCTTCAAAGACCAGTTCCAGACCCTGCACCTGGATGCCTACTGCAACGAATGTGGCAACTGCGCCCAGTTCTGCCCGTGGCAGGGCAAGCCCTATCAGGACAAGGTCACCATCTTCAGCCTGCCCGAGGACTTCGACAACAGCCGCAACCCCGGGTTCTATCTGGCTGACGGTGGCGAACTGCGGGTGCGTCAGGATGGCGAGACCTATCGCCTGACCATAGACGCCCAGAGCCGGATCAAGGATGCGCCAGCAGCCCTTGGCGACATGTGCCGGATCATCAGCCATGTCCATGCTCATCACCACTACCTGCTGGGGGCCGTCGAGGCCTGAGCGAACCACGAATAAGCGAAGGAGCAAACCATGTTTATTCTGAAGAACGTCACCGCTGTCCAGCTGGAGCCGACCCGGGTGCTGGAAGGGGTGGATATCGCCATCGAAGGATCGCTTATCAAAGCGGTGGGGCCCAATCTGCGGGCCCTCTACCCGGAGGCCAACTATCGGGAGATGGGCGGCAAGCTGGTGATGCCGGGCATCGTCTGTGCCCACAACCACTTCTACTCCGGCCTGTCGCGGGGGATCATGGCCAATATCGCCCCCTGCCCGGATTTTATCTCCACCCTGAAAAACCTCTGGTGGCGCCTCGATCGGGCGCTCGATGAAGAGTCCCTCTACTACAGCGGCCTCATCTGCTCGCTGGAAGCGATCAAGAGCGGTTGCAGTGCGGTGATCGACCACCACGCTTCGCCCAACTTCATCAAGGGCTCCCTGAATGTGCTGCGCAAAGGGTTTATGGAGGCGGGTCTGCGCGGCATGACCTGCTTCGAGACCACGGATCGCAACGGCGGCCTCGCCGAGCTGCAGGCCGGGGTGGAGGAGAACATCCTGTTCGCCCAACAGATCGATGCGGCCAAAGCCAAGGGGAGCGAGCCCTATCTGGTGGAGGCCCATATCGGCGCCCACGCCCCCTTCACCGTGCCCGACGAGGGGCTCGCCATGCTGCGCGAAGCGGTGCAGGTCACCGGTCGTGGTCTGCATATCCATGTGGCGGAAGACCGCTACGACATGGCCCACGGTCACCACCACTATGGCAAGGAGCCCATCGCCCGGCTGGACGAGTTTGGCCTGATCGACAGCAAGACCCTGATCGCCCACGGCATCTACTTAAGCCCGGCTGACATCGAACTGCTCAACAGCCGCGATGCCTTCCTGGTGCACAACGCCCGCTCCAACATGAACAACCATGTGGGCTACAACATGCACCTGCCGGAGTATCGCAACCTGGCGCTTGGCACCGATGGTATTGGCTCCGACATGCTCGAAGAGCTCAAGTTCGCCTACTTCAAACACAAGGATGCCGGCGGAGCGCTCTGGCCCGACAGCTTTGCTCGGTTCCTCTGGAACGGCAACACCCTGCTGGAGCGCAACTTCGGCGCCAAATTTGGCCGCCTGGAGCCGGGTTACAAGGCCGACCTCACCATCTGCGACTACGCCGCACCGACTCCGCTGGCGCCGCGCAACCTCGGTGGCCATCTCGCCTTCGGTATGGGCTCATCCTCGGTCAACAGCGTGATGGTAGAGGGTCGCATGGTCTATCAGGATCGCGAGTTCGCCTTTGACGTCGAGCCCATTTATCAGCAGGCCAGCAAGGTGGCGAGCCGCCTGTGGCAACGGATGGATCAGCTGGCCTGAGGCCACCTGCCGCACGTTTGGACTGGATTGCCCGCCCTGTGGATTTGCCCGGCGGCGGGCTGCAAGAGTAAGGACGACACATGATTGAGCAATTCTTCCGACCCGAACAACTGGGTCAGGCTTTGGAACTCAAGGCCCGCTTTGGCAACGACGCCGTCTACATGGGGGGCGGCAGCAAGCTCAACGCAGCTCCGACCCGCACCGACAAGAAGGTCGCCATCTCGCTGGACAAGCTCGGACTTGGCCAGATTGAGCAGCAGCACGGTCAACTCCACATCGGCGCCACCGTCACCCTGCAAGCCCTCAAAGACGACCCCCGTACCCCGACCGCCCTGTGCGAGGCGCTGGGGTTTGTCTACTCCCGCCATCTGCGCAATCAGGCCACCATTGGCGGCGAAATTGCCTGCCAACAGCAGGACTCCCCGCTGCTGCCGGTACTGCTGGTACTCGAAGCAGTGGTGGTACTGGAGAACAACCAGCTGCAACCCATCGATACCTATCTGGCGGGCCAGCGCAAGGAGCTGGTGCTGGGGGTGGTGCTGCCGGAGCCCGCGCTGCGCTGCGCCACTCGCCGCATCAGCCGCAACGCCGATGGTCTGGCGGTGATGACTGCCGCCGTGGCCCTTGATGCCCTTGGCGAGATGCGGGTCGCCGTTGCTGGCGTTACGCCGCAGCCGATGCGCCTGCGTGATGTGGAGCGCCGCGATCTGCACGATGCCGCGCTGGAGGCGGCTGTGAGCGAGCTGGTTGCACCGCGCGAGGATCTCGGCGGCAGCGTGACCTACAAGCGCTATATCAGCGGGGTAGTGGTGGCGGATCTGCTGGTCGAGTGTCAGCAGCAGGAGGTACAGGCATGATGGAACTCAACTTCACACTGAACGGTGCCCTGCGCACCGTCATCACCCCGGCTGGCGAGAATGCCCAGCGGGTGCTGTTCAACCAGTGCCGGATGCACTCGGTGCGCAACAGCGACGACGGCTTTGGCTTTGCCGGCTCCGACGCCATTCTCTTCAACGGCAAGGTGATCAACGCCTCCCTGCTGATCGCCGCACAACTGGATGGATCAGAGGTGCGCACCGCCGAGTCGCTGGGCAGCTGGAACCAGCTCAGTCTGGTACAGCAGGCGATGGTAGATGTGGGCGTGGTGCAGTCCGGCTACAACGATCCGGCTGCGGCGCTCATCGTCACCGACCTGCTTGATCGCCATCCCGAACCGACCCGTGATCAAATCGACGACGCGCTCTCGGGTCTCTTTCACCGGGACGGCGGCTACCAGCAGTTCTATCAGGCCATCGAGCTTGCCAGTTCACGGATGAAGGATCCCGATTACCTGTGCCAGATTGCCCCCGAGTTTCGCGACGATCTGCGCCATATCGGCAAGAGTTGCCCGAAAGTGGACGCCGCCAAGATGGTACAGGCCAAGCCCTGCTACGTGGAGGATCGGGTCACCGAGGATGCGCTGGTCATCAAGATGCTGCGCAGCCCCCATCCCCATGCGGTGATCACCAAACTCGACGTGAGCCGCGCCGAAGCCATGCCGGGCGTTGTGCATGTCATCACCCACCTCAACTGCCCCGATATCTACTACACCCCGGGTGGCCAGAGCGCGCCCGAGCCGTCACCGCTCGATCGCCGCATGTTTGGCCGCAAGCTGCGTCACGTAGGTGACCGGGTGGCCGCCGTGGTGGCCGAGAGCGAAGCCATCGCATTGGCCGCGCTCAAACTCATCGAGGTCGAGTATCAGGTGCTGCCGGCGGTCATGAACATTGACGAGGCGATGGCCCCGAATGCACCGCTGGTCCACGACGAGCCCATCGTCTACATGGCCGGGGCACCGGCGGATCTGGAGCAGCAGAACGCCTGCTCGGTGCGCCGCGGCGACGAGCACATGATCATCAACTTCCCCATCGGTTCCCGTCCGCACGAGAACCTGGCCGCCAGCGTCCATGGCCAGATCGGTGACGTGGCCAAAGGCTTTGCAGAGGCGGACGAGATTGTCGAGCGCACCTACGAATCGACCCAGGCCCAGCAGTGCCCGACCGAGCCGCACATCTGCTTCACCTACATGGATGGCGATCGTCTGGTCATTCACGCTTCCACCCAGGTGCCGTGGCACGTGCGCCGTCAGGTGGCGCGCATCGTCGGCATGAAGCAGCACCAGGTGCATGTGATCAAGGAGCGGGTAGGGGGCGGCTTTGGCTCCAAGCAAGATATCCTGCTGGAAGAGGTGTGTGCCTGGGCGACCAAGGTTACCGGCCGTCCGGTCACCTTCCGCTACACCCGGGAAGAGGAGTTCATCAGCAACACCTCCCGCCATGTGGCCAAGGTGAAGGTGAAAGTAGGGGCCAAGAAAGATGGCACCATCACCGCCATCGAGATGGATTTTCGCGCCAACACCGGCCCTTACGGCAACCACTCTCTGACGGTGCCGAGCAACGGCCCGGCGCTCTCCCTGCCGCTCTATCCGTGCGACAACGTGCGCTTTACCGTCAACACCTACTACAGCAACATCTGCCCGACCGGCGCGTATCAGGGTTATGGCGCGCCCAAGGGCAACTTCGCGCTGACCATGGCCATTGCCGAACTTGCCGAGAAACTGGGCATCGATCAGCTCGACATGGTGGAGCACAACCGGGTGCACGAGGGGGACATCCTCAAGGTGCTGGGTGCCATCGGCGAGGGCAAGATGCCTACCTCGGTGCCCCATGCGGCCAGCTGCGCCCTCGAACCCATCCTCAAACAGGGCCGCGAGTTGATTGCCTGGGATAGTCCCAAACCCGCTGACGGGGATTGGCGCATCGGTCGTGGCGTCGCCATCATCATGCAAAAATCGGGGATCCCGGATATCGATCAGGCCAACTGCATGGTCAAGCTGGAGTCTGACGGCACCTTTATCGTCCACTCCGGTGGCGCCGATATCGGCACCGGCCTCGATACCGTGGTGGCCAAGCTGACTGCCGAAGTGCTGCACTGCCCGCTCGGGGATGTGCACGTCATCTCCGGTGATACCGACCACGCCTTGTTCGACAAGGGGGCCTACGCCTCGTCAGGTACCTGCTTCTCCGGCAACGCGGCCAAGAAGGCGGCCGAGAACCTCAAGGAGAAGATCCTGTTCCACGGTGCCGCCATGCTGGGCGAGCCGGTAGCAGATGTTGAGCTGGCGTTCCCGGGCGTGGTGCGCGGCAAGCTGGGGGAGGTGAGCCTCGCCAAGCTGGCCCACAAGGCCGAGACCGGTACCGGCTTTGGCATTCTGGTGGGCACCGCCAGTTACATCACTTCGGAGCTTGCCTTCCCGTACGGGGCCAACTTCGCCGAGGTGGCGGTCAACGTCAGAACCGGCGAGATCCGCCTCGACAAGTTCTACGCCCTGCTCGACTGCGGCACCCCCATCAACCCGGAACTGGCGCTCGGCCAGATCTACGGGGCGACCATGCGGGCCATCGGCCACTCATTGACCGAGGAGATCTGCTACGACGGCAAGGGCATTCCGCTCACCCGCGATCTCAAGAGCTATGGCGCGCCCAAGATTGGCGACATTCCGCGCGACTTCCGGGCCTTCCTGGTACCGAGTGACGACAAGGTCGGCCCTTACGGCGCCAAGTCCATCTCGGAGATCGGGGTCAACGGCGCGGCGCCTGCCATCGCCACCGCCATCCACGACGCCTGTGGTGTCTGGTTGCGCAAGTGGCACTTCACGCCGGAGCAGATCCTGCGCGAGCTGGGCAAGCTGGAGCAAAACGTGTCGGCATAACAAAAGAAAAGGTGAGGGGCGGGCGCAAGCTCGCCCCCAGCGCCTGACGGCGGAATGAGTACTCCGCCTACATTCTGTGTGATGGGACAAACACGATGTCTAAAACAACACGCAAGCACTCGGATCTCATTTACGAGCTGGAAGACAAACCCCCGTTTTATCAAACCCTGATGGGTGCAGTGACCCATCTGCTGGCCATTTTTGTCCCCATGGTGACCCCGGCGCTGATCGTCGGCGGTGCCTTGGGTCTATCCACCGAGATCACCGCCTATCTGGTCTCCATGGCGATGATCGCCTCCGGTATCGGCACCTGGCTGCAGGTGAACCGTTATGGCCCCATCGGTTCGGGGCTGCTCTCCATCCAGTCGGTCAACTTCTCCTTCGTCACCGTGATGATCGCGCTCGGCGGCGCCATGAAAAAAGATGGCATCCATGAGGAGCTGATTGTCTCGACCCTGCTCGGGGTCTCCTTTGTCGGTGCCTTTCTGGTAATGGGCTCCTCCTTTGTGCTGCCCTACCTCAAGCGGGTGATCACCCCGACCGTGAGTGGGGTAGTGGTTCTGATGATTGGCCTGAGCCTTATCAAGGTGGGGATCATCGACTTTGGCGGCGGCTTCTCCGCCATGAGCAGCGGCACCTTTGGCAAATACGAGCACATCGGGCTGGGGCTGCTGGTGCTCTGCGTTATCGTCGCCTTCAACTGCAGCCGAAGCCCGCTGCTGCGGATGAGCGGCATCGCCATCGGTCTGATGGTGGGTTATGCGGTGGCCCTGATGCTCGGCATGGTGGATTTTTCTGCCCTTGAGAACCTGCCGCTTATTACGGTGCCGATCCCGTTCAAGTACGGTTTCTCCTTCGATTTTCACGCCTTTATGCTGGCGGGCACCATCTATCTGTTGAGCGTGCTGGAGGCGGTGGGGGACATCACCGCCACCGCCATGGTCTCCCACCGGGATATTCAGGGCCCCGAGTTTCAAAAACGGCTCTCCGGCGGTGTGCTGGCTGATGGGTTGGTCTCGGTGATCGCCTCGGCCCTCGGCTCTTTGCCGCTCACCACCTTTGCCCAGAACAACGGGGTGATCCAGATGACCGGGGTGGCCTCACGCCATGTGGGCAAGTTTATTGCCGTCATTCTGGTGTTGTTGGGGCTCTTCCCGGTGGTGGGGCGCTTCTTTACCACCATACCGTCACCTGTGATGGGGGGCGCCATGGTCATCATGTTCTCCATGATCGCCATCGCCGGTGGTCGCATCATCATCAGCCACGGCTTCGATCGGCGGGAGACCCTGATTGTCGCCACCTCTCTGGGTCTTGGGCTTGGTGTCTCCTATGACCCGAACGTCTTCAAGGTGCTGCCGGCGGGTATCTACATGCTGGTGGAGAACCCCATCTGTGCCGGTGGTATCACCGCCATCATCATGAATCTGGTATTGCCCCAGAGCCGTACCCGCAAGGCAGAGGCTGCTGCCAAAGCGCTCAAGGCGGCCGATGCGGTAGAGGTGATCCAGCTGAGCGACAAACCGGACGTGACCTTCACGGCCCGTCCTGTCAGCACCGCGAACCGTCGCGATGAAGAGGCGCTGGCCAATGCCAAACCGGTCGCCGCCGTCCAGATCGAACGGGTTTGATGGTCACAACAGAACAATAAAAAAGTAGGGGAACGAGGTATGAAATACGACAACTCCGTCAAAGCCGTGCGCGGCAGCTTCTTCGACATCACCCGGGTGGTGGATCAGCCCGAGGAGATTGAGTCCAACGCCCGTCTTATCGAGGATGGCCTGCTGATCATTCGCAACGGCTGCATCGACTGGTTTGGTGAGTGGGAGGAGGGGAAGGATCGCATTCCGGCCGAAGTGCGGGTGCGGGATTATCGCGGCAAGATGATAGTGCCTGGCTTTGTCGACACCCACATTCACTATCCCCAGAGCGAGATGGTGGGGGCCTATGGCGAGCAACTGCTGGAGTGGCTCAACCGCCACACCTTCCCGGCCGAGCGGCGTTACAACGATCTCGAGTATGCCCGCGAGATGTCCACCTTCTTTATCAAGCAGTTGCTGCGAAACGGCACCACCACGGCGCTGGTGTTTGGCACCGTTCACCCCGAGTCGGTGGATGCCCTGTTCGAGGCAGCCAGTCGCATCAATATGCGGATGATCGCCGGCAAAGTGATGATGGATCGCAACGCGCCCGATTATCTGCTCGATACCGCCGAGAGCAGCTATGAACAGAGTAAGCAGCTCATTGAGCGCTGGCACGGCAACGGTCGACTTCTATATGCCATCACACCACGATTTGCACCCACTTCGACATCCGAGCAGCTGGCGATGGCGCGGCGACTGCGCGAAGAGTTTCCCACCACCTATCTGCACACCCATCTGTGCGAGAACAAGGACGAGATCGCCTGGGTAAAATCCCTGTTCCCGGCGCACAAGGGCTATCTCGACGTTTATCACCAGCATGGGTTGACCGGTCACAACTGCGTGTTTGCCCACTGTGTCCATCTGGAAGAGCAGGAGTGGGATTGTCTGAAAGAGACCAACTCCACCATCGCGTTTTGTCCAACCTCCAATCTTTATCTCGGCAGTGGTCTCTTCAAGCTGCACAAAGCGTGGCGCAAGCAGGTGAAAGTGGGGATGGGCACCGACATCGGCGCCGGTACCACCTTCAACATGCTGCAGACCCTCAACGAGGCCTACAAGGTGATGCAACTGCAGGGGGAGCGCCTTTCGGCCTATCAGGCCTTCTATCTGGCCACCCTGGGCGGAGCCCATTCGCTCGGGCTGGACGAGAAGATCGGCAGCTTTGCGGTGGGCAAGGAGGCGGATTTCGTGGTACTCGACCCGGTCGCCACCCCGCTGCAACAGCTGCGCTACGACAACTCCACAACCTTGCGCGACAAGCTGTTCGTGCTGCTGACGTTGGGTGATGACAGAGCCATCTACCGCACCTATGTGGATGGCCAGCTGGTCCACGAACGGGGTTAGGGAGAATAAACCGGGCAGGGCAGCAAGAGCGCCGCTCTGCCACGAATACGGAGGCTGGCGTGCCCGCTCGGGGCGCCAGCGCCGCGATACATCAGGGCGATCCCCTGATGACCAACCTGAAATGGCCCGGTTTTTTGATCAGCAAGGCAAACGTTTGATTGGTGCTGCCAGCCCTGGTCTCTGAGTTGCACCTTCCGTGTGCAATGGCAGATCCACAGATCCTGTCGCCATTTCGTGATGAAACATTCAGGCGCTTGTGAAGGAGTTGGGTATGACCCAAGCAAACAGCAGGACAAACAGCGTGGAAGGGCTGGCCAGTCAAGACACCGGCAAGACCGCATCACAACAGCAACCGCTCACCGCTCTCGATCGCTATTTCATGATCAGCGAGCGGGGCAGCAACGTCAGACAGGAGGTGCTGGCCGGGCTCACCACCTTTCTCGCCATGGTCTATTCGGTGATCGTGGTGCCCGGCCTGCTCGGCAAGGCAGGTTTTCCACCGGGCGCCGTTTTTGTGGCCACCTGTCTGGTGGCGGGGTGTGGTTCATTGTTGATGGGGCTCTGGGCCAAGCTGCCGATGGCTATCGGTTGCGCCATCTCGCTCACCGCCTTTACCGCTTTTAGTCTGGTGCTGGGGCAGCAGATCCCCATTCCGGTGGCGCTGGGGGCCGTCTTCCTGATGGGGGTGTTGTTCACTGCCATCTCTGTGACCGGGGTGCGTAGCTGGATCCTCGACAACCTGCCGATGGGGATTGCCCATGGCACCGGCATCGGTATCGGCCTCTTCCTGTTGCTGATTGCAGCCAACGGGGTAGGGCTGGTCATCAAGAACCCGCTCGAGGGGCTGCCGGTCGCGCTGGGGGCCTTTACCTCGATGCCGGTCATCATGACCCTGCTCGGCCTCGCGGTGATCTTCGGGCTGGAGAAGCTCAAAGTCCCGGGCGGGATCCTGCTGGTGATCATCGCCATCTCCATCTTCGGTCTCATTTTTGACCCGGCGGTGAAGTATCAGGGTTTGTTCGCTCTGCCGAGTCTCTCCGACGATCAGGGCAAGTCTCTCATCTTCAGTCTGGACATCATGGGGGCGCTCTCGCCGCTGGTGCTGCCAAGCGTGCTGGCACTGGTGATGACCGCGGTATTTGATGCCACCGGCACCATTCGCGCCGTGGCGGGGCAGGCCAATCTGCTGGATAAGGATGGCCACATCATCAACAGCGGCAAGGCGCTGAGCGCCGACTCGGTGAGCAGCATCTTCTCCGGTCTGGTGGGGGCATCTCCGGCCGCCGTCTATATCGAATCGGCGGCGGGCACGGCGGCGGGCGGCAAGACTGGCCTCACTGCCACCGTGGTGGGCGGCCTCTTCCTGCTGATGCTGTTCCTGGCGCCGCTCTCCTATCTGGTGCCGGCCTATGCCACCGCACCGGCGTTGATGTATGTGGGTCTCCTGATGCTGAGCAACGTCACCAAGCTCGATTTCAGTGACTTCGTCGGGGCCATGTCCGGTCTGTTGTGCGCCGTCTTTATCGTGCTCACCTGCAACATCGTCACCGGTATCATGCTGGGCTTCAGTGCGCTGGTTATTGGCCGCATCTGCTCCAAGGAGTGGCACAAGCTCAACACGGGCACCGTCATCATCGCCCTGGCGCTGGTGATTTTCTATGCTGGGGGGTGGGCTATTTAGGGATAACCCGCCCGTTTCGGGGCTGTCATCGGCAGCCCCGCTTTTCTTTGTCAAACCTGCATGTTCCTTTGATTTTCACCCCGTACCATTTTGATAAATCCCCTTACCAGATTGATAGCGCTGCGGGAACTGGTTGCATCGGGGGCTGCTGCTTCGTCTCCGGCAGGCACCTTGCCGGCCAGAAAAAGGGAGACAGATGGGATCCTCTTCACACTTCTTCCCATCGCCGGGGAGAGAGGGGGAAACAGGCGCATATCTTGCTGTTTTTTATCCCGGTTCTGGATTTTTCTTCCCTGAAAAAGGACTTGATCATGTCCATAGGATTACCGCTCAAGCGGGTGGATGCCGAGGCCAAGGTGACCGGCAGTGCCCGTTATACCGATGACAACATCATGCTCGGCATGCGCCACGCCAAGTACGTGCGCAGCAATATCGCCCACGGCAAGGTGCTTGCCATCGAAGCCAGCGAGGCCCTGGCGCTGCACGGGGTCGAAGCCGTGTTCACCCATGAAGATGTGCCCACCACCTGTTTTCGCACTGCCGGCCACGCCTGGTCCCTCGATGAGGCCAAGCGGGATGTGAAAGACCGCCGTCTGCTCACCGACCATGTGCGCCACTTTGGCGATGGGGTCGCCATCGTGGTGGCCCGCGATCCGCTGGTGGCCGAGAAGGCTGCCGCCCTGGTCAAGGTGACCTACGAACCGCTGCCGGTGATGACGGATGCCCACAGTGCGCTGGCCGAGGATGCTTATCCCATCCATCCGAATGGCAACCTGCTGCGGCAAAGCCAGATCCGGGCGGGTGAGCCGGAACAGGCCATCGCCGCTGCGGATCTGCAGTTCAAGGCGCACTATCAGACGCCGGTGGTACAGCATTGCCATCTGGAGACGGTGACCTGCTACGCCTATATGGATCAGCCGGACCACATCATAGTGGTCAGCAGCACCCAGATCCCCCAAATTGTGCGCAGCCGGGTGGCCAAATCCCTCGGTCTGCCCTGGTCGAGCGTGCGGGTGATCAAGCCCTACATGGGCGGCGGCTTTGGTAACAAGCAGGATGTGCTGGAAGAGCCGATGGCGGCGTTTCTGAGCTACAAGCTTGGCGGTGTGCCGGTCAAGGTTACCTTGAGCCGGGAGGAGTGCTTCTTTGCTTCCCGCACCCGCCACGGCTTTGCCATCGACGGCACCCTCGGTATCAACCGGGATGGCACCCTTAAGGGGTATCAGCTCGACGTGCTCTCCAACACTGGCGGCTATGCCTCTCACGGCCACTCCATCGCCAGCGCCGGGGCCAACAAGATCAGCTACCTCTATCCGCGCAGTGCCTTTGGCTACGACGCCAAAACCTTCTACAGCAACCTGCCCACCGCCGGTGCCATGCGCGGTTACGGCGCGCCGCAGGTGGTGTTTGCCCTCGAATGTATGCTGGATGATGCCTGCGCCGAGTTGGGGCTGGATCCGCTCGAAGTACGCATCGCCAACGTGGCGCGCGAGGGGGATGTCAATCAGGTCAACCAGAAGACCATCTACAGTGCGGGCTTGCCCGAGTGTTTGCGCCGGGGCGGCGAGCAGTTCCAGTGGGAACGGCTCAAGGCCGAATGTCTGGCTCAGGATCCGGCAAGTCGGGTACGCCGTGGCATCGGGGTGGCGTGTTTTAGCTACGGCTCCAACACCTACCCGGTGGGGGTCGAAATTGCCGGCGCCCGCATGCTGCTCAATCAGGATGGCACCGTCAATCTGCAGATCGGTGCCACCGAGATAGGGCAGGGGTCGGATACCGTCTTTGCCCAGATGGCGGCCCAGACGTTAGGCATTCCGTTTGATCAGATCCGGGTCATTTCGACTCAGGATACCGACATCACCGCCTACGATCCGGGCTCGTTCGCCTCGCGTCAGAGCTATGTGGCAGCCCCCGCCATCCATCAGGCGGCGCTGCAACTGCGGGCCCGAATTTTGTCGCTGGCAGCCCAGCTCTGCCATCAGGATGTGGGGTCGCTCACCCTGATCGACGGCTACGTGGTGCTGGCCGGTGCGCCGGACAAGGTACTGATCAGCGTCGCCGAGGTGTCGGTCAATGCTTATTACCATCTCACCATCGGCGGCCAGATCACCTCGGAAGTCTCCCACAAGACCACCACCAACCCGCCGAGCTTTGGCTGTACCTTTGTCGATCTCAGTGTCGACATCGATCTCTGCAAGGTGACCATCAATCGCATCCTCAACTTGCACGATGCCGGCAAGATCCTCAACCCGCAGCTGGCAGAGGGGCAGGTGCATGGCGGTATGGGGATGGGGATCGGCTGGTCGCTGTTCGAGGAGATGATCATCGACGCCAAGAGCGGCGTGGTGCGCAACCCCAACCTGCTCGACTACAAGTTCCCCACCATGCTGGATTTGCCAGAGCTTGAGTGCGATTTCGTGCAGACCTATGAACCCCAGTCGGTCTATGGCCACAAATCCCTGGGGGAACCGCCCATCATTTCGCCGGGCCCGGCCATCCGTAACGCCATTCGCATGGCGACCGGCGTCGCTATCAACGAGCTGCCCATCACCCCCAAGACCCTGTTTCGGGAGTTTGTCGCGGCGGGTTTGATTGGCGAGGGAGCAGGGGAGGAGCAACACCATGTTTGATATTGCCCGTTACTACAAGGCCCGCAGTGTGGCCGAGGCGGTCGCCCTGCGTCAGGCTGACCCCGAGGCACGCCTTCTGGCCGGTGGCACCGATGTGATGATCCAGCTCCACCACCTCAATGCCGCCTATCGTCATATCGTCGATATTCACGACTTGCCCGAGCTCAAAGGGGTGTGCGAGTTGCCTGATGGGTCGATCCGCATCGGCTCCGGTACCACTTTTACCGAACTCATCGAAAACGAGCTGGTGCAGCGCCGCCTGCCGATGCTGGCCGAAGCGGCCGCCACCATCGCCGGTCCGCAGATCCGCAACGTCGCCACCTATGGCGGCAACATCTGCAACGGCGCCACCAGTGCCGACTCGGCGGCGCCTACCGTCGCGCTGGAAGCTGAGCTGGAAATCGCCGGGCCCAATGGTACGCGCCGCATCCCCATAGCCGGATTTCATACCGGCCCCGGCAAGGTGGCGCTGCAACCGGCGGAGCTCCTGGTGGCGTTTCACTTTGCCCCGGACGCACACCCCCAGGTGGGCTCCCAATACTTCAAATACGCCATGCGCGATGCCATGGATATCGCCACCATCGGCTGCGCCGCCTACTGCCAGATTGAGGATGGTCACTTCAAGAGTCTGCGGCTGGCCTACGGGGTTGCGGCTCCGACCCCGGTGCGCACTCCTCACGCGGAAGCGGCGGCCGAGGGGCAACCCCTGACTCGCGCCACACTGGCCGCGATTGCCGAGGCGGTGGTGGCCGACGTGGCGCCACGATCCTCCTGGCGGGCAGAGAAGGAGTTTCGCCTGCACCTTATCAAAACCCTGGCGCAGCGGGTGGTCGCCTGCGCAGTCGAACGTGCCGGAGGCAAGATCCTATGATGCAACCGCAAAGCTGTCCCGCCGTAGAGATCCAGTGCGAGATCAACGGCAAACCCTACTCCTATGCTGTGTCGCCCACCATGTCGCTGCTCCACTTCCTGCGTGGGCAGGGGCTTATCAGTGTTAAAGAGGGGTGCAGTGTCGGTGAGTGCGGCGCCTGTACCGTGCGGGTGAATGGCACGGCTATCGACAGCTGCCTCTATCTGGCGGTTTGGGCCGATGGTAAATCCATTCGTACCGTGGAGGGGGAGCGCAAAGGTAACGAACTCTCCGACGTGCAGCAGGCCTTTATCGACGAGGGGGCGGTGCAGTGCGGTTTTTGCACCCCGGGCCTAGTGATGGCGAGCGCGGCATTGCTCGACAAGACCGAACGCCGTCCGCTGACCGATGCGGAGATCCGCCGCGGGCTGTCGGGCAACCTCTGCCGTTGTACCGGTTATCAGAATGTGGTGCGGGCGGTGAAGAAGTGCTGCAAGGGTTGAGCAGCAGTTTGTCCCTTCGATGACGAACGCCGCGTAACCGCGTAACCGCGTAACAAGTCATAAAACCACAGGCCCGTCTCGCAAGAGGCGGGCCTTCTCTCTTTGAGTCGTTAACCGGGTTGATTACCCTTTTTGCGGCTCGATCACCAGTTTGCCATCCTTGACCGGAATGGTGGGGCCGGGAGCCTGTTTCATCCGGATCACCCCCTCCTGACCGGCTAGGCGGTAGGTCACGTCATAGCCGATGGTGCGGGTACTGCTATCCTGCACCGTCTTGCAGCGCTGCTCGGTGGTGGTATAGGTGTCGCCCGCCTGCATATTGCCCTGCACCTGATTGCCGGCGTAGCCACCCGCAACCGCTCCGGCGGCTGTCGCAACCTTCTTGCCGCTGCCACCGCCAAACTGGTGGCCGAGTACACCACCCAGCGCTGCGCCAACCACGGTGCCGAGGATCTTGTTCTCATCCTGTACCGGTTTGCGGTGGGTGAGCGTGACGTTGCGACACTCCTGACGCGGGGTCTGGATAGTCTCTGTGACCGGCTTGCTGGCAATCACCTCGGCAAAGGTTGGGGTCGGTGTAAAGAGCGAGCCACTGGCCGCCGCCGACAGCGCCAGTGCGGAAGCGACGCCAATACCGATACCTGCCATCATGGATCTGTTCATTTTGTTGTTCTCCTGCAATGTCCATTCGAGCTGTTCCAATCTGGCGCCATCTTGTCATAGCCGCTGCAGCGGACAAGGCGAGAGGGATGAGGGTGCGACAGCAGGTGACAAGGTCAAAAAACAGCCACTACAAAAAAGTGTCTGACTTTGGCGACAGCGCCGTAAAAATGACCATTTTGGGGATAATGAAAAGGAAATGAGAGGGTGAACAGCCCATTATGAGTCGCATTTTGCAATGAAAAAATGACGGTTGTCTGGCACGTCGCAAACTGCTTCCGCCCGCGAGGTCAAGTGCAGTAGGTAATCCCCAGGATGCTGCTGCCAACCCATTGATAAAACACTGCAGCCAGATCGTCTTTGTGCCGATAAGAGAATACGGCAAGCCTTTTGCTTGGATTGGGGTAAGGAGAGTGGAGGTGTTAGGCACCAAGGTGCCACACCAGACAGGAGACCACCTCCGAACCGAAGCAATGAGGGGGAGATATGTCAATGTTACCCAGGTGGATCACCCCGGCCATTCAGGCCAACATCATCACGGTGCAGCAAGCGGAGCGCCTGCTCGCCTCTCTCTACCAGCCACTTGCCGAGCAGGGTGAAGAGTTGCCTGCTGAGCTGGCCGACATCAGTCTCAAACTCTATTGCTTCCGCCAACAGGGGCGGGTACGTCATTAAGGCTGAAAAAGAACACCCCGCGCCTGGCTCGGGGTGTTTTGTTGGGGGGCACAAAGCTAGCCAATCAGGCCATCATCACCTGCGCCACTAGCATCAGGGCGCCAAATCCCAGCACAAAGCCCACCATGGGCAGCACGAACCTGACCCACTGGTTGAACTGGATGCCGAGCATCTGCAGGGTGACCAGCACCAGCCCGGTGGGGGCCAGGAACAGCATGGCGTATTGCCCCCAGTTGTAGGCCGACACCACTATGCAGCGCGGGATCATCACGGTATCCGCCAGCGGGGCCATGATAGGCATGGAGAGCACCGCGAGCCCCGAGGAGGAGGGCACCACCAGCCCCAGCAGGGTGAACACCAGCATCTGCGCCACCGCAAACACGGCGCCGTGCATGCCGGCCACCAGACCGGAGGCATAGGCCAGGATGGTGTCCGAGATCATCCCCTGATCAAGCACCAGGTTGACCCCCCGCGCCAGCCCGATGATGAGCGAGACGGCCACCAGTTCTGACGCCCCCTGGGTGAAGGCCTCGACCGCCTCTTTCTCCTTGAGGCCGGAGATGAAGATGATGACGATGGCGACGGCAAGGAAGGAGGCCGCCATCTGCGGGAACCACCAGCCAGCCATGGAGACGCCCCACACCATCAGGGGGAAAGCGAGGATGAACAGGGTCAGGATGATCTTGCGGCGCAGGGTGAAGGGGACCGCTTCATCGAGGGAGCCCTCTTTCAGGAAGCGAGCCCGAAAGCTCTCTCTGTCTTCATAGGTGTAGGAGAAGGCCGGGTTGGCCTTGATCTTCTTGCAGTACCAGTAGAGATAACCGATCACCACCAGGGTGCCCACCAGACAGCCGACGGCGCGAAAGCTCAGCCCCTCGGTAAAGGGAATTCCGGCGGCGTTGGAGGCGATCACCACCGAGAAGGGGTTGATGGTGGAGAAGGTGGTGCCCATGGAGGCGGCAAGGAAGATGGCCCCCACGCAGACGATGGCGTCATAGCCGAGCGCCAGAAAGATTGGCACCAGGATGGGATAGAAGGCGACAGCCTCTTCCTCCAGCCCACAGGTGGTGCCCCCCAGCGCCATCACAAAGCAGACCAGCGCCACAAACAGGAACTCGTTGCCGCGGGTCTTGCGCGACAGCGCCACCAAGCCCGCACTGAAGGCCCCCGTCTTGTTGATGACGCCGATAAGCCCGCCCAGCACCAGGATGAAGACGATGATGTCAGCCCCCTCTATGGTGCCTTTGACCATGCTCACCGCCACGTCGGAGAGTCCCTTGGGCGCCTGGGCCAGCCGCTCATAGGTACCGGGGATGGCGATGGGCTTGCGGATGGTGCCGTTGACGAATTGCTCCACCCCGATATTGATGTCGAGCTTGGTCAGCTCATCCTGAGTGGCGGGCACTCGCCGGGTTTCCCCTTGCGGCGTGTTGATGGTCAGCATATGGCTGGCGGCATTATAAGAGAGCTTGGCATAGGCGCCCGCCGGAATTATCCAGGTGAGGGCGATGGCCAACAACATGATCAAAAACAAAATGGTAAACGCGGTGGGAAATTGTCTGCGGGTCTGGGTATTCGGCTCGGCACACATAAAATGCTCCTCGATAAAGCAGGTTCGGGCTCGGCGGAATATCGGGTCGATAGGGTTCCTTCGTCATGCAGCGGGAGTGCGCAAACTCACTGGTTGTGGCGCATCGTATGGCGAGAAATCTGGCCTGATATTGAACATCCGGTAGATTGTTTCACCAAAAAACCATAACCCGCCGAGGGGAAGCATGAACAGCGCTGCGGGCCTGCTTTATGGAAGTCGTCACAAAATATATTTCATGAGAAATTTTTCATTAATTTACTGGCGATAAAGCGATGTGCTTGTTTATGCCATAAATATCCACGCAAACTATCTTAGTTAATAAGTCAATATTGATGACCCTGCAACCTAATATGGTTAGGCTGCATGCCAACATCAGCATATTCATTATTTATCTGGTTTTATGCCTAGAATATTGTCCGTCGACATTTGTCGTTGAAAAAACAGGCGCCAGAATGCAGTTCGGTCAGATTAGCGTCGTCGGCGCAGCGCCTCTAAGACGTTTTGCTAATACCTGTGGCCATCACTTCGCGGTAGGCTGTGATCCCCGATACGAGCACCATCTGGCAGGATGCCGGACGATGGTTGCCGGCGCTCCCGGGAGCGCACCGCTTTTGCTACCTGCGAGGAAGGAACCCGATGACAGAGCAGAACATCTATCAGCGCGATCTGGAAAAAAATCCCGCCAATTACGAGGCGCTGACGCCCATCAGCTTTCTGGGGCGGGCGGAGCGGGTCTACCCCGATTATCCGGCGCTGATCCACGGCCCGCTGCGTCAGAGCTGGGGCGAGACTGCCCGCCGTTGCCGCCAGTTGGCCTCGGCCCTGCGGCTTCGCGGTATCGGGGAGGGGGATACCGTCTCCATCGTTGCGCCCAATATCCCGGCGATGTTTGAAGCGCACTTCGGGGTGCCTATGAGCGGCGCCGTGCTCAACACCATCAATACCCGGCTCGATGCCGAGTCGATGGCCTTTATCTTCCTGCATGCCCAGAGCAAGGTGGTGCTGGTGGACAGGGAGTTTGGCCCTGTGGTGCGCAAGGCATTGGATCTGCTGGAGAGCCAACCGCTGGTCATCGCCATCGACGATCCCCTCTACCGGGAGGGGGCGCTTGTCAGTGACCTCGGCTATGAGGCGTTTCTTGCAGAGGGGAATGGGGATGAGCCTGGCTGGCTGCCGCAAGATGAGTGGCAGGCCATCTCCCTTAACTACACCTCCGGCACTACCGGCAATCCCAAGGGGGTGGTCTATCACCATCGCGGTGCCCACCTCAACGCCATCAACAACGTACTCTCCTGGGAGCTACCCAAACATCCAGTCTATCTCTGGACCTTGCCGATGTTTCACTGCAACGGCTGGTGCTTCCCTTGGACCCTGGCGGCCACGGCCGGGGTGAGCGTCTGCCTGCGCCATGTGCAGGCGGCCGCCATTTATGAGGCGTTGCATGAGCACAAGGTGAGTCACTTCTGCGCAGCGCCCATCGTACTCAACATGCTCAACAACGCCGATCCGGCCCTCAAGCGCGGGCTGCATCACCCCATCAAGGTGATGACCGCTGGCGCTGCGCCCCCCGCCACCGTGATCGCTGGCATGGAGGCGATGGGGATAAACGTGACCCACGTTTACGGCCTCACCGAAACCTATGGCCCCTGCGTGTTGTGCGAACCGCAAAGAAGCTGGCAGGGGCAGGATGCCACGGCGCTCTCCCGCCTCAAGGCACGGCAGGGCGTAGCATCACCCTTGCAGGGAGAGATGCGGGTGGTCCATCCGGTCAGCGGCGAGCCGGTCCCCCGGGATGGCAAGACCATGGGCGAAATCGTGCTGCGAGGTAATGTGGTGATGAAGGGCTATCTAAAAAATCCGGCGGCCAGCGCAGAGGCGATGGCCAAGGGGTGGTTCCGGAGCGGCGATCTGGCGGTGTGGCACCCGGACGGTTATGTGGAGATCAAGGACAGATCCAAGGACATCATCATCTCCGGCGGGGAGAATATCTCCAGTCTGGAGGTGGAAGATGTGCTCTATCGCCATCCCGATGTGGACGAAGCGGCAGTGATCGCCATGCCCGATGAGAAGTGGGGGGAAGTGCCCTGCGCCTTTGTGAAATTGAAAGAGGGGCGAGAGACCACCCAGGCGGAGCTTATCGCCTTTTGCCGTGATCAGATGGCCCACTTCAAGGCGCCCAAGCGAATCATCTTCACCCCGTTGCCGAAGACCTCGACCGGCAAGGTACAAAAGTTTGTGTTGCGCAAACAGCTGGGCTAGGCGCCAATGGCGCGTGAGTGAAAGCAGCGTGCAATAGGAGCGAGAGATCGGGATAAGTGCAAAAAAGGCGGTGTGAGAGCCTGACGGGCCAGCCAGCTATCGCGCCTTGCTCGCGACGCAGTTGCGGCCGGTCTGTTTGGCCTGATAGAGCATCTGATCGGCGCGGGCGTAGAGGCTCTCCATCAGCTCCCCCTCGCCATTTTCCACCAGTCCGGCACTGATGGTGATGACCAGCTCATCCCCATCGGGCAGGGGCAGCGTGCTTTGCATCACCTGCAGGCGCAGCCGTTCGGCCAGTGATGCGGCGGCCTGGAGGGTGGTGTTGGGCAGTAAAATGGCGAACTCGTCGCCACCGATACGAGCCAGCACATCTTCGCTGCGCAGCACCGATTGCATCACCCTGCCCAAATGAACCAGCGCCCTGTCCCCCAGGGGATGGCCATAGCGATCGTTGATGCACTTGAACTGATCCACATCCAGCACCATCAGCACCGAGGTGAGGTGGTGGCGCATGTCCAGACTGAGGTTCTTCTCGCACATCTCGAAAAAGAAGCGGCGGTTGTAGAGGCCGGTGAGGCCATCGCGCACCGACTGATGGTGCAGCTGCTCCTTGAGCTGGTGCAGTTCGGTGATATCGGAGGAGATACCGATCAGGGTCGGGGTGCCATCCCCCAGCAGGAAGGGTACCTTGACCGACCAGTAGTAGTGCTGATTGCCCTCGATATCGGTCAGCGTCTCTTCTCCGGCTTGCAGTTCTCCCGTTTCGAATACCCGGTTATCCAGCCGCCACAGCTGGCAGGCGCTGGCGGCCGGGAACACCTCATCATCGCGCCGGTTGATTATCTGCTCGGCAGGAAGGCCAAGCAGATCGGAGACCTTTTGATTGACGTAAAGAAAGCGGTGCTGGCTGTCCTTCATGTAGATATGGGCATCGACATTGGCGAGGATGATCTCCAGCAACTGGTGTTGCTCGGCCAGCCGGGCTTCTATCAGTTTTTGCTCTGTGATATCGGTAGAGATGCCGCATAGTCCGATAAGTTGTCCCTCACCGTCGTAGAGCGGTTTCTTTACACTCCAGTAAACCCGCTTTTCTCCGGTGCGTTTGAGGTAGTTCACCTCCTCTCTGGCAATCGCAACCTGTTGTTCCAGTACCAGCCGGTCGTTGCGGGAGATGGAATCCGAAATGTGCAGATCGAAGAAGGCACTGTCATCCTGCCCCTGCAACTCGCTCAGTGAGCAACCAAACAGGTCGAGGACTGCCTGATTGGCATAGGTGTAGCGCCCCTCCAGATCCTTGGTAAACATGTAGGCGCCCGTCTCGTTGAAGATGGATTTGAGGTGATCCAGCTCGTGCTGCAATCGGGTAGAGAAGGAGGGAGCCTTCATGTTTGTCTGGTCATCCTTGAGCAGAAACGATGGAGTTCGAACAGTGACGAACATTTCCATCAACTGCTTTAAATTAAGCACTATCCCCCTCAATTTTCGCGGATTTTGTGAGGGATCTGCGGTATATCACACAGTTATTGTCATGTCCTGATATCGAAGGAAATCAGCTGAGTCCTGCATTTTTTGAATGATGGAAGCTGAATGACAATGTGCGTGGTGAGGAGTGGCAAACAAGTAAAAAGCCGGGGTTTTAATCCCGGCTTTGCTGATGAACACTATTTTTGATGCCGCTCATAAAGCCGCTGCACGACATCTTGTAATCCCAACCCTTCGTTTTGCAGCAGCACGGTCAGGTGGTAGAGCAGATCGGCGGATTCGTTGATGAGCTCCTCCCGATCCTTGGCCATGGCGGCCAGCGCCACTTCGACACCTTCCTCACCGACCTTCTGGGCGATGCGCTTGGTCCCTTTGCCGTAGAGGCTGGCGGTGTAGCTGGTGGCCGGATCGGCCCCTTTGCGGGCTGCCAGCACCTGCTCCAGCTCTGCCAGAAAACCGAGGGGCGGCAGCGGGTGACCATGGAAGCAGGAGGTCGTCCCTTTGTGGCAGGTAGGGCCGACGGGGTTGGCGGCAATCAGCAGAGAGTCCTGATCGCAGTCGGTACTGATGGCCACGAGTTGGAGCACATTGCCCGAGCTTTCACCCTTGGTCCAGAGCCGCTGTTTGCTGCGGCTAAAGAAGGTGACTTGACCGGTACTCTGGGTCTTCTCCAGTGCTTCACGGGTCATAAAGCCCTGCATCAGCACCTCGCCGCTGGCGGCATGCTGAACGATGGCGGGGATCATGCCGTCACACTTTTCCCAGTCGAGTTGTTCGGCAAGGGGGCGCGCACTGGCGGTTGTTTGCGTGTTATCAGAGAAGTTATTCACGGATGGCGACTCCTTCGGTTTTCAGCCAGCGTTTCAATTCGGGAATGGGGATAAGGCCCTTGTGGAACACGGAGGCGGCCAGCGCCCCGTCCACATCGGCGAGGGTAAAGGCATCGCGAAAGTGCGCCATGGCACCGGCACCGCCGGAGGCAATCAGCGGCACCTTGCAGACGCTGCGCACCAGCTTGAGCTGGTCGAGATCATAACCTTGGCGCATGCCGTCCTGATTCATCACGTTCAGCACGATTTCGCCCGCGCCGCGCTTTTGCACCTCCTGCACCCAGTCGAGGGTGTGCCAGGCGGTGATGCGGGTGCGGCTCTCGTCACCGGTAAACTGTTTGACCTGATAGTGGCCTGTTTCGGCATCGAAGTAGGAGTCAATGCCCACCACTACGCACTGCACGCCAAAGCGCTCGGCCAGTCGGCTGATGAGGGTGGGATCGGCAAGGGCCGGGGAGTTGATGGAGACCTTGTCGGCGCCAAATTCGAGGATCTGGCGGGCATCTTCCACGCTTTTGATGCCACCGGCGACGCAGAAGGGGATATCGATCACCTCCGCTACCCTGCTCACCCAGCTCTTGTCCACCACCCGGGCATCGCTGGAGGCGGTGATGTCATAGAACACCAGCTCGTCAGCGCCCTCTTCGGCGTAGCGGCGGGCCAACTCGACAATGCCGCCCATCACTTCGTGGTTGCGAAACTGCACCCCTTTGACCACCACGCCATCTTTCACGTCGAGGCAGGGGATAATGCGTCTTGCCAGCATCAGTTGCCTCCTCTGGTATCGGCTGCGGGTGCTTGCCAGCAGGCGATGGCGTCACCCACCGAGAATTTGCCCTCCAGCAGGGCGCGGCCAAGGATGATCCCCTTGACGCCGGAGCCTTTGAGCGCTTCGATATCCGCGATGCCACCAATGCCGCCGGAGGCCTGAAAGGCGACGTTCGGGTAGCGGGCGCAGAGATCACGATAGAGCTCGACGTTGGTGCCAGCCAGGGTGCCGTCACGGCTGATGTCGGTGCAGAGCACATGCTTGAGCCCGGCGGGGAGGAAGCGCTCGATCAGCGCCTCGATGGTCACGCCGCTGTTCTCCTGCCAGCCCGCCACCGCGATATGGCGATTGCCCTCCCCATCGATATTGACGTCCAGCGCCAGCACGATCTGCTCGGGGCCATATTTCTCCATCCAACTCGCCACCAGATCCGGGGATTTGACGGCGGTGGAGCCAATCACCACCCGGCTGGCACCGGCGGCCAAGAGGTCTGCCACATCCTGTTCGGTACGTACGCCACCGCCGACCTGCACCGGTGCTTCGGTGGCTGACAGCAGTTGGGTCAGCAGGGGCAGCTGGCGCGCCTTGGCATCCTTGGCACCGTCCAGATCCACCAGATGGAGCTGCACCGCCCCCTGGGAGACATATTCATCGAAGCGGGCCTGCGGGCTGCTGCTGTATTCGGTCTTCTGCTCGTAGTCCCCCTGATAAAGGCGAACTACCTGACCGTTGATAAGGTCAATTGCGGGAATGATCATGCTAGTCATAGCTCCAGAAAATTTTGCAGCAAACGGGCACCGGCTGCGCCTGAGCGCTCCGGGTGGAATTGGGCGCCGAAGAAGTTGCTGTGCTCTGCAACCCCACCGACGATGGCGGTAAACGGCTGGCCGTAGTCGCAGGTTGCCAGCGTCGCTTCGGTCACCTCCAGCGCATAGGAGTGCACGAAGTAGAAGTAGCTGCCGCTCGGGATCCCCTTGAGCAGAGGATGGGTCTCGTCGTGTTCAATCTGGTTCCAGCCCATATGGGGCAGGCGCAGATTACCGACCTCCATCAGGCGGATCTTGCCCGGCACTATGCCAAGGCAGTCGATAAGCCGCTCTGACGAGTCATCCGTACCCATGCTCTCTTCGGAGGCCTCCGCCAACATCTGCATACCGAGGCAAAAGCCCAGCAGCGGCTGTTTGGCGGCGCGAATAAGGGGAACCAACCCGCGCTCGTTGAGGTTTTTCATGGCGGCTACTGCGGTGCCGACGCCGGGCAGGATCAGCTTGTCCGCCTGCTCGATATCAGCCGCCTGGCTGGAGACCAGCGGCTGCACGCCGAGGCGCTCGAATGCCATTCTGACCGATGCCAGATTGGCGCAGCCGGTGTCGATAATGACCAGCTTCTGCTTGCTCACATCCATCACAGCACTCCCTTGCTGGAGGGGAGGTCACTCCCTTCCACTCGAATGGCCTGACGCAGGGCGCGGCCAAAGCCTTTGAACAGCGCCTCTACCTGATGGTGGGTATTGCCGCTGCCCACCTTCATCTGCAAGGTGATGGCCATGGCATCGGAGAGGGAGCGGAAGAAGTGGGGCACCATCTCGGTGGCCATCTCGCCCACGTTGTCACGGCCAAAGCCGCTCGGGCAGTCAAACACGAAGTAGGGGCGACCGCTGAGATCCAGCGCGGTACTCACCTCCTGCTCGG
The DNA here is from genome assembly GCF_038739755.1 of Aeromonas sp. SE22. Lineage (NCBI taxonomy): Bacteria > Pseudomonadati > Pseudomonadota > Gammaproteobacteria > Aeromonadales > Aeromonadaceae > Aeromonas > Aeromonas sp. SE22. The sequence continues at coordinate 759,016 of NZ_JBCGFD010000001.1, forward strand.
TCAGCGGGCGCGCATCGATCACCGCCTGCACCTCGTCCATCGCCAGTACGAAGCCGAAGCGACCGATGCCGCGCTTGTTGCCAAGGGCCTGGCGCAGCGCCTGACCCAGCGCCAGCCCGACGTCTTCTACCGTGTGGTGATCGTCGATGTGCAGATCGCCGCTGACGTTCAGCTTGAGCTGGAAACCGGCGTGGGTGGCAATTTGATCCAGCATGTGATCAAAGAAGCCGATGCCGGTGGCGATCTGGTTGCCGTTGCTTTTGTCCAGATCAACGGCCACCTGAATACGGGTCTCCTTGGTGTAACGCTCCACCGAGGCTACGCGGCCTTTGGATAACAGCTGATCACGGATGGCGAGCCAGTTGTGATCCTGCGGGTGATAGCGAATACCGCCAATGCCCATATTCTCGGCGAGTTGCAGATCGGTCTGTCTGTCACCAATAACGAAGGAGTTGGCAAAGTCGATGCGACCGGAGGCGAGGTACTCTTTCACCAGCCCGAGGTGGGGCTTGCGGCAGCTGCAGCCGTCGGTGGGGAAGTGCGGGCAGATCAGCACCTGTTCCCACTTCACCCCTTGCGATTCAAACAGATGCATCATCAGGTCGTGGGGGGGCTGGAAGTTCTCCAGCGGCAGGCTGGCGGTGCCCAGCCCATCCTGGTTGGTCACCATCACCAGCACGTAGCCAGCGGCCTGCAACTCGCGCAGCACCGGAATGACCATGGGCTCGAAGCGAAGCTTGGCGAGGCTATCCACCTGCTTGTCGGTCACCGGCTCTTCAATCAGGGTGCCGTCGCGGTCGATAAACAAATACGGGGTCTTCATCGCTACATCCTTGTCTTAAAAAGAGGGAGAGGGCAGATCACGCAATACCGCCAGCACGGCATCCATCTCGCCCTGATAGCCGATTGTGATGCGAATGCTGTTGTCCAGACTCGGCTTGCTGGAGAAATCCCGCAGAATGATGCCGGCGGCTTTCATGGCGGCAAAGACGGTGGCGCCATCCACAAAGCGCACCAGCACGAAGTTGCCCTTGTCCTCGAATACTTCCTTCACGCAGGCAAGCTTTGTCAGCTCTGCCTTGAAGGCGGCTTTTTGCTTGTTGAGTTCCACCACTCGCTCGCGCATCAGCTCCAGCCCCATGGGGGAGAGAGCCTGCGCCGCGATCTGGGCGATGGGTTCGGGGATGGGATAGGGGGCGATCACCTTGGCCAGCATGGCGATCACCTCGGGGCTTGCCAGCGTAAAGCCGCAGCGGATCCCCGCCAGAGCAAAGGCTTTGGAGAGGGTGCGGGTCACCACAAGATTGGGGAAGCGGGTCAGCAGGTCCACCACGGACGCATCAGGACAGAACTCGATATAGGCCTCGTCCACCACCACGATGGCGCGATCCCGCGCTTTCTCCAGCAGGGCGATAAGGCCGTCGCGCCCCACCAGATCCCCGGTGGGGTTGTTGGGGGAGCAGAGAAACACCAGTTTCACGTCGGACAGGCGATCGGCGATGGCGGGCCAGTCCGGTTGGCGGCTGGCGGTCAGCGGCTGTTCGACGATGCCAACGCCACAGGTCTCGGCGCTGATGGCGTACATGCCGTAGGTGGGCGGGCAGATGAGGATCTGATCTTCACCCGCTTCGCAGAAGGTGCGAATAAGCAGCTCGATGGCCTCGTCGGCGCCACGGCTCACCAGCACCTGATCGGGATTGACTCCAGCGTAGGCGGCATAGCCGTTCACCACCTCGGCCGGTTGGCACTCGGGGTAGCGGTTGAGACGGCTCCCCTCGATGGTGAAGGGATAGGCCAGTGGCGCCTCGTTGGCATTGAGCCAGACGTGGCCCTTGCCGCCGATGCGGCGGGCGGATTGATAGGGGGTGAGGGCCCGCACCACGCGGCGCGCCAGGTTGGCAATGCTCATAACAAATCCTTCTGCTGTGCTGTTGGTTGGGGCGCGGCGGCCAGGGCGTTCAATCTGAGGGTGACGGCATTTTTGTGGCCATCGAGCCCCTCGGCCTCGGCGATGCGCTCGACGATAGGGCCAAGGCCGCGAATGCCTTCGGCGCTCAGCTCCTGCACCGTGTAGCGGCGCTGATAATCGGCGAGGCCAAGGCTGGAACAGGTGCGGGCATAGCCATAAGTTGGCAGGGTGTGATTGGTGCCGCTGGCGTAATCGCCGACCGATTCCGGTGTCCATGCTCCCAGAAAGATGGAACCGGCATTTTCAAGCAGGTCCAGCAGATCGCGCGGGGCTCGGGTCTGCACGATCAGGTGCTCCGGCGCGTAGGCGTTGGAGATGGCACATGCCTCGGCCAGATCGTCACAGAGGATCACCAGACTGCTGCCGAGCGCCTGGGCGGCGATATCGCGGCGGCTCAGCTTGGCCAGCTGGCTCTTGATTTCCCCTGCGATGGCATCGGCCAGCAGGGGCGAGGTGGTCACCAGCACTACCTGACTGTCTGGGCCATGCTCGGCCTGGGAGAGCAGATCCGCCGCCACGAAGGCCGGGTTGGCGCTCTCGTCGGCAATCACTAGCACCTCGGAGGGGCCGGCGGGCATGTCGATGGCGGCGCCGCGCCAGTCGCGCGAAACCTGGCCCTTGGCTTCGGTCACATAGGCGTTGCCAGGGCCGAAGATCTTGTCCACTTTGGGGATGCTCTGTGTGCCGTAAGCCATGGCGGCGATGGCCTGGGCGCCGCCGATGGCGAACACCTTCTCGACGCCACAGGCGCGGGCGGCAAACAGGATCTCGTCGCTGGCGGGGGACGGGGTACAGAGCACCACTTCACGGCAACCGGCGATAGCAGCCGGAATGGCCAGCATCATCACGGTGGAGGGGAGCGGCGCGCTGCCTCCCGGCACATAGAGACCGACCCGGCTGATAGGCTGGGTGCGCAGCTCGCAGACCACCCCGGGCTGGGTTTCTACCCGTACCACGGGCTGAACTTGCGCGGCGTGGAAGGTACGAATGTTGGCAATAGCTGCTTCGATGGCGCTTTTGATGCCGTCATCCAGCCGCGCGCAGGCGGCTTCAATCTCATCCTCGCTAACACGCAACTGTTCACGGGGGGCGCGCTCGAAACGCTGGCTCAGCTCGCGCAGGGCCTCATCGCCACGGCTTCGCACCGCTGCGATGATCTCTTTGACCACGGCGCCGATATCGGCCTCGTCATTGAGAGCGGGCCGGGTCAGTACATCGGCCTGCTGGGCGGGGGAGAGGGTCTTCCAGATCAGGGTCTGCATGATGTCCCTTCCTTATTCCATCATCTTTTCGATGGGCAGCACCAGAATGGAGCTGGCACCGAGGGCCTTGAGCTGCTCCATGGTCTCCCAGAACAGGGTCTCGCTGGAGACGACGTGCAGCGCCACCTGATTAGTGTCACCGGCCAGTTGCATGATGGTGGGGCGCTCGGCACCCGGCAGCAGATCGGTGATGGCATCGAGCTTGTCTTTGGGGGCGTGCAGCATGATGTACTTGCTCTCGCGCGCCTGCTGCATCCCCTGAATGCGGGGCAGCAGTTTGTCGATGAGTTTCTGCTTGGCATCGGACAAGGGGTTGGGGGACTGTACCAGTACCGCCTTGGAGCGGTAGATCACCTCTACTTCTTTCAGGCCATTGGCTTCCAGGGTTGCACCGGTGGAGACCAGATCGCAGATGGCATCGGCGAGACCCGCGCGCGGCGCCACTTCCACCGAGCCGCCCAGCATCACGCTCTTGAAGCCGAGACCCTTTTCGTCGAAGAAGCGCTTGAGCAGCCCGGGATAGGAGGTGGCGATGCGTTTGCCGGCCAAGCTCTCTGGCCCTGTGTAGGTTACGTCTTCCGGCACCGCCAGCGAGAGGCGGCAGCCGCCAAAATCGAGCTGCTTGAGAGTCTTGACCGCAAAGGGCTGACCCTGAGAAGCGCGGATCAGCTGCACCTCTTCCAGCACGTTCTCGCCGATGATGCCAAGGTCGACCACCCCTTCCATTACCAGCCCCGGGATGTCGTCATCGCGCACCCGCAGGATATCGATGGGCATGTTCTCGACATGGGCGATAAGGCGCTGCTCGCGCAGGTTGATCTTGAGGCCGCAGCTCTTGAACAGGGCCTGGGAGTCCTGGCTAAGACGACCGGACTTTTGCATGGCGATACGCAGACGTTGTGTTTCCATTGCTCGATTTCCTTTTAGTCAAAAACGAAAAAACCCTCGGAAGTGGGTGCTTCCGAGGGTTTATGAATCTTGCGGTCCTTTTGGAAGTCACCAGTAACGTGTCTTCCAGCAGTCAACCTCCTGAAAGACTATTCGGGATGATGATGGTGGTGATGAGTCTTCAGGCTGGTGAACTGCATGTAATCAATCCTTTACAAATAAGATGTCGTAATTGACGCCCGATTTAAACTACCTGCCTTGACGGAAAAAGCAACCGGAAAATGTAATTTGGTCGATTAAAGTTGAGAAAACGGTTTTCTGGTCGATAACTAGACAATAACCCCTTGCAGGAGTTCGTATCATGCCCAGCCAGGACCTGTTGTTCCCCATTTTGCCCCGGGCACCCGCCACCCCCGGCAGCGAAGAGATCAAGCGGGAAGTGAACCAGATCAGCAAGAAGCATCAGCTGCGCAAGACCAGCACTGACAACAGTGACTCCCAGCAGCGCGAGCAGGCTTATAGTCAGAAAAAGCACGATCAGCAGAAGGTGGAAGAGAGTGATCACAAGCCGGATCCCGACCACCAGATCGATCTCTTCGTCTGAGCAGATTATCTGTCCCGCTTTTGCCGCACTTTTGGCATAATGGCCGCTTTGACCGCGGGACGCCCCTTTGACCATCCAGACCCTGTTCAAACCAGATGGCCCTCTGGCCAGCCATATCGACGGTTTCAAAGCTCGCGCTCCCCAGCTGGAGATGGCCGAGGCGGTCGCCCGCGCTATCAAAAGCCATGGTCGCTTGCTGGTGGAGGCGGGGACAGGTACCGGCAAAACCTACGCCTATCTGGTGCCGGCGCTGGAGTCCGGCAAACGGATCGTGATCAGCACCGGCTCCAAAAACCTGCAGGAGCAGCTCTTCTATCGGGATCTCCCGACCATCACTGGTGCGCTCTCCTATACCCCGCCAGTGGCCCTGCTCAAGGGGCGCAGCAACTATCTCTGCATCGAGCGGATGAACCGGCTCCTGAGTGAATCCCATCTGCAAAAGCCGGAAGTACTCAATGATCTGGTCAAGGTTAAGTCCTGGTCCACCGCCACCGACAATGGCGACGTGGGGGATATTCCGGGGCTGCAGGAGAATGCCGAGATCCTGGCTCACGTCACCAGCACCAATGAAAACTGCCTCGGTCGCGATTGCCCCTATTACGACGACTGCCATCTGGTGGTGGCCCGCCGCCGCGCCATGGACGCCCAAGTGGTGGTGATCAATCATCACCTCTTCTTCGCCGATATGGCGGTCAAAGACACCGGATTTGGCGAGCTGATACCGGAAGCTCAGGTCTATGTGTTTGATGAAGCCCATCAGCTGCCGGAGATCGCCACCAGCTACTTTGGCAAGTCGGTGGGCAGCCGTACCATTCTGGATTTGGCACAGGATATCCAGCTTGCCTATCGGGCCGAGGCCCACGACATGGCCCAGCTCGGCAAGGCGGCCGACCGGCTTGCCATTGCCAGTCAGGATCTGCGGCTCGCTTTCGGCGTGGATGGTGGTCGCGGTAATACCCGCGACATGCTGCGCCAACCGCTCTGGGGCCAGGCACTGGCTCGTCTTAACGATGCCATCGGGCTCTGCTATGAAGTGCTGAAGCTGGCGCTGGGACGGGGTGAACAGCTTGATCACGCCTTCGAGCGGATCAGTGAGCTGCGCACCCGCCTTGGCGAGGTGCTGGCGGTCAATCAGACCGGATTCTCCTACTGGTATGACTGCTCACGGCTGCACTTTACCCTCAACCTGACCCCGCTCTCGGTAGCCGAGCGCTTTGGCTCAGAGGTGCTGCGCCCCGAGGTGGCCTGGGTCTTTACCTCTGCCACGCTGACTGTCGATCAACGTTTTGATCACTTCAAGGCCGAGCTGGGACTGGCGGGCAGTGCTGAGCTAATCCTCGACAGTCCATTTGATTATGGCGAGCAGGCGCGGCTCTGCGTGCCGCGTTTCCTGCCCGAGCCCAACGCCTTTGGCCGCGGCGAGCAGCTGGCCAATTTGATGATCCCGCTGATCAACAAGACACCGGGGGGCTGTTTCTTCCTCTGCACCAGCCATCAGGTGATGCGTCAGGTCGCCGAGGTGCTGCGTCGGGAGATTGGCCGTACCGTGCTGCTGCAGGGGGAGGACAACAAGCAGCGGCTGCTCAAGGAGTTTGTCGAGAATGGCCGCGCCGTGCTGGTGGCGACCAGCAGCTTCTGGGAGGGGATCGACGTGCGAGGCGCTGCGCTCTCCTGTGTTATCATCGACAAACTTCCCTTTGCCAGCCCCGATGACCCTCAGCTCAAGGCACGGGTGGAGGATTGCAAGTTAAAGGGCGGCGATCCCTTTGCCGAACTTCAGCTGCCCAAGGCGGTGATTGCGCTCAAACAGGGGGTGGGGCGGCTTATTCGTGATCGCAGTGATCACGGCGTGCTGGTTATCTGTGATCCACGAATGGTCAACAAACCCTACGGCGCCACCTTCATCAAGAGTTTGCCTGCCATTCCGCGAACCCGCGAGCTGGCGACGCTGGGCAATTTTTTTGACCGCAGTTGAATATACCCGCCTGACATATGGCCTGTCGCAGCCGTTCAGGTGGGGGATTGTCGCTAACAAACGATTTGAACAACGGGCGAGCATCTCTTGCTTGCCCGTTATGTAATTGACTGATTTTATAGAGATTGGAAAGCATGAACGAGTTGAAGATCCTGGCCGTTGATACCGCCACCGAAGCCTGCTCCGCCGCCTTGCTGGTGGGTGACAAGGTATTCTCCCGTTGGGAGGAGGCGCCACGGGATCACACCCGCAAGATCCTGCCGATGGTTCAGGCTCTGTTGGATGAAGCGGGGATAACCTTGGACAAGCTCGATGCCATCGCTTTTGGCCGTGGCCCGGGCTCCTTTACCGGCGTGCGGATCGGTATTGGCGTCGCACAAGGGCTGGCGTTTGGTGCTGGCGTGCCGCTGATTGGCATCTCCACCCTGGCGGCCATGGCGCAAGGGGCTCATCGGCTGGAAGGGGCCGAGCGGGTGCTGACCGCCATCGATGCACGCATGGACGAGGTCTATTTCGGTCACTACGAGCTGATCGATGGTCGCATCCAACTGGTGGGGGAAGAGGTGGTGAGTGGCCCGGCCGCGTTGGTGGAAGCCCGTGGCAAGCACTCTGGCCGCTTTACTTGTGTCGGCACCGGTTTTGAGACCTATGGTGAGACCCTAAAGGCCCTTGCCGACGAACTGGTGGTCAGCCAGGTGCGTTTCCCGGCCGCAGAAGATATGTTGCCGCTGGCCCGCACCGCCTGGCTGGCGGGTGAAGTGGTAGCGGTCGAGCTGGCGACCCCGGTATATTTGCGTGACAAGGTGACCTGGAAAAAGCTGCCGGGTCGCGAATAAGGGCAAAGGCGCCATGGCTTTCATGTCGCCTCTGCCACCGAGACTCGCCCTGTCATGGGTTGTGTCGTGGCCTTGGGGCCGTTCGGCGAGAGGAGAGTGACATGTTGAGACGTGCGATGGTGATTGGGGCGACCGCCCTGTTGCTCGGGGCCTGCAGTACGGTGCCCAAGGAGCTGGTCTATCAACCGGAGAACCAGTTGGTGGCCTATCAGCCGGCCCTCGGTGGTATGGAAGGCAAGCCTGCCCGCTGGAGCGGCATCATTTCCGCGGTGCACAACAAGGCGGATCAGAGTGTCATCGAGGTGGTTTATCTGCCGCTGCAGGCCAACGGCGTGCCGGAGCAGACCGAGCAGAGCCCCGGCCGTTTTCTGGCCATCATGAAGGGCTTTGTCGACCCGACCCTCTATGCCAAGGGGCGCAGCCTGACGGTGCTCGGCACCATAGGTAAATCGGTGGATAGCCAGATTGGCGAGCACAACTATCGCTTCTCGGTGCTCAATGTAACGGGCAGCAAGTTGTGGCCGCCGGTCAAGGAGGTGGAGGTTCGCTATGTGGATCCCTACTTCTACGACCCCTTTTACGATCCCTTCTGGCCAAGACGGCCACTCCATCGCTAGGAGCAGGCATTGAGTACCCCGATGCAAGAGCGTTTCGTCACCCTGGCGGATGGCCGCCGGGTGGCCTTGCTCGAGAACCGGCTAGCGGCTTCCGAGCAGCCACAAAAGCCGCTGTTGATAGCCCTGCATGGCTGGCTCGACAATGGTGCCAGCTTTCTGCCTCTCGCCCCGTATCTCGATGATTTTCATCTGGTGTGTGTCGATCTGCCGGGGCATGGTCACTCCGATCACAAAACCACGCCCTATGTCTTTGTCGACTGGCTCGACGATCTTTACCAGATCACCCAAACCGCAGGCTGGTCCCGTTTCACCCTGCTGGGCCACTCCCTTGGCGCCCTCATCGCTTCTGCCTATGCTGGCGTGTTCCCCGAACAGATAGAGCGGCTCATTCTGCTGGAGGGGCTCGGACCGCTCACGCAGCCTGACGAGGCGGCTCCCGCCCAGATAAGGAGAGCGATCCTCAATCGCAGCCGCACCCGCGAGCGAAGCGCGGGCGGCTTTGCCTCCATCGATGAAGCGGTCGCGGCGCGCTGCAAGGTGGCAGATATCACGCCTGCGGCAGCGCGCCTTATCTGCGAGCGGCAACTCGAGGAGCGGGCAGGACGCTGGCAGTGGCGCAGCGATCCCCGCTTGCGGGATCTCTCGCCGCTCAGAATGAGCGAGGGACAGGCGCAGGCGCTGATCAAGGCAATCTGCTGCCCGGTGCTCTTTATTCGCGGTGAACAGGGATTTGCCGAGCTGGAGGCTCAGTGGCAGTTGCGACAGGGGGCCTTCAGGCAGATAGAGCAGGTGATTTTGCCGGGAAATCACCATTTTCATATGGAAAATGGCGCAGAAACCGCCGTTTGTATCGTAAATTTTTGTCAAGTTCGGTAGAATCATCGGCTTTCTATAATTCCAGGTTTGTCATCCCCCTCACATTTTTCCGTTGTTAATTTGCTGTTAATTGATGTTGCGCTGTGTAAATATGGGCGGCATTAGAGTACGTGCTTAAAACAGTTGATTGAAATCGATGTGAACAGGGACGGAGGCAACAGAGTGAGCGCACAGGTGCTAGTTATGCAGGAGAAGTTCGTGGAAAAAGTTTGGCTCAAGCGTTATCCACAAGGGGTCCCCGCCGAGATCAATCCGGAGCAGTTCAGCTCGCTGGTCGAGATGTTTGAATCCTCAGTGAGCCAGTTCGCCGACCAGCCCGCTTTCGTCAACATGGGGCAGACCATCACCTACCGCCGACTGGAAGAGCAGTCCCGCGCCTTTGCTGCCTACCTGCAAAACGAGCTGAAGCTGGAGAAGGGTGATCGGGTCGCGGTGATGATGCCGAACCTGCTGCAATACCCCATCGCCGTGTTTGGCATCCTGCGTGCCGGCATGATAGTGGTCAACGTCAACCCGCTTTATACCCCGCGCGAGCTGGAGCACCAGCTCAAGGACTCCGGTGCCAAGGCCATCGTTATCGTCTCCAACTTCGCCCATACCCTGGAAAAAGTGGTCTACGACACCCCGGTCAAGCACGTCATCCTGACCCGCATGGGTGACAACCTGGGGCTGGCCAAGGGCACCCTGGTCAACTTCGTGGTGAAATACGTCAAGAAGCTGGTACCCAAATATAACCTGCCGCACGCCACCACCATGCGCCAGGCGCTGGCCAAAGGGCGTTATCAGCAGTACATCAAACCGGAGATTGCCTGCGAAGATCTCGCCTTCCTGCAGTACACCGGCGGTACTACCGGTCTCTCCAAGGGGGCCATGCTGACTCACCGCAACATGATTGCCAACGTCGAGCAGTGCCTCGGCGTCTATGGCCCCATGCTGGAGCGGGGCAAAGAGTTCGTGGTTACCGCCTTGCCGCTCTACCACGTCTTCGCACTGACCGTGAACTGCCTGCTCTTTATGCGCCTTGGCGGTTACAACCTGCTCATCAGCAACCCGCGCGATATCCCGGGTTTTGTCAAAGAGATCAAGAAATACCCCTTCACCTGCATCACCGGTGTGAACACCCTGTTCAACGCCCTGGTCAACAATGCCGAGTTCCAGAGCATCGCTTTTGACAAGCTCAAGCTCACCATAGGTGGCGGCATGGCGGTGCAACGCGCAGTGGCGGAGCAGTGGAAGAAGCTGACCGGCACCCCGCTGCTGGAAGGTTACGGCCTGACCGAGTGCTCACCGCTGGTGAGCGTCTGCCCTTACGATCTGAGCGATTACAACGGCTCCATCGGCCTGCCGGTCTGCTCCACCGATATCCGTCTGGTGGATGACAACGGTCAGGTGATCCACGAATTCGGTACCCCGGGCGAAATGCAGGTTCGCGGCCCGCAGGTGATGGTCGGCTACTGGCAGCGCCCCGAGGCCACTGCCGAAGTGATGCAGGATGGCTGGCTCTGTACCGGTGATATCGCCGTGTGCGACGAGCAGGGCTTCTTCAAGATCGTCGATCGCAAGAAGGACATGATCCTGGTCTCCGGTTTCAACGTCTATCCCAACGAGATCGAAGATGTGGTGGCGCTCCATCCGAAAGTGCTGGAAGTGGCCGCGGTCGGCGTGCCACACAAAGTCTCCGGCGAGCTGGTGAAGATCTTTGTGGTCAAGAAAGATCCAAAGCTGCAGGAGGACGAGATTATTGCCCACTGCCGCAAACATCTGACTGCCTATAAGGTGCCGAAACTGGTAGAATTTCGTGACGAACTTCCCAAGACCAATGTGGGCAAGATCCTGCGCCGCGTACTGCGTGACGAGGAGATTGCCAAGCAGTAAGGCGCTGCACCGGCTTTCTGGTGTGTCGCAGTGATGCAAAACCGTGGGTCATCCCACGGTTTTTTCTTTTTGGCCCTGATCAACCGCGCAGGCACAGATGCAATATCAACTTATCACTCAGCAAGCCGAACTTGAGCAGTATCTCGCTTCTCTGGCCGACGTTCCCTTGGCTATCGATACTGAATTCGTTCGCACCCGCACCTATTATCCCCAGCTTGGCCTGTTTCAGATCTATGACGGCCAGCAACTGGCGCTGCTCGACCCGCTTACTCTCGATCTGGCACCGCTCTGGCAGCGGCTTGGCCGGGCAGGGCAGATCGCCATTTTGCACGCCTCCGGTGAAGATCTGGAGCTGATCCAGCATCAGGCCGGCCATCTGCCCAACCAGATGCACGACACCCAGCTGGCTGCCGCGTTCCTCGGCCACGGCGTATCGGTCGGTTTCGGCGCGCTGGTCAAGGAGTTCCTCGGCGTGGAGCTGGAGAAGGATCAGGCCCGTACCGACTGGCTGGCCCGTCCGCTGACCCCGCGCCAGCTTGAATATGCCGCGGCTGACGTCTTCTACCTGATGCCGCTCTACGAGAAGGTGATGGCCAAATTGCGTGAAAGCGGCAAGTTTGCCTGGTTCGAGCAGGAGTGCCACAGCCACTCCGCCCGCAAGACCCAGGGCAGCGATCCCCGTCAGGCCTATCTCGATATCGTCAACGCCTGGCAACTGGGGCGCCGCGAACTGGCCATCCTGCGTGAACTGGCCGCCTGGCGCCAGCAGGAGGCGGTACGCCGCGATCTGGCTCTGAACTTTGTGGTCAAAGAGTTGCACCTGTTCAAGGTAGCTGAGCGCCGCGCCGCTTCCCTGCGCGATCTCAACGAGCTCGGTCTTTCGCCTATCGAGATCAAGATCCACGGCAAGCGGATGCTCGATATCGTTGCTAGGGCGCAGCAGAGCGATCCCGACAGCTGGCCCGAGCCCATTCGCCGGCTGGTGGACTATCCCCAGTATAAGGGTGAGCTCAAGCGGATCAAGGCGCTGGTGGAGGAGAAGGCCAAAGCGAGCAACATTCCGCCCGAGCTGATTGCCAGCAAGAAGATCATCCACCAGTACTTCACCTGGAGCTGGCGGATGGGAGATGCGGAGCGTGCTCGTGCCGACAAACCCATGCTGCTGCAAGGGTGGCGCCATGAGCTGGTCGGTCACCTTTTGGAACAATAAGCACACTTATTGTTGCACCTATGAATCAATCCTCACCCTCGGGTGGGGATTTTTTATTGGGCAACATTCAGAGAGAGGCAATGATGGGGTGGCCGATCTGGCCAAGCGATCAATTTGGCTGCTGCTAGAGATGGGAGGAGTGAAGAAGGCAGCGGAACACCGCTGCCTTTTTTGATCACCAGAGAGGCTGGGTCAGGTAGGGGTTGCTCGCCTTCTCGCGGCCGAAGGTGGAGCTGGGGCCATGGCCCGGGATAAAGACGATCTCGTCACCCAGTGGCAGCAGGGCCTCGGTGATCGACTTTATCAGCGTCCCGTGATCGCCACGGGGGAAGTCGGTGCGGCCGATGCTGCCGGCAAAGAGCACGTCGCCAACCCAGGCGAGCTGCTCGGCTTGGGAGAGCAGCACGATATGGCCCGGGGTGTGGCCGGGGCAGAAGTAGACATCCAGCTCGCACTGGCCAAGCTGCACCTTGTCACCCTGCTCAAGCCAGCGATCCGGCGTGAACGCGGGGGTATGGGCGAAGCCGAACATCTGGCTCTGCTGGGGTAGCATGTCGAGCCAGAAGGCGTCTTCCTTATGGGGGCCGGTGATGGCGACGCCGGTTTTTTCCCGCAACTCGGCGGCGGCACCGACGTGATCCAGATGACCGTGGGTCAGCAGGATGTGGGTCAGGGTCAGGCCGCGTTTGGCGATGGCGGCCAGCAGCTTGTCCGCTTCGCCGCCCGGATCGATCAGGGCCGCCTGATGGGTCTCGTCACACCAGATGAGGGAGCAGTTCTGGGCGAACTGGGTGACCGGGATCACCTCGAATTTCAACATAGAGTTCCTCTCTTGGGATGGGTCAGCCGCGCAGCGCGCTGGCATGCTGCTCGGCGAAATAGTCGAGGCAGGCCTGCTTGTCACCGCGAAACACGATGCGCTCCTGCTTGTTGCCAAGCTGGTAGAGATACATGGGGTCGTAGTAGCGGGTCAGCAGCAAGGTGATCCAGGCCAGATGCAGCGCGGTATCACCGCTCTTCTCCTGCTCGGTGAGGGCGGTCTGCATCAGGGCATCCAGCTCGCGGTGGGCCTGATCGCCAAGACGGCGCTTGAGGCGGGCCAGCGCATCGGTGAGGTAGGCAGCAAACAGTGGCCATCCCTCTTCTTGGCCATACATGGCTTGATAGCGCAGCCAGAGATCGTGCACGTAATCTTCGCGGATCTGCTCGGCCCGATCGATTTGCGGAACATCCACCACCACCAGCGGTGCCTGACTCATGGCCTCATGGAGGGAGAGGGGCAGGCAGCAGCGGCCAATCAGCCGGCTCTCGTCCTCGACCACGAAGGCGTGTTCGCCGCGATGGCGGCGCTTGAGCAGTTCGATGGCGAGGTTGTTTTCAAAGTTGATGTTGCTGGGCTGGCCGCCAGGCAGCTGACCGAAGGAGGAGCCCCTGTGATGGGCATGCCCCTCCAGATCCACCGCCTGGGTCACCTGATCGAGCATGTGGGTCTTGCCGGAGCCGGTCATGCCGGTGAGCACAGTCCAGTGACACTCGGCAGAGGCCTTGTCCTGGGTGTCGATCAGAAAACGGCGCAGCTCCTTGTAGCCACCGGCGACGCGGGGGCGAGTCACCCCCGCATCAGCCAGCCACTGTTGTACGGTTTGCGAGCGCAGGCCGCCGCGAAAGCAGTAGAGTACGGCATCGGGCTGCTGGCGCAATTGCGCCAGCCAGCCTTCGAGTCGCTCGGCACGTACTGCTCCCCCCACCAGCTTGTGTCCAAGCTCAATGGCGGCGGCCTGACCCTGCTTCTTGAAGCAGGTCCCCACCTGGGCGCGCTCATCGTCTGTCATCAAGGGCAGATTGGTCGAGCAGGGGAAGGCCCCCTCCTTGAACTCGATGGGGGCGCGCACATCAATCAACGGCACATTGTCCAAAAAGAGTTGGGCGTAGTCCGTGGCCAGTGGCAATTCACTCATTGGACAATCTCGATAAAGCGGGAGCCCTCAAGGGGCTTGATCTGGCCGATGGGCGAGAGCGCAAGGCCAGCTTCGCGCGCGATGGCGAGCAGCTCGGCTTCGCTCTCTTTACCCACTGCGACCAGCAGGCCGCCGCTGGTTTGCGGATCGCACATGATGTTGCGGGTGCGATCGTCCATGGCATCGAGCTTGTGTCCGTAGGAGTCGTGATTGCGCAGGGTCCCACCCGGGACGCAGCCCTCGGCGAGGTAGTAATCCACTTCGTCCAGCAGCGGCAGTGCCTTGAAGTCGAGGCGGGCGCTGACATTGGATCCTTCGCACATCTCCAGCAGATGGCCAGCCAGACCAAAACCGGTCACGTCGGTCATGGCGTGGACACCCGGTAGCTCGGCAAAGCGTTGACCGATCTTGTTGAGGGTGCACATGGCGTTGGGGGCCAGTTGCTCGTGTTCCGGCTTAAGCTTGCCCTTCTTCTGGGCGGTGGTGAGGATGCCGATACCGAGGGGCTTGGTCAGATAGAGGGTGTCACCCACCTTGGCGGTATCGTTCTGCTTGATGGCGTTGAGAGGCACGATACCGGTGACCGCAAGGCCGAAGATGGGCTCGGGGGCATCGATACTGTGACCCCCGGCCAGCGAAATCCCCGCTTCGTGGCACACCTGACGGCCGCCGTCGATCACCTGCTGGGCCACTTCCGGCGCCAGGGTATTGATGGGCCAGCCGAGGATGGCGATGGCAACGATAGGCTTGCCGCCCATGGCGTAGATATCGCTGATGGCATTGGTGGCGGCGATGCGGCCAAAGGTGAAGGGGTCATCGACGATGGGCATGAAGAAGTCGGTGGTGGAGACAATGCCCTGACCGTTGCCGATATCGACCACGGCCGCGTCATCCTTGCTGCTGTTGCCAACGATCAGGGTCGGGTCGTTGAAGCCCGGGATCTGGCTCTTGAGAATGGTGTCGAGCACCTTGGGAGAGATTTTGCAGCCACAGCCAGCGCCGTGGCTGTATTGGGTCAGACGAATGGAAGACATACTTACCCCTTGTTTGTGCACCGTGTGCAGAGGCTCTGTGGGAGCCATCTTGGTCAATGCGCGGCCATCTACCGTCATGTAAAGAGCCGCAAAAATAGGTGGCCTTGGCTGCTTCTGGAAGCAGTGATGTCAGGCAGTCACGCAGGGCTGCCGGGTAGGACGGGGAAGAAGAGGCGACAGATGCGCCAACACAGCCCCGCCAAGGGCCACAGGACAGGGCATTATGCCACAAATGCCCCCTCTGGTTCGAACAGGAATTCACACAAAGCGAAGGGGATTGGCGGGTGGAGGGTTAGGGAGGAGGGCGCTGGCATGAGCCGCTCAGTTATCGGCAGGGGGTGAGCTCTCGTGGATTTGCCCCGCAGAGGTTGGCTTGACCTCTGCGGGGCAATCAGCGGGCGAAAGCAGATTAGCCGGCTTGCTCCAGCACCGGCTGGCGAGCCTTGCCCCAGCGGCGCAGGCGCCGTTGCAGTGGCCGCTCCAGCAGGTTGTAGCTCAACGCCGAGAGCCCGATCAGCACCGCCAGCATCAGCAAGGTTGCTACCACCCCCAGCAGCGGGTTGGTCTGGCCATACCACCACTCGGTGATCCCCGGCGCCAGATAGTGGATGAGCTCGCACCCGGTGAGCAGCACCAGCGCATGGAGCAGGTAGATGGAGTAGGAGAGATCCCCCAGCCAGTTGGTGAAGCGGTTATCCAGGAGGTGCAGCAGCGGGCTTTGGCGATTGCCTTGGCAGGCGGCAATCCAGATCAGCAGCACGTAGGAGCCGATCAGCAGCGGCAGATCATGCTTCATCATGGGCAAGCCTTTTGCTGCCTTGACCCTTGGCAGCAGCCAGAGGCCGAGCACAAATTCACTCACCCCGCGCCCCACCGCCAGCGCGCCGCTGGTGACATCCAGGGTGCCGCGACTGTGCACGATAAAGGCCAGCACCGTCAGCGCCAGCAGGGGGGCGAGATGACTCCAGCGACTGCGGGTGACCGCCAGTGGAATAAGCAGCGGGAACAGCAGGTAGCTGATCCACTCCACGCTGAGCGACCAGGCGGCGAAGTTCCAGGTCAGCCCGTGATCGGTCACCACCTGCAGCAGCAGGAAGGCGCTCGGCAGCGCCTCGGCCGGGGTGAAGGGGGAGCCGAAGGGGGGCATCCCTTCCCACTCCCACATCTTGAACAAGGGGCCGGCGTAGAAGCCCACCCCGTGCTGCGCCTTGTAAAGCTCCCAGCCGACCAGCAGTAGCAGGGTGACGAGGTAGAGGGGGTAGACGCGGGTCAGCCGCAGCCAGAGAAAACGGCCATAGCTCACGGTGCGAGGCGTGCGGGTAAAGGCCTCTCCATAGACATGGGCCAGCACCACGCCGCTCAAAATAAAGAACAGATCGACCCAGAGGTAGCCATTCTCGATGAGTTGGGTGTGGCCTGCGATCGACTCCATCCACTGGGGAAAGAGCAGCAAGCGGGCATGGAACAGCACCACCATCAGGGCAGCGAAGCCCCGCAGCGGCGTTAACAGCGGCAATGATTGATTCATAACGGGATCCCTTGTGATGTTCAGCTTGGCCTGACATCGATTTTTGTTGTTGTACCGTCCATCAATCCTGATAGGACGGTTGCCCCGGCTTGGCTGCCGCAGGCGGGATCACACTACGGAAAAGAGAGTCATACGGGTGTGATTTAAATCATAAATGTGCAGTTATTGTGCAAAAAATTTAAACAGGTAAAGACGTGGGACGCAGGCAGGGAAAGAGGAGGAGAGAGAACACCCATAAAGCAGAGAGGGTGGTCAACGGTGCGAGGGTCAGGTCTATAGGCGTTAAGCAAAACAATCAGGCCCGCAAGGGGCCTGATTGATCACAAGGGGAGGGTGGTTGCCGATCAGCGGGCGCGTACCACCAGCCCCTTGAGGTAGAAGCCTTCCGGATAGGCGGTACCGATAGGGTGATCAGAGGCCTGGGAGAGCAGCTCCAGGATCTGGGCATCGCGACCGGCATCGAGCGCCGCATCGGCAACGATCTTCTGGAACAGGCTCTGCTCCATCAGGCCGGAGCAGGAGTAGGTCAAGAGCACGCCACCCGGTGCCAGCAGCTGGAACGCCAGCATGTTGATGTCCTTGTAGCCGCGGCAGGCACCCAGCAGCTGTGCCTTGCTCTCGGCGAACTTGGGTGGATCCAGCACGATGACGTCGAACTTCTCGCCCTTCTCGCGATATTCACGCAGCAGCTTGAACACGTCGTGACGGACGAACTGGGTATTGCTGGTATCCAGCCCGTTCAGCTCGGCATTCTGGCGGGCAATATCCAGCGCATTCTGGGAGAGGTCGACGTTGACCACTTCCTTGGCGCCACCCTTGAGGGCATAGACGCCAAACCCACCGGTGTAGCAGAAGCAGTTGAGCACCCGCTTGCCTTCGGTGTACTTGGCGGCAGCCTGACGGTTATCCCGCTGATCCAGATAGAAACCGGTTTTGTGGCCGTTGCGAATATCCACCAGGATCTTGACGCCGCCATTCTCCTCGATGACCACCGGCTCGTTCGGGGTCTCGCCATAGATGACGCCGGTGCGCTCTTTCAGCCCTTCCTTCTTGCGCACTGCTACATCGGAGCGCTCATAGATGCTGCACTCGGGGTAGAGGGTACGCAGTGCTTGCGTTATCAGCTCACGCTGGAACTCGGCACCGGCGGAGAGAATTTGGCACACCAGAAAATCGGCGTAACGATCGATGGTCAGACCCGGCAGACCGTCGGATTCGGCAGCGCAGAGGCGATAACCGGTGAGGCCCTGACGCTTGATGAGCCCGTCGCGGGACTCTTGCGCATATTTGAGGCGACGGATGAAGAAGTCGAGATCGACGGTCTCATCCTTGTCGAAGGTCCAGACCCGGGCACGGATCTGGGAACTGCCCGACCAGGCGCCACGAGCAAGCCATTTGCCGTCATGGGTGAGGATCTCGACGGTATCGCCGTCAATGGGGTTGCCCTGAACCCGCTCAATCCCCTTGGAGAAGATCCAGGGGTGGCGACGCAGCAGGGATTTTTCGCGGCCTTTGACGAGATAGATGGAAGCGCTCATGGATGTTTGCCAGATGGTCAAAAGAAAAGGGGCCACATTCTATGTGGCCCGCAGGTAAAACTCAAACGGCCCGGTGCATCAGCGTGCCCGAACCGGATGTGACTGACAGATCAGATCCGGATCCCCTTGAGTGCCCGGGTCAGCTCGCTGGCGGTGGCTTTCAGCCCCTGCGTGCCAGCCACCGAGGCGCTGGCAGACTCCTCCACCTGCGCTGCTTCATGGCGTACCTGATCCAGATTGTGGGTGATCTCGGCGGCCACCGAGCTCTGCTCTTCGCTGGAAGTGGCGATCTGGGTACTCATCTCCAGCACCGCATCGCTGTGATTGCTCAGCTTCTCGATATCGAGCCCCACCTCGCTGATGAGTTGCTGGCTGCTGGCGGCGCGACCCACGGTTTTCTCCATGATGTCGTTCAGCGCTCCGGTGCCGGCTTGCAGCTCTTCGATCATCTTCTGGATCTCGACCGTTGCCTGCTGGGTGCGGCTGGCGAGGGTACGCACTTCGTCGGCCACCACCGCAAAGCCGCGCCCCTGCTCACCGGCGCGGGCCGCTTCGATGGCGGCGTTGAGGGCCAGCAGGTTGGTCTGCTGGGAGATGGCGTTGATGACGCTTACCACCTCGTTGATGCGGTTGGCATTGTGGGTCAGGCGCTCTACCGCGCCGGAGGCATTGCCAATCTCGTCGGCCAGAGTGCGGATCGCCTCTATGGTACGGGCCACCCGGTTGGCGCCATTGGCCGCCTCTTCGCTCGATTGACGGGTCTGCTGCAGGGTGTCGTTGGCATTGCGCGCCACTTCGCGAATGGCGGCTGACATCTGTTCCATGGCGGTGGCCAGCGAATCCATGTGCTGGCGCTGGGCGCGCGCCATGTTTTCGCCTTCACTGGCGTGGTCACGAAACTCGTCGGCGGCCATGGTCAGCGCCTCGGCAGACTCTTCGACCAGCTTGACGATCTGGTGCTGGCGGTCGGTAAAGCGGTCGATGCTGCCCGCCAGGGTAGAGAACTCGTCGCGGACCGGGAAGAAGTTGAGGCGGAAGGTGAGATCGCCGTCGGCCACGGTTTGCAGCGCCTTGTTGGTGGAGTACAGGGCGCCGGAGACAAAGGTCATCATGTAGTGGATCACCAGTGCCATCAGGGCAGCCAGCGCCCCAACCATGGTGAGCGTGGTGCCCTGATCATCCCACATGGAGGACGTACTGGTGTCGAGCTCGCCGGTGACATAGCCAGCCTGGCCCGCTGGTGCGGTGAAGCGGTAGCGATCGCCCTGTTGTTCGAGTCCGCTCACCCCTTGTGGCTGGATGCGCAGATCGGCTGGCAGAGTGAGCGTTGGCTGCTGGCTGACCAGTTGTGCCGTGGTCTCGACCCGCTGCTGCAACTGCTCAACCTTGAGTTTTATCTCCTGCTCGTGGCTGTTTGCCAGCAGATACCAGCTGAGAAAGGCGATGATCAGCAAGGGAAGCCAGAAGGCGATGTGGAATTTTTCACTGATGGTGAGGTGAATGAGATAGCGGTCAACCCACCGGAATTTAACTTCTTTCATAATGGAGCTGCATCCTGCAGAGATAGAGTGTCGGGCACATTATCATCTCGGGAATTTTTTTCTTAAGCAGAAGGTGTGAGAAATGGGAGAGCAATCGTTTGTCATTCGGGTGTGGGGGCAGGTGCAAGGGGTCGGATTTCGCTACTTCACCCGCGAGCGTGCCTTGCAGCTGGGGCTGCGCGGCCATGCCTACAACCTGGAGGATGGGTCGGTGGAGATCCTCATCAGCGGGCCGACGCAGGGGGTACAGATGATGCTGGGCTGGCTGGAACATGGCCCGCGCACCGCCCGGGTGACCCGGATGGAGTATGAAGAGGCGCTGCCGCCAAGCGGTCAGGGCTTTCATACCAACTGATCTGCCGGGGACATCATGGTTGCCGATACGCGTGATCCCTTGCTGGCGCAGGCCCGGGTGCTGGTTGCCAGCTACCGCCATGCTGCTCGCGCGGTGCGCCGTGAAGCGAGCGAAACCCATGTCCATGGTTACCGCATCGCAGCGCGCCGCATGCAGGCGCTGCTCGCATTGTGGCGACCCGCCCTTTGCCATCCAAAACTGGAACGACGGTTGCAGCGAGCCATTGGCCGACTCTCGGCCCTGCGCGACGCACAGGTTTACGCCGCGCGCTTTGGCGCGTCATCCACAATCGTCTTGCCCAGGGTGACGGTTCCCCTTTTTTCGGGCCTGCTTGCCCACTGGCTGGATGAATTAGAGCAAATTTCCGATACCTCGGGGTTGGCTCGTCACTACCGGCGCCACCTGGCCCGTCGCCTCGATGGGGCATTGAGCCGACTTGATGAGCACCCGGCTGGCAACGTCTCCCATCGCCAGCAGCTGCGTCGCTGGCATCATCTGCGCCTTGAGATAAAACAGGCGCGCTACGGCGCCGAGTTGCTGCTGGAGCTGGGGGCGGGGGAGGCGCAGTGGGTCAGCGCCTTTAGTCATTGGCAGGAGCGGCTCGGGCAGTTGCAGGATTGGCGGCAGTGGCGGCGTACCCTGAAAGGAAACAAGCGGCAACGCAGGGTGAGGTGCAAACTCAAGCGCAAGATAGTGACGCGATTGCGGCGCCTCGATTGCCAGCAGGCGGAACTGGTGGGGCTCAAGGTGGCGATGCTGGATAGTCCGCTCTAACCATCTTGCCGGATCCTCAATGGGAGCAATCCGCAGAGTCGCAGAGACGAAAAGAGTGCAGAGACAAAAAAAGAGGCCCAGAGGCCTCTTTTTTATCGGGTCGATGCGCTTACTTGACGCGCATGCCCGGCTGGGCGCCTTCCTGCGGCTCCAGAATCCAGAGATCCTTGCCGCCCGGGCCTGCGGCCAGCACCATGCCTTCGGACATGCCGAAACGCATCTTGCGCGGTGCCAGGTTGGCCACCATCACGGTCAGCTTGCCTTCCAGATCTTCCGGGTTGTAGGCGGACTTGATACCGGCAAACACCTGACGGGTCTCGCCGCCGATATCCAGTTGCAGCTTGAGCAGCTTCTCGGCTTCCGGTACAGCTTCGGCCTTCTTGATCAGCGCTACGCGCAGGTCAATCTTGGCGAAGTCGTCATAGGTGATGGTTTCGCTGATGGGGTCATCAGCCAGCGGGCCGGTCACTTTCGGTGCCTGCTCCTTGGCAAGGTCTTCCTTGGATGCGTCGATCATGGCTTCAATCTTCGCAGGCTCGATGCGGGAGAAGAGGGCCTTGAACGGTGCAACGGTGTGATCGACCAGCGGCATCTCGATGCCATCCCAGCTGAGGGTTTCGGCCAGGAAGGCTTCGGCACGCTCGGCCAGCAGCGGCATGACGGGCTTGAGGTAGGCCATCAGCACGCGGAACAGGTTGATGCCAACGGAGCAGACCGCTTGCAGCTCGGCATCTGCCCCTTCCTGCTTGGCGATGACCCAGGGAGCTTTGTCGTCCACATAGCGGTTGGCCTTGTCGGCCAGCGCCATGATTTCGCGGATGGCGCGGCTGAACTCGCGGCTCTCATAAGCCTCCGCAATGGCGGTACGGGCGTTGGCGAACTCAGCGTAGAGCTCGGGCTCGGCGCAGGTTGCCGCCAGTTTGCCGCCAAAACGCTTGGCGATAAAG
Organism: Aeromonas sp. SE22; assembly: GCF_038739755.1. Classification (NCBI taxonomy): domain Bacteria; kingdom Pseudomonadati; phylum Pseudomonadota; class Gammaproteobacteria; order Aeromonadales; family Aeromonadaceae; genus Aeromonas; species Aeromonas sp. SE22. Next base: position 780,803 of record NZ_JBCGFD010000001.1, read on the forward strand.
CCGGCGTTGCGGGAAGCGAGGTTGACCAGCTTGTTGACCACGTCAGCGTTGACCCGCTGCACGAAATCTTCGAGGTTCAGGTCCAGATCGTCGATGCGGCTGTTGAGCTTGGCGGCGTAGTAGTAACGCAGGCACTCCGGATCCAGGTGGTTCAGGTAGGTGGATGCCTTGATAAAGGTGCCCTTGGACTTGGACATCTTGGCGCCGTTGACGGTCACATAACCGTGCACGTTGACCTTGGTCGGCTTGCGGAAGTTGGCGCCTTCCAGCATGGACGGCCAGAACAGACAGTGGAAGTAGGCGATGTCCTTGCCGATGAAGTGGTAGAGCTCGGCGTCGGAGTCCGCTTTCCAGTAGCTGTCAAAGTCGATGTCGCCACGCTTGTTGCACAGGTTCTTGAAGGAAGCCATGTAACCGATGGGGGCATCCAGCCAGACGTAGAAGTACTTGCCCGGGGCGCCGGGGATTTCGAAACCGAAGTAGGGGGCGTCACGGGTGATGTCCCACTGCTGCAGGCCGCTTTCGAACCACTCCTGCATCTTGTTGGCCATCTCTTCCTGAATGGCGCCGGAGCCACGTACCCACTCTGCCAGCCATTTTTCAAACTGCGGCAGGTCGAAGAAGAAGTGCTCGGAGTCCTTCATCACCGGAGTGGCACCGGAGACGGCAGATTTCGGATCGATAAGCTCAGTCGGGCTGTAGGTGGCGCCGCAGCTGTCACAGTTGTCGCCATACTGCTCCGGAGACTTGCACTTGGGGCAGGTACCCTTGACGAAACGGTCCGGCAGGAACATCGATTTTTCCGGATCGAACAGCTGGGAGATGGTGCGACTCTTGATAAAACCACCATTTTTCAGGCGGCCGTAGATCAACTCCGCCAGCTCGCGGTTTTCGTCGCTGTGGGTGGAGTGATAGTTGTCAAAGCTGATGTTGAACCCGGCGAAATCTGCCTGGTGCTCCTTGGAGACCGCAGCAATCATCTCTTCCGGGGTGATCCCCATCTGCTGTGCCTTGAGCATGATCGGGGTGCCGTGGGCATCATCGGCACAGATGAAGTGCACCTGATGACCGCGCATTCGCTGATAACGAACCCAGATATCGGCCTGGATATGTTCCAGCATGTGGCCAAGGTGAATGGAGCCATTGGCATAGGGGAGGGCGCAGGTTACCAGCATTTTACGAGGATCAGTTGCCATATTACGTTCTTGATGTGCTTGTTGGGATGATAGAGTGCCGTGCATGTTACCCGAATTGGGGGTAGCCTGCCTAGGGTTGTGGCTGTGCCGGGCTTGGCCGGATGCACCATCTGTACCGCAGGCAAGCCACTGATTTGTGTGCGGTAACCGTTCACCTCAAGATAATGACAACATAATGAGGAGTTAATGGTGATTGATTCAGTAAAACAGATCCTCGCCGAATTTAAGCCGGCAGGCTGGAGCAAGGATCTGGTCGGTGCCGGATTTGTGCGCGACGTCATCTGCAAGGATCAAAGTCTCTCTGTCCGCCTGGTGCTGCCCTTTGCCGCGCTGTCGCTGCTCGATACCCTCAAGGAGGAGTTCGACGCCAGATTGCGCGCTGCCAGCGGCGCCTCCCGCATCGATTGGGCATTGGAGATCGATGTGGCCAGCATGCCGCGGGCGCAGGGGCTCAACGCAGTGCAGGGGATCCGCAACATCATCGCCGTTGCTTCCGGCAAGGGCGGGGTGGGTAAATCCACCACCGCGGTCAACCTGGCGCTGGCCCTGAAAAAGGAGGGGGCGCGGGTCGCCATCCTCGATGCCGATATTTATGGCCCCTCCATCCCTACCATGATGGGCACTCTCAAGGAGCGCCCCGTTAGTCATGACGGCAAGCTGATGGAGCCGGTGATGGCCTGTGGCCTCAAGAGCAACAGCATCGGCTATCTGGTCTCCGAGCAGGATGCCACCATCTGGCGTGGCCCCATGGCGAGCAAGGCACTGGCGCAGATCCTCCACGAGACCCGCTGGGGCGAGGTGGATTATCTGGTGGTCGACATGCCGCCGGGCACCGGTGATATCCAGCTCACCATGGCCCAGCAGGTGCCCACCTCGGCGGCGGTGATCGTCACCACCCCGCAGGATGTGGCGCTGGCCGATGCCCGCAAGGGGATCGCCATGTTCCACAAGGTCAATGTGCCGGTGCTCGGCATCATCGAGAACATGAGTTACCACGTCTGCAGCGCCTGTGGTCACCATGAGCCGTTGTTCGGTACCGGTGGCGGCCAGAAGATGGCAGAGCAGTATCAAGTGGCGCTGCTTGGTCAGCTGCCGCTGCACATCGACATCCGCCAGCACATGGATGATGGCTGTCCGACCGTCTTCAGTTCGCCGGAAGGAAGCCTGACTCAGGCCTATTTGAAGCTGGCACGCAGGGTGGGAGCTGAACTCTTTTTCAGCGCAAAACCGATTGCGACCCCGCTTTATACTGTCGCGCTGGATGAATAATCAGCTGTCGGTCACCTGATGGGGATTTGAGGGTGGGCATGGCCCACCCTTTTTCATATAATGGATCGGTTTAAACAATCCCCACTGCTCTTCTCTTTTAGGTATTTGTCATGTCTGATACTCAACATTCGTGTGTGATCATCGGTATTGCCGGCGCGTCCGCGTCTGGCAAAAGTCTTATAGCCCAGACCATTTATGAAGAGCTGGTGGCAGAACTGGGTGCAGGTCAGATTGGTGTGATCACCGAAGATTGCTACTACCGTGATCAGACCCACCTGACCATGGAAGAGCGGGTAAAAACCAACTATGACCACCCCAATGCGCTGGATCACGACCTGCTGGTTCAGCACCTGAGTCAATTGCTGAAAGGGGATGCGGTAGATATTCCCCAGTACTCCTACACCGAGCACACCCGGATGAGCGAGGTAACTCCGTTTGCCCCGCGCCGCGTGATTATTCTGGAAGGTATTCTGCTGTTGACCGACAGCCGTCTGCGCGACCTGATGGATGCCTCCATCTTTATGGATACCCCGCTCGACATCTGTCTGCTGCGCCGACTGGTGCGTGACGTGCAGGAGCGTGGCCGGACCATGGACTCCGTGCTCAAGCAGTATCAAAAGACCGTACGCCCCATGTTCCTGCAGTTCATCGAGCCTTCCAAGCAGTATGCCGATGTGATTGTGCCCCGTGGTGGCAAGAACCGTATCGCAATCGACATGCTCAAGGCGCGTATCCGCCACATGTTGATTGGTTAAGTTGAAACAAGCCGGGTGATGCCCGGCTTTTTTAAAGCACAAAGTAGTCAGGAGAGTCGCCCAATGCGTCTGTGTGATACCGATATCGAACGCCATCTGGATGAGGGCAAGATCGTCATTGAGCCACGGCCCGGTGTAGAACGGATCAGTGGCGTCAGCGTCGATGTGCTGCTGGGTAACGAGTTTCGGGTGTTTCGCGATCATACTGCTCCCTATATCGATCTGAGCGGCCCGAGCAGCGAGATGGCCGATGCCATCGATCGGGTGATGAGCGATGAGATCCATATCCCGGATGGCGAAGCCTTCTATCTGCACCCGGGTCAGCTGGCGTTGGCCGTGACCTATGAATCAGTCACTCTGCCGGCAGATATCGTCGGCTGGCTCGATGGCCGCTCTTCGCTGGCCCGTCTCGGTCTGATGGTGCATGTCACGGCACACCGTATCGATCCGGGCTGGTCCGGTCGTATCGTGCTGGAGTTCTACAATGGCGGCAAATTGCCGCTGGCGTTGCGTCCCAAGATGAAGATCGGCGCGTTGAACTTCGAGATGCTCTCAGGCACCGCAGCCCGTCCGTACAACAAGCGGGAAAATGCCAAGTACAAGAGCCAGCAGGGTGCTGTCGCCAGCCGTATCAACCAGGATTGATGCAGCCTGCAGGCATGATTGGAAAAGAGGAGCACAATGTGGCTCCTCTTTTTTTGGCTAGGTTGCAGGCGAGCTGGTGCTGCGAAGATACGGATGGCTCCTTGCTGGTCGGATGAGAATGGTTGGCAAACGATATTTTTATGCTTTTTTATGCCTGATGGGGGTGAAAAAGAGGGCTGAAAATGACGTTTGTTGGCTGAATTGTCAGCAACTTTGTTGTTTAAAGGCAACAACTGCTCGCTTTAATTAATCTCTGGCAAGCCGCATGGCGACTGGCCGTAAGATATTTTTTACCAAAAAGCTCTTTTTTTTTATGGCTGAAATATTTCATAGATAGCTATGGTGTTGGCCGCCATCTGGCATAATCCGCCGCAACTCATAAACAGGCTTTTTTTTATGTTTGAAATGTTTAGTGGTTTGGGTTTGTGGTGGTCAATCGGTTTGGTATTGGCCGTTTTTTTTGTGCTTGCCTATGAATTCATCAATGGCTTTCACGATACCGCCAACGCGGTAGCAACGGTTATCTACACCAAAGCGATGCCCGCTCACCTGGCGGTTGTTGCATCAGGGATCTTCAACTTTTTCGGTGTCATGTTTGGTGGTCTGGGTGTGGCTTATGCCATCGTCCATCTGCTGCCCATCGACCTGCTGCTTGGGATGGACTCCACCCAAGGGTTGATCATGGTCTTCTCGCTGCTCTTTTCCGCCATCGTGTGGAATCTGGGTACCTGGTTCTTCGGGATCCCGGCCTCCAGCTCACATACCTTGATCGGTTCCATTCTGGGGGTAGGCGGTGCCTATGCCTGGATTAGTCACAAGCCGGTGACCGAGGGGATCAATGTGAGCAAGGCGATCGACATCATGCTCTCCCTGATCATCTCTCCCACCATCGGTTTCATCGTGGCAGCGTTGCTGTTGCTGGTGATGAAACGCATCTGGACCAGCAACAAGATCCACAAGACCCCGGAAGAGCGTCAACTTGTTGATGGCAAGAAGCACCCGCCATTCTGGGCTCGCCTCACTCTGGTTGCTTCTGCGATGGGTGTGAGCTTTGTGCACGGCTCCAACGATGGCCAGAAGGGTATCGGTCTGGTCATGCTGGTACTCATCTGCATGGCGCCAGCCTACTTCGCGCTGGACATGAATAGCCGCTCTTACGATCTGGATCGCACCCAGGATGCCAACCAGCGCATCATGGAAATCTACAAGCGCAATCAGGATGCTGTGAGTGGTGTTATCAACTTCAACTCAGCCTCTGCTGTGCAAGAAGAACTGATGACTCACTGTTCCGCAGACAGCGTGCTGCAGGCGATGAACACTCTGGATTCGCGTCTTGGTGCTGTACGTACCTATGAAGAGATGAGCCTGACCGATCGCCGTGAAGTGCGTCGTCTGCTGCTCTGTATCGATGACACCGCACGCAAGGTTTCCAAACTCTCTCTGCCGGCCAAGGAGCTGACCGATCTGGCCAAATGGCGCAAGGATCTGACTGCGACAGCCGAATACGCTCCGACCTGGGTGATCGTCTCCATCGCGATGGCGCTGGGTTGCGGCACCATGGTGGGCTGGCGTCGTATCGTGCACACCGTTGGTGAGAAAATCGGTTCTACCGGTATGACCTATAGCCAGGGGATTGCAGCCCAAATCACGGCGGCCAGCTCCATCGGTATTGCCAGTCTGACTGGTATGCCAGTATCGACCACCCACATTCTCTCCTCTGCGGTGGCGGGTACCATGGTGGCCAACAAGTCAGGCCTGCAAAGCCAGACCATCAAGACCATCCTGATGGCCTGGGTGCTTACCCTGCCGCTGACCATGTTGCTCTCTGGTGGTCTTTTTATCATCAGCCATCATCTGTTCGCATAATGTCTTCAAGCGTTTATATACCAAAGGGCCTTCGGGCCCTTTTTTATTTCGACATGAGTTCCATCCCCCTTTTTTCCTATCGATTAGAGCCTGCAGCATCCTGCTAATTCAGATTGATATTATGAAGAGCGACGACTAACAAGTAGGGTGGGGGAGGGATATCTCGTTCTTGGTACAAGCAAAAGCCACACAGTGTGGCTTGTTGTTTTTTAGATACAACCCTGATCGGTGTTTATCGCAGCTCGCGTTATCCTGCGATACCCGGTCAATGATAGTATTTCACCCATAGACATGAGCAAGAGCGCCGTAGCCAAGTGTTCTCCAATCAGCATCAGGGATTTCTATTAACAGGAACCTGGGTTATTTGGTTAGTACATGTAGAGGGATAACTGTACCTTCAATCAGAAAGTTATCGCTACAAAATATACGATTACATGATGCAGTATTTGCTGTGTTGTGAACCTGATAATAAGTTTTGACTCAATCTATAACGCCATTCCAGATGTAAGTCGGATTGTGGTTTTATATGGAGCGGACTTCATCTGGATAGTGGATAGATTCCTGATATCTAAATCACATTTACAGTTCAAGGTGCAACCAACGACTCAGCAAAAATGAATCGGAACTGGAACGAGAGATGTACTATTGGGCGCATGACGGATGAGCTTCATATGCCAACAAACTAGTTTGTAACTTAAACCTTTGTGACCACATTTCGAATAAATAGAATTCAGGTAAAAAACTTAGGAAGTCTTTAGTTTTCAGGGAATAAACCTAGGACGTCACAGATCCGTTCTACACCGGGCCGTGGCTCAATGACGATCTTGCCCTCAGCCAAATGGTCTCCGATATCGGTATTACACAGACGCATTGGCAACTGATAACTAGGTGAATGTCACCCATAAAAAAGAGCCACACATTGTGTGGCTCTTTGCTTGTTCCAACAACAGGAACTATTAAGGACGACCTGCCGGGCAGGAAGCTACATTGACTGCTGCGGTGCTACCACCGTGACGGCCAGAGCTAACCACTTCGCCACGAACCAGAGGCGGATAGTCCACCGGTTCACGAGCGGGCAGGGCAGGAGCTTCGGCAGGGGTTGCCATTGGCGCAGATGCCTTGCGAGCTCGGGCCAACAGACCGGCACCGTGCTTAACCTGCTTGGTTACGGCTACGGGAGTCTCCTCAGCTACAACTTTTACCGGCTCTTCAGCAACAGGTGCAGTAGTTACTGCTTCGGTGACCTCAACTGCTTCAACAGCGGCTACCGGGGCTTCGGCAACAACTTCAGCAGGTTGCTCAGCTTGTGCAAGCTCAACCGGAGTAGCTTCAACTACTGCGACAGCAGGGGCTTCCACTTCTACGGTGTCAACAACAGATATTGCGGCCACTTCGGTCTGTACCGCATGAGCCTGTTCAGCAGACTCCTCAGCAACAGCTTCGACAACCACGTGTTCGGTCAGTGCAGCAGAAGCTTGCAGGGCTGCCGCGACAGCTTCAGCGCTCGGGATGGTAACAACTGGCACTACCGGCTCTTCAACCTGCGCTTTGGCGATATCGGCCTGGGCGGCGGTAGTCAGAGTAGGCTCGGCTTGTTGCTCTTCATCACGCTGGCTACGTGCTTCTTCATTAATACGCTTGCGACGTTGGCCTTCGATGCGCTGGCTGCGCGGAGTACGGCGGGAACGGCGCTGACCTTCGGCCTGCTCATCCTGGTCGCCAGTCTCAACGGCTGCAACCTGAACCTCTTCTACGACAGGCAGGGCAGGGGTGTCGCTCGCAGCAACATCAACGCGGATCTGCTTGCGCAGCTGGCGACGTTCGCGGCGCTCAGCCACTTTCTGCTCTTTTTCCTGACGTGGTTCGATGGCATCAACGGTTTCCACCGCGTCCACGACAACCTCGGCACGAGGCTCACGGGGAGCGCGTGGCTCACGAGCAGGGCGCGGAGCACGGGGCTCACGTTCTTGACGCGCTTCGCGTGGTTCACGTGGTTCACGTTCTATCCGCTGTTCAGTGCGAACTTCACGTTCCTGACGGGGCTCACGCTCTTTACGAGGACGACGATTGCGGTTTTCACCACCTTCGCGGTTGCCATTTTCACGTTTCTCGCCAGCTTCCGCATTGTTACGGTTGCCACGGTTGTCGTCACGACGAGGACGCTGACCACGGCCACGACCTTCTTCGCGCTGATGACGCTGACCCTCTTCCTTGCGTGCTTCACGAGCAGCCGGTTTATCAGCCGGAGCTTTTACTTCGGCAGGGGCTGCATCGCTGCTGAACAGGCCGGTAATGCCTTTGATCAGCTTGCTGAAGAAACCTGCTTCGGCAGGTGCAGCGGCAACGGCCGGGGCTGTCTGCTGCTGTGCTGCAACTGGCGCGGGTTGAGTCGGCTGGGCAAAGCCTTGCAGCAGCGGTTGTTCACGCTCGATCACCTGAGCTTGCTTCGGTTGGTAGACCGGCTTGGCAATCTCGGTTTTCAGCTCATAGCTGGCCGCTTCCGGGATCTCGTTCTGACGAATGCGGGTCACTTCGTAGTGCGGGGTTTCCAGATGCTGGTTCGGAATGATGTAAACACGCACATCATTTCGCTGTTCCAGACTAGCGATGGCAGCACGCTTCTCGTTAAGCAGATAGGCTGCAACATCCACCGGCACCTGACCGTGAACCTGCTCGGTGTTGTCCTTCATGGCCTCTTCTTCGATGAGACGCAGGATGGACAGGGCGAGGGATTCGTTGTCACGGATCACGCCTTGACCCTGGCAACGGGGGCAGATGTGGCTGCTGGACTCGTTGAGGGAGGGACGCAGACGCTGGCGAGACATCTCCAGCAGACCGAAACGGGAGATCCGGCCCAGCTGGATGCGGGCACGATCCTGATGAACCGCTTCACGCAGACGGTTTTCCACTTCGCGCTGATGGCGAACCGGGGTCATGTCGATGAAGTCGATTACGATCAGGCCACCCAGGTCGCGCAGACGCAATTGGCGGGCAATTTCATCGGCCGCTTCCAGGTTGGTTTGCAGCGCAGTCTCTTCGATATCGCCGCCCTTGGTGGCGCGGGAGGAGTTGATATCGATGGAGGTCAGTGCTTCGGTCGGATCGATAACGATGCTGCCACCGGAGGGGAGGCGCACTTCACGCTGGAAGGCTGATTCGATCTGGCTCTCAATCTGGAAGTGATTGAACAGGGCAACTTCACCCTTGTACAGCTTCACACGGTTGAGGAAATCGGGACGTACCAGCTCGATATGGGCCTTGGCACGTTCGAAAATCACCGGATTGTCGATCAGGATCTCGCCCACATCGCGACGCAGATAGTCACGGATGGCACGCACGATGACGTTGCTTTCCTGGTGGATAAGCACCGGTGCCGCGCGCTCTTGGGAGGCCTTGTGGATGGAGTCCCAGTGATTGAGCAGGACGTTCAGATCCCACTCCAGCTCTTCTGGCGACTTGCCCACACCGGCGGTGCGCACGATCAGGCCCATGCCTTCCGGCACGGTCAACCCACTCAGGGCTTCTTTCAGTTCAGTCCGCTCATCACCCTCGATGCGGCGGGAGATACCACCGGCACGGGGGTTGTTGGGCATCAGTACCAGGTAGCTACCTGCCAGGCTGATAAAGGTGGTGAGGGCTGCACCCTTGGTGCCACGCTCTTCCTTGTCGATCTGGACGATAACTTCCTGACCTTCGCGGACCACTTCTTTGATGTTGGGACGACCCTGATAGGAGTAACCGGAGGGGAAGTAATTGCGGGCGATCTCCTTCAACGGCAGGAAACCGTGGCGCTCGGCGCCGTAGTCGACAAAAGCAGCTTCAAGGCTGGGTTCTACGCGGGTGATCTTACCCTTGTAAATGTTCGCTTTCTTCTGCTCGTGTCCCGGACTTTCAATATCCAAATCGTAGAGCTGTTGTCCGTCAACCAGCGCTACGCGCAACTCTTCTTCTTGAGTTGCGTTGATAAGCATTCTTTTCATTGAGTTCTCATTATTGTGTCATTTTGATTTCCTCCATCTGGGTCCTGCCAGCGCCGGCCTCGGGTCTTCAGCATACTGGGGCAACCTCCCGGTTGGGGTATGCATGAGGCGCAAACTAAGGGCGCTCTGGTCATCTTTTCTCGAGAAGAGATGAATAAGGATGCCGAAATGGAGACAAATAAACGGTGATGTTTGTGTTCTCCATGCGTTGTACCTCGCACCCGGGAACCGTCATGTTCTTCTAGACACGGTGTATCGGGATTGGGTGGCATACTTTTTGGCCACTTAGTACAAGGCTTGAACACAATGACAAAACCTTGTTTATTATCCCATTTAAACCTCTTTTATAGCAAGGCGCCATTTTTCAACAAACCAGCAGCCAAGGGGCGCTGGCAGTGGTAAAATCCGCGCCATGACACAGATACATCAACAAGTGCAGCTGCTTACCATCGAAGCTGAGCATGACGGGCAGCGCATCGACAATTTTCTCAAGACTCAGCTAAAGGGCGTCCCCAAGAGCCTGATCTATCGCATCCTTCGCAAAGGTGAAGTGCGAGTAAACAAAAAGCGCATCAAACCGGAGTACAAACTCTGCGCAGGTGACGAGGTGCGGGTTCCTCCCGTGCGCGTTGCTGAAAAAAATGAGCTGCCATCCGCCAACCTCGGGGTTATCCAGCGTCTGGAGAGCCAGATCCTGTTCGAAGACGATGCCATGATCGTGCTTAACAAGCCTTCCGGCATGGCTGTACACGGTGGCAGCGGTCTGAGCTTTGGCGTTATCGAGGGGTTGCGTGCCCTGCGTCCGGAAGCTCGTTTCCTCGAGCTTGTTCATCGACTGGATCGCGACACCTCTGGTGTATTGCTGGTTGCCAAGAAGCGCAGTGCCCTGCGCAGCCTGCATGAGCAGTTGCGCGTCAAGACCATGCGCAAGCAGTATCTGGCGCTGGTTCGCGGCAAATGGCAGGCTCACGTCAAGGTGGTCAATGCACCTCTGCGCAAAAACGACCTGCAGTCTGGCGAGCGGGTAGTGCGGGTAAGCGCCGATGGCAAGCCATCGGAAACCCGGTTCCGTATCGTGCGTCAATTTGCCGAAGCGACCCTGGTCGAGTGCAGCCCTATCACCGGTCGTACTCACCAGATCCGGGTGCACACCCTGCATGCCGGTCACCCGATTGCGTGTGATGATAAGTATGGTGAAGCGGCGTTTGACGAGAAAATGCGCAGCCAAGGGCTGAAACGGCTCTTTTTGCATGCCTGGAAGCTCAGCTTCACCCATCCGGCCGATGGTCGCGAGATGCAGGTCGAAGCGCCGCTGGCACCTGAACTCGACAACTTCCTCAACGGCTTGTCACGCTGATGCAGGATATCCGGCTCGCCATTTTCGATTGCGACGGTACCCTGATGGATTCGGTGGGCCGGATTGTTGCCTGTGTGCAGGGGGCCGCCAGAGATTGTGAGCTGGCGGTACCTGCACCAGCCCAGATCCGGCAGATCATCGGATTGAGCCTTGATGTTGCCATGTCCCGCCTGTTCCCTTTGTGTAGCGACAGTGGCACCGCCATTGATGAGCGCCAGATTGCCACACTCATCGATCGTTATCGTCATCACTATCTGCACGACACCACCCCCAGTTCATTGTTTGCCGGGGCAGGGGAGCTGCTGCATGACTGGCGGTCACGGGGCCTGCAACTGGCCGTCGCGACCGGTAAATCACGCCGTGGGCTGGATCGGGTATTGGATGAGACCGGGCTGCGCCCGTTGTTTGTGACCAGTCGTGGCGTCGATGAGGCTCGATCCAAGCCTGATCCGCTGATGCTTGAGCAGATCCTGGCTGAACTGGGGCTTTCACCTAGGCAGGCCGTAATGATTGGCGACTCTGTTCACGATATGGCGATGGCCGAGGCAATCGCCATGCCGCGCATTGGCGTCACCTGGGGGGTGGATAGCAGCGAGGCCCTCAGTCGTTACGAGCCAGTGGCAGTGGTTGACTCTATGACGGCTCTTCGCACGTTGTTGTAAACGTCTCACTTCTTGAGTGACATCAATCTGATTGATAAAAGGCCCGGTCAATTGACCGGGCCTTTTATATATCTTCTAGCTCATCCATTCGCCCACCATCAGGGCAGGGCGATGCCGTGGCGCTCCAGCAGCTCGATCAGGCCGATCAGCGGCAGACCGATCAATGCGTTAGGATCGCGCCCTTCCAGCCCCTTGAACAGCACGATCCCCATCCCTTCGCATTTGAAACTGCCAGCACAATCGAGGGGCAGTTCAGCCTCTACATAGCGGCGAATGGCGGCTTCGTCGAGATCGCGAAAGTGAACCGTAAACGGTTCAATCAATTGATGAATCTCATTGGTTGCAGCGTTAAGTACGCACAAGCCGGTGTAAAAGGTGACGCTGCGACCCTGGGCCGCCATCAGCTGTGCTATGGCATTATCTATGGTGCCCGGTTTGCCGAGGATGCGGCCATTGCAGACACACACCTGATCAGACCCGATGATCAGCCCGTGATCACGACTATTTGCAATGGCCTGGGCCTTTGCCCGGGCAAGTCGGGCCACCAGCTCCTGAGCGGATTCATCTGCCAGTGGTCGTTCGTCTACGTCGGGAGCCGCACATTCAAAGGGGAGGCCAAGCTTCTCCAGCAGGGCTTTGCGATAGCGAGAAGTTGAGGCGAGGATAAGATTCTGTGGCATAATCCGAATACCGATGAAAGCAAGTACCGGCATTCTAGGGACTTGTGGCGTTAAAATCATCGGCGGTAAGGACTTTTTCCTTTGACTATCAGTTGTTGGACCTATATTATTCGCGCCCTATGCAAAAGGTGAAGTTGCCCGTTAAGGTTGATCCAGTCCGTAGTGCCTTGAAGCTGCTCGATTATGTCGGGATAGTGGAAAAGTCGCAGATGCCCAGGCTGGAGGAATCAACCGCTGGCTTGCGGAGTGATATCGAGGTATCACTGCACTTTGGCAAAGATGTCCAGAAGTTGACCGTTATGAAAGGCACTGCCCATGCCAAGGTCGACCTGGTTTGCCAACGTTGCGGAGAAACTTTCGAGCATCTCTGTGAAGCTGAATTTATCTACACTCCGCTGTTCGAAAGAACAAACGAGGAAGAACTGCCGGAAGCTTATGAGCCCATTGAGTTGGACGAAAACGGCGAGATGGACCTTCATCAAATCCTGGAGGATGAACTTATCCTCTCGTTGCCTCAGGTAGCCATGCATTCTCTGGATGTGTGTCCCCGCGGTAACATGGAGATGACTTGGGGTGAAATCGAACCTGCTGATGAGCGGCCGAATCCCTTTGCAGTTCTTGAAGAGCTTAAACGTAAGTGAATTTAGGAGTTAGCCTACAATGGCCGTACAACAGAACCGTAAAACCCGTGCCAAGCGTGGCATGCGTCGTTCCCACGATGCGCTGACCACCGCTGCCCTGACTGTTGATCAGACCAGTGGCGAAATCCATCGTCGTCACCACGTGACTGCCGATGGTTTCTACCGCGGTAAAAAGGTAATCGCTTAAGGATTGCCTTTGTCTACGCAAACTGTCGCGCTAGACATCATGGGGGGAGATATTGGCCCCTCGGAAACAGTGCCTGCCGCCGTGCAGGCACTGTCTCTTTTACCCCAGCTAAAACTGATCCTGGTCGGTGACCAACATCAGACCTCCTCTCTGCTGCAGCAACATGGCTTGCTGAATCATCCCCGCGTTCGTTTCGTACATGCATCCCAGGTGGTTGGCATGGGCGATAAACCGATCGTGGCGCTGCGTACTCTGAAAGATTCCTCCATGCGGGTGGTACTCAATCTGGTGAAAGCCGGTGAGGCCGATGCCTGCGTGAGTGCCGGCAATACCGGTGCGTTGATGGCGATGGCCAAGTGCGTGCTCAAATCTCTGCCCGGGGTCGATCGGCCGGCACTCATCAAGGCACTGCCGACGTTGAGCGGCAAGCGCACCGTGATGCTGGATCTCGGCGCCAACGTCAGTTGCGATGCGGATACCTTGCTTCAATTTGCGGTGATGGGCTCCGTGGTGGCCGAGAAAGTCGAAGGCATCGCTTCTCCTCGAGTTGCCTTGCTCAACATCGGCGAGGAGGAGATCAAGGGCAATGATCTGGTACGTCACAGTGCCGAATTGTTGCGCCAGTGCAACGCGCTCAACTATGTCGGTTTCATTGAAGGGGATCGCATCTTCAGCGGCGAGTGCGATGTGATCGTCTGCGACGGTTTTGTTGGCAATGTCGCCCTCAAAACGGCCGAGGGGGTAGTGCGGATGATGGCTCAGCTGGCGGGATATCCCCGCAAGAAGCGCACTTTTCTTGGTCGGATCGCCGGTTTTATGTTCAAACGGCGTTTTTCATACCTGAACCCCGACCAGTATAACGGGGCAAGTCTGTTAGGATTGCGCGGCATTGTGGTAAAAAGTCATGGGCGAGCCGAGCGGCGCGCCCTGTGTAATGCGATCCTGCTGGCCGCACAAGAGGCCAAACATCAACTTCCACTGCAAATAGCAGATCGCCTTGAAGCTGTCTTTTCCGACAGGGACCTATAAAAACTCTATGCATAGCAAAATTCTGGGTACTGGCAGCTATCTGCCAAGTTCAGTGCGTACCAACGCCGATCTCGAGCAAATGGTTGAGACCAGTGACGAGTGGATCGTGGAACGCACTGGGATCCGTGAGCGCCGTATTGCTGGCGCTGATGAAACAGTTGTAACTCTCTCTTACCAGGCCGCCCTGCGGGCCCTAGATGCCGCAGGCCTGACCGCGGCCGATCTCGATATGATTGTGCTGGCCACCACCAGCGCAGAAAACGCCTTCCCGGCAGCTGCTTGCGAACTGCAAGGGCTACTGGGTGTGCAGGGGATCCCTGCCTTTGACGTGGCGGCAGCCTGTGCCGGTTTTACCTACGCACTCTCCATTGCCGATCAGTTCGTCAAATCCGGCGCTGCCCGCCATGTGCTGGTTGTCGGGGCCGATGTGTTGTCGCGCATGTGCGATCCGGAAGATCGCGGCACTATCATTATTTTTGGTGATGGGGCCGGTGCCGTGGTGATTGGCGCCAGCGAAACACCGGGCATTCTCTCCACTCATCTGCATGCCGATGGCCGTTATGGCGATCTGCTCAAACTGCCGCAACCCCGTCGCGGTATGCCGGGCGCCGAACTCGAAGCCTACATGTACATGAAAGGCAACGATGTGTTCAAAGTGGCGGTCACCCGTCTGAGCGAGATCGTGACCGAGACGCTGGCAGCTGCCGGTCTCGAGCCGAGCGAGCTGGACTGGCTGGTGCCTCATCAAGCCAACTTCCGCATCATCAGCGCCACTGCCAAGAAGCTCGGTATGGGCCTCGACAAAGTGGTGTTGACCCTCGACAAGCACGGCAACACCTCTGCTGCGTCCGTACCGATCGCCTTCGATGAAGGGGTGCGGGATGGCCGGATCAAACCGGGCCAGCTGGTCCTGCTTGAAGCCTTCGGCGGTGGTTTTGCCTGGGGCTCGGCGCTGGTTCGCCTCTGATCCAAAGCGGGATGAGCGAGTGCTGTCATCCCGCAACGATTTCATTTTTGCTTATCTAAAAGGAATCAATGATGACCCAATTTGCCATTGCCTTCCCGGGACAAGGCTCCCAAACCGTGGGCATGCTGGCCGAGCTGGCCGAGCAACATGCCGTGATCAAGGAGACCTTCGCCGAGGCGAGCCAGGTGCTGGGTTATGACCTGTTTGCCCTAGTAATGAACGGTCCGGCCGAAGAGCTGAACAAAACCTGGCGTACCCAGCCCGCACTGCTGACGGCTTCTGTCGCACTGTGGCGTCTGTGGCAACAGCAGGGGGGGGCAACGCCTTCCGTCATGGCTGGTCACAGCCTGGGTGAGTATTCCGCTCTGGTTTGCAGCGGTGCTCTGGCCTTTACCGATGCCGTCAAACTGGTCGAGCTGCGTGGTCTGGCCATGCAGGAAGCGGTACCGGAAGGTACTGGTGCCATGGCTGCCATCATCGGTCTAGATAACGAATCCATCGCTGCCAACTGCGAAAAAGCGGCAGAGGGGCAGGTTGTTTCTCCGGTCAACTTCAACTCTCCGGGCCAGGTGGTTATCGCTGGCCACAAAGAGGCTGTCGAGCGTGCCAATGTGCTGATGAAAGAGTCGGGCGCCAAGCGTGCGCTGCCGCTGCCGGTCTCTGTGCCATCCCACTGTGCGCTGATGAAACCTGCCGCAGAAAAACTGGCAGCTGCGCTGGACGGGATCGAGATCAAGGTTCCTGCCATCGTGGTCATCAATAATGTCGACGTATCCTGTGAACAGGAGCCGGCCGCCATCAAGCAAGCGCTGGTACGTCAGCTGTTCAGCCCGGTTCGTTGGACCGAGACTGTCGAGCGGATGGCCAATGAGGGCATTACCCTCGAAATCGAGATGGGGCCGGGCAAAGTGTTGACCGGGCTCGCCAAGCGCATCGACAAGCGCGTGGAAGGTATTCACGCCAACGATGCCGCCTCTTTCGAGCAGGCGCTGGCCCAGATCAAGTAAACAGGAGCAAGTGATGAGCTTTACCGATAAGGTTGTGTTGGTGACTGGTGCCAGTCGTGGCATCGGCCGTGCGATTGCCGAAACTTTCGCGGCCCGTGGCGCGAAAGTGGTCGGTACGGCGACCAGCGAGAGCGGTGCCGAGGCGATCAGCGCCTATCTGGGCGAGAATGGTTGCGGCATGGCACTGAACGTGACCAGCCAGGAATCCATCGAAGCCGTCTTCGCCGCCATCAAGGCGCGCTTTGGCGACATCGACATCCTGATCAACAACGCGGGTATCACCCGCGACAACCTGTTGATGCGGATGAAAGATGACGAGTGGAACGAGATCATCGATACCAACCTGACCTCGCTCTACCGTCTGAGCAAACCGGTACTGCGGGCGATGATGAAGAAGCGCAATGGTCGCATCATCAGCATCGGTTCCGTCGTTGGTACCATGGGCAATGCCGGTCAGGTCAACTATGCTGCCGCCAAGGCGGGTCTGGTTGGCTTTACCAAATCGCTGGCGCGTGAAGTGGCCTCCCGTGGTATCACGGTCAACGCGGTTGCCCCCGGTTTCATCGAAACCGACATGACTCGCGCCCTGAACGAAGAGCAACGTGCCGGCATCATGAGCCAGGTTCCTGCCGCTCGTCTGGGTGATCCGAAAGAGATTGCCGCCGCTGTGGTATTCTTGGCTTCCGATGAAGCAGCTTATATCACCGGTGAAACCCTGCATGTTAATGGCGGGATGTACATGGTGTAATCAATTTGTCGTGAGTTCTGTTCAAATTTGCGATAGTACGCCGAAGTTTGGCGAATTTCGTGGTTTGACCAGCGGCAAGCTACTTGCAAACTCACGTCAATTGAATAAACTACCCCAACCAGACGCAATAGCGTATTTTTAAAGGAAAATTCAGGTCATGAGCAACATCGAAGAACGCGTAAAGAAAATCATCATTGAACAACTGGGTGTTAAAGAAGAAGACGTTAAGAACGCTGCCTCCTTCGTCGACGACCTGGGCGCTGACTCTTTGGATACCGTTGAACTGGTAATGGCGCTGGAAGAAGAATTCGATACCGAAATTCCTGATGAAGAAGCCGAGAAGATCACCACTGTTCAAGCGGCTATCGACTACATCACCGCTAATCAGGAATAAGTTCCTGTTCTGAAAGAAGCGGCCCAAGGGCCGCTTCTTTTGTATTTGTTTCCTTTCAAATCACCTCTCGGAGACTACCTCAGTGTCAAAACGCAGAGTCGTGGTGACCGGCTTGGGGATGCTTTCCCCGGTAGGCAACACAGCCGAATCCAGCTGGCAAGCCCTGCTCAACGGGCAGAGCGGCATTTCCCTTATCGACCATTTCGATGCCAGCGAGTTTGCAACCCGTTTTGCAGGTCTGGTCAAGGACTTCGATCCCGAGCAGTACGGTATCAACCGTAAAGACGCTCGCAAGATGGATCTCTTCATTCAATACGGTATTGCTGCCGGTATGCAGGCACTGGATGATTCCGGCCTCGTCATCAACGACGACAATGCCGAGCGCGTCGGTGTGGCGATCGGTTCCGGGATTGGCGGTCTGGGTCTGATTGAACAGAACCACGACAGCCTCGTCAACGGTGGCCCGCGCAAGATCAGCCCCTTCTTCGTGCCCTCCACCATTATCAATATGGTGTCCGGTCATCTCTCCATCATGAAGGGATTGCAAGGTCCGAACATCGCTGTGACTACCGCCTGCACCACAGGTACCCATGCCATCGGTATGGCTGGCCGGATGATCGCTTACGGCGATGCCGACGTGATGGTCGCTGGCGGTGCCGAGAAAGCCTCCACCCCGATGGGGATGGGCGGCTTCGCAGCAGCCAAGGCACTCTCCAACCGCAATGACGAGCCGCAGAAGGCGAGCCGTCCATGGGATAAGGATCGCGACGGTTTCGTGCTGGGTGACGGTGCCGGTGTACTGGTGCTGGAAGAGTACGAACACGCCAAGGCCCGCGGCGCCAAGATCTACGCCGAACTGGTCGGTTTTGGCATGAGTGGTGACGCCTATCACATGACTGCACCTCCTGCCGATGGCAACGGTGGCGCTCGCGCCATGAAGAATGCCATCAAGGATGCCGGTATTGCACCCGAGCAGGTGGGGTACATCAATGCCCACGGCACTTCGACCCCGCTGGGCGATGTGGCCGAACTGCGCGGCATGAAAGCCGTCTTTGGCGAGCACGCCAAGTCACTGATGGTCAGCTCTACCAAGTCGATGACTGGTCACCTGCTGGGTGCTGCCGGTGCCATCGAGGCGATCATCACTGTGCTGGCCCTGCGCGATCAGATTGCACCGCCCACCATCAACCTGGACAACCCGGATGATGAATGCGATCTGGATCTGGTGCCCCATGTGGCCAAGCCGGGTAACTTCGAGTACGCCCTCTCCAACTCGTTTGGTTTCGGCGGTACCAATGGTTCCCTGATCTTCAAACGCGTATAATTGCCTGCGGGCAATGACAGAGGCCCGATACTGCCGGTATCGGGCCTTTTTTATCGGAGGGATCTCTTTGCTGATCAATGGATTGAAGCTCGATACCATCTCGGCCCGCGACCGTGGTCTGGCCTATGGCGATGGCCATTTCACCACTATGGCCGTAAGAGAAGGAAAGGTATTGCAGTGGCCAGCGCATCTGGCTCGACTGCAACAGACCAATAGCCGGCTAGGGATGGGTGAACCGGACTGGGAATTGTTGGCTCGGGAACTCGAGACCCTGGTTGCCGGTGAACAACAGTGTGTTGCCAAGGTGATGCTGACTCGGGGGGAGGGTGGCCGTGGTTATGATGGCAGCGAGTGTCAGCAGACGACCCGTATTCTTTCGCTGGCGCCTTTTCCTGCCCAGTATGCCCAGTGGCAACGCGAGGGGATCAACTTGCTGGTGTGCCGCCAGCGCATTGGTGATGCCCCCATGCTGGCCGGGCTCAAGACCCTCAACCGGTTGGAGCAGGTGCTGCTCAAGAGCGAACTTGTCAGCCGTGGTGCAGTCGAAGGAGTAGTGCTCAGCAGTCGTGGCGTGCTGGTCGAAGGGGTCAGTGCCAATCTGTTTTGGCGTCGGGGCAAGACGGTGTTTACGCCCGATCTGGCCAGTTGCGGGGTTGACGGCATCATGCGCCGTCAGGTCATGGCGATGCTGAAACAGATGAGTATTGAGTTGCGTGTGGTAGAGGCTCCGTTGGAGTCACTATGGCAGGCGGAAGAGGTGTGGCTCACCAATACCCTGATGGGGGTGGTGCCGGTCAACGGCATCGAGGATAAACAGTATCCAGCCCCGGTATTGAGCCGCCGTTTACAGGAGCGTTTGGTCATTGAAGTTTAATCGGCTTTACACCCTGCTCGCGGGGGCGGCACTGACTGTGGCCGTCGCCGGGGGCTATGTGCATTACAAATGGCAGCAGGTGGAGACGCTCACCAACAAGGGGCCGACTCGCCTCTTTACGGTGGAGAAGGGGGCTCATGCCGCTCGCCTGATCGCCGAGTTGGGTGATGGTGAACCCAGTCCGTGGGCGGTGCGCCTCTGGCTGCGCGGTCATCCCGAGCTGGTTGCCATCAAGTCAGGCACCTATGAAATCAAGGAGGGGGCCCTGCTCAAGGACACCCTCTCGCTCTTTGCTTCGGGCAAGGAGTTTCACTTCAGCCTCACCTTCGTCGAGGGTTCCCGCTTTGAGGATTGGT
Organism: Aeromonas sp. SE22; assembly: GCF_038739755.1. Lineage (NCBI taxonomy): Bacteria > Pseudomonadati > Pseudomonadota > Gammaproteobacteria > Aeromonadales > Aeromonadaceae > Aeromonas > Aeromonas sp. SE22. Next base: position 800,740 of record NZ_JBCGFD010000001.1, read on the forward strand.
TGAAGCAGTTATCCAGTGCACCTTATCTGGAACGGCTCACGGTTGAGTTGCCCGAGGCTGATCTGGCCAAGGAACTGGGTATCGAGAATGGCAAGCTGGAGGGGTGGTTTTTGCCGGAAACCTACGCCTATACCACCCATGCCAGCGATCTCTCCATTCTGCGCCGCGCTCACCAGGACATGGAGACATTCCTGCAGCAGAACTGGGACAAGCGGCAGGCCAATCTGCCTTACAAGACCCCCTATGAAGCGCTGATCATGGCCTCGATCATCGAAAAAGAGACCGGTCTGCCTGAAGAGCGGGCACAAATTGCCTCGGTGTTCGTCAATCGTCTGCGTCTTGGCATGAAGCTGCAGACCGACCCCACCGTGATCTACGGGGTGAAGGATCGCTATGACGGCAACATTCACCGCAGCGATCTGACCGACAAGAACCCCTACAACACCTATGTGATCGATGGTCTGCCGCCGACGCCCATTGCCATGCCGGGCAAGGCATCCATCGAAGCGGCACTCAACCCCAAGTCGACCGACTATCTCTATTTTGTCGCCAAGGGCGGTGGTGCTCACTACTTCTCCAAGACCCTCGATGAACACAATCGGGCGGTTCGCGAATACATATTGAAGAAATCCTGATGTCTAAATTTATCGTTATTGAAGGTTTGGAAGGGGCAGGGAAGAGCTCTGCCGTCCGTTACGTCACCGACTATCTGCACCGCCATGGCGTCGAGCGGATCGAATGTACCCGCGAGCCGGGCGGTACGCCGCTGGCCGAGCGGATGCGAGCCATCGTCAAAGAGGTGCATGACGAGCGCCTCACCATCGAAGCCGAGCTGCTGCTGATGTATGCCTCCCGGGTACAACTGGTGGAGACCCGCATCAAGCCGGCACTGGCCGATGGTGTCTGGGTGGTGGGGGATCGCCACGATCTCTCCTCCCAGGCCTATCAGGGTGGTGGCCGTGGTATCGATGCTGCTCTTATCGGTGCCATCAAGCAGGCGGTTCTCGGCAACTTCAAACCGGATCTCACCCTCTATCTCGATATCGATCCCGCACTCGGTCTGCAACGCGCCCGCCATCGTGGCGAGCTGGATCGGATCGAGCTGGAGCAGCTCAGCTTTTTCGAGCGCACCCGCACCCGTTATCTCGAACTCGCCGCCAAGGATGATTCCATCGTGGTGATCGATGCGGGGCAAACCCCGGATCAGGTAAAAGCGGCGATTGAAGCTGCGCTGGATGCACGCCTATGTATCCCTGGTTGATCCCCGACTGGCAGGCACTGAGCCAGACGGCGGCGGCCGGTAGACTGGGTCATGCCTGGTTGCTGCTCGGCGATCCCGGTCTTGGCAAGGAGCAGCTGGCTGAACGGTTGGCGCGTTTGCACCTTTGCCAACAACCGGATCGCGGAGAGCCATGCGGTCATTGCCACTCTTGCCAGCTCTTTGACAAAGGCCATCATCCGGATCTCGGCACCATCAGTCGCGAGAGCAAGACCATCGGGGTCGAAGCGATCCGTGATATCTGCAACCGACTGCAAGGCTCGGCCCAGCTCGGCCGCGGCAAGGTGGTGATCATTCCTGATGCGGAGCGGATGACCGAATCGGCAGCCAATGCGCTGCTGAAAACGCTGGAGGAGCCTGCCGGTGACAGCCTGCTGATCCTCATTGCCTCCCAGGTTTCCCGTCTGCTGCCGACCATTCTCAGCCGTTGCCACAAACATGTGTGCCAGCTGCCGAGTGAGGGTGAAACGGTGCGCTGGCTTGCTGAACAGGGACATCAGGCAACTCTGGCTCAGGTGCGGATCTGTCAGGGGGCGCCGCTGCGGGTGCTCGACTACATCGAGCAGCTGCAAGATGGTGCTCGCCGTGAGCTGCTCGAGGATCTGGTCGCACTCGCCAAGTCCCCGCTCAAGGCGACCACCTTGTGCAGCCAGCTCGGTCAGGAGACACAAGTTCGCCTGCATTGGGTACAGCTCTTTTTGTGCGATGCCCTGAAAACTCAGGCGGGATGCGGTCACCATCAACTGGCGATGCCGGATCTGGCTACCTTGAGCCAGCAGTTTGCCGGGCTGCATTCCAGTGAAAAACTGCTGGATGCCGAGCAGCAACTGGTCGCCCTGAAAGTGGCCTGTCAGCCCGGACAGCTATCCAATCCCACCATTCATCTGATGAACTGGCTCAGTCGCTGGTTATAGAACGTCATTAGCAATAAAGGTTTTGTATGTTACTCGTTGACTCCCACTGTCACCTCGATCGTCTCAGCTATGGCAGCAAACAGAGCAATATGGCTGATGTGCTGGCCAAAGCGGCAGCGCAGGAGGTGGGATACTTTCTCTGTGTCAGCGTGACGCAAGAACAATTTCCGACCATGATGACGGACATCGCCCCTTATCCCCAGGTGTTTGCTTCCTGTGGGGTGCATCCCCTGAATCAGGAACCCGGTGTCGATGCCGAGTTGCTGCTCAAGCAAGCTGCCGACCCACGTGTGGTGGCCATTGGTGAGACCGGTCTCGATTACTTCTACTCACCCGAGAACAAGGAGGTTCAGCAAGCCTCCTTCCGTGAACATATCCGGGTTGCCCGTGCGCTGAACAAACCGCTGATCATTCATACTCGTGATGCCCAGCAAGATACTTTGCAGATCATGCGCGAAGAGGGGGCGGATCAGGTTGGCGGCGTGTTGCACTGTTTCACCGAGTCTCTCGAGATGGCAGAAGCGGCAATGGAGATGGGGTTCTATATCTCCATCTCGGGGATCGCTACGTTCAAGAATGCCTCGGCGTTGCAGGAAGTGGTGAAGGCATTGCCTCTCGATCGACTGCTGGTCGAAACGGATGCGCCCTATCTTGCCCCGGTTCCACATCGGGGGAGGGAAAACGAACCCGCCTTCGTGCGCGACGTTGCCCAGTTTATTGCCGACTTGCGCCAAATAACGCTAAGCGAACTGGCCGAAGCTACCAGTCGCAACTTCTTTGAGTTGTTCAAACTCGCCCGAAAATAAGGGCCGACGCCCCGTATTACGGGGCGTTTTACTTTCAGTAACCCGCATATAGCGGTAAAACAAGACGCAACTCACCAAGCCGTTATCTCTCACTATCGCAACATTGTATTGCCATCAGCTTAATTACCCAACCTGTACACCGGAAATGAATACGACATCTGTTTAGAAAAAACGGAGATGCTGATTGGGGGTTAAACAGACACTCATAAGTATCGATAATATTCATTATCGATACTTGATGCAGCTGAAGGATCCTGTAAGATCCTCCTAAACTTCATATGAATCATGATCTTCCGTGTCACATCCATCCATTTCAGGCTCAGCTCATCAGTCATTGCAAACTGTCTTTGATGCCCAGCTAAATAGCCGTGCTCGCCGCTTCCTGCGCAGTGCCAAAGCAGATTCGACCCTCAATGCCTATCAGGCGGATACCCGGATTTTTGTCTTCTGGTGCCAGTTGCATGGTCTGGATCCACTGCAAACGACCCATCACGACATCATGAACTTTCTGGCAGATCAGGCCGACGGGGTACTGGCTGACTGGGTATGGCTCAATAAAGAAGAAGGGAGAGGGGAGCTGCGTAATGGTGAACCGCGCAAACCGGCAACTCTGGTACGAAGGCTCGCCGGGATCCGCTACGCCTTCAAACAAAAAGGCATCCACCCGATGCCGACCGAACACCCTGAAATCAAAGAGATGATGCGCGGTATTGTCCGTCTTGGTGATAACCGCAAGCGCAAAACGGGTGCACTCACGTTGCAGCCATTGACCCAGGTGCTGGATGGCATCGATACCAATGATCTGGCGGGACTTCGCGATCACACCCTGTTGCTGTTGATGTTCAGTGGTGCCTTACGCCGCTCGGAAGCAGCCAGGATTGAGGTGAGTGACCTCGATTTTGTGGGGCAGGGGATCCGTCTTCGCCTCAAACCTAGCAAGCATCAACTCCATGAAACCGAGATCGCCCTTATCCCCGGCAAGCACTATTGCCCGGTTGCTGCGATTGGCAACTGGCTCAAGAAGAGCCGGATCAATGAAGGGCCGCTCTTTCGGCGGATGAATCGCTGGGGCCAACTCACACCAGATCCTCTGGGACCGCAGGGTATCAACCTGATGATCAAGCGGCGCACCGGTCAGGCTATCGATGACCTCTATGTCAGTGGCCACAGTTTACGTCGCGGATTTATCACCTCGGCCGTCACCGCTGGCAAACCGATGAACAAGATCATCGAGGTTACCCGTCACAAGGATATGCGCACCCTGCAAGAGTACTTTGACGATGCCCATAAATTCTCTGATCACGCGCTGGATGGACTGCTTTAGCATAAATGCGTCACTGCATTTTTTATGTTAAATGATATCCCATTGATCTGATGGTATATTTGGTTGGCTTCGTAGTTAGCTGGCAGGGTAGGGGAAGCCCCCATCTTTCACCACTATGCGAAGAGAACGTGAGAGATAACCAGTAATAAAAACAACTATTGCAAGGTCATATGAGCCAGGAAATCAACGAGCTTGAGGCAAAAGAGACCGCCTCGCAGAACAACGCCAAGCGCCAGCGTCAGCATGTAAAACGCAAACAGGAGAGTCATACCCGGTTGCAATGCTGGATCAGTAATCGCCATGCCGAACGGTTGGCGGCACTCGGCTTGCATCTTGAAGATAGCCAGGCATCACTCATCGAACAGGCGATCGATCTGCTCTATCACCATGAGCTGGGGAGCGAACCTCACACAGAGAAAGTGGAGATAGCTCTGTTGGAAGAGAGTGTCGAATAACGATGAACTTGGCTAAGAAGAGATAAAAAAAGCCAGGTACGAATTCCGTGTACCTGGCATAGGGGAATTGGCTCCTTGCAGAGCCGTGCGCTAACTGGTGTTCGGATTGCCTTAAGCTTAGACAAGGCTCAAGGCTTTTCAAGAACCCGACAAAATTTCAACCAGAGTGTGGGTTTTGCAGACTCGAACAGCATCGAGTCACCTTTCCTCGTTCAGTTAAAATCAGCCAAACAGATTGTTGTCGCGCACCAGCTCCCGGGGCAGGGCATTCTTGACCCGACTGCCCACCCATTTTCCCATTCCCAGGGTATGCCCCTGATAGCGGACAATCACCTCGCCAGCGCCAGCATCCTGCTCTGGCCAGACGTCACGCCCCATCATGAATTCCCGCGCGTTGGTGCTGTCCAGCTCGACCACCCCCTTGCTTGCTTTGTCGCCATAGGCGAGCGCCCATTCATGGGTGAGGCGATAGCCTTTCTTGAACGTCTCGGCCAACTTGATACCGATGCGATCGAAGCGCAGCTTGCCCTGAACCTGTTCAAACAGATGAGGAAATAGCCAGATCTCGTCATTGCGGCCAAACAGTTGACCTTGTGGCGCCACACCAAAATTGGCTTCAATTTCGCGCAGCATAGGCTCAGACTCTTTCGCTGCCAATGGCAGGAAGGGGAACTTGCCGAGCTTGCCCGGTTTGAACATGGTGTTGGGCACTGAGTGGTGCTTGCGCAATCTGGCGACGAAAAAGCCTTCACTGTCGAAGATCTGGGGCCAAACGTGCAGGTATCCTTCGGATGTGCAGGCCTGTTCTGCATGGGGGAACAGGTCGGCCAGCGAGTCAAAACTCAAGGCATCGCCAAACTTCTCCAGCAGTGACTGACAGACCTCCTGGTTCTCCTGCAAACTGAGCGTGCAGGTGGAGTAGACCAGTACGCCACCCGGTTTCAAGGCATGGAAAGCACTCTCCAGCAGCCCCTGCTGCACCGCCGCAATCTCGTTCATGCTCTCGATGCTCCAGTTGCGCAGCGCATCTTCATCCTTTCGCACGGTACCTTCACCGGAGCAGGGGGCATCAAGCAGGATGGCGTCGAAGGTCTCCGGCAGCCACTGCCCAAACACCTTGGCATCAAAGTGAGTCATCCCCACATTGGTCACCCCGCAGCGCTGAATATTGGCGCTCAATACCTTGAGCCGACTGCTGGAAAACTCGTTGGCAACCAGCATCCCCTGATTGTTCATCAGGGCAGCGATCTGGGTAGTCTTGGAGCCGGGGGCCGCCGCTGCATCCAGCAACATGCCGTCCGCTTTGATCTTGTCGCTGGCAAAGAGTGCCGTCACCGGCAGCATGGAGCTTGCTTCCTGAATGTAAAAGAGGCCGCTCAAATGCTCGGCCGTGTTGCCTAGTGGCACGCTCTCATCAGTGCGGCTCAGCCAGAAGCCGGTCTCGCACCAGGGCACGGGATCGAACTGCCAGCCTTGTGGCTGCATCTTTTCAACGAAGTCAGAGACGGCAATTTTGAGCGTGTTGACCCGGATACTGCGGCGCAGCGGTCGCCGGCAACTTGCAACGAACTCATCCATGGAGAGATGAGCAGGCATGATGGCCGCTATATGGCGCAAAAAGTGATCGGGTAGATAAGTATTGTCGTGCACTGTGCCGTCTCGTTGACCGAAAAAGAGGGGCGACATCTTATCACAGGGCTAGGAATATTCTTAAAGTGCAGCAGGTAAAAATGAACAAGCCCGGCATTAGGCCGGGCTTGGATAGCTACGTGAGGGGAGGGCTCAGGGTTTGATGCGGGGACTCCACTCCTGCCACTCTTTCTCGGCCTTGCCGTAGAGGGAATAGCTGTGCCCGGCCTTGACGGTCGGCCCCATCTCTTTTTCCGGCGTATTGAAGGCAATGCCGCCGGCAAGCAGGCTCTGCACCGTCTCGACCTCGATAGTGCCACCGGTCAGGCCAATGTCCGCCTTGACACCGGAGACATTCCAGAAGCGAGAGTTGGCGCGCACCAGATGGGCATACTCCTGCTCTACATTGACGTCGATCACCACCTCGCTGCCATCGCGGGCCAGTGTTACCTTGGTAACGCTGCCGACCACCATCTTGCGAAACAGCAGCGGGCTGCCAACAGAGAGGCCATTCACCGACGGGCTTTTCAGGGTGAGGGCCAAACCCGCAGGGCCGCTCTGGCTCAGGGGGAAGCTGCTTCGACCAGCCCCTTTACCGGGCTCGGCCTCGACAAAGGCCCCCTTGATCAGGGTATCGAGATGGGCCACACCACCCAGACCAAGCTTGGCTTGCACCAGGGTAAAGCGCGCGCCAGATTGCAGGAAACGCTCGGCGTACTGACCATCCAGCTCTGCCTTGAAGATCACCTGACCCAAGGTCGGCTCCAGCTCGATCTCTTCAATTTTGCCGATATCCACCCCGCGATAGCGGATCGGGCTGCCAATCCCGAGCCCAGGATTACTCTCTGCCACCAGTGACAGCTGGCGCACCTTCGCCTTGGCTTGCTCCTTGGAATCAAACAATTGATGGCTGTTGCGGCCATTGGCCAGATAGTCGAACTCGATGGCACCGCGCAGCAGGGTACCAAGATTGCCAACTTTTACCTGCACACCATCGACCCGTACCCGGGTGTCGATAGCCGGTTTTTTCCAGAATTGTGGCTGGCGGGCGAGGAGAGGGGCATAGATGCCGTCAATCTCGAGCTCTATCTCCACTCCCTCTTTGGCGGCGCGCAGCTGTTTCACCTTGCCCGCTTCCAACCCCAGATAGAGCACCGGAGAGCCGATGCCGATGCCGTCCGCCTGATCCGCCTTGAGCAACCAGCGCTGGGGCTTGGCATCACGGGTACCGAGCAACGCCAGCTCCTGATTGGGGTAGAGGCGGTTGATCCGCTCGCCGCTGCTCGCCTGCACCAGCTTGATGCCACCGCTCAACCAGGCACTGGCCGGACTGGCCTCTACCTTGATACCGCTCAGATCGGCATCTATTTGCAGCGGCGCAGCGCGATAGAAACGGGCACGGTTCAACAGATGGGCGTAAGCGGGCTGGATCTGCAGGGCCACGCTGGCATTGCCGCGCCCATCGAGATCGAGCTGGCTGATGCGACCAACCTGCAGCCCCTTGTACCAGATGGGGGCATCCTGATTAAGACCGGCTAGATCGTCCGCTTGCAGCGTCACCTTGATGCCATCTTGTGGCGCCCGATCGGTCAGCGCCATCTTGGCCACTTCTTGGCCTGCCACATAGTCAAGGCGAATGGCTGGGCCGGAGAGCAGCCGATCGGCATTCTTCACGCCGGTCGGGGAGAGAGAAACGCTCTCCCATACCAGCTGACTCTTGTCGGTGATGCGATATGCCTGCTCCGGATTGATCAGTGCCGTCACCACCCGCCCCTTGTCGGTGAGATGGATGGGATCAACGCGACCAATCTCGATTCCTTCGAAGAGAATGGGCATCCCCTCCTTGATGGGCAGATCGCCCGCCACGATATCGATGCGCTTGCCGCGCGCCGCTTCTGCCAGCCCCTTGTAGAGGACGAAGGTTTGTCCTTTCTCCGACTCGGGAGACGCTTTGGGGGAGTCAAAGGCGATGCCGCCGCTCAGAATGGAAGTGAGGCTGCCAGCCTCAACGCTGACGCCAGCCAGACTGAAAGAGCCCTTGATGCCACTGATGTTCCAGAAGCGGGTATCGGTTTTGACCAGATGTTCAAAACGAGGCTCGATCACCAGATCCAGAATGACGTTCTGGTTGTCCTGACCCAAGCGGGTATTGATAACGCTACCCACTTCGATACCGCGAAAATAGAGCTTGGCACCGATGCCGACCGAGCCCAGCGAATCGGCGGTCAGATGCAGCATCCGCCCTTGCGCCTGATAGCCGGGGGGAGGGCCGTCGAGGGCATCAAACTTCTCCTGCAGCGGGTTGCTCTCGCGCCCCGGTTGCAAGTTGATGTAGTTACCGGAGACCAGGGTATCGAGACCGGAGATCTCGGTCAGCGATGCCTTGGGGCTTACCAGCCAGAAGTCGGATCCCTTGCGAATTAGCGGGCGGGCACGGCTGTCAATCTTGGCCAGCACCGCGATGCGGTGACCATCCTCGGCCAGCTCCAGCTCCTGCACTACCCCGATGGCAACCCCCTGATAACGGATCTGGGTCTTGCCCGGCAAGATGCCGTTACCCTGAGCGAAGTTAATTTGGATAAGCTGGCCGCGGCTCGCTATCTGTTGATAGAGAAAGCCGCCAGCCAGCAGCAGGGCGATGAGTGGTAACAGCCAGACTGGCGATAGCCAGCGGCGCTTTTCGATGACGGGTTCAGCCCCGATCATAGTGACTCCTTATTGACCGGGCGCAGCCGCCCATCAGACAGAAACAGAAAACGCATCAACGGGCCGCCTTGTCCCAAAGCAGCCGGGTATCGAGCATGCGGGCCGACATCATGGTCAATACCACCACGCCGGCAAAAGCGGTTGCGCCGGGACCGGCGCGGACGCTCAGCATGACGCCGCGATCGACCAGCGCCACCATCAGCGAAATGACAAACAGATCCAGCATCGACCAGCGGCCGATAAAGTCGATCACTCGATACATCAAGAGCTGGCGCTTGCGCCGCACCGGTTTGGCCCGTTGCAGCTGCCAGCAGATCCACGCCAACCCGATTATCTTGCCCACCGGTACCAGTATGCTGGCGGTGAGCACTATGGTGGCAATCCCGCTCATCTTGCTGCGATAGAGCATCAGGATCCCACTGAAGATGGTATCTGACTGCAATAGTCCCTTGTTATAGAAGTGGGTGATGGGCAGCAGGTTGGCGGGGAGCAGCATAAAGGTGGCCAGCGCCAGCAAGCCCCACGACCAGGCTAGCGAATGAGGGATCCGCACCTGCAGCTTGCTATCGCAACGTGGACAGACGCACCCCGCCTGATAACGCACCAGCAGGCCGCAGGTATGGCAGCGGCAGAGCCCCATCTCACGGGCGCTGGTCATCGCCTTTCTCCTTGAGCGGGATCCGATCCCAATAGGGGGACGGATCAAAGAGGATCAGCAAACTCATGTTGAGCAGCATCAGAATGCCGAGGCTGAGCAGCCCGCCCCCCAACCTGACATCGGCGATATCGATCAGTTTGAACAGGGCAACCAGCAGGCTGACGATATAGACCTCCAGCATGGCCCAGTGACGAAATACTTCGACGGCCTTCAAGGTTGGCGCAAGGAGATGCCAGCGTTTGGCAAGGCCCGATGCCAGCGCAAAGATCCCGGTCAACAGACCGATGGGGGCCAGCACGGCGCACCAGAGCACCAGAGAGGCAACCCAGAACTCCCCCTCGCCAAACAGCACAAAAATCCCGTGCAACAAGTTGGCATCGGAGTTGACGCCAGCCAGCCGCAGATAGATGAGGGGCTCGAAAAAGGCGGAGGGGAGCAGCAGAAATCCGGTGATGGTCAGCGCCATCAATTGGGAGGGACGAAAAGCATAACGGCCATAGAGATGCTGGTGACAGCGAGGGCAGTGGGCATGACGACGCAGCGGCAGCGCCTTGCGCTGGATAAGCAAGTCGCACGCCGGACAGACGATCACGGAACCGGGCTCCATCATACAATTCAACCTGTTGAAGCAATTGGTGAAATTTACCCTAAAACCGGTTCCCTGTCTTGCCTGCCTCCTTAATGTTACGAAAGTATAATTGACGTTAACGTAAACGTGATATTAGATGGTCAAACCAGACAGATGAAAGGAGTCATGATGTCCAGTTTGCCCCCCTCGGCAGGGCTGCGTTTTCGCACCGCTCTTGCCAACGAAAAGCCACTACAGATCGTCGGCACCATCAACGCCTATATGGCGCTGATGGCCGAGCGCAGCGGCTTTCAGGCGATCTACCTCTCGGGTGCCGGAGTCGCCAACGCCTCCTACGGATTGCCGGATCTCGGCATGACCTCCCTTAACGACGTGCTGATCGATGCAGAGCGGATCACTGCTGCCACCCGAGTGCCGCTGCTGGTCGATATCGATACCGGCTGGGGTGGGGCGTTCAATATCGCCCGCACCATTCGCGCGTTCGAACGGGTCGGTGTCGCCGCTGTCCATATGGAAGATCAGGTTGCCCAGAAGCGCTGCGGTCACCGTCCTAACAAGGCGGTGGTCACGCTTGAGGAGATGTGCGATCGGATCAAGGCGGCAGTGGATGCTCGCGAGAATAGCGAGTTCGTCATCATGGCTCGCACCGATGCGTTGGCGGTGGAGGGGATGGAATCTGCTCTTGAGCGCACCGCCGCCTATGTGGCCGCCGGGGCCGACATGATCTTCGCCGAGGCGGTGACCGAACTGGCCCAATACGACCAGTTCAAGCAGGTGGCCAAAGTGCCCATCCTTGCCAACATGACCGAGTTCGGCAAAACCGAATTGTTTGACAAGGAGCAGCTCGCCGCCCACGGGGTCGACATGGTGCTCTATCCATTGAGTGCCAACCGGGCCGCCAATCAGGCAGCCCTCAACGTCTATCACCATATTCGCCAGGATGGCCATCAACGCGCCGTCGTGGAGACCATGCAGACCCGGGAGTCGCTCTACGACTTCCTCGGATATCACCACTACGAGCAGACACTGGATCGTCTGTTTTCAGCCAAGGAATAGGAGGCAGCTTATGGGACAACAGAAACCGTTGGGCGGGGCTGGTCTGCGCGGCCAAAGCGCAGGGGAGACCAGTATCTGCACCGTGGGCAAGAGCGGCACCGGGCTTACCTATCGCGGTTACGACATCAAGGAGTTGGCCGATAGCGCCCAGTTCGAGGAGGTCGCCTATCTGCTGCTGAAGGGAGAGTTGCCGAGTAACCAGCAACTGGCCGACTACAAACGCGAGCTGCGCCGCTTGCGCACGTTGCCGGCGGCGCTGCTGGAGGTGCTGGAGCGCATTCCCGCCGATGCTCATCCGATGGATGTGCTGCGTACCGGCTGCTCCATGCTCGGCGATCTGGAGCCGGAAGATGGTTTCGAGCATGAACACGAAGTGGCGGATCGGCTGCTGGCCGCCTTTCCGGGCATTCTGATCTACTGGTACAAGTTCAGCCACGAAGGCGTTCGCATTGCCCTCGACAGCGACGAGGAGTGTATCGGTGGCCACTTTCTGGCCCTGCTGCACCAGAAAGCGCCGAGCGAGCTGGAGCGCCGGGTGATGCATGTCTCTCTCATCCTCTACGCCGAGCATGAGTTCAACGCCTCCACCTTTGCGGCGCGGGTCTGCGCCTCGACCCTTTCCGACATGTTCTCCTGCATCACCGCCGCCATCGGCACCCTGCGCGGCCCGCTCCATGGCGGGGCCAACGAGGCGGCCATGGCGATGATCGAAGATTGGCAAGATGAAACGCAGGCAAGGCGCGAACTGCTGGCCAAGCTGGCGGCCAAGGAGAAGATCATGGGCTTTGGCCACGCCATCTACCGCACCTCGGATCCGCGCAACGTCATCATCAAGGAGTGGTCGGCCAAACTCGCCGAGGCTGTGGGTGATGATCGCCTCTACCGCGTCTCCTGCGAGGCGGAGAAGGTGATGTGGGAGGAGAAAGAGCTCTTTCCCAACGCCGACTTCTTCCATGCCAGCGCCTATCACTACATGGGGATCCCGACCAAGCTGTTCACCCCCATCTTCGTCTGCTCGCGGGTCACCGGCTGGTGCGCCCACGTGATGGAGCAGCGCGAGCACAACCGGATCATCCGTCCGAGCGCCGATTATGTCGGCCCGGCCCCCCGTCACTTTGTCTCTCTACAACAACGATAAGGAAGTCACGATGTCCGCCAACGTCGACGTCAACCACAGACCAGACCCCGATCAGGTGCTGGTCGATATTGCCGATTATGTCTGCAACCACCCCATTACCAGCAAGGCGGCTCTCGACACCGCCCGTTACTGCCTGATGGATACGCTGGGCTGTGGCCTCTTGGCCCTGCGCTTCCCCGAGTGTACCAAGCACCTTGGCCCCATCGTACCCGGTACTGTCGTGCCCCATGGTGCCCGGGTGCCCGGTACCCAGCTCTGCCTCGACCCGGTCAAGGCAGCCTGGGACATCGGTGCCATCATCCGCTGGCTTGATTACAACGACACCTGGCTGGCCGCCGAGTGGGGTCATCCCTCCGACAATCTGGGCGGTATTCTGGCCACTGCCGACTGGCTCTCCCGTACTCGCGTGGCCGAGGGCAAGGCGCCGCTCACCATGGCCGATGTGCTGGTGGCCATGGTCAAAGCCCACGAAATTCAGGGGGTGCTGGCGCTGGAGAACTCCTTCAATCGGGTCGGTCTCGATCACGTGGTACTGGTCAAGGTTGCCAGTACCGCCGTGGTGACACATATGCTGGGGGGCACCCGCGATCAGGTGATCGATGCGGTCTCCCAGGCCTGGGTCGATGGCCAGAGCCTGCGGACCTACCGCCATGCCCCCAATGCGGGGTCGCGTAAGAGCTGGGCGGCGGGGGATGCCACCTCTCGCGCTGTGCGCCTCGCCCTTATCACCATGAGCGGCGAGATGGGCTATCCCGGCGTACTGAGCGCCCCCAAGTGGGGTTTCTACGACGTGCTGTTCAAGGGCAATCAGTTCGCCCTGCATCAGGGGTACGGCAGCTATGTGATGGAGAACGTGCTGTTCAAGATCTCCTATCCCGCCGAGTTCCATGCCCAGACCGCGGTGGAGTGCGCCATGAAGCTGCATGGGCAGGTGAAGGGGCGGCTCGACGAGATCGACCGTATCGAGCTCACCACCCACGAGTCAGCCATTCGCATCATCAGCAAGGTCGGCGCCCTCAACAACCCGGCCGATCGGGATCACTGCCTGCAGTACATGGTGGCGGTGCCGCTCATCTTCGGTCGCCTCATCGCCGAGGATTACGAGGACGCCGTGGCTGCCGATCCCCGCATCGATGGGCTGCGCGGCAAGATGGTTGTGCAGGAGGACAAGCGATACAGCCGCGAGTATCTGGAGGCGGACAAGCGCTCCATTGCCAACGCCATCCAGGTCTTCTTCAAGGACGGCACCCACACCGCCAAGGTGGAGGTGGAGTACCCGGTCGGTCATCGTCGCCGCCGCGAGGAGGGGATCCCGCTGCTGATAGAGAAGTTCCGCCACAACCTGGCCACCCGCTTCCCGGCCAAACGGGTCAGCGACATTCTGGCCCTCTGTCAGGATGGGTCACGGCTTGCTGCCACCCCGGTACACGCCTTTATGGATCTGTTGGTGATCTGACCGATATCTACAGGCGAACAGCGATAAACGAAAAGCGGGCCCAGCGGCCCGCTTTGTCGTCTGGCAACGGTTATCTGGCAACCTCTTGCACAATCAGACGTTCAGACATTGCTGCATCTGTCTGTTCCCAACGATCGGGCCTTGCGTTGTTGTTGTGTCACCACCACGGCAACGATCCGCTTCCCGCGCGCTGTTTCACTGACGCAACAATGACCAATTTCAACTCGATTTATTTGCAACAATCTTCGTCTACCGAGCTTAAGCCAGCACGCTGCTATCACCGCTAAAGAGCGCCGTCATGATCACCGTCTCGCGACTGGCGATGGTTTCAAGAAACTCGTTGGCACGCCCCATGTGATGGCACACCTGATAACCCCGCTCGACAAAGGAGAAGAGCTCGCCAAGCCCTGCCAGATGGGCCGGGCCCGAGACCAGCTTGAGGGTTGCCCCCAGCAGCGGCTTTCTCGCCAGCCGATCCAGCGTCATGCCAAGCTGGCTCACCAGCGCAATCTGATGCTCCCGACGCGCCTGCTCACCCACGGCGCGATAGGCGATGGTGTAGTGTTCGGCGGTAATGGGATTGAGCCCGCCAATGCGGCGCAGCGCCACCACCATCAGGTAATCGAGCTCTTCGGAAAGGGCGTCGAGCTCGATCGCCTGTGCCAGCACCTTGTGGCCGGACTCCGGCAACAGCCGCTCGGCAGTTGGCATTACCCGCATCACGTCGGCATCGCGGCGAGCGCTGTCACCCGGCCCGTAGAGATCGGTCAGAAAGAAGCGGGCGGCCGGCCCATAACGGTCGCTCTCCAGCAAATCCCTGTGGGTGCGCCCCAGCCGGTCTGCCTGCCACTGACGCAAACAGTCCCGATCCTGCATATCTTGCGGATGGCTGCGCATCTGATCGCGCAAAGCCGCCACCCGATTGAGCTGGCGATAGAGCTGGCCAAGGGTGCTCTCGTCATCGGGGGAGTGGGATTGATGGGTCATCGACAGCTCTCTGATTGTGTGTAACAGGGCGGAGTTATAGATTCGAAATAGACAACCGAATGAAAAACAAACAGTTTTTACACCTTCTTCACTGCCAAGTGTAGCCTGAAGGCGGCCGGGAATAAATCCTGCGCCACGCCAACCCTTGCCATGACGGCAGACACTGTTAAGTGAGTCCCATTTATGTAAATGACTCTTTCACTTGTTGTGAACATGTGTTTAATATCAACAGATATGTCATTACCCTGAGTACTCATCATGTTTCTATACGATTCGCTCGCTGGCAGTCGCGGGCTCTCAACCATCCAGATCAGCCGCCAGCACCCGCTGGGGCTGGCCGGTGCCCGGGTGGCCGCAGAAGCCATTGCCCAGGACATGTGCGAAAACTATCAACTGGATTGTGAATGGGCGGATGAAGAGGAGACCGAATTGCGGTTTCGTGGCTCGGGCGTTCATGGTTCGCTCATTCTCGATGAGGATAATTTGCAGCTCGATGTTCATCTTGGCCTGATGCTGCTGCCGGTACGCAGTGTGCTGGAGCAGGAGATCCTCGATTATGTGGAGAATCGATTACCCTGCCCGAAACGGGTATGAAACCAATTTCACCCGCCATTTAAAATAGCGGTGAAGAGAGTAAGACATGTATTGAACAGGCTATTTCTGCTCGACTCTCTGCTTATTGTTCGGTGAATGTTTAGCAATGCATTTTGGATATTTAATATAGCCATCACTTTTCGTACTTAATATTTCGAGCCGGCCTGACCACCTCATCTTTAATTACGTTTTCCGCTCATTGCGAGATGAAGGGAGAAGGTTTCTGGCTGTCTCGACAATTTCATTTTGCAGGGAAACAGCATGCCAACGAGTGAATTTATCTCTTGCGTTGATACCGCATGGCTACGCATGGACAGACCCAACAACCTGATGCAGATCATCGGCGTTCTGATGTTTGAAGGGCAGCTTGATGAAGAGCGTCTGCGCAACGGGTTGCGCCACACCATTTCGGTACAGCCCCGCTTCCACCAGCGAGCCGTGCTGGAGGGGGGATCCTACTGCTGGCGCCATGATCCCGACTTCGATCTCGACCAGCACCTCAAGCGGGTGATCCTGCCCGGCAAGGCGGGCAAAATCGAGCTGGAGAAGCTGGTGGCCGATCTCGCCTCGACACCGCTCAACCACCAGCGTCCCCTGTGGGACATGCACCTGACCGACACCTCGCTGGGCGGTCAGGCGCTGGTGGTGCGCATACACCACGCCATGGGGGATGGCTTCTCGCTGGTGCGGGCCATGCTCACCATGATGGACAACTCGCCGCAGCCGGTCACTCCCATCCGTCCCAAGGCGGCGCCGGAGCCCGCCGATGAGGAGGACGATGACGACACGCCCCACGGCAGTCGGCTGGTCAAGGCGGGCCTCAAGCTGACCGGCACCCTCTGGTCCAAATATGTCGAGGTGCTGACCCATCCCACCAAAGCGGTGGATTACCTCAAAGCCGGTCGCGATGTGGCCAGCGAGCTGTGCAACATTGCGACGCTGGGCGATGATTCATCCTCCCGCCTCAAGGGCAAGACAGGCAGCAGCAAGCGGGTTGCCTGGTCGGAACAGATCCCGCTGCCCGACATCAAGGCGGTGGGCAAAGTGTTGGGCTGCTCGGTCAACGACCTGCTGATCGCCGCCACCGCCGGTGCGTTTCGTCACTACCTGGAAGAGAAGGGTGACGATGTCGACAACATCGAAATTCGCGCCCTGGTGCCGGTCAATATGCGATCCCCAGACGATGACGGTGCCCTTGGCAACCGCTTCGGGCTGGTGGCCCTCGATCTGCCGCTCGATATCGCCCATCCGTTGCAACGCCTCTATGCGGTGCGAGATCGAATGCAGGCACTGCGCAGCTCGCTGCAGCCGGTTGTGGTGCTCAATCTGCTCCATGGTCTTGGCATGGCGCCCAAAGCGGTACAACAGCAGGCGGTCGATCTGCTGGCGGCCAAAGCCAGCGCGGTGATCACCAATGTGCCGGGCCCGCAGCAGACCCTCTATCTGGCCGGTGCGCGCCTGCGCCAGCCGCTGTTCTGGGTGCCACAGGCAGGGGATATCGGCGTCGGCGTCTCCATCCTCTCCTACGATCACGGCGTGCAGCTGGGGCTTATCACCGACAAGAAGCTGGTACCTGATCCTGATAAGGTTGTCGACCGCTTCGCCGTGGAGTTTGAACAACTTCTGCTGCTGGTGTTGCTGGAGCCAGAGTTGCTGTTCGATCCGAACGGCCTTGATGCGCTACTGGGCTGATCCGGTACGTAAAAATCCCGATAAAAAGAGGCCAACCCGCGGGTTGGCCTCTTTGCTATCTGTTGTTTGACGCAGCTGCGTAAAGCAGGGGATTAATCCTCCAGCTCTTCGCGCGCCGCCTCCACATCGAGACGTTCCATCGCATCCATCGGCTCGCACTCGGCCGCTTCGGCATAGAGAGCTTCGGCCGCTTTCAGGCGGCTCTTGCCATGCAGCATCACCTGGGCATTGGCATACTCCATCCGCGCGATGGCGGAGTCGGGGATCAGTGCCAGCGCCTCCTTGAAGTGACGCTCGGACTCCTCCTTCTTGGCACCATAGGTGAGGCCGCCGATCATGGCGCCCAGCTTGTCGACGATCTCGGCATGCCATGCACCAAAGGCGATATGGGCTTCGGCGTGGTCGGGTTCGATCTCCAGCGCCTTCTCCAGGCTTGCCTTGATCTTGTCGCCAATGCCCTGAGAGAGGGCTTTGGAGATGGAGATCACCTGGCTGTAACGGCCAAGGGCCAGAGCGTGGAAGTACCAGGCGTTGGCATTGTCAGGCTGGCGTTTTTGCAGCTTCTCGGCATGGCTGGCCGCCCACTCGAAGGCAGCACGTTTGGCATACTTGTCCTCCAGCAGGTAGCTGGCGTGGATCACCAGCGCCTTGTTCGCCACATTGAGACCCGCCTCACCGGCCGCTTCGCCAAGGGCGACGGCCTGGGCAAAATCCCCTGCGTGATAGGCCCGCCAGGCATCCTGTACCTGCTCATCTTCCGGCCATGGCTCGGCATCCCCCTGATGGAGACGTTCCCAGTTATCGGCCAGCTTCTGGCCAGCATAGTCATAGGCCGCATCCGCGTAGGGGAAGGGGACAAATTCGAGTTGTGAGGTGGTCATGCTTGTTCTCCCTGTAGCATTTGAGTCAAACCTTTTCGGTGTAGTGGTGGGCGAGAGCGCCCAGATGAACACGGGCATCGTCCCGCAGATAGGGGGCGACCAGCTGCATCACCTGAAAGACGCCCAATGCAATATCGGCGTCGTTCCGGGGGTGCAGTGCCCGCTGGTACGAGATCCAGAATGTGCCCACCAGCGCCACGTTGGCAGCCAGTGAACGCAGCTGTTGGGGACTTCCCTCCATCAGGCCGACCGTCTGCAGGTGAGTGCAGATGGTGATGGCTGTCTGCTCCTTGCGGCGCAGCAGGGCGGAGAAGCGCTGCTCGACCCGATGGTAGCCATTCATCAGGGTGGAGATATCGTAGTAGAAGAAACGGTATTTCCAGATGGCTTCAAACATCAGGTGGAGGAAGAGCCAGATATCCTCGGGCTCATCGGACGGGGCGCTGACCGCATCGAGCAGGCGCTCCATCTCCTGCTCGAACTCGTCGAACAGGGCATTGACGATCTCCTCCTTGTTGTGGAAGTGGTAGTAGAGATTTCCCTGGCTTATCTCCATCTCGGCCGCAATGGCCGAGGTGGTAACGCTGGGTTCGCCCAGCAGATTGAAGCGGGCGAGGGCAGTGCTCAGGATCCGTTCCCGGGTACGGCGTTTGGGCTTGCGATCCATGCTACTCCTTCACGTGTGGACGACGTACGCCACGGCGATAACGCCTGGCGAGCCAGTGTTGCAGCTGCTCCAGCGACTTGTCGAGGGCCGCGACCGAGCCGCTGCTGGGGGCCAGCAGGGTGCGGTCGGGGTCGGCGAGCGCCTTCAAATTGAGCTCGAAGCCATGCCTGGCCAGGATGGGGGCCAGCTCGTGGCGACGCTGCCAGAGATCACGACGGGTGTGCTGGAAAGCGTGTTCGCACAGGCGACGACGATCCCGATAGCTGAACACATTGGTAAAAAACATCTCGCCATCGGCGGGGGATGGCTCAAACAGCAGCGCATCGGCATTGGGGTATTGATGGCGATAGCGATCCATCCCCACATGCATCCGCGAGTGGATGATGGCGCGGAAGGTCTGGGCCAGCACCACAGGCAAACCGCTATCCACCAGATTGGTGGGCTCTCCGGGCGCCATACCGGCATCGAAGGGTACCAGCGGATTGATGCAGAAGACCAGATCTGCCCCCTCCTGCAGCGCCACCGAGGCGTGCAGGGTCTTGATCAGGGCGCCATCGACATAGTAACGGCCATTGATCAAGGAGGGGGGAAAGAGGCCGGGCAGTGCCGCAGAGGCCTGCACGGCCGCCGAAATGGGCACATCGTCGAGTCCCGGCCCGCCAAAGGCGACCGGATGGCCGGTATCCAGCTCGGTCGCCACCACGAACAGACGGCGGTTTAGCTGGCGAAAATCGTTGCTGCGACCGGGACGGGAGAAGAACTGGGTCAGGATGCGATCCACCCCGCGGTTGTCGAACAGTCCGGTCGGGATCGCCCTGGAGAGACCTTGCAGCGATTCAAACAGGCTGCGTTTCCAGGGGGCAGCCAGATAGCGCATCAGGCACTCCAGCGCCAGAGGCGGGATGGAGCCGAGTCGCAATGCGTATTCACGAAAGGCGGGACGCAGCAGAGTGGCGGGATCAAACATCTCGCCGGAGTCATCGCTGAGCAGTATGCGCACCAGCTTTTCTGCCGAGATGCCGTTGGCCAGCGCCGATGCCACCACGGCCCCCGAGCTGACGCCGACATAGATGTCAGCATGTTCAAGGCGCAGGCCACTGATGCTGTCGGAGAGGGCGGCGCAGGCACCGATCTCGTAGATGCCACCGAGCGGCCCGCCACCGGCAAGGGCGATTGCTACCGTACTCATAGAGCCTCCTCCCTATCCATAGAAAACCGGCCCAGCGCTGGGCATGGGCCGGTGATGCTCACTCTTTGCCATCGAGACGGATTACGGCAGAACGCTCTCGGCCTTGGCCTTCACCTCTTTGACTGCATCTTCTGCCGCGGAGAGGAGGTCAGCAGCCTGCTCAACCACAGCCTCTTTAGCCTTGGCGACCGGCGCCTTCTTTACCGGAGCTTTCTTGACCGGCGCTTTTTTCGGGGCTGCCGGTTTGGCTTCAGCGGCCGGGGCCTCTTCGTCCTGGGCATCCAGCAGCTGTTGCACCACTTCGGTCAGCTCGGCCATGCGCTTGGAGAGCTTGTCGATGTCCTTGCGAGTCGGGATACCCAGACTGGCTACAGCGCGGGCAACGCGATCTTCGAACACCTGCTCCAGACGGCCCCAGGTACCGGCAGTCTTGTCAGCTACCGCAGCAATCTTCTCGTCGGCGCTTTGACGGGTTTTGGCTTGCAGCGCTTCACCTTCCTGCACCAGCGCTTCAAAAATCTTGCCGCCCTCTTCCTGCGCCTTGGCATAGGCGCCCAGACCGGCCAACCAGATCTGCTGGGTGGACTCTTTGATGGTGGAGGTGAGTTGGTTGTCGGTCACTGAACCTGCCAGCGCTTTAAGTTTTTTAGCCATGATCTTCTCCTTGAATAACGACAGATAAATGTAATGGCGACAACGAAACTGCAATCGGGTTGTGGCATTACTGATTTTTCAACTTCAGTCTAGGGACAAAAAATAGAGGGTTCTACCTAATAACGGAACAGGCACACTACCGAAATTAGGGTTTGCTCACGAACCGACAATCAAATTGCGGATTTCCATATGAATCGTGATATATCTAACAACCTAGTAACACCCTAATCAGTAGCAGGATTCTCTTTATGAACTATTTCATTACCGGCGGTAGTGGTTTTATCGGGCGTCGATTGATCAAAAAGCTATTCCAACAGCATCCCGACTGTACCGTCTATTTTCTGATGCGCTCTTCTCATCAGGAAAAATTGCCAGAGCTGTTCTCATTCTGGAATGTGGATGAATCGCGCGCGGTCCCGGTTTTTGGCGACATGACGCAACCGCTGCTGGGGGTATCGGCCGAGATACAGGAGCAGTTGATCGGCAAGATCGACCACTTCTTCCATCTGGCTGCCATCTATGATCTCAACGCCAAGGCGGGGATCCAGCAGCAGGTCAACACCGAAGGAACCCGTCAGTCCGTGCAGCTGGCCGAACGACTCGCGGCCCGCCAGTTCCACCACTGCAGCTCTATTGCTGCCGCCGGTCTCTTTGATGGTCTGTTTCGCGAGGATATGTTCGATGAAGCCGAACACCTCGACATGCCTTATTTCCAGACCAAGCACGAAGCGGAAGGGATTGTGCGCAACGAGTGCAGCATTCCGTGGCGGGTCTACCGCCCGGGCATCGTTGTCGGTGACTCCAATACCGGCGAGATGGACAAGATCGACGGCCCTTACTACTTCTTCAAGACCATACAGAAGCTGCGCCGTCTACTGCCGCCCTGGATGCCGGCCATCGGGGTTGAGGGCGGGCGCATCAACATAGTGCCGGTCAACTTTGTGGTCGATGCCATGGTACATATCGCCCATCAGGAGGGAGAGGAGAACAAAACCTTCCATCTAACCGACCCCAACCCGATGCGGGTTGGCGACATGCTGAGCACCTTCTCCCGCGCCGCCCATGCGCCGGAGCCTGCTATCCGTATCAATGCCTCTCTCTTTAATTTCATTCCCCGCCACCTGACCGCCATGCTGATGACCATGGCGCCGGTGCGCCGCATCCGCGATGCCGCCATCGCCGATCTGGGTCTGCCCAAGGATGTGTTCCGCCTTATCAGCTATCCCACCCGTTTCGACAGTCGCGAAACCCAGCGGGTACTGAAAGGGACCGGTATCGAAGTGCCGCCGCTGCACAGCTACGCCTGGCGGCTGTGGGATTACTGGGAGCGCCACCTTGACCCGGAGCTCTTCATCGATCGCTCCCTGCGTGGTCGGGTAGAGGGCAAGGTGGTGCTGGTGACCGGAGCCACCTCCGGCATTGGCCGTGCAACCGCACGCAAGCTGGCGGGGGCGGGGGCCAACGTCGTGACCATCGCCCGCGACGAGCAGAAGATTGCAGAGACTAAAGCCGAGTTTGCCGAGCTGGGGCTGACCATCGAGATCTATCAGGGGGATCTCTCCAATCTGGCCCAGGCCGAGGAGATCACCGCTCGCATCGTGGCCGATCACGGCGGCGTCGATATTCTGGTCAACAATGCCGGCCGCTCCATCCGCCGCTCCATCGAGGACTCCTTCGATCGCTTCCACGATCTTGAACGCACCATGCAGCTCAACTACTTCGGCGCGCTCAAGGTGATCATGGGGGTGCTGCCCACTATGATCGAGAAGAAAAAAGGGCACATCATCAACATCTCCTCCATCGGGGTGTTGACCAATGCGCCGCGCTTCTCCGCCTATGTTGCCTCCAAATCTGCCCTCGATGCCTGGGTGCGTACCGCCGCCTCCGAGTTTGCCGATAAAGGGGTGAGCTTCTCCATCATCAATATGCCGCTGGTGAAAACGCCGATGGTCGCACCGACCAAGGTCTATGAGCAGGTACCGATGATGACGCCGGAAGAAGCGGCCGATCTGGTATGCGATACCATCATCAACAAGCACGTTCGTCTGGCTACTCGCCTCGGGGTATTTGGTCAGGTGGTTCACGCTCTGGCACCGCGCGTCGCCCAGGTCATCATGAACACCAGCTTCCGCACCTTTGCCGATCCCAAGGATGGCGACAAGTCCAAGGCCACCGCCGATCAGGTTGCCGTCTCCACCTTTATCAAGGGGATCCACTTCTAAGCCAGCACAGATGAAAGGAAGATAAAAACAGAGCGGGCCCGAACATTCGGGCCCGCTCTTTTATTGTGAGCTGATTGCCTATGGACTAATTACGAGCCAGCAGAGTGAGCAGCAGCGCCGTAGTGCGGCGCGAGTAGAGCAGGGTGAGGTGGCCAATGCCGGCCAACTCGATATCTTCCATGCCCGCCAGACGCTGGCGCTCCTGCGGCATAACCACGTTATCGTGGCTGGTGCGCACCGAGATCCCGGGAACGCAGAGCGGCACAGAAGCAAAGCGCTGCAACCAGCCAGAGCCCGGCTCCATCTCCCGCGCATTGGCACCCACCCCCAGCATCGCCAGCTGGCTGCCCTGATGGGGCGTTGCCAGCGTGATAAGGCTTGCCACCTTGTCGCCGCCATGGACCGCCAGATAGTCGCGGCAGACCAACCCCCCCATGCTGTGGCCGATCAGCACCAGCTGGCTGGCACCGGTTGTCGCGAGCACATCGTCAATTCGCTTGGCCAGCAGCGGCACCATCTCGTCGATATGACCAAATGGCGGCGTCAGGGTAATGGTAGCGACCACATGACCCGCAGCTTCCAGCCGGGCGCGCTGGGTACGCCAGATGCCGCGGCTGCAACCATAGCCATGCACCAGCAGTACCGGCCGTCTGCCGGGAGGCAGCCTGTCTGGCGCCATCAGCAGCGGCTCGAAGGGGAGCAACCAAGTAAAGGTGTAGAGATAGGCGAGCATCTCGCGCGCCATCATCTTTACTCTCGCCGACATACCGATGGCCGGGGAGGGATAAAAGCGGGTAAATAGCCAGCTACCGAGTACCACCAGGCAACGCAGGGTGAGCAGGGCCAAGATCACGAACAGCAGAGTGACCAACCATGAAAAATCCAGTACCAGATGGGCGATGCTCCCAATGAGCAGCACCTCAACCATCAGCAGAATAAACAGGTGTCGTACGATCGTCATGACCCCATGATCCGGCGACATAGCTATAGAAGTCAAATGACGCTTTTCTACCCTGCAGGCCCCGTCACGCTTGCCCCGATATAGCCCTTTCTCATTACCGTGTCAGGATATTTGCAATACTGTATATCCATACATATACTTATCTCATCATCATCAGGAGGAGGCCATCATGGCTGTTGAAATCAAATATGTTGTGGTTCGTGGGGGAGTGGAAAAAATGACTTTTGCCAGCAAGAAAGAGGCGGACGCCTATGACAAACTGCTGGATACCGCCGATGAGCTGATGGCACTGCTTGCCGGCGCTCCTGTCGAGATGACCCCGGAGCAGCAGGAGAGTCTGGCGTTTTACCTCGCCGAGCAGCGTGATCAGCTGCAAAACCTGCTGCGTGGTGGCAAGGTTGCGGCAACTGGCAACAGGGAGGAAGAGCCCGCAGCCAAGCGCAAGGAGAAGGCGCTCAAACAGGTGGCATAAACAGTTTTTTGGTGGCCTATCGGGGTAACGGCTTGAACATCATTCACTTAAATTGCATTTATCACCATTTCTAAGGCTATTTACCCCGAGAATTTTTTAACAAAGGTGCATATTGATTGCATAAGGTAATTCAAAACCAGGATCCTGTTTCAGGCTGGTAACCCTCCAATCACACCTTTGACAAACCGGGCCTGACCCTGTCTTTCGGTCGATATAGCGGCCATTTCTCTTCTTTTTTAACCAAGCAAGACCATGACTCATCAACCCATTCCCTTGCCGCCGGCCATGCCGCTTTTTGACAATCTCACCTATCTGGAAGAGGGCAATGCTCAGGTTAACCACTACCTCGCCAACCTCAGCCTCAACACAGTGCCTGATGCAGGTCTGGTCTATGAGCTGGCGGTCGATTGGCTGCTTGAACAGCGCCATAGCGAGAACAACTACAAGACCTACCGCAGCGAGCTGACCACCTTTTTGCACTGGTGCTTTTGCGAAATCGCCATCAGCCCAAAGGCGCTGACCCGGCGCATCATGATGCGCTACCTCGACTACTGCCAGTCACCACCGGAACCGCTCATCGCCTATCGCAACGTCGCCCAGTTCGTACAGGACAAAGAGTGGGGAGAGCGGTTGCCCAATACCCAATGGCGTCCATTTCTCGGTAAAAAGGAGCTGGGCCAGCCACTGCCATACCGCTTGAGCGAACAGGCGATGAAAACCAAGCTCGCTATCCTGTCAGCTTTCTTCCAGTTCCTCATTCAGGAGGAGTACATGGATAGAAACCCGGCACTGTTACTGCAACGGGTGAAAAAGCCCCTTGCAAAGGAGGCTGACGATCAGGTGCAAGCCTTCAGCGAACTGCAATGGTCCTACGTGCTTCAGGCAGCCGAAACACTGGCACAAGATAATCCGGAGCAACATGAACGCAGCCGGTTTCTCGTCATCCTGATGTATGCCTGTTATCTGCGGATCTCGGAAGTGGCGGCCAGGCCCGGCTTTACCCCCGTGATGGGGCAGTTTCGTCGCGACAGCAAAACCGGCGTCTGGGGTTACTACATACCGAGCAGCAAGGGGGGAAAACGCCGTACCGTCGCCGTCTCACAGGCGCTGATCTACGCCCTCGAACGCTACCGTGCGTTTCTGGGACTCTCGCCCTTGCCGACCCCCAACGAGCAGACCCCGCTCTTTATCCGTCATAAAGCGGCCGCCCACGGCCGGGAGCAGGGAGAATTGAATGCCAATCTTGGGATCCGTCAGCTGCGCGAACTGGTGCAGGCAGTAATAACCAAAGGTGCCGAACTGGCCGAGCTGGATGGCTTTTATCAGGATGGTGCCGAAATGCGGCAACTAACCCCCCACGCCATTCGCCATACCGGGATCACTCACGACATCAACCTCAACGGTCGACCACTTTCCCACGTACAAGCCGATGCCGGCCACGACAGTATCGACACCACCTCCAAATACCTGCACACCAGCCAGAGCGAACGTCATGAGAGCGCCCAGCAAAAGCCGCTCGACAGGTTGCGATAAAAACCCGGATAGGTGAGAGATAACAAGAAGTAAAAATCGGATATAGGACTACCAATGTTGCCGTAATTTTTACGGCATATACCTGTCAATCGGCGCGAGCGCAATGGCTGCCACAGCGAAAAGGGGAGCCCAATACACATATTGCTCAAGCGTTTTGATAGTGAATACTTGTCTCAAAATACGGCATTTGTGGTTTCAGAATATCGACCAAGGGGAGGGGGTTGGGTTCGTGGTAACCGAGAGAAATGGCTTGGCGCTTCAGCCATTTCATCACCTTGTTATCTCTACATATCACCCTGAGGAGTAATACGGGGGGAATTCCCAGACAACCATGCTTACAACATTCACGGAGGAGGGGTGTTATATCTTACAAGTAGGCTTTTTGTCAGTAATGGCTTGGTTTAACAGCAATTGCCCCAACTTTCATTTAATGCCGATAAAGCTAGTTATCGGCATTAAGCCGTTTGCTCTGTGTACAGATAGTCAGGAGGAAACCCAACACTTTGAAAAAAAAGGAAATCCATATGACAGTCGATCATATTGAAAAGTCAGAACACCTTGAGGCATTAGAGGTCTCTCTTCGGGAAGAATGGCATGCCATGATTGCATCAGGTGCGCCTAAAGCAGACATAATTGCTAAATCCCAAAATATACCGCTGCGTATTTTGCTAGTCAGAACTCAAGGTGCAAGTTTATCCAGCCTTATCGAGATGGGCGCTAGGTGCCGAACTCTACATTGAGGATGTGAATATGATTGAGCGTTTCAAAATTGAAAATGTGACTGAAGCTGATGCCTTCTTAAGAGATTTGCTAGCTAAAGATGAGTATCGCTCTATGGATGAAGTGATTGTACGGGCACGCGAGCTTGTTTCGGATGACAATCTTCGTATGTACTTCATTAACAAGGCGAAAGAGATTCTTGGCGTCACAGCCTGAGTGGAATTCAGGCGAAACAATCTATCAAGGGGCCTCAGGCCCCTTTGTTCTACCTACAGGCCTGACTGCGCATAATTCATGATTTTGTTAAATAGGCCGATTCCGTCGCCGCTGACAATTGTGTCAGATTCTAATAAGAGCGACGTTATGGAACGGAATCTTACAAAAAACTTTATATTTCGTTGGTTTGAGTGCGGTTTGAGTCCAGAGGAAACAGCAAAATTATGTTTTGTTTCTGTGATGGAGGTCACACTCTGGGATGAGGGAAAACCAATCCCTCCGGTATGCAAACGAGTCATGAGGATGGCAGTTGGACGGGAGCTGCCAACCGTCTTTACCCGCTACTGGGATGGCTGGCGAATGGCAGGCCATAACCTAATCACCCCCGCTGGCACGTACCTCTCTCGCCAGCGTCTTGAAATCATCGAAAGTTTCGGGTCAGAGGACTTACAGGCGCTGAGAGCCAGTGCGGCGCTGAGGCGTTCGCCGACCTCTGAACGCTGAAAGCCTCAAAAGCCGGTTTAGCAGGGAAGGGGGTGACCCAGTCTCGGGTCTAAATGGGCATGTTCCGCCGCCCACCGATTGGCGCATCTATCGGCCTCAGTGGGCGGCTTGTAGGGGCTACCGCCCCTGTTCTCTGGTGGGGTAACTCAGTGCCATTGGGGATTGGCTTTGTAGAGATCCTTGGCAAATTGACGTAGCTCCCTGATGTTGCACCATTGAACCGGAAAATCCTGCTCAGTCTTGGGCAACTTGGCCAAGCGCTCCAACAGCTGCAACAAGAAAAGATAAGTGTAGCCATCATCGAGCTCGACCATCTTGAAGTAGCGCTCTTTCAGCTCTGAATAGGCTTTGTACCCTGAGATAACGGGCATGTATACAGCCCAAGCCTCTTGGGCAGCAGACAGGGTTAGCGAAGACGATGAAGGAGCAAGAGGCAGATCAACCTGCTTATGGCGATCGCCGCGTTCGCGGGCAGAGGCGGGCGCGGTCTCTTGCCCTGGCTGTTGGCGTGATACCTTCTCGATCATGGCATGATGCCAAGCCAGATAACGCACGGCCAAGGCGGTGCGGCGCTCAACGGCCATGCGGCCTTGTTCCATGCGGTTAACCGTGTTGCGAGCAACACCCAGCTCATCAGCCATGCGCTGTTGTGACCAGTCCAGACGGGCGCGAATGTCCCTCAGTTCTTCAGCGGTCAAGCTCAAATCGTCCATGTTTCCCCCTTAGTGAGTGCAACATCATGTTGCATACATTGATTATAGTTTGACCTGATCTGAATGCAACATCATGTTGCACTTTCTTTTTGAATGTCCGTGTTTTGGCTACGGGCGGGGAGCAACGCTACACGAGGCGATTTATTTTGGGGAAGGGTGTCCTCGGGGGAGCGCCTATGCGCGGGGAAACGCCAGCGGTGGAGCTGCTGGCCCGCGCTCCGGCGCGGCCTCCGGCCACTGGCAAAATGAAATCGTGCTGAGAAGCCGAGGGACGCGTTGGAGGGACGCGTCACACTTGGACGGGGGTGAATTGCTACAAAGCCTTTTCAACTGAGCTTGCGACGCTGGCGGTCAAATTATCCCGATTGGATGGCGGCAGGGTGTTGCGCTCACGGATCAACATGGTTGTTTTGCCCTTGGTAATGACCAAGCCATACGACTTGAGGGCAACTGTCCAGCCCAAGTCTATGAGGTCAGCAGAACGCCACGTCATGAGTGAATTGTCTTTGCTATCCCACACCTCGATCCACGCATCAAGCAACTGGCCATTGACGACAGTCTGAGAGGTGAGCACGGGCTTGTTACCGTCCAGTGTCTGGGTGAACAGGTCATCCACTTTGGGAGGGGCGAGCGGTGGTGCAGCTGCTGGCCGTGTTGCCGGTTGCCCTAGCTGTTGGGGTGATGCAACATCTTGTTGCTGTGCCGTCTTGACCGCTTCATCTGCACCGGTCTTGCTGTTGAAGTTGATCAGGGTATCGATGGCGAACCATAGCCCGCCTACGAGCAGCACAAGCGCAATGGGGATCCCGAACTTGAACTTGGCCGACTTGAATACGTTCGTCCGGTCATCCTGATAGACCCCCATTTCGTTATCTTCTGAGGTGGTGCTGGCGTAGCTGCCAAAATACTTGGGGTCATACTGCTTGATGCCTCCGGTGAGCTTCTCGAACTCGATACGGGTACGCTGGCCATCTGCCCTTAGTGAGCCTTTGTAGGAAGTCCAAGAGTAACGCTTGGCTTGGCCTACGGCGTCCAGCTTCATGAATACGAACTTCTTGTCTATGCGGTTGCGCCACATGCTATGAACGTCGTTGAGGTTCTGCCCCATCAACACAATGTCGAGACCACGGTGGCGGTGTTCGGTTATCAATTGGATGATCGGGTCGGGTAACTTTTGCCGACCTGACGGCCAGAAGTTCTGGCTCTCATCGATGATAACAAGGCTCTTGTCCCGAACGTGCTCATGGATGTTGGGGACTTGCTCACGGGTGATCTGTTTCAGGCGTTCTTGGCACTCCTCGAGTGTAATTTCGCAGAGTTCCGCAATCTTCTCGTAATTCAGGCCCTCGATATATGCATCGACGGTGCGACCATCCCTCAACCGAGGGATGATATGCGCCACCAACGCTTCATAACTTTTGCCCGAACCCGGCAAACCTTCATGAAATATCAGCATGTTAATAATCCATTTAACATAAAAACATGAGTCCCGCAGTTATTACCACTGGAACAATGTCGCGATTTTACGGAGCATCCGAAAGCCCACGCCCATTGAAATAAACATGAATGCCTCACTTATGCCGCTTTGATTCAAGAAATACATCAGTTCGGGCGGCACATACGCAATCAAGTCTTGCAGCGAGTATTTCAGAAGATCGGGCATCGGTATTTGCTCAATCACAAACCGGAGCGCCGCCAACAGCTGCTCAAAGACATTGAGCAGGGTATCTTGGAACCACTGAAATATTGCCTTGAAGAAATCCACAATCCACATCAAGACGCTTTCAATGAATTCCCTCAGCCAATTACGGAACGAATCTAAAAGTTCCATATCTCCCCCTTAGTCCAGAACCGCAATTCTGAAACCAACGTACAGGCCCGCCAGCTTTATGCAGAGCGCAATTATTACGAATATCTTGGCGAGGTCTGGATTACAGAACGCATCAAACACCAACTGACCGCCACCAAAGCCGCCGATTTCAGGCACTGCTATCGTGAACTGGGGACACGAACCGGCTGACGTGTGGATACTGAAAAACGAGCCAATGCCCTGAAACATAGGCAAACCCTGCAAGGCTGACACATGATGTTGCAACACGGTGTTGTAATTACGTGTGGCCCAGTCGTTGCGATTGGTGTAGACGGTGCCCGCATCGGTCTGGACTTTGGTGATGCCAGGCGGCAACGGCTTGTTGTTGCCTTCGTCCTTTTTCTCCAACGCGTCTTTGATGGCGTCCAGCTTCTGGCCGGTCTGGGCGTTGCCGTCCTTGATGGCATTGGCCGTCTGGATTTGGCCCAAGCTGGCCCCCGCGTTGCCCTGTGACTGCGACAACTGGGCCTCTTTGATGGAGGTCTGTATATCCTTGCCTACCTCCTGTATGACCTTGCCCATCGCGGCGTTCTGCTCGCTGGTAGCCTTGATTTCCTTGTTGCTGGTCTCGGCTATCTTGTCCACCACGCTGTTGAGCGTCGCCGTTCCGGTGGCGCCGGAGGTCTGGTTACTGATGGCACTGCTTGCGGCGTTCTGGAGCTGGTTCTGGGCGTTGCCGGTGGCGGTGGACGATGAAACCGGATCCATCGTTCCGGCCACGTCTTCACTGTCCTGCTGGCCGTTGTGCTGCAACGGGCACTTTTCACCCGTGAACTTGATAACCGCCTTCCAGACATTGGGCTGGCCGGAAACGTTGATGGAACCACCAACCGGCACAACGGAACATTGGCCATAGCACTGCATCTGCACAGAACCGAGGGTCGCTTTCATGTACGACTTTAAATCGTCAGGGGCAGAGCCCAAGGTATTACCGGCAATGCCGTCACACATCGGGCGGCAGAACTCTTTTCCGGTGATGGCGTTAACGTCTTTAATTGAACCAGTGAGGCATTGCACGGGGGCTTTTTCACAGACCGTGCCTTTGTCTGTCACTTTTGGGCCGAATTTGAAATCTGGATTACCATCGGGAGGACAAACATATTGCAATGAGCCAGCGCCAAACCATGAAAAACTATAAGCGCCGGGAGCATAGTTGATATTCGAGGCTGGCGCGGTACAAGTGGTATTGCCTTGAGCATTAACGGCACCGCAAACCCACGGTGAAACAGGAACCCATTTTGACGAATCAGGGCGATTTGCTGCCAAATCCAAACAAGCCTGCTGAGTTAAATTGCGAGCTGATTCGCGAGGAATAACACACGAACCAACTGACGAAGGTGCGACAACGACTTTTTGTTGTGAAGCAACCCATTCAGCCGCCTGAACATAATTACCAGCCATCATTGTGACCATAGCGAGGAATATGCAGCCGAATACGAAATAGAAAAACCACTTCACCAAGCGAAGCGGATTCATGCAATAGATTGCGGCTCGGAGTGTTTTCTTGATTATCCACCGCCAACTAATGGCGCGAATTATTTCCCGATATGATCGCATGTGCCAGCACCAGCCCTGTGATGAACATAATGGGAGCCCAAATCATGATGGCGTCCTCTCCAATGAAAAAGGGGCGGCGATCGCCGCCCCTGATGGGTGCAACATGATGTTACTTGCTGCCAGCCAAGCTCTGGATCTTGCGCCAGCCCCAGACAGCCGCAGCAAGTCCGGCCTTGGCCAAACCTACGGCAGCCACGAAGCCCAGCAAAGCAGTGACAGCGGCGAGAACGGTAGTTTGCACACCGGACACATCCAGAGCACCAGCTTCAGCGGCGTTCGCGACACCGGCAGCCAGCAGCATGGAGGCAATGATGGTCATTTTCGGGGCATTACGGAGCATGTTTTTCATGTGACTTTCCTTATCTCATTCCAGTTATTGAGCGCAATCTGGCCCACGCCCAAGCGGCGTAGTAGACCATCAAGACACCCGTGCATGAGGCGGCCAATATGGCCCCCAAAGTTCCATAGCCAACCGTTGCGGGATCCAACCATGCAGCGATTGATGCTATGTCTTGTTGCTCGACCAAGTAAGCGCCTTGGCATTGGTCGAGCGCCACGTTGGCGACCTGCAAAAAGCCGTCAGCAGTTACTTGGACGCAGCGCATCTGTTAACCCTTCTTGTCGTTCTGGTTGCCGGACGGGATGGCGAACAGGCGGAACCCGTTGAAGGTTTTGTGCTGGCCACCTTCGCCCGCATAGGAGTTGTCAACGTATTCGAGCTGGAGGGTAACTTTGCGACCCACCATGGCGGCCAGCTCAACGTGATAATTGGCCTTGATCTGGTCTTCGCTCAGGCTGCACTCAACCACAGCCGTGGGCTTGGTAGTCATGAACTTAAATGAACCAACCTGCACCTCGGCGTTGTTGCGCTTACGGGTGCTCAGTGTGATGTCATCTGCATCGAGGATGGTGCCAACAATTTCCATTTTGCTTATCTCCGGTTATTTGGTTTTGGGTAAAGACAGGACACTTAATGACACGGGTCCAAGCCGCCGCCGAGCGGCTCGCACCCCTGAGGGGGCCCCGCGAGGCGCTCGGAGTCGGGGAAATACGCCCACGACTTGGTGCGATGGTCGCAGATGGCGAGGTGGCGCATTGCTTCGTACTCCATGTAGTCCATGAAGTCGTAAACCTTACCTTTCTGCATGGCATCAAACTGCTCGCTGACGCCTTCCATCGTTTTCTTACAGCCGGCCTCCCACTGTTCGCGGGAGACAATCAGCCACTGTTTGGCACGGGTGAGCATGAAGATGTCCTGATACATCAGGCCCATTGCGCGAACCGGCGCGGCGTCACCGTAGCGGGTCTTGCTGCGAGGCTCATACTTGAGCACACCGTCAGCATCACAGAGCATCTGCATGGTCTCGGGGATGCCGTAATGCACCTTGAGGGTCTGGTCATTGCGGCGAACCTGTACGCCACCCATGGCGCAGCAGAATGCGGCCCAATCCCCAGCGTCAGCAGCCTTGCGGACGTTTTCGAGCGCGAAGTGCTGCTCTTTGGTGAGGTCTTTGAACATAGGGTCTTCCTGATCAAGTTCGTCACGCATACGGCGCAGCTCACGCCATGCAGTAACAGAGGGGCCGCCGATTTGCTGGAACTGGCGGATACGGTTGTCGGATTTCCAAGCATCCACACGGGCGGCAGTGTCCACGGCCTTGGAACGGTTGCCCGCTTCGTGGTCTTTACCAACGGCGAAACCATCCACGTTTTTCGCGACGTATTTGGAGCAGTAGCCCACAGCGGAACCCTTGCGGGGGTCGATGAAGACCACTTTGAAGCGATGTTGCTTGGCGCCTGGCTCATTGCCGGAGTCGGCGAGCATCTGCTCGCGGCAGATCTTGAGATAGGTCTTGGTGTCAGCGAGGGACATGAAGAAAACAGCGTGCCAGTGTGGCGTACCGTCATGGTGCGGCTCAGCGAACCGGAAGCCATAAGGCCGGATACCAGCTTCATCAGCACGCTTGCGGATGTTGTTCCACTGGGCCACAAGCCAAGCCTGCGCATCACGAACAGAGGGGCAACCAGCATCAAGCCATTTCTGATTTTGCTGACCATTGCGGTGCACGGAATGGAACCGGCTTGGACACGTAAAGGTCAGGAAAATTGCAACATGGCGTTGCTCTTTGGCGCACTGCTCGAAACCGGACAAGCGGGTCATGAGCTCGGCGCGGCGGTTGCTTGGGTTGCTCACGGAGGCATCAACGGCCTCTTTCATGCTTACCGCATCGAACACATCCTTCGCATTGTGCGCCACAAGCGCAGACAAGGTTTCATCATTGCGAGCGAGACGGAAAGCACGGCGAGCAACTGAAAGATCAGTTGTATAGGCTGCCATTCTTGCGCTGACCAAGGCATACCTTCTGGAAACGTCATAGAGGCGCTTAGCAGAAACAGAACGAATGCGGCGACGTACCCAATCCATAGCAGACCAGCGATTGAGGGTAGGATAAGGATCTCGCTCTTGGTCAGGCGTGGGCTTAGCCACAGGTGTAAGGCCGTACTCGTAAGCCAGTCCAATAGTAAGGCGAAGAGCAATGAAATCAGCCCGAGTAGCAGCCAAGCGGCCCACGTACTCAGCAAATCGGGTTGCAAAGGTGTCAAGAGATTCGTCATCTGCAGAAAAACGAAACTCGCCAAGTTCACCCCTAACAGAAAGAGCGCTATCGAGTTGACGAATCGACTCATTAGCAGCTTGGACACCCAGTAGCGCATTACGCGATTGATAGACATGTGAGAACCACCCATTACAGGCGGGGTGACGCAGAACGACACGCTCCCGCAGCTTGGCATCTTCGGCACCACCGATGGGAAGGGCCGCAAACTTGTCCGCTACAGCCTCGGGGCTGAACGGGGCAGGGGAAGAGCGAAGCACCGGAGCCGGTTCGGCCGCGGGTGCTTTCCACCATTTGGTTGCAACATCAAGTTGCACATTGTTATCTTGCGCCCAGTCTTCACGCAGCATGTCCATGTACGCAGGGGAGCTGCGCAGGGCCATCAGGTAGTCTTCGCCCTTGAGTCCCGCAAGGGATGGGGAACGACTACGCTTTGCTGGGGCCGCAGAACGGGAGCCGTCGAGGCTGCGCTGGGCGGCGTAGGAGACGAAGCTGGTCATTCTTCACCCCAGATACCACAGCCTTCAAGGTAGGTGCGGTTGTCCTCAGAACGGACGGAGCGATAAGGCATCCGGGCAATAAGCTTGTTTACATTGGCCAGACGGGCCTCGGTGGAAAACGGGTAATCAGGGGTGGTGCCGATAACCCCATTTATCGGCGCCATCTTGGAGAGCAACTGAACACGCTCGGAGAAAGCGTCCAACCATTCAAGTTGTTCGTCTATGGTGTGTTCGGGTACGTAATCTGGGTCGAGCTGGATTTCACCATCGAGGATGCACAGGTCGGAACAAGCAGCACATCCTTCGCCGCCGCAGTTCTGGCAAACGTGGTAAACGGGGGTTTCTTGCTGTACGGTTTGCGCTTCCATGTCGATATGCCTGTTAACTAGTGGGCTAACAGAATTCAACTCGAAAGATTCGCGTTTATCAACACGCTAACAGACAGGCATAATTGGTAATAGACTGAAAGACTAACACCACCAGAGGGCAAAAAAGATGGACTCCAAAACACTACTTTCCGCATACATGAGAGCCAAAAACATCAGCACTTTGACAGAAGCGGCTAAGGAGCTGGGTTTTTCAGTACCTTACATTTGTGACATCAACAAAGGGTTCAAACAATTCGCTGATGAAACAATACTTTACTTGGCAAAGGAGCTAAATCTGGATTGCGACGAAGTGCTGATTAGCCTTGCAGCGGTCAAAGCGAAGAACCCAGAGGTTCAAGCCAAGTGGTACGCCATCTTAAAAAAGTACTGCGCAGGTACGGGAGCCGCTCTGGCCGTGGCCTGCATGATGATGGGAAGCCTTAATTCAGAGCCTGCCACGACTGCGCATAATGTATATTATGTTAAATGAAATATCTTGTATTCTGTTCCCACTAAGTGAACTGTGTATAATGGCAACAATTGATCCTCTCTCCGACCGGATGTCTTAAGTGGCTGAATTAACATCAGAACAATTAAAACCTGCTTTTGCGATTGAACAGTTTCCAACCCTCAGCGAGCTAGAACCCATTCCGTTTGCTGCGCTGCAACCCAGAGCCATTTCTGCCATCAAACGGTTAGCCAGTTTTGATGGCGATTGCCCAGTCATGTTGCTGAACGGGTTTCCCGGCGCCGATTACGAAGATGTCTGCCGTACCCTGATTGCTGCCTCCAACGGCAAGGATGGCGATCTGTTCGACCTATGCTACACCGAGAACCTCAACAACCCCTTCAAACCGATCTGGCTACGCCTGCAACCAGGCACTGGTATCGAGTTCTGCGAGATGGTTGGTGAATTGCTCAAACTGATGAGCCACCACCTTGATGCCGAGCGTCTTGTAACCCGCATCATGCGCAAGCAGAACAATGATCCCAAGATCGATGACTTCCTCTCCGATCTGGCCGCTCATGTTGCGCTGGGTCTGGAGTTCCAGCATCCGGTGCTGATCAATCTGCTCATTCATCACGAAGAGCAGGAAGCGCCGGTGATCTACGGCCGTGACCTCAACTGGGATACTCTGTTTGGCTCCATCAACTACCAGACCGAGCAAGGCTCCGTCTATGCCAACCAGCACCTATTGGAGCCCGGCTTGCTACGTCAGGCCAACGGCGGTTATCTGATCCTGCAACTGGATGAACTGCTCGATCAGCCCCATCTCTGGTTCAAGCTCAAAAACGCCATGCAAAAAGGCGAGCTTGACTGGAACGCCTATCAGGAAGGCAAGACGCTGACCCCCTTCTTCACGCCGGAAGCGACCCCCATCAAGCTCAAGCTCATTCTGGTGGGTGATCGTCTCGATGTGGCCGAGTTCCAGATGCTGGATCGGGATATGTCCGAGCGCATCTTCCTGCGCGCAGATCTGGTCTCTGAAGTGAACATCGAAGAAGACCTGCCGGAATTTCTGCAATATCTCGCCTGGCTGCGCGAGCGTTGGGAGCTGCTGGACTTCACTCCTGCTGCCCTCGCCGCGCTATGCCGTCACGCCAGCCGTCTGTGCGATCATCAGGAGTGGCTCTCCCTCTCCGAGGTACAGCTCTCCGCCATCATGCGGATGGCTGACAGTCTGGCACGCGAACTTGAAGCTGACGTCGTCACCGACGAGCATATCCGCGGCGCGCTGGAGGAGCAGGATTATCGCCTCAACTATCTGGTCGAACAGTCCGATCAGGGGGTTATCGATGGGCAGATCCTGCTGCAGACCGATGGTGAAGAGATTGGCCAGATCAACGGCCTTTCCGTCATTCAGGTCTCCGGTCACCCCTATGACTTTGGCGAACCGGTACGTCTGACCGCCACAGTTCACTTAGGTGATGGCGATGTGGCGGATATCGAACGCAAGGCAGAACTGGCCGGCCACATCCATGCCAAGGCGATGATGATCATTCACGGCTATCTCTCCAACAAATTTGGCGCCGAGAACCCCTCTCCTCTCTCCGCCAATCTGGTGTTCGAGCAGTCCTATCACGAAATTGATGGTGACAGCGCCTCGCTAACCGGTCTGTGTGCCCTGCTCTCTGCCCTCGCCCGCCAGCCCATTTACCAGCACTTTGCGGTAACGGGTGCGGTCGACCAGTTTGGCAATGTGCAGGCCGTTGGCGGCGTCAACGAGAAGATCGAAGGCTTCTTCCGGGTGTGCAAGATCCACGGTCTGACTGGCAAACAAGGCATCCTGCTGCCCGGCACCAACGCCCAACAGCTTAACCTCTCTGATGAGGTGATCGCCGCCGTCGAAGCGGGTCAGTTCCATATCCACCCGGTGGATCATGTGGAAGAGGCCATCGAGCTCTTGACTGGCTGTGTGGCGGGTGAGCCAGACATGCCCGATACCCTGTTCGGCCGCATTCAGGAGCGACTGGATGAGCTGAACGGCAGCACGGCGAAAGTCGGGCTGCTGCGCGCCCTTCTTGATCGGCTGTTTGGCCGCTAATGAAGTGATCGGAGTTGTTTAGCGCACATCTGTACGCTAAATTGGCGCAGCTTTACTCATTTGAAGGAAACTCAGCGTGACCGTAGACAATTCGACCCTGGAAGCCCGCCTTTCCCTGTGTGAACAGGGCAAGAACTCTTTTACCCGTGAAGAGCTGCTGGCTTGCAGCCGTGGCGAACTCTTTGGTGAGGGTAACAGTCAGCTGCCCGCCCCCAACATGTTGATGATGGATCGCATCGTCAAGATCAATGACAACGGTGGCGAGCACAGCAAGGGCGAGATCCTGGCAGAGCTCGACATTACCCCCGATCTCTGGTTCTTCGATTGCCACTTCCCGGGTGATCCCGTGATGCCTGGCTGTCTCGGTCTGGATGCCATGTGGCAGTTGGTTGGCTTCTTCCTCGGCTGGAAAGGCGGTCCGGGCAAAGGCCGTGCGCTGGGTGTCGGTGAAGTGAAATTTACCGGCCAGATCCTGCCGACCGCCAAGAAAGTGACCTACAAGATCACTTTCAAGCGGGTCATCAACCGCAAACTGGTGATGGGCATTGCCGATGGTGTCGTCGAAGTTGACGGCCGCCCCATCTATAGCGCAACCGACCTGAAAGTGGGCCTGTTCCAGGACACCACCGCATTCTGATTGATGCGAATCTAAATGTGGCGAAAGCCACAACGCAAAGGGGCCACGACGGCCCCTTTCCTTTTGTAATGAGTGTAATGAAGTAACTTACTTCATGAAGAGGCCTGAGCCCCGCCCTTCCATGGCATCTCGCCAACCACCAAGCCAGTGCCCACGGGCATCCAGACATTGATACGGACACGCTTCTTTCTGTTTGCCGACCACGCCAGCCTGATAACCACGAGCACGAGCTCTTTCCAGACGGTCCCGTTTCTGTCTCTTCATCATCTACGACCCTCTTCGTGGAACAAAAAAAGCGACCAATTCTTCATCGGTCGCTTTCATCTTTACCCCAGCAGGGAGGGAGGGTCAAACAAAAATTTCCATGCTAACCCCCCTCTGTGACATAAGGCACTGAACTCAATTAAATTTAAATTACAGGAAACTTATTCCTGATTTTTGAGTCCTTCCAGCTCTTCCCAACGAGCAAATGCCTCCTCCAGCGCTGTCTCGGCGGCACTCAATGCGGCCAGTTTGGGCTGGGTCTGCTCGCTTGGCAGGGAGAAGAAACCGGGCTGGTTGATCTCCCCTTGCAGCGCGTCAAGTTCGGCTTCCAGCTGCTCAAGACGCGCCGGCAGACCATCCAGTTCAAGCTGCAGCTTGTAGGAGAGTTTTTTGCCTTTCTTCGGCGTTTCGCTCACTGTAGCAACCGGCTCGGGAGCCTTCACCGGTGTGCTCTTGGCCTGTTGCTGAGCACGCTGCTGCTCGCGGGTCGCCATCATGTCGGCATAGCCGCCCACGTAGTCACTGATGCGGCCATCCCCTTCAAATAGCCAACAACCGGTTACCGTATTGTCGATGAAGCGACGATCGTGACTGACCAGCAGCAAAGTGCCCGGATAGTCCGCCAGCAGCTCTTCCAGCAGCTCCAGAGTCTCGACGTCGAGGTCGTTGGTCGGTTCATCAAGGATCAGCAGGTTGCTGGGTTTAAGGAACAGCTTGGCCAGCAGCAGACGGTTCTTCTCGCCGCCAGAGAGCGCCTTGACCGGCGTTCTGGCCCGCTTGGGCTCGAACAGGAAGTCCTGCAGGTAGCCAAGGATGTGGCGGGAGCGACCGCGCACCATCACCTCCTGCTTGCCCTCCCCGACGTTGTCTACCACCGTCTGCTCGGGATCGAGCTGCTCGCGGTACTGATCGAAGTAGGCCACTTCCAGATTGGTGCCCTGACGCACCGAGCCACGAGTGGCATCTAGCTGGCCCAGCAACAGCTTGATCAGGGTCGACTTGCCGCAACCATTGGGGCCGACCAGCGCAATCTTATCGCCACGTAGCACCTGCAGATCCAGCCCCTCGAACAGAGTGCGCTCACCAAAGTCGAGCCCCAGCCCTTCAGCTTCAAATACCAGCTTGCCAGAGCGGCTCGCCTCGTCGAGTTGCAACTTGGCTTTACCCTGCAACTCGCGACGCTGAGTACGCTCCATACGCATCGCCTTGAGGGCGCGCACTCGCCCCTCGTTACGGGTGCGGCGCGCCTTGATCCCCTGGCGTACCCACACCTCTTCCTGAGCCAGCTTGCGATCGAACTCGGCATTTTTCAGCTCTTCGACCCGCAACCACTCCTCTTTGCCCTGCTGGTACTCGTCATAGTTGCCGGGCCAGGAGGTGATCACGCCGCGATCCAGATCGATGATCCGGGTCGCCAGCTTGTGGATAAACTCACGGTCGTGGGAGATAAACACGATGGCGCCACGGAAATCCTTGAGGAACTCTTCCAGCCAGTTGATGGCCTCGATATCCAGGTGGTTGGTCGGTTCGTCCAGCAGCAGCAGATCGGGATCACAGGCCAATGCACGGGCCAGCGCCACCTTGCGCAGCCAGCCACCGGAGAGACTGTCGAGGGTCACGTCAGGATCAAGACCAAGCAGGGTCAGCACCTGATTGATACGGGTCTCGAACTGCCAGCCATTCTGGTAGTCGAGCTGCTCCTGCAGCTGGCTCATCTTGCGAATGTTGGCATCGGACGGGTCACTCGCCAGCGCCATGGAGACGTGGTGATACTGCTTGAGCAGCTCACCGACGCCGGCCAACCCTTCGGCGGCGTAATCAAACACGGTGAGCTCGCTCGAGGTGGGCGGATCCTGCTCAAGACGAGTCACTTTCAGATCCTGCTGCAACACCAGACGGCCATCATCGAGCGGCAATTCGCCGGCAATGACCTTCATCAGGGTGGACTTGCCTGCCCCGTTGCGGCCCACCAGACAGAGGCGCTCGCCTCGCTCGATGGTCAGCTCGGCCTTGTCGAGCAACGGAAAATCACTGAACGACAGACACGCGCCGTGCAATGTTAAAAGAGCCATGTTCGTTCCTTATCTCATATGAAAAAACGGGCAACAGACTGGGTCTGCCCCCGTTTCATCGTCAAATCACAAATCAGCCCTGACGAGCGAGCCAGCCCTTGAGCTCCACCAGCGTGAAGGGCCAGCCCAGCTCGCGGCCAACCTCGTCCCGCAGCACCGGGATTCGCACCCGATAAGCCTCAAGCCAGCCAGCATCGTCCATGATGTCGCAGCGGCGGGTCACATCGCCTGCCCCCGCCTCCTCCACCAGCGCCCACGCCTGTTCGCACAGGTGGCAACCGTCGGTGTGAAACAGGGTCAGCATCAGGCCTCAGCCCCGCTATCGGCATGGGTGATGATCCAGCAGTTGTGGATGTGCTGGTTGCGCTCGAAATCCTTGGGCCGGGTCTTGCCGGTGATGTTCTGTGCCTTGAGACCGATGGCCTCAAGACCGGCCAGATCCATCTTGAAGTGGCGCTTGTTGTTGGAGAAGACCAGGGTGCCGCCAGCAGCCAGCAACCGCTTCAGGTGCTGCATCAGCAGCAGGTGATCGCGCTGCACGTCGAAGCTCTCGTCCATCCGCTTGGAGTTGGAGAAGGTGGGCGGATCGATAAAGATGAGGTCGTACTGCTCGTCCGCTTCCGACAGCCACTTCAGGCAGTCGGCCTGGACAAACTTGTGCTGACGGCCCACCAGCGAGTTGAGGCGCATGTTGTCCTGAGCCCAGTTGAGGTAGGTGCGCGACATATCCACTGTGGTGGTTTCGCTTGCACCGCCAAGACCCGCGTGCACGGTGGCACTGCCGGTGTAGGCAAACAGGTTCAGGAAGCGCTTGCCCTTGGCCATCTGACCCAGCATGCGGCGGGTCTGACGGTGGTCAAGGAACAGACCGGTATCGAGGTAGTCGTAGAGGTTGACCCACAGACGGGCCCCATACTCCTGCACTTCCATCCGGTGCTGCTCTTCGGAGAGCTTCTGGTACTGCTGCTTGCCCTCCTGACGCTCGCGCACTTTCAGGATCACCTTCTCGCCGTCCATGCCGGTCACCTTGATGGCGGCCTGCACCATGTCGAGCAGACGCTGACGGGTCTTCTGGGCGGGGATATCCTTGGGCGCCGCGTACTCCTGCACCACCAGATAGTCCTGATAGCGGTCGATGGCGGCGTTGTACTCAGGCAGGTCTGCGTCGTAGAGACGGTAGCAGTCGAGATTCTCTTTCTTGGCCCACTTCTCGAGCGCCTTCAGATTCTTGCGCAGACGGTTGGCAAAGTCCTGCGCCACCTCTTTTTGCGAGGCGACGGCATCGAGCGCGATCTGGTAGTTACGCAGCTGACACTCAAGGGCACCGTTGAACAGGCGATATTGCTTGTCCGCGCGCAGGCGCAGACAGCTGAGCAGCTCGGGAGATGCGGACAGAATGGAGACTCTCCACCCCTGGAAGCTGCGACGCAGGGCATCGCCGAGGGCCTGATGCACTTCCAGCAGGGCCGGGAATTCGCCAAGACGCTCGCCGTAGGGCGGGTTGGAGATGAGCATACCGACCTGACGAGCCTCCCCTTCCACAGCCGGCATCGGCAGCGGGTTTTCCAGCTTGGTGACATCGGCCTGCTTGAAGGTGATGAGATGGGCGACATCGGCGGCTTTGGCGTTATCACGGGCTTTGAGCAGCACGCGCGAATCGGCATCACAACCAAACAGTTTCACCTCGCAGCGCTGCATGCCGCGTTTGGCTCGCACTTGCGCTTCCATCATC
Organism: Aeromonas sp. SE22; assembly: GCF_038739755.1. Lineage (NCBI taxonomy): Bacteria > Pseudomonadati > Pseudomonadota > Gammaproteobacteria > Aeromonadales > Aeromonadaceae > Aeromonas > Aeromonas sp. SE22. The sequence continues at coordinate 842,916 of NZ_JBCGFD010000001.1, forward strand.
AGGCTTTGCCACAGCTCGCTATCGTGTTGCAGCCAGCGATCAAAACCGAAGCGCTCACGGCGCAGCGCCGGCGCCATGTCGGCAGCGATAAAGGCCGCTTCAATCAGCAGCGTACCGGAGCCGCACATCGGATCCATCATGGGCTCGCCGGCCCAACCGCTACGAGCAATCATGGCGACCGCCAAGTTCTCTTTGAGCGGTGCTTCACCTGTGCCCTGACGATAGAAACGCTGATGCAGCGCCGGGCCTGACAAGTCCAGCGTGATATTGGCCTTGCCTTTGCCCAGATGCGCCATGATGCGAATGTCCGGCGATTTCTTGTCCACGTCCGGGCGCACATGACCGCGCTTGGTAAAGCGATCGACGATGGCATCCTTGATCTTCAGGGCGCCATATTGGGTATTGCGAATGGAGGCGTTGGTACCGGTAAAGTCCACCGCAATGGTGGCGGTGCCGGAGAAGTGCTCTTCCCAGGGGATGGTATGCGCACCCAGATAGAGATCCAGATCGTCGTTCATCTGGAACTCGGAGAGCACCAGTACGATGCGGGAAGCCAGACGGCTCCAGAGACAGGCCTTGTAGCCCACCGCCAGTTCGCCTTTGAAGTGGACGCCAGCCACGGTCTCACGGACCTGCTCTGCACCCAGATTGGTCAGCTCGTCGGCCAACAGGTTTTCCAGCCCCTTGGGGCAGGTTGCAAAAAATTCTTTCATCACGCTCACGGGGAACCCATAAAAATAGTCCCGCATTATACCTCATCAGGTCACTCTGAGCATGCAAAAGTGGCTGACAATGACAGGAGATACGGCGTAACAAGCGCCTATTGAACCCTTTCCGTAGTACCTTAAAAACCGTCAGTCCCCCCCTTCCCCGATTTTTCTCCTGCACACGTCGATCCAGTTTTAAAAAATCCACACACATCAACTTATTGGACAACAATTAGGAAGCCTCGACCCATGTCACCCGGATACAAATAACGCCAGTGAACGAGTCACCCTTATGACCAAAACCATCCTTGTTGTAGAAGACTCCGCCAGCATCAGAGCCACCATTACCATGACGCTGCAAAGCGCCGGTTTTAGCGTGCTCGAAGCGGATGATGGCAACGCGGCCCTCTCCCGCCTCGATGGCCAGCGGGTACATCTCATCATCTCCGATCTCAACATGCCGGGCATGGACGGGATGACACTGCTGCGCCATCTCAAGGCACAGACAACCACCCGCTATATCCCGTTCATCATGCTGACGACGGAAGACTCGCCCGAGATCCGCCAGGAGGGGTTCGATGCCGGCGCCCGTGTCTGGCTGACCAAGCCATTCGAGCCGCTGAAGCTTATCGATGATGTCTACAAGGTGGTGCAACCATGATACGGGAGCACAAGGTATGAGTTTTGAACTGGATATTATGCACGCCCCTCCGACTGCCATTCTCACGGGGGAGTTCACCATCATGACGGTGGCAGAGCTGCAAGACGATCTCTTCGGTCTGCTCAACTTTCCTGCTGCCTTGCTGGATTTGAGCCAGCTTGAAGCGCTCGATAGCTGCGGCGCGCAGCTTGTCGCCCTCCTCCAGCAAGAAGCAAATACCCAAGGCAAGCGGCTGCGGATCAAGACGGGAGATGGCAGTGAAGCCGAACTGGCGCTGGGCCAGCTCGGGTTGCTTTCGTCCCTGACCAGAGCGGAGGGGCCAGATGGACGTAAATAAAGCGCGCACCCTCTTTTTCGAGGAGGCCTACGAGCAGTGTGATCATCTGGAGCAGGCGCTCCTTGATCGCGAAAGCTACCCGGCCAATCCCGAAACCTACAATCTGATGTTTCGTACCGCCCACACCATCAAGGGTTCAGCCAGCATGCTGGGCCTCACCATGCTGGTACGCTTCGCCCACGCCATGGAGAACATGCTGGCACGGCTTCGCAGCGGCGAGTTGCAGCTCGATGAGCATCTGATCAACCTGCTGCTGGCCTGCAATGATCAGCTGCGCGATCTGCTGCAGGGGGCCGAGCACAACCCCGAGCTGCCGCAGACCGAAACCCAGCAGATCCTGGCCCTGCTTTCCCAACTGCAGGGCCATCAAAGTTTGCCAACCCAACCGGTCGTAGTGCCGCCACAAAACGTACTCCCTTCACAGGATCTCAAGCGCTGGCATCTCTCTGTGCGTTTTTATCCCTCGCTCTATCAGGATGGCTTCGACCTGCTGGCCTTTATCCGCTATCTCGGCAATCTGGGCGAGATCGTCTTCATCGAACCGGTCTGGCACGAATGGCCTCCCCTACAGCTGCTCGATCCGACCGAATGTTTCTTTGGCTATGAAATTGGCCTGCGCAGTGCTGAATCCCCCGAGCGGATCCGCAGTACCTTCGATTTTGTGGCTCATGCCAGCATCATCTGCCTGCTGACGCCTCATCAGGATCTCGCCGGGTTTGCTGCGCAAGGTGAACGGCTGGCCCAGTGGCGCAACGAACCACTGACGGCCCAGCTTGCCCGCTGGGAGGCTGCTGACGTCCTGAGCCGTGAAGAGGCTGCCGCCATTGAACGGGGCGACTATCGCCGTAGCCAAACCAGCGAACCAGACAGCGCATCCGCCGCCCCTTCAGCATCATTTTCACAACCTACGCAGCCAGAACCGGAACTGCCGGTAACACCTCAGCCCAAGCCCGCCCCGCTGCGTAGTGAAGGGCACTACATTCGTATTGAGGCGGCGAAGCTCGACAGGCTGATCAACCGGGTCGGCGAACTGGTGATCGCCACCTCAGCGACAACCCTGCAGGCCAGATTGCGAGGAGATGCCGAGCTGGTCGAGTCGGTGGCCGCAGTCAATACCCTGGTCGAGGGGATCCGCGATGACGCCCTTACCCTGCGCATGGTGCCAATCAACGAGATCTTCAACCGCTTTCCGAGGCTGGTGCACGAACTCTCCCAGCAGACCGGCAAGAACATCAGCCTGCACATCAACAACGCCGAAACCGATATCGACAAATCCATGGTCGAGAAGCTGACCGATCCCCTGATGCATCTGGTGCGCAACGCCGTCGATCACGGCATCGAGGATGAGGCGCAGCGCCTTGAGGCTGGCAAGGCGGCTGGCGGCGTGATCACCCTGAACGCTTATCACGACGCAGGCGCCGTAGTGGTTGAAGTGAGCGACGATGGTCGCGGCATCGATCGCGACAAGATCCTGGCCAAGGCCCAGACGATGGGCATGGCTCAGGAGGGAAAAGTCCTGAGCGAGCAGGAGATATTCCAGTTCCTGTTCCAACCCGGCTTCTCAACCGCCAGCGGTGTCAGCGATCTTTCGGGTCGCGGTGTCGGGCTCGATGTAGTTAAACGCAATCTGGAGTCCCTGCGGGGCGAGACCACTATCGAGAGCCATCCTGGCCGCGGCACAACCTTCCGCCTGCGTCTCCCGTTAACCCTCGCCATCATCGACGGTTTTCGCATTGAGGTGGATCACTCCTCTCTGGTGATCCCCCTCGACATGATGCTCGAGTGCATTGATCTGCCGCCGGATGCCCTCGATACCCCCTCGCGCCAGATCAATATCCGCGGCGAGTGGGTGCCCTTTATCGTGCTGCGCGAGCTGTTTGCCCTTCCCCCCGCCGACGAGCCCGAGTTTGTCGTTATCGTCGACTATGCCGACAACCGCGCCGGCATTGTGGTGGATCGCCTGATTGGCGAAGTGCAGGCGGTGATCAAACCACTCGGAGAGCTGTTCAGGACGCTGCGATATGTCAGCGGTTCAACCATTTTGGGCAATGGCCAGCCGGCCCTCATTCTTGATGTACCACAGCTTATCGAGCTGGCCAGACGACGGGAGTTGCACTTGATCCATCAGCATGCCGATACCCACTCCGGCAGCCGAACCTGATTGACCACATACTGTTATCAACCGCTTTAACGGAGTCAAAACCATGGACTGGTTTCACAACTTGCAAGTCAGAACAAAACTGGTGCTCTCATTTTCCGTTTTGATGGTGCTGCTGGTGACCTTGACCGTCACCAGCTACTACTCCACCAAAACGATGGCACTGCTTGTCAGAAGCATGCATGCCAACCAACTGGTGCCCATTCGGGATCTGGCCAACGCCAACATGCAGGCGATCTACATGAACCGTGCTCTATACCGCTACGTGCTGGAGACCAAGGAGGAGACCAGAAAGCTCAATGCAGGCAACATCCTGCGTTACGAGAGTCAGCTCAACAAACTGCTCGATGCCTATCGCAAAACCTATCTGACCCAACCTGAAATCGATGCGCTGGCGCGCTTTGACCAATCCTGGGTCACCTACAAGTCCTATGCCGATATCATCATGCGCACCGCGCAGTCGGACACCGGCGATAATGTCAACAACCAGAGAGCAACCCAGATCATGGCCGAACAAGGCCGCCCAGCCTTCGACAAGTCAGATGATCTGCTGACCGAGCTGGTCAATATCAATGACCGCCTAGCCACCCAGTCGTTAAAAGAGAGTGAAGATATCTATCAGGACAACCTGAGCCTGCTGATCCTCATCTCCTGCTCCGCCTTCGTTATCTGTCTGGTTCTGGCCATGCTGGTCACCCGCAGCATCCTGCGTCAGCTGGGTGGCGATCCCTCCTATACCGTGCAGGTGGTTTCCCGTGTCGCCGCCGGGGATCTCTCGACTCCGGTCAAGCTGCGCAGCGATGACAGCAGCAGCCTGCTCTTTGCCATCAAGAGCATGGCCCATCGCCTCTCCGATATTCTCAACGAGGTGGGTGCCATGTCGGAAGCCATCGGCTCGGCTTCTGAACAGGTCGCCGCCACCGCCAACTCGCTGTCGCAAACCTCCTCCGAACTGGCCTCCAGCGTCGAGCAGACCAGCGCCTCCGTCGAGGAGATGGCGGCCACCGTCAGCCAGAACGCTGACAATGCCAAGGTCACCGAGAACATCTCCACCAAGGCGGCCAGCAGTGCCACCGAAAGCGGCAAGGCGGTGGGCGAGATGGTTCACGCCATGAAGGAGATCGCCTCGCGCATCACCGTCATCAACGACATCGCCAACAAGACCGATCTGCTGGCCATCAACGCCGCCATTGAGGCGGCCCGCGCCGGTGAACACGGCAAGGGTTTTGCCACCGTGGCGGCCGAGGTGCGCAAACTGGCGGAGCGCTCGCAAAATGCCGCCAAGGAGATTGGCGAGCTGGCTGGCCGCTCGGTCAGCGTTGCCGAACAGGCTGGCACCCTGCTGCGGGAGATGCTGCCGGGGATCGATCAGACTGCCACTCTGGTGCAGGAGATCGCATCGGCCTCCCGTGAGCAGCGAGCCAGCGTCTCCCAGATCAATATTGCGGTGACCCAGATCAGTGATGGCATGCAGGCCTCTGCCGCCTCGGCCGAGGAGCTCAGTTCGACCTCGGAAGAGCTGAGCTCCACCGCTTTGCAGCTGCAAGAGCTGATGCAGCAATTCACCCTGCGCGGCGGCAACAACCGTCAGCCCACCCAGTTTCATGCTGCCGGTTACAGTGCCAGACCGGTTATCCCGAAAAAGAGCACACTGAGCCAGCACCTGCACCATGACGACGATCTGGAGCGGGAAGTAGACGATGGCAAGTTCAGCAACTATTAGGAGCAGCCCAATGCGCACAACACATGCCCCTGATACTGTCACCTCCCACTTCCACTGCGTGACCTTCATGCTGGGAGGGGAGCTCTACGGGGTCGATATCGGCTGCATCCGCGAGATCATCGAGTTCGAGGGGATGACGCCGGTGCCCATGATGCCGCGCTTTGTCAGGGGGATCATCAACCTGCGGGGCGCCGTGGTGCCGGTCATCGACCTCTCGATCCGCTTTGGCCGGGGGCAGACCCCGATCCAGCCCACCACCTGTGTCGCAATCCTTTCGCTGCCCAACAGCAATGGCGAAGAGCAGGAGATCGGCATGTTGCTCGACTCCGTCTGCGAGGTGCTGGAGATTGCCACCGACACCATAGAGCCGGCCCCGACCTTTGGCGCCCATATTCGCGGCGACTTCATCCAGGGGGTAGTCACCATCGCCCAGCAGTTCGCCATTCTGCTCGACATGCACAAGGCGCTCTCCATTGCCGAGCTGAGCGCCATGGCCGAGGCCACCACCAGCCAGCTCTTCAACAGCGAGCAAGGGGGCTATTAGTGGCGGCATCCCTCACCACCCCGGATCAGGGGCCGGTGCTCACCCAAAGAGAGTTCGAACTGTTCCGGCGCTTTATCTTCACCGCCGCCGGCATCGATCTCGCTCCCTGCAAGCGGGCGCTGGTGCAATCCCGCCTCGCCAAGCGGCTGCGGGCGCTCAATCTCACCAGCTACTACGGCTACTGGGAGCGGATCAACCAGCCACAGAATGTGCAGGAGCGACAGCTCGCCATCAACCTGCTCTCTACCAACGAAACCTATTTTTTCCGCGAGGCACAGCACTTCAGCTGGCTCAAACACCATGCCGAACAACTGTTCGCTAGTCGCCATCAACCACTGCGGGTCTGGTCTGCCGCCTGCTCCACCGGCGAGGAGGCCTACTCCGCCGCCATGGTGCTGGCCGAACAGCTCGGTATCAACGAGCGCTGGCGGATCTACGGCACCGACATCAACACCCGGGTGATCCCCTTTGCCCAACGTGCCATCTATGCCGTGGAGCGGGCCCAGCATGTCCCGCCCCACCTCTGGATGCGCTATTTCCAGCGCGGTCACGACGAATATGCGGGTAAGGTGCGGGTGAGACCCGAGCTGGCGAGAAAAGTGTCATTCTCCAACCTCAACCTGCTCACCTGTGGCAACTTTATCGAGCGGGAGTTCGACGTCATCTTTTTGCGCAATGTGCTTATCTACTTCAACGAAGAGACCAAAGGCCAGGTGCTCTCCCAATTGTGTGAGCTGCTCAGGCCCGGTGGTTATCTGCTGGTCGGCCATTCGGAGATCATCCGTCAGCAGGATCTGCCACTGGTGCAGGAGGCCCCTTCGCGCTATCGCTGCCAACCTCAGCTTTTCAAGGATGAAACATGACCATACGGGTATTGATCGTTGACGACTCGGCACTGGTGCGGGAAGTGCTGACCCAGATGCTGGGCAAGGCCGCCGATATCGAAGTGATGGGGGCGGCATTCGATCCCATCTTCGCCATGCAGCAGATGAAGAAGAGCTGGCCGGATGTGATCATTCTCGATATCGAAATGCCTCGCATGGATGGTCTCACCTTTCTGCGCAAGATCATGAGCGAACGCCCAACGCCGGTCATCATCTGCTCCTCACTGACCGAAGAGGGGGCCACCATTACCCTGGATGCCATGGCTGCCGGAGCCATCTCCATCATCACCAAGCCCGCGGTCGGCATCAAAAGCTTCCTGCAGCAATCGGCCAACGAGTTGATTCAGGAGATCCGTACCGCCGTCAACGCCAAGCTGCGCAACCTGCTGCCAGACCACCAGCAACCCGGTTTTACTCCCCCTCCCAAGCGCACCGCCGATGCCATGCTCTCGCCCCCGCCGGAGCGGGTCAAATTTCGCACTACCGACCGGATCATCGCCCTTGGCACCTCCACCGGCGGCACCCAGGCCCTTGAGTATCTGCTGACCAGACTGCCGGTCACCTGCCCGGGGCTCGCCATCGTGCAGCATATGCCGGGGCGCTTTACCGCCTCGTTTGCGGAGCGCTTGAACGGCCTTTCCAAGATCGAAGTCAAGGAGGCGGCCACCGGCGATCGCCTGCTGCCCGGGGTGGCGCTGATCGCCCCCGGTGGCAAACATCTGCTGATCCAGCGCAGCGGCACCCAATATCTGGCTGAGGTGAAAGAGGGCCCCCCCGTCTCTCGTCACTGTCCCTCGGTCGATGTGCTGTTTCGCTCGGTGGCGGTCAGTGCCGGTCATAACGCCCTTGGGGTCATCATGACCGGCATGGGGGATGATGGCGCCCGCGGTATGCGCGAATTGCATGACACCGGCGCTCGCACCATCGCGCAGGATGAGGCGAGCTGTGTGGTCTTTGGCATGCCCAAAGAGGCAATCGCCCATGGCGGGATCGATGAAGTGATGTCCCTTGCCCAGATAACCCAGACGCTTGGCCGTCCCGATTGAGAGGAACCACCATGTCCCTAGAACAATGGCAGGGCCGCAGCGCCCTGGTGGTCGATGACTCCCGTACCCAGCAGTATGAGGTGACCTGTCTGCTGCAAGATCTGGGCTTTGGCCAGATCCATCTCGCCTGCGATGGTCAGGATGCCCTCAACAAGCTGCAGCAACTGGAGCATGTCGATCTGCTGCTGACCGATCTCAACATGCCGGGAATGGATGGGGTCGAGCTCATCAGCCAGCTGGAGAAGCACACCGGCTATCAGATGTTTGTCGCCGTGATGAGCGCCGTGGATCGGGATGTACTGGATGTGATCCACTCCATCGCCGATGCCGGCACGCTGGAGGTGATCGGCGTACTGGCCAAACCGCTCAGAACCCAGGATCTGCGCAACATGCTGCAGCACTGCGATCCGCGGATCCATCGGGAAAACAACAAATGGATGCAGCTCACCTTCACCAGCGACGATGTCCGCCATGCTCTGGAGCAAGGCCAGCTGGTTCCCTTTTTGCAGCCCAAGATCAACATGAGCGATGCCAGCCTCTATGGCTTTGAGGCGCTGGTGCGCTGGCATCACCCCGAACATGGCACCCTGCCTCCGATCTGTTTCGTTCATCATCTGGAAGAGGGGTCGCTGGCACTCGATTTTTTCTACGCCTTCCTGCAAGCCACCTGCGAGGCACTCAACAAGCTCACTCTGCAGACCGGCCAGCTTAGCTGCTCCATCAACCTGCCGGTCTCGCTACTGACGACCGACAAGCTGGTGGAAACCATGGTGGAGGTCGTGCAGGGCCATCGCCTGCCCTGTCAGGCCATTATCATCGAAGTCACCGAGACCACCTTCATGTCCAACCTCGCCGTGTCGCTCGGTACCCTCGCCCGCCTGCGGCTGCGTGGCTTCGGTGTGGCAATGGACGATTACGGCACCGGCTACTCCTCGATGAAACAGCTGTCCCGCTGCCCGTTTACCGAAATCAAGATAGACAAGGAGTTTGTCCACGATGCCCATACCAGCCCCAAGAAGCTGGCCATCCTCACCTCCGCCATTGTGATGAGCCAAAAACTGGGGCTCAAAACCGTCGCTGAGGGAGTTGAGAGCGAAGAGGATTGGGATCAGCTGGCCTTGCTGGGGTGTGATTTGGCCCAGGGCTATTACATCAGTCGCCCGCTGCCGGTTGAACAGATTGCACACTGGTTCGGCGAATGGCAGGCAAAAAACGCTATTTATCCGGCAGACCAACCCTGATTGGGAAAATAACGTAAATTTAAGGTGTCGTGTAATTTCGGCATGGAATGCAAATACATCAGCATGAGGCTATATATGATAAATCTGATCCGTCTTGTATCGATAAAAATGCGGCTGATGCTCGCCTTTTTGCTCGTCAACCTGCTCCTGATCGGGGTGGGGTTTTACGGCAAGCAAAATACCTCGACCGTCAACGACATGTTGAATGACATGTATCTCAACATGTTGGTTCCGATACAGGAAATTGCCAACACCAATATGCAGGCTATTTATCACAACCGATCGCTGTTTGATTATGTGATTGAGCCAACCAAACCGGGTATGGATGCCATCTCCAGTAAAATGGATGGCTACGAGCAGAAGATGAACGAGCTGCTCAACAAATATCGCGCAACCGAGCTGACCGAACCGGAAAAAGTGGTGCTGGCCGATTTTGATCGCGCCTGGTCCCTCTACAAAGAGGCGGCAAAAAAAGCGATGGCCGCCAGCTACGCCAATGATAACGACGGCGCGGTCAAATTGATGAAGGGTGAAGCAGCTGCGACCTTTCAGGTCGCTGATGACCTGCTCAGCAAGCTGGTGGATATCAACCAGGGGCTGGCTAAACAAGCCTATGACGATAGCGACGTGATCGTTGCCGATATCTCCACTGCAACCTACACCATCATCACAATATCAGTCGCCCTCTCGGTAGTGCTTGGCTGGCTGCTTAGCCAGAGCATCAACCTGCCGCTTGGCAACATCATGGAAGAATTGAAACAATTGGCCGCCGGTTATCTCACTGGCAGTGATAATCGTGACGGGCAAGACGAGATCACCCAGATGCAGATCTCCATGGGCAACGCCCGCCGCAGCCTGCGCAACATCGTATCCACCATGCAGCAAGCCGCCGAAGGACTCACGGCCAGCTCCTCCCAGCTGGTTGCCGCAGCGCAGCAAGTCAACACCAGCTCCCAGCAACAGTCGCTGGCGACCGCCAATACAGCTGCATCGGTTGAAGAGCTGACCACCTCGGTCTCCCAGCTCTCCTCCTTTGCCAATCAGGCCAACAGCGTGGTCATGGAGTCCGGTGAAATCGCTCATGCCGGTGAGGAGCAGGTCAAGCGGGCGTCGCAGGAGGTGGTGCGCGTGACCAATGCGGTCAACGATTCCGCCAAACAGGTACAGGGATTGTTTGATGACATCACTCGCATCAGCCAGATCTCGGTGATGATCCAGGGGGTCGCCGATCAGACCAACCTGCTGGCGCTCAACGCGGCTATCGAGGCTGCCCGGGCTGGCGACATGGGCCGCGGCTTTGCGGTCGTTGCCGATGAGGTGCGTACGCTGGCAGCCCGCACCACGCAGGCCACCCAGGAGATCAACGAGATGCTCCAGTCAATCCAGCAGGGTGCAACCGGCGCGGTCAAGGGAATGAACGCCTGCTCCGACAGCATGGGCACGGTACGCGAGACTACCGACAACTCCAGCCACACCATGGCGCAGGTCGATCAGAGCTCCCGCAAGGTAGTGGGCCTTATTCAGGAGATCAGTTCCATGCTGCATGAGCAGGCGGCAGCCAGCCAGCTGATCGCCCAGTCGGTCGAGGAGATCACCCAGATGTCGCTGGAAAACGTCTCGGCCGCCGAGAGTGTCAACCACGATGCCTCCCAGCTGACCGACATCATCAAGCAGCTCGACGAGGGGATCCGCTTCTTCAAGGTGTAAAGCGGGATCAAAACAGGATCAGATGCAAACAAAGTGGCGGGCAATCCCGCCACTTTTTTATTTCAACTCCACGTTGGGCAACACCCCGTCTCGATTACCAGACACGCAGTCAAGCCATTTGCCAAACAACGGCGGCATCACTCTCCGGGGAAACTGAAATATAAACAGATGACGGGGTAACACTGTGAGGAAATAGAGGCAGATAAATGGAACTGAGAATGGCGGCGACAGCGCGCCGCTTTCAGCTGACCTGACGATATTGCTCGGTCAGGACAATACGAGGGGTCATCCGGTTATTCATCACCTTGATAACGCCAAAACGGGACAAGGTTTTGCTGGTTGTCAGTACAAAATCCTGAGTCAGGTTCATGCAAACACTCGCCTGGTCACCCGCTTCAATGACCATAAATTCCCCTCTGCCGTGGGGCGTATTCATCCAGACCAGATCGCCGCTTTGTGGCGATATAACCGGGTGCTGTTCACCAAAAAACCAGCTTTGTGGCATCAGGGGTTTATAAAAACGGCTCACTGCGATGGCATTAAGCACCAACTGAACCTGATGAGGAATACTCCACGCCAGTTCTGCCGCTTTATCCATCAATTGATAATAGAGCGCCGCATCATCGACACAAAAAGGCTGGGTGGTAAATGAACTGGGTACCAATTGCCGCCCTTTATATTCGGTGGCAAATAGCATGTTATCAGACAGGTCCAACATCAGACGGTCATTCTGGGCATCATAGTGCCATTGCCAGCTATCGGTCGGTTGGATAAGCATGCGGGAGCCCTTACTTGATAATTACCAGTTGACTTTATTCCATATGCAGGAAATCAGCAACGTCAAATAAAGGGCTCCCCAACTATTTCTTAAATATTGGTCACAATCTCTTTGACCAGACCCGGCCCTTTATAAATAAAACCGCTATAAATTTGTACCAGACTGGCTCCGGCAGCCAATTTTTCACGCGCCGCCATGGCACTATCAATACCACCGACCCCGATAATTGGCAGAGCCCCATCAAGCGCTTTGGCCAGATGACGGATCACCTCGGTGCTCTTGTGCTGCAGCGGACGACCACTCAGGCCACCTGCTTCACCGGCATGAGGCATGTCGTAAATCATCTCGCGCTCGAGGGTGGTATTGGTGGCGATAACCCCGTCGATACCATTCCGTACCAGCGAAGCGGCCACCTGATCTATTTCCTCGAAGCTCAAATCCGGCGCAATTTTTACCGCCAGCGGCACATATTTTTTATATTGGGCGGCCAGTTCCTGCTGGCGGGTTTTCAGCGCGGCGAGCAATTCATCGAGCGCCTCGCCATATTGCAGTGAACGCAAACCCGGGGTGTTGGGAGAAGAGATATTGACGGCGATATAACCGGCATGGTCATACACCTTGTCCATGCAGAAGAGGTAATCATCCTTACCCTGCTCGATGGGGGTATCTTTGTTTTTGCCGATATTGATGCCAATTACACCCTGATATTTGGCCTCTTTGACCCGCGCGACCAGATGATCAACCCCCTTGTTGTTGAATCCCATCCGGTTGATGATCCCCTCTGCCGGAATAACCCGGAACAGGCGCGGTTTGTCATTGCCACTTTGCGGTCTGGGGGTAACGGTACCTACCTCGATAAAGCCAAATCCCATGGCCCCCAATGCATCAATACACTCCCCATCTTTATCCAGACCGGCCGCCAACCCCACCGGATTGGCAAAAGAAAGCCCCATAACAGTGACGGGGCGTTTCGGCAAATTCTGGCGGAAGAAACAATCGAGTGGCGTACCGAGAAGGCGGGGCAAATATTTCATGGAGAGATCGTGAGCCTGTTCCGGATTGAGTTTGAACAGGAAATGCCTGGCGATGGGGTACAACATCTTTGCTCCTTAAAGAAAGCCCCGGCAACTGGCCGGGGCTTTGGGTGTTATGCCGCTGTTATGCTTTCAGGCAATTACAGTGATCGGCAATTCAACTGGAGCAGGTTCAACTCTCGCAAGGCCACCGAGAACTTGGCGAACTCGTGAGTGCTGGTGGTCTTGAAGTCGGCCAACATATGGGTCCAACGGGACAAGAGTTGTTCATGCTCCGAAATCCAGTCGGCCAGTATGGTAGCGCATTCTCCCTGATCTTTGCACCCTTCCAGTACCACGGAAGTGAGACTGCGCTGCTGCCAGTCCAGATCTTCGCGGAAGGAGGCCCGCGCCATCGCCTGCCAGTGGTTGCCCACCGGCTGATGGTTGATCTGGTCGAGGAACCAGTGCAGATCCAGCTTGGCGCCTAGGCGGTAGTAGACGTTGGCGGCGCGCAGGATGTCGGTCTTGTGCTCCGCGGCAATCTGGGCCAGATCCAGAGTCGAGAAGAGGCTGCTCATATGAGCGACCTGACGGGCGATGGCCTCCGGCACCTGTTTCTCCACCAGCTTCTGCACTGCCAGCTTGTGTTCGGCTACTTCGCTCTCATCCATGACCTCATAGAGGTGCTGGCTCAGGGTTTCGAAGGCCGGACGGAAGAAGGCGATGTTCTCGCTGATACTCCAGCTGCGATTGCGGGCGCGCAGGAACCAGCGGGTAGCGCGGCGCACAATGCGGCGGCTGTAGAACATCAACTCGAGCTGGGTCTCTGCCCCCACCAGGTTGTCGCACCCTTCGATGTCGCGCCACAGCCGATTCATGCCAAACACCTCGCGGGCCATGGCAAAGCAGCATGCCACTTCGGCAACCGAGGCTCCGGTCTCGTCCTTCATCCGGCTGGCGAAGTTGAGCCCCATGTCGTTGACCAGCATGTTGGCTACCCGGGTCGCAATGATCTCGCCACGCAGCGGATGCTGGGCCAGTGCCGTACCAAACTGCTGCTGCAGTTTGGGCGGGAAGCTGGTGACCAGCATGTTGGCGAGGAACGGCTCGTCGGTCACTTCCGGGCAGTTGAGCTGCTCTTTCAGTACCATCTTGCCATACGCCACCAGCACGGCCAGCTCGGGTCGGGTCAACCCCTGCCCTGCCGCCATCCGCTCGGAAAGCTCCTCATCGGATGGCAGGAACTCCAGCGCACGGTCGAGCTTGCCTTCCCGCTCCAGCCCCTGAATAAAGCGCTGCTGCTCTTTGAGTTGTTCAGAGCCGCGGAAGCTGGTGACCGAGATGGACTGGGACTGGCGATAGGCGTTGGTGATGACGATCTGCGCCACATCATCGGTCATCTCGTAGAGCATCTGGTTACGCTGCTTGAGAGTCATATCCCCGGCTGCCACCAACTGGTTCAGCAGGATCTTGATGTTCACCTCGTTGTCGGAGCAGTCCACCCCACCCACGTTGTCGGTAAAATCGGTATTGATGCGACCGCCCTGACTGGCGTACTCCACCCGGCCAAGCTGGGTAAAGCCGAGGTTGCCGCCTTCACCCACGATGCGGGCACGCAGATCGCGGCCATTGACCCGCAGTGCATCGTTGCTGCGATCACCGACCTCGGCGTCGCTCTCGCGGGCGCTCTTCACGTAGGTGCCGATACCGCCATTCCACAGCAGGTCGACATTCAGGCAAAGCAGTGCCTTGATCAGCTCGTTCGGCGCCATGTTGGCCTTGTCGGTACCGAGCAGGGTCTGCATCTCGGGGGTGAGCTTGATGGACTTGGCCGAGCGCAGGAAGATGCCGCCCCCTGCCGAGATCAGGCTCTTGTCGTAGTCATCCCAGGTCGAGGTCGGCAGCTCGAACAGACGCTTGCGTTCAACAAAGCTCTTTGCCGAATCCGGGTTGGGGTCGACGAAGATGTGCATGTGGTTGAACGCGCCAACCAGTCGGGTGTGCTCGGAGAGCAGCATGCCGTTGCCAAACACGTCGCCCGCCATGTCGCCGATCCCGACGCAGGTAAAATCGGTGGTCTGGCAGTTGATACCCAGCTCGCGGAAGTGGCGCTTGACCGACTCCCAGGCGCCGCGGGCGGTGATGCCCATCTTCTTGTGGTCATAACCGACCGAACCGCCGGAAGCGAACGCGTCACCCAGCCAATGGCCGTACTCCAGGCTGATTTCGTTGGCGATATCGGAGAAGGTGGCCGTCCCCTTGTCGGCGGCCACCACCAGGTAGTAGTCATCCTCGTCGTGACGCACCACATCCTTGGGCGGGATCACCTCGCCGGCGATGATGTTGTCGGTCACATCGAGCAGACCGCGGATAAACAGGCGATAGCAGGCCTTGCCCTCTTCCTGAATGACGGCGCGAGGGGCCCCCGCCGGCATCTGCTTGCAGTAGAAGCCGCCCTTGGCCCCCACCGGCACGATGACAGTGTTCTTCACCTGCTGGGCTTTGACCAGACCCAGTACTTCAGTGCGGAAGTCTTCTTTGCGATCGGACCAGCGCAGGCCACCACGGGCTACCTTGCCCCAGCGCAGGTGTACCCCCTCCACCCGCGGTGAGTAGACAAAGATTTCGAACTTGGGCAGCGGCAGCGGCATGTCGGTGATGCTGGACGGCGCCAGCTTGAAGGAGATGTAGGGCTTGATGTTGCCCGCCTTGTCCAGCTGGTAGTAGTTGGTGCGCAGGGTGGCGTCGATCATCTCCACGTAGCGGCGAATGATACGATCGTCATCGAGGTTGGCCACCTGATCCAGCTTGGCGGCAAGTTCCTCGTGCAGTCTGGCCCCGGTTTCCGCATGGCGGGGCATGGCCGGATTGAGACGCTGCTCGAACAGTCCAAACAGCAGGCCGGCGATATCGGGATAGCGGGTCAGGGTCTCTTCGATATAGGACTGGCTGAAGGAGACTCCAGTCTGGCGCATGTATTTGGCATAGGCGCGCAGCACCGAGACCTGGCGGCCAGTGAGACCTGCACCCAGCACCAGTCGGTTGAAGCCATCATCTTCCAGCTGCTTGTTCCAGATGGCAGCGAAGGCTTCCTGGAAGCGCTGCTGGCTCTGCTCCAGATCGAACGGCTGATCGCTGTGCAACAGCATGGAGAAATCGAGGATCCAGAACAGCTCGCCCGCCGGAGTACGCACCTGATAGGGGGTCTCGCCAATAACCCGCAGACCCATGTTCTCCAGCATCGGCAAGACGTCGGAGAGGTGGATAGGTTCGGTGCGGTGGAACAGCTTGAGGCGTACCCGGCGATCGTTCTCCTCTTCCTGAGCGCGGTAGAACAGCATGCCGAGTGGCTCGGCTTCACTCAGGTTATCGAGCGCCATGATGTCGGCCACGGCAGAGCCCGGCAGCACATCTTCCTTGTAAGCGCGGGGGAAGGCGGTGCTGAAACGACGGCGCAGTTCGTTGCCGCGCGCTTCGCCATAGTGGGAGAGCAGCACGGAGTCGAGTCTGTCGTCCCAGCTGCGGGCCGCTTCAATCAGGTTGTTCTGTACTTCGTTCACATCCACATCCACGTTGTTGTTGTTAACCCGCACTATGTAGTGAGTCCGTGCCAGCACGCCCTCGGTGAAGTAGACGTTGAACTCCACCTCTTCGCTGCTGCCGAAATACTGTTGCAGGATCTGCTGGGTCTTGATCCGCAGCGCGGTGTTGTAGCGCTCCTTGGTGACATAAACCATGCAGGAGAAGAAGCGACCATAGACATCGCGGCGCACGAACAGGCGCAGCATGTCCCGCTCCTGCATCTCCAGCACACCCAGACCGGTAGCCAGCAGCTCCTCTTCACGGGCCTGGATCAGCTCGTCACGGGGGTAGGTTTCCAGCACGTTCAGCAGCGCCTTGTAGGCGTGGGAGCCCTTCTCATGGCCGGAGGAGGCCATGATGCGCTCGAGACGGTGGCTGATGAGCGGGATCTGGGTTGCACTGGTGTTGTAGATGGAGGAGGCATACAGACCGATAAAGCGATCTTCCCCCACCACCTTGCCATGCTCGTCGAAGCGCTTGATGCCGATGTAATCCACATAGGCCGGGCGATGAACACGGGATTTGCTGTTGGATTTGGTGAGGATCAGCAGATCCTGACTTAGGGCGGCGTGACGGGCACTGGCCGGCATATTGCCAAGACGCTGTCCCTCATCCTTGATGGAGTTCTTCATCAGCCCGAGGCTGGAGTTCGCCTGCGGCAGGATCTCGTGATCCCCCTCCACCGCCTTGACGTCGTAGCGGCGATAGCCCATCAGGGTGAAGTTATGGGCCGCTACCCATTTGAGAAACGCGATGCAGGAGTTGACCTCCTCCTGACTCACCGGATGGTTGCGCTTTGGCAGCTCGTCGATAATTTCATTGAGCTTGGCCAGCATCGGCTGCCAGTCACCGACCGCCAGCGCAACTTCGCCAGCCACGGATTTTAGCTCGGCTGCCAGCGCTTCCATCTGCGCTTCGCTGGTAAGGTGATCGATTTCGATGAGAAAGGCGGTTTCGACCGATGTCTGCCCGTCGGTATTGTCGAGATCCAGAATGGCGCTGATCTTGCCCTCTGCGCCGCGGATCAGGTGCAGCGGCTGGTGCAGCATCATGTGGGCGGTGATATTGAGACGCTTGAGCGCCATCCGGATGGAGTCCACCAGGAAGGGGGAATCCTGCAGGATCACCTCGACGATAGTGTGGGGGGACTGCCAGCCATGGCGAGTCAGCTCGGGGTTGTAGACCCGGATATAGGGTTCGGTGCCGCTACGCTGATTGAGGGCATTCCAGAGGCTAAGCGCCGCGCCATAGAGATCGCTGTCGTTGCGATCATGCATGTCGGAGCTCGCCATGTTGCCGTAAAACTTGGCCACGAAGCATTCGACCAGAGAGGCACTCTTCTTGGGCAGTTTTTGATGGATCAGGCCGAGAACGTTTTCGAGCAGAACTGAGGTAGGGGCGTCTTTCAATGCCATTTTTATATTCCTTATCGGACGACATTAACCACCGACGCAGAGGCAACCACCCTGGTTACCCGCTGGTGCAGAGTTGTTGCGAAGTGTAATGGCTTGGATCAAGGAAGGCGAGAGAAGATGCTAACGAACTGTTAAAAACAAGGTACAGATCACGGCTTAAACTGTGAGATATTTTGCCAACAGGCAAAAAAACAGAAATTCCCACTGCCTTTGTGCCACTTTTCCGGATAGATAGTGAGCATAATCAGATAATCAGTCGGTAAACTGTTCGTTTTTTGTTAACTTATGCGTTCGAGGCTGATAAAGCGATAATCGTCCTGCGTTTTGAGGCGAAAATAGCCATGTACCCCGCTGATAGCGACAAAAGGCCGGATTTTATCGATGCCAAGCTCGATGGTCAGCCCCTGTTCACTGCGCACTACCAGCCGTCTGGCGTGCCCCTGATACATCAACATCACCTCGTCACTGCTCAGCGACAGCCGAAAGGTAAATTGCTTCACGTTTACTCCCGAAAAATGCCTTTTTTACTCCGCTGGCAAGCAGAGAGGGTCAAAAAACGGGGCAAAGGATGACACTCCCCTGCCCCGTCAATGTTACTACTGCAGCGCCTTGCTCACTTTTTCGAACAGATCCCGCGCCAACCCCTCAAGGTTGGCCAGGCGGGTCAGCTCGGTACGGATCAGCCCCTTGCGCCCCTCATCGAGCCGCTTGAACTGGATAAGCGGGGTGATGAGGCGGGAAGCGACCTGTGGGTTGACCTCGTTGAGCTCGATCAGCAGATCGGTCAGGAAGCGATAGCCGCGACCATCGATGGCGTGGAACTGCACCTGGTTGTTCATGGCAAAGCTGCCGACCAGTGCACGCAGACGGTTCGGGTTGCGAATGCTGAAGGTCGGGTGAGCCATCGCCTGCTGCACCTCGCTCAGCACATCTTCCGCCGGCTTGCTACCCACCAGACGCAGCCAGTTATCCAGCACCAGACCATCCCTGGCCCACTTGCCTTCGAAATCGGCAAGCAGCTCGGAGCGGCACGGCAACAGATAGCTGTTTGCTACCTGCAACGCCGCCAGAGTGTCGGTCATGTTGTCCGCAGCGGCATATTGTTGGCGCACCAGCAGGTCGGCACTGCCGGCATCGAGGGCCGCCAGATAGCCGAGCACCACGCTCTTGAGCGCGCGTTTGGCCATATCGGCATGCACCACCTGATAACCCGGCAGATGAAGGCTCTCGTAGGTCACCAGCAGCTGGTCGCCAAAGGCTTGCGCCAGCGAGGTGGTGATCTCGTTGCGCACCTGATGGATGGCATCGATATCCGCCACCTCAAACAGTTCGGCCAGGGTCGCCTCACCCGGCAGGGTCAGGATCTCCGCCTTGAGCGCCGGATCGAGTTCGGCATCTTCCAGAATGGCGATAAAGGCTGCCAGCAGGGTTTGGGAGAGCTCAACCCCCTGTCCATGCTGCACCCGGGCTACCCCGTCGATAACCGCCTTGTTGATCAGCATCTGCGCCGCATCCCAGCGGGCAAATTCGTTGCGGGCATGGCGCATCAGGAAGGCCAGCGCCTCATCGCTGTAATCAAAATGCAGCTTGACCGGCGCGGAGAAGTCCCGCAGCAGGGAGGGAACCGGCTTGACCGGCACCTGATCGAACACGAAGGTCTGCTCTGCTTCCAGCACGTCGAGCACGTTGCCGATAGCCTTGCCCTGATACTGCAGCGCAATAACGGTGCCCTGCTCGTTATAGAGTTCGATATCGAGCGGAATGTGCAGCGGCAGCTTTTGCGGTTGATCCTGAGTCGGCGGGGTGTGCTGGCTCACGTGCAGACGGTAAACACCGCTCGCGGCATCGTACTCGTCGGTCACGGTCAGCTCGGGGGTGCCGGACTGGCTGTACCAGCGGCGGAAACGGCCGAGATCAACCCCGGAGGCATCCTCCATTGCCTGCACGAAATCATCGCAGGTGGCCGCCGAGCCATCATGACGCTCGAAGTAGAGGCGCATACCCGCCTGGAAGGCGGTCTCACCCAGCAGAGTGTGCATCATGCGGATCACTTCCGACCCTTTCTCATAGACGGTCAGGGTGTAGAAGTTGTTCATCTCGATCACCACATCCGGACGGATGGGGTGCGCCATGGGACCCGCATCTTCGGCAAACTGCGGCCCGCGCATGGTGCGCACGTTGTCGATGCGGTTGACGCCACGAGAGCCCAGATCGGAGGAGAACTCCTGATCCCGGAACACCGTCAGCCCCTCTTTCAGACTGAGCTGGAACCAGTCGCGGCAAGTGACGCGATTGCCGGTCCAGTTATGGAAATATTCGTGACCGATCACCCGTTCGATATCGTTGTAGTCGTTGTCGGTGGCGGTCGCCGGGTTGGCCAGTACGAAACGGGAGTTGAAGATATTCAGCCCCTTGTTCTCCATGGCGCCCATGTTGAAGAAGTCCACCGCAACGATCATGTAGATGTCGAGATCATACTCGAGGCCAAAGCGCTGCTCGTCCCAGCGCATGGAGTTGATGAGGCTCTCCATGGCGAAACCGGCGCGATCCAGATTGCCTTTGTCGACGAAGATCTCGAGAGCCACCTTGCGACCGCTTTTGGTGACGTAATGGTTACGCTCCACGTCGAAATCACCGGCCACCAGGGCAAACAGGTAGCTGGGCTTGGGGAACGGATCCTGCCACTGAACGAAATGGCGGCCGTCGCCCAGATCGCCGCTATCTACCTTGTTGCCGTTGGAGAGCAGGAAGGGATATTTGGCTTTGTTGGCGGTGATGCGGGTGCTGTAGCGCGCCAGAATGTCGGGGCGATCCAGATAGTAGGTAATGCGGCGAAAGCCCTCCGCTTCACACTGGGTACAGTAGGCATCACCCGATTTGTAGAGCCCTTCCAGCGCAGTGTTGGCAGCCGGATCCAGCAGGGTGACGATGGTCAGCACGCACTCGGCGGGCAGATTGAAGATGGTCAGGGAGCTCTCGCCCTGCTCGTAATGTTCGCAGGGGATGCCATCGATGGCGATGCTCTCTGGCGTCAGTTGCTCACCATCCAGTACCAGCGGCGCATTGTGCTCGCCGTTACGGCGGATGCGGGTAATGGCGGTGACCCGGGTCTGTGGCTCCTGCAGCTGGAAATCGAGGTCGATGGTGTCGATCCAGTAGAGCGGTGCCTGATAGTCCTGACGATATTTGGCCGTCATGGCCTGGGAGTGATCGTTCATTATTGTCTGCTTCCACGCTTGTTAAAGGCGAGAAAGAGGCTGTCACAACCAACTGGCAGGGTCAAACAATTTGCAGCAGACAAAAAGAAAGGGCGACTTGCGTCGCCCTTGCTCGTTATCTCAGTCAGATCAGCTGCGTTTGCCGGTCTTGGCCAGATCTGCCGTAATATTGGCCGCTTCGACCAGATATTCATCAGGAGCCTCAAAATCGGCAGACAGTTCATCCAGGCTCTTCACCGGTGGTTTGCCAAGGCGAGCCAGTCGCTCATTGGTACGCTTGAGCGCTTTCTCATCCTGCTTGGCCTGCTCTGCCAGACGTACCGCTTCATTGAGGGAGACTGACTTCTTGTCTTTCTCCTCCTTGTAGTCGGCAATGTCCTGCATCACGTAGGCAAACTCGGGATCCTTGGCGTTGCGGGCATCGTGGGCCGACTTCAGCTTGGGCAGCAGGCTGGCAAAGTTGCCGAGCTTGTCATACTTGGCCGACGCGATCTTGTCCCAAGGCAGAGCATTGAACTCGCGGCTCTCACCCGTCTCTTCCGGTGCAACCGGTGTCGGGAAGCTGATATCCGGTGCAACCCCCTTGTTCTGGGTACTGCCACCGTTGATCCGGTAGAACTTGGCGATGGTGTACTGCACGTGACCCAGCGGCTGCTCGTAGAAGTCGTAGACCTTGGCGAGGCTGCGATGCTGCTGCACCGTCCCCTTGCCGAACGAGTTTTCACCCAAGATCAGGGCACGGCCGTAATCCTGCATGGCTGCCGCAAAGATCTCGGAAGCCGACGCGCTGTAACGGTCGATCAGCACAGTCATGGGGCCGCCGTAATAGACGTTGCCATCATCGTCGCCGTTGACCGTGATACGACCCATGTGATCACGGATCTGAACCACCGGGCCACTGCCGAAGAAGAGGCCGCTCAGGGCAGACGCTTCGGTCAGGGCTCCACCACCGTTACCGCGCAGATCGATGATCAGACCGTCGATCTTCTGCTTGTTGAGGGTGGAGAGCTCCTTGATCACGTCATCATGCAGATTGACGTAGAAGCTCGGGATCTCGATGACACCGATCTTCTTGCCTTCAGCCGTGATCACCTTGGACTTGGCCGCGCGATCTTCGAGGCGCACCTTGTCGCGGGTCAGATCGATCAGCTCGGTCTTGGCGGTAGCCCCCTTGCCACGCTGGATCTCCAGCTTGACCTTGCTCCCCTTGGGCCCCTTGATGAGCTCGACCACGTCATCAAGACGCCAGCCGATGACATCGACAATCTTGCCATCGTCCTGCCCTACCCCGGTGATCTTGTCATCGGGCTTGAGGCGGTTGGACTTGGCAGCCGGGCCGCCGGGAACCAGCGAGCGAATGACGGTGAAATCATCCTCTGCCTGCAACACGGCACCAATCCCCTCGAGTGAGAGGTTCATCTCGGTATTGAAACGATCGGCACTGCGCGGAGAGAGATAACTGGTGTGCGGTTCGATGGCACGAGCAAAGGAGTTCATGAAGAGTTGGAACACATCCTCGCTCTCGGTCTGGGACATCCGCTTGATGGCGTTGTTGTAACGCTTGCCAAGCAGCTCCTTGATCTCGGGCCACTCCTTGCCGCTGAGCTTGAGGCTCAGGGCATCGAACTTGACCCGCTGACGCCACAACTCATTGAGTTCAGCCTCATCTTTTGGCCAAGCCGCCCCTTCCCGATCAAACACATAGTTGTCGTTCTGGGTGAAATCAAAAGGAGTATCGAGCAGTTTGAGGGCGTATTCGTACCGCTCATAACGTCGCTGCTGACTCAGGTTGAACATCTCGTAGGCGGGCGCCAGACGGCCTCTTTCAAGGTCGGTGTCAAAACCGTTACGGTACTTTTCAAAACGGCTGATATCAGAGGCCAAAAACAGATTGCGGCTGTAATCCAGGTTCTCCAGATACTTGTCGAAAATCACGGAGGAGAAGGCATCATCCAGCTTGAACTGTTTGTAGTGCGAGCGGGTAAACAGATTGGTAATTCGCTTGCTGGCTGTAGCATGTTGGCTCTCTTGAGCCAACACAGGCAAATCACTCTCCTTGAGCACCGGCTCGATGGCCTGTGCAAGCCCGACAAACGCCAGGCTACAGGCAACGAGGGAAAAACGAATTACGCCATGCTTCAACATTTGTCTCCTTAGAGAACCAAGTGCTCTGATTTGACCCGCAGCATCATGCCGGTCTGCAGTTGGACCTGTACATCATCTTTGGTCACTTCCTTGATGGTGGCCGCAACCGGGGATTTACCCATAACAACGCGCACACCCTGACCCACTTTCAGCGTAGCGGCATCCACTTTTACCAGCGGAGCTTCAGCGACCGGTGCTTTCTCCTGCGCTTTCGGCTTGGCAGCTACATCAGCTTTTTCGGTTTTGCGGGGAGCAGGACGACGCGGCTTCTTGGCCTTTTCATCCTTCTCTTTGGTATTGGTGCGACGGCTGGCAAAGACGCGCTCTTTGCTCTCTTTCAGAGCCTGCTTGGCGTGCTCGATGTGCTCTTCGGTCAGCAGTTCGCCCGGGTTACCATCCAGATCAACGCGAGCCTGACCGGCTTTGAGGCCATGCAGGTAGCGCCAGCTGGAGGTGTATTGACGCAGTGCGGAGCGCAGCATGGTCTTGGAGACTCTGGCATCGTCAGCAAGACGCTCGGCCAAATCCTGGAAGATGCCAATCTTGAGCGGCTTGGCCTCTCCTTCAGCAACGAAGCAGGCCGGGAATTTCTCGACCAGGTAGGCAACGATCTCTTTACTGTTCTTCAGCTTCTCAGTGTTTTCCATGTATAACCTTGGCTTTCAATAAACGCACGGGCACTTCCCGAGCACAACAAAGGCCCCATTATAGAGAGCTTGGGGCCTTTTGCGAACCATCTAGCAATGACTTAAAGCATGCTTTCCAAAATTTGCACCGTTTCTTCAAGACCAATCCGGTCTTCCTGGTCGAAACGGTTAAAAATCGGACTGTCGATATCCAGCACCCCGATGATCTCGTGACCCCGGCGCAGCGGAATCACAATTTCAGCGTTGCTGGCACCGTCGCAGGCAATATGACCCTCGAACTGGTGTACATCATCCACCAACTGGGTCTTGCCCTGGGCAACAGCCGTACCGCAGACACCACGGCCAACCGGGATCCGGACACAGGCAGGCTTGCCCTGGAAGGGCCCCAGCACTAGGGTATCCCCTTGCAACAGATAAAAACCGACCCAGTTGATACCAGTCAACTCCTGATTGAGCAAGGCGGAGAGGTTGGCGAGTTTGGCGATCAGATCTGGCTCCCCTTCCAGCAGCGCCTGCGCTTGCCGGTTGAGGATACGATAAAAGGCGTTCTTGTCACTCATGATTAAATGCACTTCACTCCCTGTAGACTGAAGGGAAGGTAACCTCTGAGACAAAAATTTCAAATATTTTTTCCAGAGTCCCCCTTCCCTGCCACGACATCACTATTCCCGAGCGACTGAAAGTGCCAGCTGCTGGCGCTGGCCATTGCTCCACTCAATATTGAGCAACCAGACCATCATGGGGGATGTGCAGCTTCCTACCAGCGCATTTGCCTGCCAGCCATTGCCACTTGATTCAAAATTGACAGGGATGGTGCCCATAAACATATCTCGCCCCTCGAGCCAGGCTTTGATCGGTTTAATCCCGGGGTCCCCGCCCTCCAATCGAATAATAAAATCGCGTTCGGCGCGCACAGGTAATTGTGAAATAGCAATTGCCATCGACTTTTCACCAATTAATAGGTCACAACTGCTGTGGGAAAGATCACAAATTTGATCTTTTTTTGGCTCGGAATTTTGTGAATTATCGGCTGCAAACCAGGTGCGATAGCTCACCAGCGCCACCAGAACGGCCAGCACTAGCACAAGATGCGTTACTTTCTGTGCAGTCAGTCTCTCTTTCATCAAAAACACCCTGTAAAGATGTAATAAAAATGGTCTTTTTTTGATCTCGCACAAGGTAAAACAAGCGTGTAAACGAGACCGGGCGGAGCCAAATATATCACTGTTTATACTGTTATTTTACCTGTCAGTTCAGTATCATTCCCATGGAGTTTTCATTTAGCCATCTTTTACTTTTCCTTTCGTTAACAGGTGTTAACAAGTGGTTGAAGATAGCGCGATGAAGTCCGTCCGGTTTGCCGGACAAAAAACCAAACAACAGCAGCATCGGAAGCGGAATATAACGATGAGCCATACAACTAACCATCCTGAGTACAACTACACCGTTGTTCGCCAGTTTACCGTCATGACGATTGTCTGGGGAATTGTCGGCATGTCGGTTGGCGTACTGATCGCAGCCCAGCTTATCTGGCCTGCTCTTAACTTCGACACTCCGTGGCTGACCTACAGTCGTCTGCGGCCCCTCCATACCAACGCGGTGATCTTTGCTTTTGGCGTCAGCGCTCTGATGGCAACGTCGTTCTACGTTGTTCAGCGCACCTGCCAAACCCGGCTGTTTGGTGGCCCGCTGGCGACCTTCGTCTTCTGGGGCTGGCAAGCAATCATCCTGTCGGCTGCCATCTCCCTGCCGCTGGGTTACACCTCCGCCAAGGAGTATGCCGAGCTGGAGTGGCCAATTGACCTGGCCATCACTGTGGTGTGGGTCGCCTACGCCATTGTCTTCTTCGGCACGTTAATGAAGCGCACCACTTCCCACATCTATGTGGCGAACTGGTTCTTCGGCGCCTTCATCATCACGGTCGCAGTGCTGCACATCGTCAACAACATGGAAGTGCCGCTCAGTGCCATGAAGTCCTACTCCATGTACTCTGGCGCCATGGACGCCATGGTGCAGTGGTGGTACGGCCACAACGCGGTAGGCTTCCTGCTGACAGCAGGCTTCCTCGGGATGATGTACTACTTCGTGCCCAAGCAAGCGGGACGTCCGGTTTACTCCTACCGTCTATCCATCGTCCACTTCTGGGCGCTGATCTCCCTCTATATCTGGGCCGGTCCGCACCACCTGCACTACACTGCGCTGCCTGACTGGGCCCAGTCCCTCGGCATGGTTATGTCCCTGATCCTGTTCGTGCCCTCCTGGGGCGGCATGATCAACGGCATCATGACCCTCTCCGGTGCCTGGCACAAGCTGCGTTATGACCCCATCCTGCGCTTCCTGATCGTCTCCCTGTCGTTCTATGGCATGTCGACTTTCGAAGGCCCGATGATGGCGATCAAGACTGTCAACGCTCTCTCCCACTACACCGACTGGACCGTAGGTCACGTTCACTCCGGCGCGCTGGGCTGGGTAGCCATGGTCTCCATCGGTGCGGTTTATCACCTGATCCCGAACCTGTTCGGTCAGGGCCGCATGTACAGCATCAAGCTCATCAACGTCCACTTCTGGCTGGCGACTGTGGGCACCGTACTCTACATCGTTGCGATGTGGATTTCCGGCGTGATGCAAGGCCTGATGTGGCGTGCAGTCAACGAAGACGGCACCCTGACCTACAGCTTCGTAGAAGCGCTGCAGGCCTCCTATCCCTTCTACTTCGTGCGCTTCCTGGGTGGCTGCTTCTTCGTCACCGGTATGCTGCTGTTGGCCTACAACGCCTATCGCACCATCACTGCGCCCAAAGGTTCCCTGGAACCTGTCGCCCAGCCAGCATGATTGAAGAGGTCCAAGAATGAGCAACAATAACCGTCACGAGATCCTTGAAAAGAACGTTCCTCTGCTGGTGGTGGCCATTATCTTCGCCATCAGCCTGGGGGGCCTGGTTGAAATTACCCCGCTCTTCTTCCAGAAGCAGACCACCGAGCCGGTTGAGGGCCTCAAGCCCTATACAGCACTGCAGATGGAAGGACGCGATATCTTCATTCGCGAAGGCTGCACCAACTGCCATAGCCAGATGATCCGTCCGTTCCGTGCCGAAACCGAGCGTTACGGTCACTACTCGGTTGCCGGCGAGAGCGTGTGGGAACACCCCTTCCTGTGGGGCTCCAAGCGCACCGGCCCGGATCTGGCCCGCGTAGGCGGTCGCTACTCCGATGCATGGCACCATGCTCACCTCATCAACCCGCGTGATGTGGTTCCCGAGTCCAACATGCCTGCCTATCCCTGGCTCGACACCAATGTGCTGACCGGCGAAATGACTGGCAAAAAACTGGCGCTGTTCCGCGATCACTTCGGTGTGCCATATACCGATGCGGATATTCAGGGTGCAGGGGAAGCAGTTAAAGGCAAGACCGAGCTGGAAGCCCTCATCGCCTATCTCCAATCACTGGGCCATGCCCTGAAATAAGGAGCCTGAGATGGATTACGGCACATTTCGCGGTCTGTATACCCTGCTGTTGATGGCCATCATGATTGGCATCATCGTCTGGGCCTACAGCAAACGCCGCAAGACCTCTTTTGATGAGGCCGCCAATCTGGTGTTTGCCGATGATGAGCAAGCCGGTGCTGATAAAAAGAACGCAGGAGCGAAACAAGAATGAGCACTCTGTTTAGTATTTTCGTAACCGTCATCACCCTGGGGACCATCCTCGGCTGCTTCTTGCTGCTGATGTGGTGCCTCAAGGACAAGATGGGCGTTGAAGAAGGCAAGCCGATGGGCCACTCCTTCGATGGTATCGAGGAGATCAACAACCCGTTGCCGAAGTGGTGGACCTACATGTTCCTCTTCTTCATCGTCACCGGTCTGGTCTATCTGGTCGCCTTCCCGGGTCTTGGCAACTTCAAAGGCCTGCTGGGCTGGCAAAGTTCCAACCAGGACGTACGCTCGCTGGCCGAATCCAAAGCGGCAACCGAATCAGCCAAGGCTGAAGGTCGCGCCGTGGAGTACGACCGTGAGGTCGCCAAGGCTGACGAGATCTATGGCGCCAAGTTCCGTGAACTGACCTATGAGGCTGATGGCAAGACCTACCGCGCCATTACCGAAATCGCCAAGGATCCGGAAGCCCTGAAAGTGGGTCAGCGTCTGTTCCTGCAGAACTGCTCCCAGTGCCACGGCTCTGATGCCCGCGGTGGTCGCGGTTTCCCGAACCTGACCGACAGCGAATGGCAATGGGGCGGCCAGCCTGATCAAATCAAGACCACCATCATGGGCGGTCGTCAGGGTATCATGGCTGCCTGGGGTGAAATCCTCGGTAAAGACGGTGTGCAAGAGGTGGCTTCCTACGTGCTGAGCCTCTCCGGTCGCAAGGTCGATCTGGTCGAAGCCAAGAAGGGTGAAGCGCGCTTCACCATCTGTGCTGCGTGCCACGGCCCCGATGCCAAGGGCGGTATCGCCGTTGGTGCACCGGACCTGACCAACAACACCTGGCTCTACGGCGGTTCCCGCGAAGTGGTGGTGCAGACCATCACCCACGGTCGCCACGGCGTGATGCCGGCCTGGAAAGACATCCTGGGTGAAGACAAGGTACACCTGCTGGCTTCCTACGTTTACAGCCTGTCCCATCAGCCTGCTAAATAAAGGTCGCTCACATAAGTCGTAACATGTGATAAACACGTGATTACACAGCAAAAAGCCTCGACTCCTCGAGGCTTTTTGTTATCTTGTGTTGCAGAAAAGCCCTCTTACTCGTTAATCATTCGTTTCACGGCAGTAGCATCATGACCCAACCTGTATTCAAACCTTGGTATCGCCAATTCTGGCCCTGGTTTATCATCGCCCTCCCCACTGCCGCCGTTGTCGGCAGCATCTCTACCGCCATCATTGCCAGCAAAGATGGGGTCAATCTGGTGGCCGAGGACTATTACAAACAAGGGAAAGAGATCAATCAGGATCTGAGCAAGTTCGATCGCTCCGAGGCCCTCAATATCCGCTTCGCCCTTGAGGTCAACAGCCACGAGCTCACCCTCAAGCCCGTCAGCGGTGACATCCCGCCGGGTCAGGCCCTCTATCTGTCGCTCTTCCACCCCACTCTGGCGGGACTGGACAGCGAACACATGATCACCGCCGATGCGAGCGGCACCTATCGCCTCCACTTCGACAAACCGCTCACAGGTAAATGGCACATCCGGGTGGATGCGTTCAACCACGAGTGGCGCCTGCAAGAGACGGTACAATTGCCCACCCAGGCACCTGTCGAACTCGATCCGAAAGGACGCTAAGCCATGACCGGCTGTTCTCACTGTGGCGAGCTGGTTCTCGCCAGCAACCGTGCTGCTTGCATTCTGCATTTAGGGGAACATAAATCATGACCCCTTGCTTTCACTGTGGCGAGCCGGTTCCCGCCAATAGCAGCTATTCCCTCGAGATCAAGGGGATCGTCAGGCCCATGTGCTGCCCTGGCTGTCAGGCCGTGGCAGAGACCATCATGGAGTGCGGCCTTGCCAGCTATTACGACCACCGCACCGCCCCCGGCATCAAGGGGGAACTGGTGCCCGAGGAGCTCGCCGCCCTCACCCACTACGATCTGGCGGAAGTGCAGCAGGAGTTTGTCACTGACAGCGGCACGGGTCGCGAGACAACGCGTGAAATCCAGCTGACGGTAGAGGGATTGACCTGCGCCGCCTGCGCCTGGCTTATCGAGCGCCATCTGATGACGTTAAGCGGTCTGCGCTACATCAACGTCAACACCACGACCCATCGCGCCCGTATCAAGTGGGATCCGGCCCAGCTCTCCCTGAGCGACATTCTCAAGGGCTTCGCCAAGATTGGCTATCGCGCCTACCCCTTCCAGACCCATCAGCAGGAAGCCCTCTACGCCAAAGAGGTGCGCAGCTACATGTTCCGGCTGGCATTGGCGGGGCTGGGGTCGATGCAGGTGATGATGTGCGCCGTCGCGCTCTACATGGACCTCTTTATCAGCGTCGAAGATGAATTCATGGTCTACTTCAAGTGGATAAGCCTGCTGCTCTCCACCCCCATCATGATCTACTCGGCCCAACCCTTTTACATCAACGCCTGGCGCAGCCTGAAGCAGGGGCATCTGTCGATGGATGTCTCGGTATCGCTGGCACTGATCGGGGCGTTTATCGCCTCAATGTGGGCCACCGTGTTCAATACCGGTGAGGTCTACTACGACTCCATCACCATGTTCGTCTTCTTCCTGCTGCTCGGCCGTTTTCTTGAGCTGCGGGCCCGGCGCAAAGCCTCCGAATCAAGTTCCAACCTGGCACGGCTGGTGCCCATCATGGCGACCCTGATCGACCAAGAT
The DNA here is from genome assembly GCF_038739755.1 of Aeromonas sp. SE22. Taxonomy (NCBI): domain Bacteria; kingdom Pseudomonadati; phylum Pseudomonadota; class Gammaproteobacteria; order Aeromonadales; family Aeromonadaceae; genus Aeromonas; species Aeromonas sp. SE22. The sequence continues at coordinate 873,048 of NZ_JBCGFD010000001.1, forward strand.
GGCGAGCGTGAAGTAGCAGCCAAGACCCTGCAGGTCGGCGATCGGGTGCGGGTACTGGCAGGGGCGACGCTGCCCGCGGATGGCGTCATCGTGGCGGGAGAGGCAAGCCTCAACGAGGCGATGCTGACCGGCGAGCAGCTGCCGCTGTTCAAGCAGCGCGGCGATCTGGTCTATGCCGGCACCATCAATACCGATGCGCCGCTACAGATCCGGGTGACCCACCGCATCGAAGAGTCGCGCATCTCCCAGATCATGCGCCTGCAGGATCATGCCCTCGATGACAAACCGGCCATCGCCCAGCTGGCGGATCAGCTGTCGCGCCACTTTATTCTGGTGCTGCTCATCATTGCCGCGGCAGTCTGGACCTTCTGGCACTTCCACCAACCGGAACAGGCATTCTGGATCGCGCTGGCCGTGCTGGTGGCCACCTGCCCCTGCGCGCTCTCGCTGGCAACGCCGACAGCGCTGACCTCGGCGACCGCCAATCTGACCCGCAACGGCATCCTGCTGCGCCGTGGCCATGTGCTGGATATATTGACCAAGGCCAACCGGATCGTGATGGACAAGACTGGCACGCTCACCACAGGTGAGATCCGCCTGTCCGCCACCACTGTACTCGGCACGCTAGATGCAGACCGCTGCTTGAGTATCGCCCGGGCGCTGGAGGCCCAGTCCGAGCACCCCATCGCCCGTGCTTTCAGGCTACCCGCCGATGAAGTGGGGCAGTTGCTGCAAGCAAGCGAAATCACACCAGTCATCGGTCACGGCATCACCGGGCTGGTAGACGGTGTTCGCTATCGTATCGGCAGCGCCAGTTGGCTTGGTATCGAGAGTGACGATAACGCCCAGCATGGTCTTGCCATCTACCTTGCCGACGAACAGCAACTGCTCGCCTGTTTCGAGCTGGATGACACCTTGCGCCAGGATGCCAAAGCGTTGATCGACGCGTTCAAGGCTGCCGGTTTGCAGACGACTATTCTAACCGGTGACAGCTCTCCCCAGGCTGACGAGATTGCCCGAACCCTTGGGGTCGACGAGCTGGTCAAGGGGGTGACGCCGGATGGCAAGCTGGCATATCTCAAAGCCCGTGAAGCAGAGGGCGAGATCAGCATCATGGTGGGTGATGGTATCAACGATGCCCCCGTGCTGGCCGGAGCGCACGCCTCCTTTGCCATGGCGGGCGGCACTGACCTGGCCAAAAACAGCGCCGATGCCATTCTTCTGGCCGATGATCTCAGTCGTCTGCTCGATGCCAGAAGGCTCGCGCTGCGTACCCGCAAGATCATCATCGAGAACTTTACCTGGTCCATCGGTTACAACCTGCTGGTACTGCCGCTGGCAGCCTGTGGCTGGCTGCCTCCCTATCTGGCAGCCGCGGGCATGTCGCTCAGTTCACTCATCGTGGTGACCAACTCGATGCGCCTTAACAGATAAGCAAACTGCAAGAAAATAGCTGAAATAGTGGCCTGCCTCCGATGCAGGCCACATTTTTGACCGATAGCGGCTGGCCCTCCTCCCGAACGGGGTTACCATGGAGGACGCTTGCCACGGATGAATGCCAAGGTACTTCTCATGAACATAATTTTTGTCCTGATCCCCATCGCCATTCTCTTCGTCGTCATCGCCGGCGTGGTCTTTTTCTGGGCCATTCGCTCCGAACAATTTGAAGATCTCGATCGCCAGGGTTCCAACATCCTGTTCGATGAAGATGAACCCCAACAAAAAGTAGTGAAGCCCTCCTCCCATGACTCACAACCTTGATCTGCTGGGTGCTCTGCTGGTAGGACTAGCAGGCTCGACTCACTGCATCGGCATGTGCGGTGGCGTCTCCGCCGCCCTCTCCATGGCCATCCCGGCCGACAAGCAGCACTTCAGCGGACGCCTTGGCTACCTGCTCAACTACAACCTGGGGCGGATCCTGAGCTATGTCATCGCAGGAGCCTTGGTGGGTGGCCTGCTCGCCACCACCAGTGAACTGGGCGCAGGCAAACATGCCATCGAAGGGCTGCGTCTGGTAGCCGCGCTGCTGATGATCGCCCTTGGTCTCTATCTGGCCGGATGGTGGCAGGGGATCCTGCTGCTGGAGCGCCTCGGCGCCAAACTCTGGCCCCATATCAAACCCCTTGCCGGCAAGTTTCTCCCCTTCACCTCACCGCTTCAGGCATTGCCCTTTGGCATGGTCTGGGGCTGGCTCCCCTGCGGGCTGGTCTACTCCATGCTGACCTGGAGTGCGGCTGCCGGCTCTGCCGCTGGCGGGGCGCTGATCATGCTCTTTTTTGGTCTTGGCACCCTGCCGACCTTATTTGCATTGGGGGGCCTTGCCGATCGCCTCAGATACTGGTTAACCCTGCGCAGTTTGCGCCTTGGCGGCGCTCTGTTACTCATTTTGTTCGGGGTTCATACCCTGTGGGTTGGCATAGCTGCCTTTTGAAACCCTATCCAAAACGGATGAGTTGGTGGTAAACTTGTTTGATATAAATCAATTATTCGTATGAGCCTATGATCCCGGAAAAGAAACCTGGCAGACGTATCCAGAGCGGTGGCTGTGCAATTCATTGCCAGGATTGCAGCATCAGTCAGCTCTGTATCCCCTTCACCCTGAACGACAACGAGCTTGATCAGCTCGATAGCATCATCGAGCGCAAAAAGCCGATCCAGAAGGGTGAGGAGCTGTTCAAGGCCGGTGATGAGTTCAAGTCGCTCTACGCCATTCGTTCCGGGACCATCAAGTCCTACACCATCACCGAACAGGGCGATGAGCAGATCACCGCCTTCCACCTGGCTGGTGATCTGGTCGGGTTTGACGCCATCAACAAGCAGGCCCATCCCTCCTTCGCTCAGGCGCTGGAAACGGCCATGGTGTGCGAGATCCCCTTTGAAGTGCTGGATGATCTCTCCGGCAAGATGCCCAAACTGCGCCAGCAGATCATGCGTCTGATGAGCAGCGAAATTATGGGCGATCAGGAGATGATCCTGCTGCTCTCCAAGAAGAATGCAGAAGAGCGCCTCGCCGCCTTCCTGCACAACCTATCGGTGCGCTTCTCCGAACGCGGCTTCTCTGCCAAGGAGTTCCGTCTGGCCATGACCCGTGGCGATATCGGCAACTATCTGGGTCTGACCGTCGAGACCATCAGCCGTCTGCTCGGCCGCTTCCAGAAGTCCGGACTCATCAGCGTCAAAGGCAAATACATTACCGTGCTGGATCAGGTCGCGCTGGGCATGATGGCCGGAGCTACCCGTCCGCCCTGCGGCTGATTTTTCTCCTTACAACCCCGCTTTTATTCCCCTTTCCCCGCCGGATCCTTTCCTCTGGAATGTGATCCGGTACGTTCCAGCGTCCCTCCTCCTGCGCTAAGCTGTAATGACTAAGATTCTGCCGTCATTGGACTTTTCCAAGGAGGAGAAGATGGTCAAATATCAGAATATTCTGGTAGTTATCAATCCAGAAGAGGAGCGTCAAATCGCCCTCGAACGGGCCGTCAAGATCGCCGAGCTGGACGACAATGCCCGCCTGACCCTGCTGCTCACCATCTATGACTTCTCGTATGAAATGACCGCCATGCTCTCCGTCGAGGAGCGCGAAGAGATGCGTAACGGCGTCATCTCCCAACGGCGAGAGTGGCTGGACGAGATCCTCACCCCCTACCGCTCGCAAGGGATCGCTTGCGAGGTCAAAGTGATCTGGCACAACCGGCCCTTCGAATCCGTCATTCAGGAGGTGCTGGAGCAACGTCACGATCTGGTGGTCAAGGCCACCCATCATCACAGCTTCCTGCAAACCTTCATCTTTACGCCGACCGACTGGCATCTGCTGCGCAAATGCCCCTGCCCGGTGCTGCTGGTAAAAGAGGGGCACTGGAAACGGGGCGGCAATATCATCGCAGCCATCAACTGCTCCAGCGACGATCCGGATCAGAAGCTGCTCAACGAGCGGATCACCCAGGAAGGTGGCGATATCGCCGAGCTGCTCGGCTCCAGTCTCTATCTGGTCAACACCTATCCGGGTACCCCGGTCAATGTGGCCATCGAGCTACCGGAGTTTGATCCCAACGCCTACAACGAGGCTATTCGCAAACACCACGAGACCCTGCTGCTGAGCCATGCCGACAAGTTCGGTATCGGCCATCTCTGGACCCGAGTGGCGGAAGGGTTGCCGGAAGAGGTGCTGCCAGACATGGCTGAAGAGCTCGACGCCAATCTGATGATCATGGGCTGCGTCGGCCGTACCGGTCTCTCGGCCGCCTTGCTCGGCAATACCGCCGAGCATGTGATCGACCGCCTCTCCTGCGACCTGCTGATCCTCAAACCGGCCGACTACAGCTGCCCGGTCGACAGCCGTCGCAATCAATCATAAGGTGCCTGGCACCTTGCCCTCCCCCGGGACATGGCTATAATAACGCGCTTATTTGTGTCCCGGGTTTTACGAGCATGCTAGAAGAGCTGAACGCCAAAGAAAAATACAGTTTCAACAAACTGCAAAAGCGCCTGCGGCGCAACGTAGGTCAGGCCATTGCCGACTTCAACATGATTGAAGAGGGCGACAAGGTCATGGTCTGCCTCTCCGGCGGCAAGGACAGCTTCGGTATGCTCGACATACTGATGAGCCTCAAAGCCAGTGCCCCCATCCATTTCGATCTGGTTGCCGTCAACCTGGATCAGAAGCAGCCCGGTTTCCCCGAGCACGTGCTGCCCGAGTATCTGGACTCCCTCGGCATCGAGTACAAAATTGTCGAGGAAGATACCTACTCCATCGTCAAGGAGAAGGTTCCGGAAGGCAAAACCACCTGCTCTCTCTGCTCACGGCTGCGCCGCGGTATTCTCTACCGCACCGCCCAGGAGCTGGGTTGCACCAAGATTGCCCTTGGCCACCACCGCGACGACATCCTCGAAACCCTGTTCCTCAACATGTTCTATGGTGGCAAACTCAAGTCCATGCCGCCCAAGCTGGTGAGCGACGATGGCAAGAACGTGGTGATCCGCCCGCTTGCCTACTGCAAAGAGAAGGACCTGATCCGCTACGCCGATGTCAAAGCATTCCCCATCATTCCGTGCAACCTGTGCGGCTCGCAGGAGAATCTGCAGCGTCAGGCCATCAAGCAGATGATGCAGGATTGGGATCGCCGCTTCCCGGGTCGTATCGAGACCATGTTCACCGCCATTCAGGACGTGATCCCAAGCCACCTGCTCGACCACAAGCTGTTTGACTTCAAGAGCATCAACCGCGACTCCGGCATCATCGATGGTGGTGACAAGGCCTTTGATCCGCCCGAGATGCCAAAAGCACCGCTGCTGGACATCGACGAGATGGACATGCTGGATGTGATTGAAGTGCGCTAAGCCGCGCTCACAGGGCAAACGCCACACAATAAAAAAGGAGCGATAAAATCGCTCCTTTTTTGCTTTCTTGATCTGCCTGTTACCAACGTGATAGCAGCGTTGGCATCAACCCTTATGCAGCCAGGGGGTCAGTCGCAGCACCTCGCCCTGCAGACGCAGGGTACCACCCGCAAATGCACTCAGCTGCTTATTGCTCAAGAGCAACTGGCCATGCTGCCACGTAACGGGCTCCTGTCGGGCCCCATCGACAAGGTAGGCAGTCCCCTGCGGCTCGACCAGCGCGATCCGGATCCCCTCCATCTTCGGCAAGAAGTACTTGCCGACCATGCCAGCCATCTTGTCCAGCAACTGCTGCATCTGCTGCTGACGCTTGGCAAGCTCTGCCAGTGGCATGTCGGGAACGGCCGGAGCATCGGCCATCACCTGCACCGTCATATCGCAGGTCGCGTGCGGCTCTTTCAGGGTGACCGCAACCACCGCCTTGTCGAGATTGAGATCGTCATCGAACGGCAAGCGCAGCTCGCTGTCGATCGTCACCTCCCCCTTCACATCCTTGTCCTGCGTCGAGACCCGGGCAGAGTCGAGCGCACAGCGCTTGCCATTTTGCGGATCGGTCAGATAAAACCCCAGTCTGGCATGGCCAAACTCGCCCTTGGCGAAGGTCTTCATCTGGCTGTAGAAGGCGCCATATTGCAGCTCCAGCACAGGTTGCCCGGCCATCGCCAGTGTCGGCAGCAGCAGGCTGGCCAGCAGGGTACGACGTACGGTAGAGATCACTCCATATCGACAGATCATTCAGCGTCCTTTTGCATCATGCATTGAAATGGTTGGGTCCTTCAGCCACCTCGTTAACCTCTACCGCCACCCCGCAGAGATCCCGATAGAGGATCCCCTTGCAGTTGAAGTAGAGCGGTGCCACCCAGATAAGACCCAACCCCATCGGGATCAGGGCTACAAAGAAGAGCGCAGCCATCACGCCGTGAAACAGCACCAGGCTTGGCCAGCCGCGCAAGAAGATCTTGAGCGAGACCACAATGGCCTGCGGCGGCGTCATGCCGCGCTCCAGCACCAGCGGCACGGTAAAGAGCAGCCCCATGCCGATCAGTGCGGAAGGGATAAACGAGAACATCACCGGCAACCCAATCAGTTCGAACAGCGGGCCAAACAGACTGGTGAGCAGACTGCCGAGCAGACTCAGCATGCCAAGGCGCACGAAATGACGGAAGAAATCGAACACCTGGCTCGCCCGGGCGCGCACCCCGACCGACTGCTGCAAACCGAGCATGTCGAGGGCACTGGTCATGGGGGCCATGATGACGGTGATCAGCAGGCTCAGGATCATCGCCACATTCATCTGGCTGTCATCGCCGATATAGGGCACCAGCACCATGTTGCTGAGCAGGATCCAGATCGCCGTGACACCGACAATCGCCAGCAGCAGGCCAAATCCGGTACGGCGGGTCTGTTGCCACCCCTCTTGAATGACCCCTTTCAGGTCCAGGCGATAACCCTTGTTCAAAGATTGCTCGAGCGAGCCGCCAATACGCATTCTGTTACTCAATTGACTATCCAACATCGAAAACGACCAAATCAGGTGGCACATTATAGCGACTTGGCCTGCTATTCGTAGTCGTTTTTCCTGACCACTTGCGGCCAAAAAGCCTTTAATTTCATGGATTGGCTGCATAGAATGCGGCCCTCTTTCAACATGATGGCCACTGGCTGGGGTGAGACTGGCGGATGATGAACAATCCACAGGTAATTGTCGCGCTGAACAAGATCAGCAAACTTTATGACGGCAAGGCGATATTGAGCGACCTTGACCTTGAGATCTATGACGGTGAGTTTCTCACCTTGCTGGGCCCCTCCGGCTGCGGCAAGACCACCTTGCTGCGCCTGCTGGCCGGGCTCGAATCGGTCGACGGTGGCACCATCCATCTGGCCGGTGACGAGATCACCCATATCCCCGCCGAACACAGGCACATCAACACCGTGTTCCAGAGCTATGCGCTCTTCCCCCATATGACGGTGTTTGAAAACGTCGCCTTTGGCCTCGAGATGCAGAAAGTGCCTGCCAGCGAGATCCGCCAGCGGGTCGAGGAGACCCTCGCCATGGTGCAGCTCACCGAGCTGGCCAACCGCCGTCCGGATCAGCTCTCCGGCGGCCAGCAGCAACGGGTCGCCATCGCCCGCGCCGTGGTCAACAAGCCCCGCCTGCTGCTGCTCGATGAATCCCTCTCGGCGCTCGACTACAAGCTGCGCAAGCAGATGCAGAGCGAACTCAAGGCGCTGCAGCGTCGCCTTGGCATCACCTTTGTCTTCGTTACCCATGATCAGGAAGAGGCGCTCACCATGTCTGATCGCATCCTGGTGATGGAGGGCGGCACGATCATCCAGCGCGGCACCCCGCGCGATATCTACGAATCGCCAGCCAATCTGTTCGTGGCCCGCTTTATCGGCGAGATCAACGTGATGGATGGCAAGCTGATCAATCAGCGCGAGCCCGGTATCTGGCAGGCCGAGGTAGAGGGGCGCGAATGCCTGCTCCATACCACCTTGCCGTTCCAGCCAGACGACAAGGTGCTGGTGCTGCTGCGCCCGGAAGATCTGCGCATTCTCGATCAGGATGACGATCAGAGCGGCGCGCTGCGGGGAAACATCCGCGAGCGCAACTACAAGGGGGCGACGCTGGATTCGGTGATCGAGCTCGAAAGTGGCAAACAGCTGCTTATCTCCGAGTTCTTCGACGAAGATGACCCCGACTTTGACTACCGTCTCGGTCAGGAGGTGGCGATCCACTGGGTCGACAGCTGGGAGGTGGTGCTGCCCTATGAGCCTCACTAATCTGCGGGTAGCGCACAGCTTTGCCCACAACGGCTTTCGCAACACGGCCATCGCGCTGATCCTGGGCTGGCTGACGCTGTTCGTCTTCCTGCCCAACCTGATGATCATCGGCGTCAGCTTCCTGACCCGTGACGAGTCCGAGCTTATCGCGCCGCTCTTTACCCTGAGCAACTATGGCCGCCTGCTGGACCCGCTCTATTTCGAGGTGCTGCTCCACTCCCTCTGGCTGGCGCTGCTCGCCACCTCCATCTGCTTGCTGGTGGGTTACCCCTTTGCCTGGCTGCTGGCCCATCTGCCAGCGCGTATCCGCCCGCTGCAGCTGTTTCTGGTGGTGGTACCGTTCTGGACCAACTCCCTGATCCGCACCTATGCGCTGAAAGTGCTGCTCGGCACCCGGGGGCTGATCAATGGCTGGCTGCTGGATCTGGGGCTTATCGAGCGGCCGCTGCAGATGATGTATACCGAGGTGGCCGTCATCATCGGGCTGGTCTATGTGCTGCTCCCCTTTATGGTGCTGCCGCTCTACTCCAGCATCGAGAAGCTGGATGGCCGTTTGCTGGAGGCGGCGCGTGATCTTGGCGCCAACGGCTGGCAGCGGCTGGTGCGGATCATTCTGCCGCTCACCCTGCCCGGCATCATCGCCGGTTGTCTGCTGGTGTTCCTGCCCGCCATGGGGATGTTCTACGTCTCCGACTTGCTGGGTGGCGCCAAGCACCTGCTGATCGGCAACCTGATCAAGACCCAGTTTCTCAACAGCCGTGACTGGCCCTTTGGCGCCGCCATCAGCGTGATGCTGACGGTGCTGATGGCGCTCTTGGTCTACTGCTACTGGCGGGCAGGCAAGCTGCTCAGCAAGAAGGGGGAGCTGGCATGATGCGCGCACTGAAAGCTCTGTTTCTGCTGCTGGTGTTTGGCTATCTCTATGTGCCCATCGGGGTGCTGATCGCCAACTCCTTCAACCTGTCGAAATATGGCATCGACTGGCGCGGCTTTACCCTGAGCTGGTATGAGAAGCTGTTTGCCAGCGCCAGCCTGATGCAGGCGGCCCAACACTCCCTGACCATCGCCGCCCTCACCGCCACTGCCGCCACCCTGATCGGCACCCTCACCGCCGTGGCGCTGTTTCGCTACCGCTTTCGCGGCAAGCAGTACGTGAGCGGCATGCTGTTCGTGGTGATGATGTCCCCCGATATCGTCATGGCAATTTCGCTCCTGACCCTGTTTGTGGTGACCGGCATTGCGCTGGGCTTCTGGTCGCTGCTGATCGCCCACATCACCTTCTGCCTGCCGTTCGTGGTGATCACCGTCTACTCGCGGCTGTGCGGTTTTGATGTGCGGATGCTGGAGGCGGCGCGGGATCTGGGGGCTGGCGAGTGGATCATCCTGCGCCGAATCATACTGCCGCTGGCCCTGCCGGCTGTGATGGCGGGCTGGCTGCTCTCCTTTACCCTGTCGCTGGACGACGTGGTGGTGAGCTCCTTTGTTACCGGCCCGGCCTACGAGATCCTGCCGCTCAAGATCTACTCCATGGTCAAGGTGGGGGTCTCCCCCGAGGTCAACGCCCTGGCCACCCTGATGCTGGTCGCCTCCCTCGGGATGGTGCTGCTGGCGCAACTGTTACTGCGTAAACGGCAGGGTTGACCCTGCCCATTTCGTCCCCGCCACCGTTGGCGAACTCTGTCACGGTGGGCCGCAAGGCCCCATAACCCCAAGGAGTTGTTGATGACAATCCAACACAAGGCCGGCGCCCTGCTGGCAGCCGCCCTCACCCTCACCACCCCGCTGCTGAGCCAGAGCGCTCACGCGGCCGACGACAAGGTGGTCTACTTCTACAACTGGTCGGAATATGTGCCGGACGGTCTGCTGGAGCAGTTCCAGCAAGAGACCGGCATCAAGGTGATCTACTCCACCTACGAAGCCAACGAGACCCTCTACGCCAAGCTGAAAACCCATGGTGACGGCTATGACGTAGTAGTGCCCAGCACCTACTTCATCTCGAAAATGGCCAAAGAGGGGATGTTGCAGCCGCTGGATCGCGCCCAACTGCCCAACTTCAAACACCTCGACCCTACCCTGCTCAACCACGAGTACGACCCGGACAACCGCTACTCCATCCCCTATATCTGGGGCGCAACCGGCATCGGCACCAACACCGACATCATCGAGCAACCCGTTACCAGCTGGAAACAGCTCTGGGCGCCAGAGTGGAAAGAGAGCCTGCTGTTGATGGACGATGCCCGCGAGGTGTTCCATATCGCGCTGGTGCAGCTGGGCTACAGCCCCAACACCCGGGACAAGGCGCAAATTGCCGAAGCGTTCGAATACCTGAAAAAGCTGATGCCCAACGTCAAGGCGTTCAACTCCGACAATCCGGCCGACCCCTTTATCGCCGGTGAGGTCAATATCGGTATGCTGTGGAACGGTTCGGCCTACGGTGCCCAGCGCGAATACCCCTCCATCCAGATGACCTACCCCGAAGAAGGCGCCGTGCTCTGGATGGACAACCTCGCCATCCCGGCCAAGGCCAAGCATGTGAAAGAGGCCCACGCCCTGATCAACTTCCTGATGCGCCCCGATGTGGCCGCCAAGGTGGCCGAGGCGATTGGCTACCCCACCCCGGTCAAGGATGCCATTCCCCTGCTCACCCCGGCGTTTCGCAACAACCCCATGGTCTTCCCGAGCGACGAGATCAAGCGCAAGGGGGAGTTCCAGTCCGATGTGGGGGACGCCTCCCGCCTCTACGAGCAGTACTTCCTGCAGTTGAAAGCCATGGTGGCCAAGGCCGATTAATTCTGCGCTTTTTCATCCCCCCTCAGGGGGTGTAGATTGGTTGAGGGGGCAAGTGTTGCCCCCTCTCTTTTTTCATGACCGCTCGAGGTATCACGGAAAACACGTTTTTCGCCGATATCGCGGGAGGCCTGAGCCAATCAGGAGTATTCATGTCCGATCTGACCCTCTTCTTCGCGCCCGGCTCCTGTGCCGTGGCTGTCCAAATCGCACTGCTGGAAACCGGCGCCCCATTTACTGCCCGCCAGCTCAATCTGGCTGCAGGTGAGCAGCGTTCGCCCGAATACCTCGCCATCAACCCCAAAGGGCGGGTACCGGCCCTGATCACCGAGCAGGGCACCCTGACCGAGACCCCGGCCCTGCTGCTCTATGTGGCGCAGCGCTTCCCCGCAGCCAAGCTGGCACCGCTGGACAACCCGTTCCTGCTGGCCCGCATGCAGGAGGTCAACAGTTTCCTCGCCTCCACCGTGCATGTCTCCCACGCCCACGGTCGCCGTGGCAGCCGCTGGGCCGATGACGAGCAGGCCATTGCCGCCATGCAGCAGAAAGTCGCCAGCAATATGCGCGATGGCTTTGCCCAGATTGAGCAGCACTATCTGGCAGGCCCCTGGGTACTCGGCGAGCAGTTCAGCGTGGCGGACATCTATCTGTTCGTGGTCGCGGGCTGGCTGAAAAGCGATGGGGTCGAGATCAGTGAATTCCCCAAAGTGGCCGATCATTATCGCCGAATGCTAACCCGTCCGGCCGTCACCAAAGCCCTCTCCAACTAAGTAAAAAATCAATAGAAAGGGTGCCGAGGCTCTGCTGGCACCCTTCTTTCTCTCTCCTCCCCCGCCTTTGAGATCGTTTTCACATTTCCGTGGTTTTGCCGTAGCCCTTCCATCCTAAAAAGCCTATCTTTGCGCCATAACGCAATCGGTTGCGTAACCGGTTGCCTGATAAGAAACTGCGATGGCGAAAGCCTGATGAGGTGCTGTATGAAACGAGGCGTACTGCTCAATGCTCCCCTGAGTGCTCTGGTGGCACAGATGGGTCACACCGACGAGATCACCGTCTGCGATGCGGGGCTGCCCATTCCGGCAGGCCCGGAGCGGATCGATCTGGCGTTGATGGCGGGCACCCCCAGCCTCGAAACCGTGCTGAGCGCCCTGCTCACCGATCTGGTGGTGGAGAAGGTGATCATGGCGAGCGAGATCAAGCAGATCAGCCCCACCGCCCATCAGGCACTGGTCGATCAGCTTGAGGCCCACGCAGCCGCCCAGGGCAAACCCATCGCCATCGAATACTGCCTGCACGAGGAGTTCAAAACCCGCTCCCGCCAGAGCAAGGCAATCGTGCGCAGCGGCGAGGTGACTCCCTACGCCAACCTGATCCTCTGCGCCGGTGTGGCGTTCTGACACTCTTCAAAGAAGGCCTCTTCAAGGAAGCTGCAAATGAGCACAACCTCCCCCCTCTCACCCATTCTGGAGCTGACCGGGATCGTCAAGACCTTCCCCGGTGTACGCGCCCTCGATGAAGCGGGTCTGCGGGTCTATCCGGGCCAGGTGATGGCCCTGCTCGGTGAAAATGGCGCCGGCAAATCCACCCTGATGAAGGTGCTGACCGGCATCTATCAGGCCGATACGGGCAGCGTCAGCTATCGCGGTCAACCGGTTCACTTCAAGGGGCCGCGCGACTCTCAGGATCAGGGGATCAGCATCATCCATCAGGAGCTGAACCTGCTGCCGGAGTTGTCGATTGCCGCTAACATCTTCCTCGGTCGCGAACCGCGCACCCGTTTTGGCAGCATCGACCACAAACAGCTGCGCGAGCGGGCGAGCGGCCTGCTGGCGCGACTTGGCGTCAAGCATGGGCCGGATACCCGACTCGGGGATCTCTCCATCGGCGAACAGCAGATGGTGGAGATCGCCAAGGCGCTGTCGTTCGATGCCAGCGTCATCATCATGGATGAACCGACCGATGCGCTGACCGATACCGAGACCGAGCAGCTGTTCAAGGTTATCCGCGAGCTGCGTGAGCAGGGTTGCGGCATCGTCTATATCTCCCACCGCCTCAAGGAGATCTTCGAGATCTGCGATCGGGTCACTGTGCTGCGCGATGGCAAGTGGATTGGCGAGAAGGCGGTGAGCGATCTGGATGAAGACAAGATCATCGAGATGATGGTGGGCCGCCGGCTGGAAGAGCAGTACCCGCGCCTTGAGCGCGAGCTTGGCCCTGTCAGCCTGCAGGTGAAAGATCTGGCCGGTCCCGGCGTGCGCGGGGTGAGCTTCTCCCTGCGTCAGGGGGAAATTCTGGGCTTTAGCGGCCTGATGGGCTCCGGCCGTACCGAGCTGATGAAGCTTATCTACGGCGCAAGCCCCGTCAGCAGCGGCGAAATCACGGTCGATGGCCACGCGCTGGTGCCAACCAGTCCGGCCGATGGCCTGGCCGCTGGCATCGCCTATATCTCCGAGGATCGCAAGGGTGATGGGCTGGTGCTGGAGCTGTCGGTGCGCGAAAACATGAGTCTGTGCGCCCTCGACGAGTTCATCAGCAACGGCAAGATTGACGGCAAGGCCGAACGGCAGGCGGTGAGCGACTATGTGCGCCTGTTCAACATCAAGACCCCGAGTCAGGATCAGCTGATAAAGCTGCTCTCCGGCGGCAACCAGCAGAAGGTGGCCATCGCCAAGGGGCTGCTGACCCGGCCCAAGGTGCTGATCCTCGACGAGCCGACCCGCGGCGTCGACGTGGGGGCGAAGAAGGAAATTTATCAGCTGATCAACCAGTTCAAGAAGGAGGGGATGAGCATCATTCTGGTCTCCTCCGAGATGCCGGAAGTGCTCGGCATGAGCGATCGCATCATGGTGATGCACGAAGGGCGCATCAGCGCAGAGTTCAACACCCGCGATGCCAATCAGGAGAAGCTGATGGCGGCGGCAGTCGGTAAACAGTGGCAAGCAGAGCAAGAGGCAGCACAATGACAACCCAAACCTTTCCCCGCCGCGGCATCATGAACAAGGCCTGGTGGATCGAGAACAAATCCCTGGTCGCCCTGCTGGTGCTGATTGGTGTCGTCTCCGCGCTCAATCCCAACTTCTTCAGCGTCGACAACCTGCTCAACATCCTGCGCCAGACCTCGGTCAACGCCATCATGGCAGTCGGCATGACGCTGGTTATCCTCACCGCCGGTATCGATCTGTCGGTTGGCTCTGTGCTGGCCCTGTGCGGTGCGCTGGCGGCCACTATGGTGGCGATGGAGCTGCCGATCTGGCTGGTGGTGCCCCTCACCCTGGGGGCCGGCGCCCTGCTGGGCGGCGTCAGCGGCCTCATCATTGCCAAGGGCAAGGTGCAGGCATTTATCGCCACCCTGGTCACCATGACCGCTCTGCGCGGCATCACCATGGTCTATACCGAGGGTCGCCCCATCTCCACCGGTTTCAGTGATGGCGCCGACCACTTCGCCTGGCTGGGTACCGGCTATCTGCTCGGTCTGCCGGTGCCCATCTGGCTGATGGCCATCGTCTTCCTGCTCGCCTGGTTCATGCTCAACCACACCCGTCTCGGTCGCTACATCTACGCCCTGGGCGGTAACGAGTCTGCCACCCGTCTCTCCGGTATCAATGTGGATCGGGTGAAGCTGGCGGTGTATGGTCTGTGCGGCGCGCTCTCGGCGCTGGCGGGTCTTA